>JAKAPK010000001.1 GCA_021807125.1 Nanobdellota archaeon | reverse complement strand
GTCGACAGGGAGCAGTAAACCAGTCACGTTCTCCGGTTCTACCTCATGTACGACTACCTTTGTCGCATACGGTCTTCCAGACAACTACAAGTGGAACGTAAGCTACGACGGCGTTAATAGGACCGGCGAAACCTCCTATTATGCATATGTAACGGACTATCAGAATGACACTGTATCAGTAATCAATCTGAATTCGGGTAATGTGGTTAGTTCCGTATACGCTGGTTATTCGCCACAGTATATAACCTCATCAAATTATAGCCACACCGTTTATTGGCAAGCAGGCATAGGAGACTACTATCAACTTTCTAGTCTTAACGCAACTTCTTCTAAGTCTACACTATCAAATGCGTACTATTGCTGTTATAATCTGTATGGGTTATCGTCAAGTCCGGACGGCAGGTTTATCTATGAATCGGATTATCAGAACGTTTTTGAATTCAATGCAAGTTCAAATTCCATTATTAGAAGTATTGCTACAGATACAACATCATATCCGGCTGCTCGTGCTGTAGCTGTGTTGCCAGGAGACAAGGTTCTTTATTCTCCAAATTATCAGAATAGCGATATAGGCATAGTAAATTTAACTTCCGGACAAATCATAACTAGGATAACCGGGATAGGCACTCCAGATTATGCAGTCGCAAGTCCAAATGGGAAATTAGTATATGTATCCACATACACAGGCAGGTACTATGTACTCATAATAAATACATCTACAAACACACTAGTATCACCCAATATAACAAATGTTTATGGTAATCTTGCTATAACTCCAAACGGCAAGTTACTTTATGCTGCTGATTATGGGCCAGTGAGCAGGATAAACTTATCGAACAATAATGTTGTTTCTGTTAGTGGCTCTGTATCCGATACGGGCCTAACAGTTACTCCAGATGGAAGATTATTGCTTGCTACAGAACAAACACAACCAGGTAACCTGCAGATTATAAACATATCGAGCAACTCAGTTATAAAGAACGTCCGCGTAGGAGTAGATCCCACTGACGTTGCCGTACTTGGACCATTATCAAATATCTCGATAACTACGAACCAGGGCAGCTATTCCTTTGTTATACCGACATTATCCAACACTTCAAATGGACATACGTCAACTTATACGCCAAATCCTTCATCAGGCTTGTTGAATGCAGGAGCGTCAATGTCTATAAGATTTTCAGCTGCGTATGTCTGAATAATTCCAAAATACTAAATAATGAGGTATTAGACTACTCGTGTACCGAGATAGGTTTTGCTGTTAATACTTATACTTCTCTTTAAGAAAGACCGTTAATAAATTCTATCAACTCTTTAGAATGTTTATCAGGTGACACGTTTGGATATATTTTTATTATTTTACCATCTGCGTCCAGCACGAAGGTAACTCTTTTAGCATTGCCGATTATGGATTTAATCCCTAATTCTTCTACCAGTTTCTTTTCTTTATCGCTCAACAGAGGGAAATCAAGATTATACTTTTTTTTAAACTTTTTATGGGATTCTAAACTATCGACACTTACGCCATATATAGGTACGCCGCAAGTTTTGAATTTTTCTAAGTCGTCCCTGAAGTTACAAGCTTCTTTAGTGCAGCCAGGCGTGTCGTCTTTAGGATAAAAATATATTACTGTTGTCTTTCCCTTTATAGCATCCAATGTAACATTGTTGCCTTCATCATCATTAACGGAGAAGTCAGGAAATCTATCTCCTTCCTTTACTTTCATAATTTAGATTAATCTTTATAATATTTAACGACTATTTCTTTTTCCTGCCGTTTTTATTTTCAACTCTGATATGCTTTTTATTTATGGAATGTCCCCTATCCTCTGCCTTTGCTTTGAGTATCCTAGCAACCATCTCGTTAGCTGGTTTTATATGTAGTCCTAAAGGCTCCGTCTTTATACCTCCGTCAACAAGATCCTGCACTTTTTTAGGGTTGTTTGTCAACAGCTTTACGGACTTTATACCCAGCGACTTCAATATAGCGACTGCGACGGCGAGTGAACGGCTATCCTGTTTGTAACCCAATTTCTGATACAGTTTAAATATACTGAAGCTTTCGCCAGTCTCCGGATCTATAGCAAGTTTTATTTTATTGTTCTTCCATTCGAAAAGTTCATGGTATACGTCAACTTTAGCCTTTAAACCTGCTCCGCCGCCTTCCTGCATAAGATATATTACGATGCCCCTGCCTTTCTTTTTTATGAGATCCATGGCTTTCTCTAATTCTTCTCTGCACTCGCAGTTTATTGCATGGAACAACTCGCTGCTCTTGCAAGCAGAGTGTACTCTGAGTATCACATCTTCTCCGTTTCCAAGAGAACCCTTTTCCATATCACCATAAACAATTACCTCATGTATCTCCCCGCTGGTATAGTCTCCAAATACTAAGTATGTCCAATCACCGTATTCAGTAGGAAGCGGAGATTCCGCCAGAAGTTTTATAATCGGTTCATTAGCGCCAGTAAGAATAACTTTTCTTTTTTCTATCTCTTCCCAAGGTTTTAGCCAGTGGTATTCCAGTCCATTTATTATTTCTCTTGCCGATTCAGACTTATCATTTTCCATTTTATTCCTACGGTTTTATGCCATATAATGCTTTTTACCCTCCTTTTAAACTTCATAAAAAGGAATAAACAGCATCTTATTTTCAAGGCTTTAGTTCTGCAAAGTTTTAAAGTATCATAGTATATCTTTTTTTATGAATACCGATAAGTTATCACAGTCTTCATTAGAGTACATGATGACTTACGGCTGGGCAATCCTTATAATAGTGATAGTCACCGCGCTGCTGTACAGACTGAATAATTATATCCGACTTATAGAGTGGTGGTTATAATATAGCCAGTATTTTAAAATCTTATTGAACATAAACTGCAGTAAAAATTTACCCTATCAGCTGCAGTCGATTGCATGAAAGACTAATTCAGAATAACAATAGATATTTATAGTATAAAGATTCTGTGAATCATATGGCGAAGAACGTATTGTCAAAATTGTTGACCCAAAACGCCAGAAATGAATTGTTGAAGTTGCTTGACGACGTTCCAACTTATTCTCACCAGTCTCCGGAGAAGGATAGGGCTTACCACCATGCAAATGAACTTTTGAATAACACTCTTGATAGTACAGTCGACTGGTACAATGGCTTGATTTCACTAGTAAATGACAAGAATACCACATTAGGTAAGTTGAAATACCACGTAAGGCATGTTCCATCTTATGATTTTCGTACGAAGGGAAATTACGCGAAGTTCTTGAAGGCCAGAAAAGTGCTTGGCGAGGAGTACATACAAAGATTCGGTACATGGTACAGGGAATTAGAGGATATGGTTGGAATACACAATAATTATCGCTCAATAGAAAACATTAGCGGAATGACAAGACGTTAAAACTCGCAGGAGTCTTGTCTTTGATCATCCAAGATAAAAAATTGTTCATTTATACGGCAAACTTGTTCGATTTGATTCTAAAAATCATGGAACGTGATGCTTAAAAAGCTTAAATAGAAATCGGATTCTTTATGTCTAGAATACAGGTTCGTTTCGGATATGGCTGACAAATCACTGGAGGACATAATAATACGCCGCGCATCGCAGGATGATATAGAGCAGGTCAATAGTTTATGGGTAGACTTGGATCATGCACTTGATGACACAGCTAACTGGGCTTATAACGAAGAAATTAATAGTGTTATACGGCATAAGAAGCGCAACGGCCACAAATGTTACCTGTATGTAGTGCAGGCCGGCGACAGCATAGTAAGCACTGCCACATTGGAAGTATACAGGGAATACAGATTTTTCGGCAAGAAGATCGGCTATGGAAACGATTTTGTAACGAATGATAAGGAGCGTGGGAAAGGCATAGGCTCAAGGCTGATATGGCAGATGGGGCAGGAAGCACTGAAAATGGGCTGCGAGATATTAAAGCTCACATGCCGCAAAGAGCGCGTGCACCTGTATGAAAGGTTTGGATTCCAGATAGTATCATTCGAAGGGGGGTTTTACGGTATGAGTCTGGATGTGGGCTTGCTGGTGCCGAAGAACTATTAGGTTGTGATAGCTAAACTTGTGATGTTTAACATTGAGCGAATAATATATCCAACTGTTCAAAGCACGCTATTATTGATAATTAATTCACTATTCAAAAGTGTATAAAAGTTTATATATCTGGTAATTTCTGTATAATTCAATGAAACAGGATTTATCAAAGATATTGGGCGAAGCAGGAACTCTGAGCGGATTTGTCGGAGCAGGCGTGGATCCAGCGCTGGCATTCGTTGGACTTGGCGTTGCCGTGACATTAGGGACAGGTTATGCCATTTACAGATACTGGAAGAACATGCAGGAAAGTGGCCTAAGAAGGATCTATTGAGTCGGCAATAAACAGCAGTATGTCTTGAGTTTTTCATTTACTAGTGTCTTAATACGAAAAGGACGCTTGCTTCTTATTTTTACAGCTTTCGAATCTTAAAAACGCAAACATTCGGGACCTTGGATAAATATTCATATGTTTTTTGGCTTAGTCTTTTCATACCCGGCAAGGGTTTCGCGTCTTTATAGTCCGCTATGCTGAATCCGCTTTTTATTATGGATTTTATGATAGTTTCATAAGTGAGGTGTATGTAAGGCATGGTTATCCTCTGAAATCCGCTGTGTCCCCACCATGTGGAGGACATGACCCCTTCCTTGAAATAGTCATGGAATTCCCTTATAAATCTTGGCAGTCTTTTTTTGTGCCGTGTCACCTCCTGTAGAGGGTTGTTCGTCGAGAAGACGAGGAAGCCGCCTTTCTTCAACACGCGGCGTACCTCTTTCAGAGCCCTGTCAAGATCCAGATAGTGTATCACCCAGCTGGATATGACCATATCGAAAGTATTGGGAGGATAAGGCAGTTTATATGCGGACGCGACTTTAAAATCAATCCCTTTGAACTCAGAACGCGCTATCTCTATTTCTTTTTTAGATATATCGACGCCGCTTATCTTTGCGCCCTTGCGTCTGAAATAATCCGTAAGTATGCCGGGGCCGCATCCCAAGTCCAGGACTCTCTTGTTTTTCACTCCGCCGACAACAGACTTCAAAGCCGGCTTTTCCAGATAGTCATGGTATATGCGTGCCTTTGTATCTAAAGTCCTTGAACGGTAGTAATCGTCCGCTATTCTGTCATATATCGCAGCGATGTTCTTTTCCTTTAGCATATGAGATTATACGTCACGTTTCCAATAAATCTTTTATAGGATCATATAAACCAAAATTTTCTAGGCCCGTTCATACCGCATCAGATAAAACATCCTGTTTGCTCTCCCGCATAATCCAATCATTTTGGTGAATTATGTCAGATACAAATGCGATGCAAAATAACAAGGTTTATAAAGAGCCGCTGACTTGAGTCCCGGATAAAAATGGTACCCCTGTAAGCCTAACAAGCTTGTTACGGGTCGAGGAAGTAGGACTTAGTAAATAATATTTTTATCGGCGCTTACATATTTTTAAAATATTCGTACACACAAAAAGGACATTCCAGTACAAGCCAATCCCGTTTAAATTGTTTGGCGGTATATTCGACAAAGTCCGTCATCTATTTCCGGATATTCTACATATTTTTCTTTGTAATCACTCAAATTTTTATCTAAGGCAAAAATCTTTCCTCTAGAAGCATCCAGAATATACTCCGTATGTTCAAAACCAAGTTCTCCTAATCTGCTTGGGACTTCTAATTTTACCCAGGCATGCCCATATGCCTTTTTATCTTCGGAAAGAAACGTGCCTACACCGAGATAAGAGCGTATACCCAGTGCTTTCAATCGCCCGTCGTTTTGCAATGCCAACTGCAAAGTTATTGCTTTCTCAAAGCATGCACCAGGAAGCTCTCCAGTCAGGACACTTTCAAGTGGGACTACCTTACCTTCATAGCGATTTGCCATCGAACATAGCATAAAATTTGCATCGCTTCTAACTGTGCCGTTTGGATGGCGACAGCAGTCCTTTACACCCCTATAAACGGCAACCACCTTTGATAGTATGCTTTCTAAACTAACTTCTTTCTGCTCTCCATACTTTGAAATCATTTCTCTAAGTTTTTCATCTTTCGGTATTTCTACTGCGTAATTGGTCGAAAAACATAGATCACCGCCGTTAATTTCATTATTCTGGTAAGAAAGCTGAGAATAAAACTCGTTTTGTTGGGCTGGCATAGGCCGCAGAACACCAGTTTTTAATTTAGGGTAGCCCTGAATCAGACGCCCGTTGTAGGTTTCCAAGAGCTTTTGGTCACTTAGCCACAATTGTTCCTCTAAGCTTCTTTTATGTATAAACTCCAGGTCTTCATCTGTGTATTTCTCGCCTACAGTTTCTAAGTTGATACGCGTTGCTTTCATCTCACTTATAATTCGTATTAGTATATAAATCTTTAACTACTATGTTATAGTAAATATAAATATTTTGTACACATATGACAAATACGGACATGAATCGTATGTTCTGACTTACAATTTATAACCCGTTAGTGCTATAACATGAAATGGTAAGAAAAGCATATGAAAATATAAATGAAATAGTAAACCCGGAGCACAGTGCACTTATAGTATGGGACGTGCAGAAGATGCTGGTGGAGAGAGTTTACAACAGGGAAGAATTTCTGTCTAATATGAATAAATTGATAGCAAAGGCGCGCGAGAAAAATATGCCGATATTCTTCACAAAGATAACACCTTTGCCGCACGAGTTCGAATCACCGGCGAGAAAATACTCTTCCTCCAAGATGAAGTATAATCTTTCACAGCTGCCTAAGGAGGCGTTCGAGTTGGAGATAACGCCCAAGGAAAATGAGATTGTGCTCAACAAAAATACGGCAAGCGTATTCGTTGGGACGAATTTCGAACTTATGGCCAGAAATGCCGGTATAGAAACACTGATAATAGCGGGCATAGCAACCGAGGTAGGCGTAGAATCCAGTGCCCGTGACGCTATAAACCACGGATTCTACACAGTGGTCGCGTCCGATTCTTCGTCCAGTATGGACAAAGAAGCCCACCAACGTTCGCTTATAAATATGGCGAAGCTTTTCGATGTCATCCCAACCAATGAGCTGATAAAGTGGCTCGGCTAGTTTTTACGGCATATACTGAAAAATGCGCAGGGGCGGTTATTTAACGAACAACGTACTAAATTTATTGATATGATTACCGAAAAACCTACTTCCCGCCAAAAGACACTTTTGCTTTCAATAGTAGTCTTGTATTTTGTTGTCGGATTTTTTTCGATAGTTTTATTTTTAGGGTATGTCGTAGGAGCAAACGACGCAGGTATCTTAGCCCTGGTTTATTTAGGAGCAGGGTGGTATTTTTTAATAAAAAGAAACTGGCTTTTCGATTTAATGAAGATAAAACACGATTGAAAACGCGGTGTTGTCATCGAGTACGGACTAACGTTTAATCCAAAGGGATAAGAATCAATATTAGTAGCTTACAAACATGCGGACTTCGGCCTGAGTATACCGGTCCTAAGGACAATCTTTCGACTTCCATTATTATATTCGTGCCAGTTTTCAAGCTCTTTATAGGAGTAAAGTTCGGACCATCGCGGTATGCAATCGTTATCTATCCTGACTACCGACGTCGGGTCACCCGGACAGGCTGTCCTTATGGAGTTTTCGTAAACTCCGACCATGTTTAAGGCCGAATCTAGTACGTAATCTTCGTATTTAAAATTCCCGTCCCTTCCAGAGGGATTTACGTGCAAATTTACCCAGGCGTGGAGGCCCCCTTCTTCGTCTCCGTATATTCCCGTGCCGAGATAAGGCTTGAACGCACCACGCGACAACTCTTCGTCGTTCTTTATCAGAACGTAGAGCGACAGTGCGCTGCTGAAGCATATAGCGCCGATGTTGCCGGCCATGAAATCCGCAAGATCAAAAGTTTTTCCATCGAATAGTACGCTCACAGCATCACTAAATCTCTGCTTATCAAACACATGTCTGGCTTTCGACATTCCCGTGCCTATTTGCGGTACGTTCAGCTCGGTGAATTCCACTGCAGAGAAGACTCGCTTCATGCCGTGGACTCCATCCGCATATGCACGGAATCTTTCTAAAAATTCGGTTATATCTTTGGGTGCAGGGATACGGATGCTGTAGCCCTTCAGATTGTAACCATAATCGCTGTCCGAGCTCTCATCGTATACCATGTCACCCGGCACAGGTTCGCGCAATGCTGGAAGATCGGAATATTTCTTGAGGAGCTCGCCTTTGTTGAACGGCTCGTATTTGACAGACGACGGGTTTTTGCAGCCACTATAAAGCGCCTTGACGCAATCCCGCGTCGGTTCTGGGGCTCTAGAAAGAAGGCCGTTCAAATCTAGTCCTTTGAGTGCCATAATCGTTAAACCCATATAGGGGGGTGCAGCTATAAATATGTTTTCCGAACTTTTGTTGCCATTATGCAATGTGTTTAGCGGCAAAGTCACCGCTTAATTATTAATATCCCCGTCAAGACAGGATTTTGTGAAAGGCATAAGCTTAATCACCGTCGGTGTAACCCAAATACACTAAAGAAGATATATATAGAACAATATTTTATTATTTATTATGGGTTTCCAGGGATACCTGTTTATTACAATTGTCGCGATAGCCATAGTGGCGGTCGTCGGTTACGTTCTCGTCAGTGGAGTATTCTCTACAGCGACCCAGACAGGCAGCCAGGCAGCCGCGGAGAAAAACCTTCTTCTAAGTCTTACGGACCCGGCTACGGTGCCGGCGGGGACTACGGCTCTTTTCGTTACTTTCTCGGCAATGCAGATACAAGTGTCAAATAACGGCCAGACAAGTACACAATCTTTACCCGGCAGCGGGACTGTTAATGTATTGAATCTGCGAAACGCTTCTATAATACTCGCCACGGCAAACGTGCCGAACGGCTCAAAGGTGACACAGGTAAAAGTCAATATTTCAAACGCCGTGATAACTATAGGCGGCAAAAACTATACGGTGGTTATAGGAGAAGGCACGCTAGTCGTCAACCTCACCACTAATAATACTGTTTTTGGGCAGAAGCACGCTGTATTGGACCTGATACCGGCAATAACGGTCATAGAAACGATAGACAAAACAATATATGTACTCACTCCGAACGTAAGGGGCGTAATGCCTCCACCAGGAATGTTCGCAAGGGCTCCGGGAGCAAATGGTATACAACCTCCTCCAGGCCAGATACAAAATTTCACGTCTGGAACCAATTTGTCCCAGGTATTCAGGGCAGTCACCCCTACCATTAGCATAACATCCGCGTCGTTATCAACTAGTGGAAACGATACCAGCCTTAGCGTGACGGTGAGAAATACGGGGAATTCAAGCGTCCAGTTGAACGGTTTAATGCTTAACGGGAGCAAAGAAGTGTTTTTCCCTCTTCCGCCCGCATCCCTGCTTTTCAAAATGCCATCGATAATATTTCCTTTCCCAGCAGTACCACGCAGCATAATGCCAGCCAACGCAAGCGCAGTAACGCCGGAATTCACAGTGACTTTCCCCAACGGAACGGTCATGAATACTACGGACAGCTTCCCCATGCAGCCTCCTCCTAACAGCAGTAATTACACTCCTCCTCAACAGCAGATGAAGATTTACATCATAGATCTCATCAAGCCAGCATACGCGATATCCCTTAATTCGACCGGTGCGGTAATCAACATGAGCGGTGAAAACGTAGTAGTGGAAGATTCCGTTCCTCCGAGCACTCTAAATCAGAACATGGGTCCTTCCTATACGGATCAAAACGGGCATCAGGTTCCCGGCAATATCACGATCCCGCAAAACTCTACGGTTATAACGCTTCCCATAGGAACCACCATGTACATCAGTTTTCCTTCCAGTATGACGCCGCCAAAAATGCCTTCTGTCCCACAGACGGTGTTAACGCAGCTCAGGAATGCGCCGACGTTTTTCATGATATTTCCCAATGGCACCATAGGATTCCCGCCGGTGTCAATGACACAGCAGGCCGCATCCGGCCCCGCTTCCGAGTTTGAGGTCTCAAATATCAGTTCACAGCCGCCATCGTCAGCACAGATACCTAAGGGTTATACTTTAGCGGCGAATTCATCGGTCACGTTCACTCTAAACGGATTGCTTGTTATGGGCCCTTCACCCACGTCACCTACGGGAGCACCGTCCAACATTGTCATCTCGCCGCCGTTCGCAGTCCCTATCTCGGGTAATGTTTATGGCATATCCGTAATCGGTATGGCAGGGGCGCATGCCCAGACACAGATAACAGCAAGCTAATAATTTTGCAAGCAGACACATGCCAAGGTTCTTCGTAAGCTAGGTTTAGTATATTAGAGTAGCTCGCATACCTTTCTGTTCGTTGTATATAACACCTTGCGGAGCCTCAGAAAGCCATATGTCATTTATTTTTATAAGGCCCATATCAACCATCCATCCGGTAGCAGTAACTGTGATAGCGGTCATAGTGACATTATACCTCTCAAGATTATATGGTAATTAATAATTTGTGTATAATTTTATAAGCTAGCCATAAATTCTTTTTGCGTCATTCTCTTTTTTTGAGAATATCACTTTTTCAAATGCGTTCTCTGTTGCGGTATACATAGAATTCATCATGGACTGTATGGGGGAAATTTCACTCTCTGACTCATCGTCTGTCACATCCCTTAAAACGTTGGCAATGATCTCGCCAAGTTTATTTATCATAGTGTGTCCGATCAACTTAATTTCCCTATAAGAATCCTGGTAAAAATTCGTATAATCTGCCTTTGTCGGGATTGTCTTTCTTATGGCAGCGTCTATATTCTGTTGTGTAATAGCACTTCCAAGGCCACTCTTTTTTGCGCTAAGTGCAAGTTCATCTACTATCTTGTCCTGTAACACCAGGTATGGTTGATTTTCCGGAATAAGCGCAATAATACTGTCGAATCCTTTTTGAAAGTGTTTAAGAACAGCACCGCTGTGCAGGTCATCAATATCCTTGAATTCTTCACGCGCGTACACTAGTATCTTATCCAGATAGCCCCTTAATCTACTTATGTATGGTTTTATTTGGTTTGAACCTATGAGGTAAGATGTAGTCTTATAAGCCGTTTCAAATGTAGCGTTTAAAATCTGCCCAGTGATAGTGCTTACGTCAATCTGATCGTCTGGCGTTTCGTCATAAAGCAGCTCTAAAAGACCACTTTCACGAATATTCTGGCTAACGTCATCTGCAATTTTTTTCTTAGTTTCCGGGTCGTCAAACATCTCTTTTAATTCGTTTCTATCGACCATATTTAGGGCTATCCTGACCGCGCGCGTAGTCTCATCCTTTTCAGTTTCTGAAAGAACAGAAATCGCTTCCCCCATCTCATCAAAGACCGGTGCCGAAATCGCATTTTCCATAGTTTTTTATTAGATTGAATCTAGTATATAAATTTTTTATCCGTATAGTACTACTTAAATAACTTGGCTTTTTATTAAATTTGTAATGGTAAGTATTAGATAACACCAATTACAACATATAGCACTGTTACTTGTGCCATCACGCCCATCGAATATAAACAAAACTGCGACTTTATAAACAAGAAGTCGACTTTGTAAACCAAAGTTAAAGTATTGAAAACTTTATATATTACTACTACTCTATAGTGATATATGGTAAAAGAAGATGGAGCTGCTAATAATTTAGAATCTTTAGTTTTTGATATCCAAAAGTGTGGAAAACTACCTAAAGACCCATTACTAACCGAAGATCTTAGTAAATATGACATAATCCTAGTCGGGGAGGCGCATACAAGTTTGGAGGACAAAGCTTACGAACTAGAACTGTTAAAAAAGTATAAACCGGAATATCTACTTACAGAATGTTTTGGCTGGTCTGATCTGGATTCAGATATGTGGATACCCTCGGCTTAGATAAAATTTATATACAAGCAAAACGATGGGAAAATACAATTAGTAGACCAGACATACAAAAGTTTGCTGGTGCTGTAAATCAAAAAGGCAGTAAAGGTATTTTTATAACGACCTCTGATTTCACAAAAGAAGCTTTGGAATCAGCAGCCAGTCAGCCAAACTTACATCTAATTTTAATAAATGGTAAACAATTAGCGGAATTAATGCTCGATAAGGACCTCGGTGTTTCAACATACTCCAAATACAGAATGCAAAGAATCAATAGCGAGTACTTTTCTGACGATTTTGACAGTTTCTAATCTATATAGTATAACTTGTAATAGTAATCGATAGCATGAAATAGTATCTTGAATCACTAAAAAGGTCGCTTTATTATAATAAAGTCGAGTGCGTTGATTCTAATCAACATGCAGTTTGTGACAAAATTATTTCTCACTGGTTGTAATCGTGAACGCTTTATTTCCGTCCGAATTAAGCAGTTTTCCGTTTTTGTAAACAGTAATAATATAATCTTACTTATCCTACTAGTAGGATAAATATGAAACGCTTAATTAGACTTTATAAGCTTTAAGTCATATGCGCATAGTATGATAATATATTAATAACTTTAATATATAAATATATCAAATAAACTGATATAATAACATATTAAATGCAATAGATAATGCAGTAAATTGACTTTACAAAAGTAGTGAACCATTTATTCAATGATTTCTATTATAATTAAATGGGTGAAAGTATCGAGAAAAAAGAAATCACGCTTTATAGGGGAGTTTCCAGATTGGAGAGCGCCTTAAAAAAGACGAACGGCTGCTGGAACAGAGGGCTCTATCTAACTAATTTCAAGCATGAAGCGGACATTTACGCGCACGGGCATTCTATGAGAAATAAAGAGTCTCCTGTTACTTATACGATAAGAATAGAGAATGCAAGAGTACTGGATCTCGATAGCTTGCATGAGTCCGTGGAAGACAATGATTATGAGAAATTGGCAAGATCAAAAGACTGCAACGTGGTCAAGGGCGAAAACCGTTTCGGCACTACTTATCTTCTTTTCGATACGGATAACGCCAGGATAGTGGAAAGACAGGTCCATGGTAAGGGATACAGATGTGCCGTGTGCGAGGACCCAGAGGGGTTTTCTGATACCTGCAGGCGCTTTTCGGGGAATAGTTCATGAGGCAGTTTATAATCATGAAAAAATTTTCCGCTCATATTTTATTATCCAGAGGATTTAATGCAAGTTATCAGCAACAAAAGTACTTATATAATATATTCTCTTATACCGCTTAAGATGGCAAAAAACACCTTAGAAGACAGTCTGACGAATCACAAGAGCAATATTCGCGTTATCAAACCAAAGCACCTATTGGCCGTACTCGGCTTAAGTTCAGGAACAGGTCTAACAGAAGTCGATACTTTAGATAGGTTAAACGACGTCGGAGCGGTCAGCACGCCAACATCCGTTTCCGCAGCGCCGGGACAGTGCGGAATCTTCTGTCAGATTTATTCAAATCCTCTGTTCCATAGAATATCTTCTTTCTTCGTTTCTACAGGCATTTCCGGAGGGCCTAACAATACATTGGGAATATTGACAGCGGCTGCTTTGTTAGGCGTAGGAACAATTGCTGCAAGATCTTATATCCATGAAAGTACGAAATTTCCAAGCGGTTACAAATCGACTTCCGGCAGCCTATATGCTAAAGCTGCAGCATCGTTGGGACTTCTGGCAGGCGGGCTATATATAGGAGCACAATCCTTCTTGCCTGTCGTTAATGATATTCTCTATAGTGCTCCAGTATCGAATGTGGTTGAAGGTCTGATCGGTGCTGCAACAATAATTTTAGGCGTTGATTTAGGCTTAAGCTACATGAAGCAGAGTCGCACAAAATACGTTCCGGCGGTAAAAACATGATAAAGCGATTTATAGAAGGAATTCTAAAGATCAAACCACCGGCACGGGTAAATTACACATCAAGATCTTATGAGGGTACTGCGGACGATAGTATCACGGCAATGATGCTTCCGGGCGGCAGCATATCCATTTATGTGAACAGGCTAATGCATCTTCCGTTATATCAATACACACAGAAAACAAGATTACCTGTAGAAGAAGCCTCGTGGCGTGTTATCGACCGTTCCCTGCTTCACGAACTGATGCATGCCGACGGAAAGGTCCATCATCCTGCAAGATATAAGGCGCAGATAGCTTATCTAGGTATAGGACGATACAACGAAAATGACCAGAAACTGGTGCTGAAGAACGCGTTCGGCATAATATCGTACACGCATGATGATTTTGACGCTGCAAATGACGCAATCGAACGGATGATGCTGAAACCGAAAGTAAGAGTATTAAGCAACTCAGAGTATTGGAATCCATATATACGTCCTTAAATCTAAATTAACTTAATATTATTGGTTAATGATCAAAACTATGAAAAAAAGACCAATAGAAGGTATTTTAGACCTGAGTAGAATAAAAGTACCGGATCATTACAATTGGACGTATCGGGGTGAGCAAGCGCCTTACTCAGACGTCACAAAATCCGACCTTGAGAGGGCCCTTGTAAATTGGATGGGCTTGGCTCCATTGAAAGGTAAAATAACACTCGAAATGCTGGAAAGTCGGCTTGCTGAAAGAATCTGGGAAGTCAGAGATTCTTACACGAATAACCCAAAATATAGAAATTATATTGAAAGTTTAAAGCTTCCGAAATCATTGATCCTTCCCGAACCACATAGTTATCATATCGCCTTGTTGTCGAGAGACAAAGAAGCAGACTATAATCAAGTAACCGGGGAAATAAGGATAAATTTAGTGTTAGTGATCAGGGATGCCCTGATAGGTACGCCGTATTCACAAGGCCGTACGGGATTAAAACAGACCATAATACACGAAGAAGCCCACAAGCTGGATAGGATAATACACGGGTATCGAAACGATCTAGAAGCGGCCCACGGACATGGATGGTGGGATATATATAGAAACCTTGGCGGTAAGAGAGAGATGGTCCTTGGTGTCCCGATGTACGGTCCGAGGTCAATGTGCACTCCTTAGCTTCCAGTCAAAAAGGGCGTTTAATGCTTATATATCTCTTCGAATCTTACATTAAAATTATAACTTAAACCGTTAATGATCAAAACTATGGGAAAAATCAAAGACCTTACGCTTTACAGGGGTGTTTCGAGTCTGATGGATGTGTTGCACGAAAGCAATGGCAGGTTTGGCTATGGGCTTTATCTTACCGATTGCAAGCATGAAGCCGGGCTATATGCTCATACGCACGCCGAAGAACGTCGTAATCGTCATAGTTTACCTGTAACTTACACAATACGTTTAAGACGCGTGAAAATTCTGGATTTGTTAGAAGAAAAAGACCCAGAACTCGCTGCTGCAGACATGAAAGGAGACGATGTTCTTAATAGTTTAGCTAAAAGTCGTGGGTACGACGGCGTAAAACACTACGTTGAGTATCTTTTATTCGCCCCTACTAAAGCAAGGGTAATAAGAGAAACTTTACATAATCGCAATCAGGACAATTGTAAGGCGTGCAAAAAAGCATTTGAAGAATGTCCTCATAAAGAAGTATAGATCAAGGACATAGCACAGCTAAAAAGCATAGTTGAGACTTAATTTACCGTCAAAAAGCATCAAAATGGCAATTTTACCCCCCTCTAATTCCGCTCGAATCAATTTTAATATTTATATAATTCGTTTACAGTAAGTTATCATATGGTCAAAATCGAAATCGTGCCTGCCAGGAAATCCGATGCAATAGATGTGTTTAGACTTCAGAAAGAATTTGATGCATACCTGCAGAGTCTTACTACCAAGAAACGTAAAAACTATGCCCAAAAGCGGCAAAAAGCCTTCATGCGTTACGGCTTTGGTAAGAAGCGCCTGTTCTATACGTTGATAGCAAAAAAAGGCGGTGTTCCTGTCGGATATCTCTGTTATCATTTTGGATACGATCCGGATGAGATGTTGGGACCGGTAATACATGTAGTCGATTTGTTTGTTAGCTCATATGCGCGCGGCCAAGGCGTAGGTAAATTATTAATGAAGCGAGCTGCGGACATATGTAAAAAGAAAGGGGGCTTTGCGGTCTACTTTTGTGTTTGGGATAAGAATAAATCGGCGATAAAATTTTATAAGAAGCTGGGTGCTGCTTTCGATAAAGGGGCACCATTTATGCATTGGTTTATAGCATAAAGTCTGATTTTGGTGCTTTTTAGCTCTTTTGGTACCTTTTACAATAGTATCTGAAACCGTACAAAATAGATACCACAGTACCCATAAAGGCACCTATCGGATACCTTTGTAGGTTAGAAAATGGCCTAAAATAGGGTAAAGTGGGCCTTTGATCCACATCAAGTGTCGAGGATACCTTTTATAGGGGTACTTGTTTTGGAGAGGAATAAAGTGCATATCTATTATCCTAAAAGGAGAATTGAGTGTCTTTTTATTGAGAAAACCGATCTTTCGCGAACTAATCTAGCTATCTTATCTCTTTAGATATTTTATATTTTTGTGTTTATTGTTTTTCTCATAATCGTAGCCGAGAGTCTTATCCGCGAGATTCAAATAACTCTCAAGCAAGCCTTTAGATGACCTTTTTTCCATACAGCCTTACAGCATCGCTTTTTACATTCGCTATAAACGGGGTATTCATTTTTTTTCCTTTTTTAACGTCTCCGGCGTTATGACAAATAGTGATATTAGGAACTTGAAATCCCCAAGCTGCTCAAATGTGCCTTTTATGTGATATAATTTCCTTATAAAGCCCGGGCTATTTGCGTATTTGGTAACGATCATAAGGTCTATATCACTTGCCTTTTTCGCTTGTTTTCTGGCAACCGATCCATAGATAATTATCGCATCTATTTTTTTCCCCATTTCAGCACTTAAATACTTGGAAAAACTTTCCGCTATTTCCGAATATTCCATGCTTATATTTCGATTCATATTGATGTGTAAACACTAAAAAGATTTAAAGCTTTAAGGAAACATTTGAAATTAAGCGTGAGATTTTCCCAAAAGACGGAAATTACAGATTAAAGTTCTCGCGGACTCTTTCCTGCAACGGTTTAGGCCCATTAAAAAGTAGGTCTTTGAGGTGCTTTTCCCAGCCTTCAGAAGATATATAACGTTCTATTTTTGGGTCACTCCACCCCCAAACTCGGGCCAGTCCTTCAAAGTCTTCTGCATCCGCTTTAAAGATCAAATTATTTCCTTCGTATATTTTCATATGCCTGCTATAAATGCCGCAGTAAAGGTCTCTCACTTCATCGTATTCTATGGCAAATATGCGTTTAGTCTTAGGGATTATACCGAGGAATTTGCCGTTCGGCTCGCGCTCTTCATATAATAAAGTATGACCTCCTCTGAAGCTACCGTATTTTTTAGCTACTTCGTACGCGGTTTCATATATGCCTTTTGATACGGCTTCCTGTTTTTTAAGTTCGACAAGCTCATCTAAACTGCTTATACCAACTTCTTCCATTTCCCCCATAATATTGTATAGAAAACATGTTGTATAAATAATCGACTTAATGCTTGATTATCTTGAGTTCAGCAGATTCATTTCCAATCTTTATGCTCGCTTCTCCGCCTATTGGGTAAGTTATCATAGGATATGTATGTCCGAAGTCAACATTTGCAATTATAGGTACCTTTTTGAGTTCCTTTTTGCTGCGTATTATCCTTTCTAGGATATCCATACTTATGTCGCTTTCTTTCTGAAAGCGGCCTATAACCAGGGCCTTTATACTCTTTGCGCCTGGCAGCTGCATGAGAGACTGCAGGTCCCTGTCAAATGTCACTTTGTCGCTAACGCCATCGTCCTCCACAAAGAGTATGCAATTTCGTATATCGGGCATGAATTCTGTACCTTGTAAGAGATTTAATGTGCACAAATTCGCACCGAGTATTTTGCCTTTCGCAGTGCCTTTCTGAAATAGCCAAAAACCGGAATTTTGGTACTCTATTTCGATGGACTCCTTTGAGGAATGCTCACCGACCAGTTTAGCCGGCATTATTTCGAAAGGTTTATCATCAAAAAGACATTTCTTAAAGTAATCCACAGTGTAATCATAAAACGGAGGTCTCCCGAAGGTGAAATAATGCGGACCGGAATAGGTAACCAGGCCAGTCTCCTTATATATAGCGTGTTGTAGCGCTGTAATATCAGAATATCCGCAAAGTATCTTCGGATTCTTTTTTATTAGTTTGTAGTCTATGTATTGAAGAAGCTGGTTCGAATTGAAGCCGCCTATCACGGTCAATATCGCTTTAACGTTTTTGTCAGCAAATGCGTCGTGCAGGTCTTCAAGCCGGTGTTCTACGCTTGTAGAATAAAATTCGTCTACTTCATCTATATGTTTTCCAAAACTTACACTTAAGCCGAGTTTCTCAAGATTTTGGAGCGCATCTTTTTTTATATCATCGCTTATGAATGGCAGTTTCCTGCTTCTTGCAGGCGCGATTATCCTTACTCCGTCTCCAGCTTTTAATTTCGGTGCTATCATATGACAGCAAAACAGTCATCGCATTAATAATGTTTCTATAACAATCTATTTGAGAATCTATTCGCTGTTCGTAGGCCCAAGTGGTTGTATATCGGGCCATGATCCAATGAATTCATCCAGATTTTGGCATCTTCTCCTGAGCTTTCCTTCTTCGCCCAATATTATAGTCATCGTCTCGCAAGTTGTTTCTGAAGGCGTTTTAACAAGAGAACCATCATTGTACACCGAAGCCAACATTACGGGATTTGTTTTCCAGTTAGGTTCACGTGAATACAAAAAAAGATCCATTGCCTTGACGCCGTATCGATCGTCCACTCCAGAATGAGAAGATTCAGATTTGAAGCCCCATGCTCCTGCTATGCCATGAGAATAACGTTTTCTAGAATTTTCAGTTAATTCTTTGTTTAATATCTCGAGCAAATGCTGGGCTGACGAACGTCTATCGGGAAACGCTTCACTTGCAAAAGCTGATTTAAAATTGTAAAGCTTCACCGGGAAGCCATTTGACTTTACAACTTCTCTCGAATGAATTGTTCCTTCATATGCCATAATATTACCCCCAATTTTACACTATAATAATTATTAGAAGTTATTTATATAAATACTTTTACCTTTTTGCAGTAAATAAATCTTCGCACTATGGATTAATTAATATAAATAATAATATAAAACTAATATTTATATATATTAATATAATTACTAAAATAATATAATTTATAAAATATATAAAATAGAAAAAATTAAAGCATCTATAATAATATTATAATATTTTATTTATTATTTAATAATATGATATTATAATAATATTGTTAAATATAAGAGGGGATATCTGATAATCTTTAATAGTAAGATAAGTAGGATAAATCATACTTTTAAAAACTAACACACAAAAATACAAAATTTAACAAAAATCCAAGCGTTTTTTCTTCGTTATTATGCGGTGATACTCACAAATTTTTTATGCCGCAAAATTATACTTCGTAGTATTTGCCAACAAGAGTGGCACCGCTCAGTGTTAACGGGAGTCGTTCTACTATCGTCGTTTGATTCATTATTATCGTTTGGTTATCCTGCGGGTCACCAATGTACATGAACCCATTCGAGGGATCGTATATCTGTTGACCAAGAGCTTGTATTCCACTGCCTTTTGCGCCCGTGGTTACAGTTATATTTGCTATTCCCTTGGTGCCATTTATCACTGTGATATAGTCGTGATAGTAAGTCCCACTAGAATTGGAATTATAACCCCTGCTTCCGACGTAAACGTAACTTTTGGCTGCATCATATCCTAAACCGGTTATAGTTGTATTTTTTGGGTTTAGAGAGGATACGTTCCCTACAAGTAACGTGCCGTTTATTATATTTGTATAGCCTCCCTCAGTGGCAACATATAATAAGTGATTGCCAGGGTTATAAATTGGATTTGATGCTGAATACATACAGCTACTCTTAGTAGCGGAGAAAGGAGGTGAACAAACATCCAATGTTTTGTCTACAGTTAAGCTCCCGATGACACTTGTACCGCTTAATATGTCTATATTGGTTCCATTTAATCCATCTATTACATATACATAATTATGGAATGTATCGACTATGTCATACAAAGGCCTTATCATCGACAGATTTGCGATTACCGAAGTACCACTAATCACCAGCGTCCTGTTTAAAGGAAAGGCAATAACATAGGTATAGTTATTAACATTATCCATAGTCAAACCTGTTTGTTCACCAGCATATTGATCGCCATTGCCATAATAAGGAGTAGAAAGCCTGGAGAAGTTGCCTACCGTTATATTTGTTAACAGGGTTTTTTTATTTATCAAGGATATTTGTCCATTCGGGTTCGGTAAGTAGACATATCCCGAATTGTTTATTACGCTGAAATCATACGGGATTTTTGTCAGGCCAAAACCGTTATCAAAACCTAGAAACGACGTGCTGCTTCCATTGAATATCTCTCCCTTTGATGAGTAGATATAGCCAGTATTACTGTCAAAGAAGTAACCTTCCGTGCCGATTACTCCCGCAGCCGGACACTCGGATGGGCAAGTTCTAATAAACTCAGCAGGGGGTTTAAATGGTGATGATATATATTGTATATAAGTGCCATTTACTTCGTACCACTCACGCCAGCTGCTGTTTATAGGGTGTTCAGTATACATAATGCCATTCGTTGGATAATACAAGTCCGGTACAACCGAACTAGACCAGTTATAGACTATCTTTTGTCCCGCAATTATATGTTCATTGGAATATATAGCACAAGTTTCATTGAATGTTTCTGATTTTGTGGAACCTGCTACCAGTCTGCCGGAGCTGTTTGAAGAAAGTAAAGCCATCTCACAAACAGAAGAAGAATTAAATTGGGCTGGTATCGTGAATGCAAAAGTTCCAGGTATCGATCTTAGCGTTATAACGCTATCAGAAGAAGTATTTGATTCGTTATCGTAGACCGCCGACCAGATTTTACCTGATTTCAAACCTGTTTCAGTGAAAGTAGTCGTGATACACGTAGACGAATAAGTAACTGTAATAATAGACCCAGCAAATAAGTTTCCTGAAACCGGCGCCTGACAGTATGGTGTTCCGCCACTGTATGCGATATGAGTCAAAAAGGGAAGTGATCTATTAGTAGTATTGAATATTATTTTAGTTGACGTTGACTGCTGTAATGTCCCATTGAATGTCACATTCCAGATAGTACTTAAAGGAAGACCGGATTCGTCAAAGGTCGTAAGACAGTAAGTAAGGTTATACTTCACTTTTTGGAAAGCACCAGCCTTCAGATTTCCGCTGAACATGGGCTGAAGTGAGGAAGAATTGAGCGGTATATATACACAGCCGTTCACATCCTGTCGGTATAGCGCAAAGCTGTGTATACCTACGGTAGTAGTTGCGGTTACGTTTACTGCGGTAGAAGCATTATATACAGAACTATAGGTAACGTTCCACAGAGAGCCACTGGGCAGCCCGCTCTCGCTGAAAGTCGTAGAGCAAGATGTGGAAGTAGAAAATATTATACTTTTTGGCGTGCCAGAGACATCATATCCTGAAGCCGCTGAAGGAGTATATACAGAGGTGCAATTTGATGAAGAGTTGCTCAGAGCTGTTGCAGAATATGAATAGTTACCTGGTAATGTAACAAATATTATATTCGCCGGCGATTTAGTACCCTTTAGTGTTCCGTCATAAGTAACATTCCACTTGATATTTGAAGGCAGTCCGGTTTCGGAGAATGTCGTGACGTTAGCGAAACTACTATTCAGACTTATAAACGATAAGCTTTGTCCGAATACCGGCATAGTCGGGTCTATACCATAGCAGATATTGCCCGTTTGATGGCCTATTTCAGCGTTTGTAGCGTTCACATCCGTCACAGAAGAATTAAGAAAATCAGAGGCAGTATTTGAAGCTGCATCACATAGATAGAGGCTGGCGCCAGCTGGCAAAGAGGACTTTAGTATAGTTCCTCCTGTCGTGCCGTTGATAGAATAGTAACACATAGGCCCATGGAATATGTAAGCAGCTAAAGCTACAGAATCACCGTTATTCGTGACATTCACACTGTAACTGCCAGGAGATTGATTAGGACAGATGACTATACTTGAATTCGATGAGTCAGATTTCTGTTCTGCGAAATAGCAACCAGAAGGAATCTTAAAACTTCCACCGAACAATTTAGCGCCACTGGCAGCCATTACTACAGCAAATTCACCGGCATTGGCTATCTTCCAGCTTACATTGTCTAAATTAACTCCAGATTTATTATCACTTGTCTTATTAAGTAAATAACTAAGAGAACACATCGCTACACTTGCAGGGTATAACGGCTCGCCGCTATTCTGAACCCTTATAGTTCCTGTCGTAGACGTGTTAAAATTGCTGTCGATTATGGTATAAAATATCGTCCCAACTACGGATATCGTGCTTCCTGAGAAAGTTCCTTCAACGTAGCAGCTTGCGTACTGTCCAGCTGTTAACACGATGTTCGTGCAGTTGTTTTTCGTGAACGTTGTGCTTCCAAAGAGCATAGTTGCGTTGTTTAGCCTTACTGTCTGCCCATACTGGTTTGACAGAGTTATCTTGAAGAAGCTATTATTAGCCACCGCTGTAGTTACTGGAATATCGGAGAAACCTGTTATCAGAGGGGCGTTTGTAACGCTGGTCGAAGGATTGAATATACCAAAGGAGAAAAGTATCGCCGCTATAAGGACTATTATCAGGATTGCCCAGCCATAAGTCATCATATATTCTAAGGCAGATTGTGATTTAGGCATATTGTTTATATAATTACTGCATTATATTTAATGGTTATTTAATCGCGTATCATTATATGGTACATTTAATTGAAGATGCCGCTGCGCATTTTCTTTTTAAGAATTAAATCAACAGCTTATTTGCTCGTGAAAATGTGCAGTCTACTTTACCTTTCTTAAAATTTCTTCATCGTTTCCCGTGAAAAACACTTTTCCAATTTGTCTCGTGAATATATAGATCGTTTTTTTATCAAATGAGAAATGTAGCGGAGGCATTAATCCACGCGAATCTCCGAATCTTTTAAAATTATCATCGTATCCGACTTTTATTTTTTTAGCATCTTTTTTAGCTACATTAAATAAGGGTAATAGCTGCCCGTCATAAAATTTTATTTCATTAGGAACTATCCCTATAAATCCCTCATGCTTGTGTAAAGGTTTACCCAACGGTTGAGAAGTATGTGCAGAAAATTGCGATCTCCAATTTACTTTTTTTAGCTCATCTGAGAAGATCCAAACTGCTTCAAACAACCCACTACTGTCTCTGAGGTAATTTTCAATAAATTTGCTCCTCGGAATGTCACCGCGTATTATATCGATATACTTCATTAATTTTTCATCAAGGGTGATGCTTATTTTGTCTTTCATATATATCTATGTCCATTAACTAATTTAAGTGTAAACCGTATCACGTACATAAAAAATTAAAATCAATATTAAATATCATATTAATTGCAACTTTTTAGTTAAATCTTTATATAATTTATAGTTTCTTTATGTTTGTATGTTAGATAAAAAAACAGATGCCACAAATAAACCAAGTCTATTGCAGAAACTGCTAGAAAGACGAAAATCAGCTGATAATATAAAAATTTATAGAAAAAATATATGTTCACGTATCGAATTTGGTACGAAAGCTGCGCTTTTGATATATTCAGACGCCATATCTAAATGTAAAGATTTGGAATTCGGATCGGAAGAAGCAGTTGACAAATTTTATGAAACCTTAGAGGCAGTATTGGACAAGGAAGTATTTAGGCATATGCGTGCTGAAGACGTAAAAACAGCCGCCCCTCTGCTGCACGATACGCTCCGTAAAAACGATTTTACAAGGAGATACGAATCCAATTTTCTTCCAGATAATATAAAAAGAGAACCGCCCTTTAGAAATCTTCCTCTTTCACCAAGACAAATGGGTGGACTAGTTCTTAGTTATCTTATAAACGTATCAGATCACATCAAGAAGATAAAATTTGATAGCGAAGACGTTATAGCTCTTGATTATGTTGGCGCATTTGCGAACAAGAGCAAAACCATTGTAATAAACGGCGGCACCGGCTCAAATTATGGTTACAAACGTAACGAGACTGCCCGTGTTTTTTCGACTCACCCCTTTAAGGATAAATTAACAAGAATGGATGCTCTATTTGATGGAGTTTCTGACTCATTTAGGTATTATGCCAAGAGACTGATTACAGTAATCAGTGGTTATGTGGCTTTAATAATCTCGATTTCAGACATGCAAGGAACTGGTTTTATACCTTTGATATCTCTGCCAGGTGAGAGCACATTGCCCGGTGGAAAGAGAACTCCGATACAACTGCACATGTTTTTATCAGATTTAATGAACGAACCTTTGTATTATCAAATTCAGATAAAATTCAATCTTCCACCCCCACCAGGATATCTATCAGATGTGACTTTAAACAGCATATTCACTACGGCGATTTTTGCCGGTATGGGATACATGTTTCTATCCCAAGCAATAAAGAATTATCGCTTTAACAGGCTCCTTAGCGTAGACACCGTTAAGTTGAACGATGAATATAAAAAAATTTACGAATCTACCGTCAGGTCTCACTAAGTTTCTATACCAAATACTTTTTATATTATAGCAATTTAATATCTACATCGATATGGAATTTGGCTCTAAACTCTGGTTAAACGGCCAGATTTTGGATGCAAATAAAGTGAGTGCATCGCTGTTTACATATTCATTGCATTATTCCACCGCAGTTTTCGAGGGAATACGCTGTTTCAAAGCCAAAAAAGGACTTATAGTATTTAGACTTAAGGAACACGTGTCACGTTTATTCAATAGTGCCAAAGAATATAACTTGATAATACCCTACACAGAGACTCAAATAATTGAGGCGTGCAAACAAGTAGTAAGAGAAAACGGTTCAAAGGACTTTTACATTCGTCCACTAGTGTATTATGGAACTGGTGCACTCGGACTAAATGCTTCAGGTAATCCGGTGGAGACAGCAATAATGGTCTGGATGTGGCCAAGCTATCTTGGAAAGGAAGGTAAAGATGAGGGCGTAAGATGCACAGTATCCTCCTGGCGGAAGATACCTAACGAGAGTCTACCGCAATATGCAAAATGCACGGCAAATTATGCCAATTCCAGCCTTGCAAAACGCCAAGCAATAGAAAGGGGCTACGAAGAGGCAATACTCCTTAATACAAAAGGGACAGTTGCAGAATGCACCGGTGAAAATCTATTCATAGTCGAGAATGGGAATTTGAAGACACCCCCATTATCTGCAGGCATACTCGAGGGGATAACACGTGACAGTATAATAACGATAGCCAAAAAATTGAATATACCTGTAGCAGAAACTGACATCACTACGGAGGAACTAATGAGTGCGGATGAGGCGTTCTTAACGGGCACGGCAGCTGGTTTGAAATTTGTTTCAGAAATAGACAGCAGAAAACTTAATGTTAAAAATGCGCAGGTATATGAAAAATTGAAGAACTTCTATAATCGAGTTATATCCGGGCAGGAATCAGATTTTGATGAATGGCTGGACAAGGTATAAAACCATACTGATTTATCCGCAAGGACGACAGATATTATTATGTTATACTCAAAAAACGGCGTCAGGATTCTTGCGCCGGATGATGCGCCTTTTAAAAAGAATGACAAGAAAGACAAGATAGTAGGCATAATAGGAAGAGAGTATATAATCGAAGGTGTAATAAGTTTCGATGTATCTATAGACGGTGACGACAGCACCGAAGAAATAATAAATGCGGTTAAAAGATCAAGATTTAGCCCTCAAATAAAAGCGTTGGCCCTGAATGGAATAGCGCTTGCAGGCCTTAATGTTATAGATGTTGAAAAGATCAATCAAGCGCTCAAAATACCGATAATTATGTTTACAAGGAGAAGGCCGAGAAGGACACTGTTCAATGCCGCAATTAAAAAATCCGCTAAAGGAGACTATAGAAAAAGGATAGATACGGTAAATAGAGTGTATAAGAACATAAAGATACACAGGAAAATTGGCTTCTTTGTTCAGGTTTATCCTGCAAATGTAGACGTTAATAATCTGGTCGAAAATTCCGTGTATTTTCTAAGATTAGCGAATTTAGTTGCAAGTGGAATTACCAGGGGCGAATCGAAGGGTAGAATCTGACCTAATTTACGGTCCAAAAGTGACTGGAAGCGCCTATAAACACCACATAGTATTACGGCATTTATCTGCTAATAGCTAAAAGGCCTAAAAGAATATTTATACCTGTCTTTTTGAGGAGTTTCCGGCGATTCTAGTCTGTCCTAACCTAGTCATTTTTCTCTTAAGTATCAAAAGGTCGCCGATGTCACTGACAATTTCCCATCTTTTGTCGTTTTGCAGCGTTTCCAGCGCGCTTTCTATGTTCGAAGGATCCTCCGATATCTCATGCATATTTAATGAAGGCAGGTCCAGTTCATATCTTAGTTTTTTAACTCTCTCTGCGTTCAATCTACATCGGCTCGTCGAAAGGGTGCCGACTAAGTATTCTGTTGTTTCAGAAAAGGTACGTGGCAGAATATCGCTATTTTCGCTGTACTTACTGTTCTTTAAGGTCAGTTTTAGCATTGAGTTGTAAGGATCCCTTTTGATACTCCAACCAAGGTCCTCTAAAACTCCAAGTACGGTTTCTATACCAGAAGGGTTTTCACTTTTGATACGCGTGCCGTCGGGTTTCACGAGCCCACGGTGCGCAAGATAGCTTACACTCGCTTCGCGGCCAACAATTTCATTATCGATATAATTTAAACTATCACCCTTTAGAGAAGGTATATCAAGCGAATATATGGTAGCTCTGCCAAAATCTCCAGCATGTCTCGTGATCTTTAATACACCGTACATGCTCTTTATTCTGTATTTTACACTCTCCATGGCAAATTCTTGAAATTAACTTATATAAATACTTTAAAATAGTAAATTTTAAATAGTTTTATCGTCTAAATTAACCTATGGAACATCCAGAGAGTAATCCATGTCTTGAAGAATTAGAGAATATGCGTTTCCGTAATAACGAGTATGGACGTGTGGCCAATAGATACTCACTAAATAAGCTTAAAGATGTGGTCTTTGATCCGCTTGTTTATTCTTTAGATAAGCCTCTGGATACTGCTTCAATCCCGTATTTATTCTATAAGGACATAAGTGGCTCCGAAAGCGACCAGCCGGAGATAATCGAAGAAAGAAGTAAGTTGATGCAGGGTTATCTGCCACGCATTTTTAGCAAGGTAAGAAACAGGTGCACCGGTGATACCGTTGGCGTCATAATGCAAAAGATAAACGGCAGGACTCTGGATGAGATTCTTTGCGATGGAGACGCACGCATTAAATTCGGTAAACGCATAGTCTCCGACCTGGAAGACATTCGTCGATTGTTCAAGTTATACAATACAGGCCACGGCGACATCGCTCTGCGTAATATAATGGTTGATGAGACCGGCAAGGTATACTTGATAGACTTGCGTCGGGAGTACGATGTGGACATGGAATGCGCATTTTTAGATTCTGTGATAGAATCTTTAAATTCCTATCAAAAGTAATCTTAAAAAGACGAAATTAAGGAGAGCGTTATATCAGAAAGTTTCCCGACGATAATATCCGCAGGATAAGACAACCTACGTTTTTCACGGACGAGACCTATGCAATGCATTTTGGCTTCTTTTGCCGCAAGCATTCCGTTTATGCCGTCGTCTATCACAAGGCAATTTGAAGGCTCGGAAAACAGTCTTTTCGCAGCTAGCAAAAGTCCCTCCGATGAGGGCTTGAGCGCCTTCACATCACTACAGCTTATTACGACTCGGAACATGTCGCTTATTTTGAGAGAGGATAGAACTAAATCTATGAACTTGCGCGGCGAAGAAGATACTATGCCGAGTTTCATGTCTCTTTTCTTAAGAAGTCCTAGAAAGTGATACAGACCCTCTACGGGTTTTATCTTATTCGGCGGCAATTGCTCTGCTATTTCCCATTTTCTTGCTTCTATTCCTCTAATTTCTTCCGGGGTTTTATTTAATCTGAATATTTTATTGAAGAATTCACCGTCCTTTATTCCCTGATGGGCTGCCAATACCCCGTTTAGGCTGAGATTTATCCCGTTTTCCCCGAGCACCTGTCGATCTATCGTAAAATGAGTGTTTACGGTGTCGGAAATTACCCCATCCATATCCAAAAGGACAGTATCTATCATCTTATAGTATATGTACACTTGCTTTAAAATCCGCTATTTGTATCAGTTTTAGAGAAAGATTTTTAAATGTCAATCGTATACCTCTTATATGGAAAATTGGTACAAGCTGTATAACGCACAGACTAAGCGGAGTTTCAAGTTCGGGGAATACGAGATACTGTTCTCCAGAAAAGAGGCAAAGGAATCGTTTCACCCGCCCCAAGAAGGAAAAACTCCAGTAGAAATCCGTAAGGAAAGCGTAAAGGTGCTAAAAAACGGGCAAAAAGTAAAGCTTAGGAAGAAATTCAAATTAAGGCTTTTGGAAGCAATGAACGAGGATAGCCTTGAAAAGGCCGAACAAGTACTGAAAGAATTAAGTTGATAATTCTGACGACAAGCAAAAGGATTTAAATAGCGCGCTTCTTAGCTTTGATTATGGCAAAGAAAATAGAGAAAAAAGAACAGAAGGCTGAAGATTCGCATGCATGCGCGTGCGGCGGCAATTGCGGTTGCAATTAACAAACAGTGCTATTCAAAAAGACTATAGCTTTTGAATTTCCTGCGCTTAAGAAGGACAGCAGAGGGCTCTCCGTATAAGTTCTGGAGCAACTACTGTTTAACTGCATAAATATCGGTAAGCCAAAATAGAGCCACTTGCTAGATAAAGTAGTGAATTCTAACCTGTTCGTGGTCGTATAATTGAAATCGAATCCATACAAAGAATACCATTTGTATCCGAGTGGGAGACCTGTTTCCGAAACAGTAGTAGTGCACACGGTGCCTGTTCTTTTGGTATATGAGAAGGAATAAGAAGAACCAGAATCTATTCGGCTTATATTTATAGTCGGAACGTAATAAACGCTGTTCGATTTACAGCCCGATGATGGCGGCGACATGTACACCGGTTCTAAAATAGAACTAAAATTGCCGGGCGGAAGACTTATTCTAAGAAAGCCCCCTTTTGATGTGTAAAAGCTGTTGTTTACTAATATACTCCACGACGCATTGTTCGGCAACCCGCTTTCTATAAAATTCGTCTGTTGAGGCGAGTTTGCGGGGGGTAAAACAAACCCGTTTGTTCTTTGCATAAGAATAGAACCGCTTTCAAGTTCCGGATTGGATGAAAAACCCGTAAGCTCCAAATATGAAATACTCATAGAAACGAAGACAGTACTTGGAAAAGTAGCGTTGAAATAGCACGTTGTTAGTCCGCCAGCTTGTAGGTAATTGCTTTGGCAGCTTACCTTCGAATAATGAGCTGAACCCTGGGTAAAATTTATCGCTGTCAATTCTATTGGAAGTCCAATGTTATCCATCAATGAGAACTTTAACATCGTTTGATTTGCGGCTGGTGATACTATAGATAAACCATTAAAACCGGTGATTATGGGAGTAGAAGTTATCACGGAAGACGGATTGAATATGCCAAATTCATAAAGGATAGTCATTGCTATAACGATGAATAGTATCACCCATCCGTATGTCATCAGATATTCTAGAGCCGATTGTAATTTTCTGGAATGTATGATTTTTACATCATTATTCTTTCTTTTGCCCGGAGCAGTTTTTATTGCCATTTCATTCAAGGCGTTTTATTATATGATATCCGAATTGTGTCTTTATTACTTCTGATACCTGGCCCTTATCAAGGGCAAACGCGGCCTTTTCGAATTCCTTTACCATTACTCCACGCGTAAAAAAGCCAAGATCACCACCTCTTCTTCTAGAGCCATCAATTGAATTTTCTTCTGCAATCTTGGAAAAGCTTTCTCCATCTTTTATTCTTTTTAATAGCTCATCAGCCTTTAATTTGTCCTTAACAAGGATATGCGCGCATCTTATTCGGTCTGACATAAAATATAATGCAAAATAGTCTTTAAAAGCATGCATTTCGCGGGTAGAAACTATAAAATACCAATGTAGATATTATTAATATATGCGTTCACTTTTTGTAGGAAGATTTCAGCCGTTTCATAATGGACATCTTGCGTTTATAAAAGAAATTTGCAATGCGTCATCATACGTTATAATAGCAATAGGTAGCGCAGAGGAATCTCATACTCTTTCCAACCCGTTTACTGCTGGCGAGCGAACGACAATGATATATAATACTCTGCATGCTGAAGGATTAAAGAATTTTTTCGTTGTGCCTATAGAAGACACTAAATCAAATGGGGTATGGGTATCTAAGGTAGAAACGCTGTGTCCGAAGTTTGATACAGTGTTTTCAAACAATCCACTAGTAAAGCGACTTTTTGCCGAGAAAGGATACAAAGTAAGCGGAACGCCTTTGAAAACGCGGAACAAACTCTCAGGTACAAGGATTAGAGAGCTCATGCTTAAAGAAGGTAACTGGCAGGAATTTGTGCCAGATGAAGTGTTAAAGCTGATAAAAGATTTTAACGGTGTAGAACGTATTATCGAAATTTCCGGATCGGATAAGGAATAAATTATTTAAACAATAAGTAAAGAATAATAGTATGATAATAAAATTAAAGGATGAAAGACAGCTAACAATAAGAAAGACTGACCCCGGCATATCGCATCAGGCATTGGATTTTCTGCAGTCGCTTTATGAAGAGAAAGCTTACGTTTCCGTGGCCTTGGGAAGCCAACGAATGACTTTGGAAGAAGAGGATAAGACTCTTAAAAGCATAGATTGGCGCACCAAATTGATGTTAATAGCAGTGTATAATGACAAGATAGCCAGTATAATCGACGCACATAGAAGAGCGAAATCTACTGAAGAGCACGCGGCTGATGTCAATGTTTCAGTTGCCAAAGATTTTAGGAATAGCGGGCTTGCGCAGTTCATGATATATAATATGGCTGAAAAGCTTTTCAAGCAAGGTGTGACTTTGATGTACGCTGACGTGATTGCCGATAATCTCTCAGGGTTAAAGTTCATAAAAAGCGTTGGCTTCAACGAGATAGGGACGGTAAAGGGGGGCGCAGTCTCCGCGTCTGGAAAAGTATACGACAAAATTCTTTTCTATACCGCAACGCAAAATGTAATAACCAACTCAGAAAAACTCTGGAAATCAAAAGAAGTTTTCGTGCTTGACAATTCTGATTAAGAAACAGTTTCCAATAGTTTCCAGGAAGTTATTTTAAAGGGCTAATTAGAACTAATAATATGGTTTTAAGAGGTTTTGAGTAACTCGGACTCAAAGCCTCTTTATTTTAAATTCTTCTGTTAAATACTCTCATCGCGTGCGGCGGCAGCTATTCCAAAATAAGTTCCCGCACCGCTTGCAACACCGCTTATCAATGTAGTGGAATAAGTATTCAAATTTATTACGCTTATACGGTCACCGCCAGCTGTTGAATAGTATGAAATATATGCATAGTTTCCGTCTGGGGTTACTGCAAGGTCTTCGCCCTGTGCGCCGCTATTTGTTGTTAATGTGACGTTTGTGATTATCTTGCTTGTAGTCACGTTTATAACGGACACATATACTCCTATTCCTGCCCCTCCAGTATTAAGTACATATGCGAGTCTGCCATTTGGATTAAATTGTACGGCGTTTACACCGTTGAACCATGCCGTTGGAGAGCCTGAAGGTGATGTTATATTGGCTATTATAAGATTAGGCGTGTAGCAGTGACCTCCGGAACAAATTGATCCCGGCGCAGAGGAAACATTAAGCACTACTACCATGTTTTGTTTTGGAAGAGAAACGTAAGCTATCTTATTGGCTTCGCTCCCCCACCTCTCCAAGGCTATGCCGCTTCCATTTGCTGTAAAAGGGACGTAAGAGCCGGTACCGATATAGGCTGCATCAAACTGGGATAGTACATAACCTTCACAGCTAATATTGGTCGGAGGATTGCTTACGTTCAGGCATTGTTGGATAATTACTCCTCCTGTCGTTGGCGAACTAGGACCGCGTTCTCCTACAAAATCATTGTTTGAAGCGTTTATCAAGCCTACATCGTCTATGCCGGGCGTTCCAGGAACGAAGACCGTGCCTTTTGGATAACCGTCAGAAGCATTCAGGAAGTACGTAACTCCCGTTGAATGATTCTCAGATGTGCCCGTTCCATAGTCATTTATCGTGTTTAGTAATGTATTTGAAGTCGTATTTATTATAGAAGTTGTGTTTGCCTTTTGATTCTGTACAAATACGAACTGCCCATTTGTTGACAAAGTAAGGTACTGTGGATATGTACCAACTGTTATATTCTTTATTACAGCATTCGAAGTGGCGTTTATAACAGACACTATGTTCATGCTTGGATTTGCGGCATATACATATACTACAGAGTTATCAGGCGAGAAAGAAAGATATTTAGAAATTCCAGCCACGATGCTGCCGGATGTGCTATTAGAGGAATATCTCTCTATGAAATCATATGTAGAATTAGCATACGCACTATCTAGATATGCATACGAGCCATACGGAAGTACAAAAGTTATCGTCGTGCCTTTTGAAGAATTTGTTTTATCATATGTTGCCCTCTCAAGACAATGTATCTTTCCAAGCACAATACAACCCGGTTGAACGAGAGTAACGGTCCAATTTATTCCAGTAGGCAGCCCGCTTTCTATGAAAGTAATCTTACATGAAGACTTGAATGGTAGAACTATCGAATAGCCCGTTTGTGCTGTACCAGAATCTACGCTTATGGAATTATTGCAACCGGTAAAATTGCCTACAGCTACGCTGTAGTTGTATTCACCAAACGGTATATCAAATGATATGTTGTTTCCAGTAGTGCTCTTTTTTATGCCATCGAATGTTACGTTCCATACGCTGCCAGGCACGAGCCCGGTTTCATTGAAGTAAGTTATTTGATTGTTTATCGGTTCAAGATTTGAGACCGTCTGACTTGATATAGTACCGTTAGAGTATGAATAAAAATTTAGATTAGTTATATTATATTTTACAGAGACAGACGCGGTATAAGATGATTGATCATTTGATATTTTGACCCTGCAGAACGTAGAACTGCCCGGAGCGACAGTCTGCTGAGCACACTGGAATGAACTGTAAACATTACCATTTAAGTTTGTGGATACATTATCTATATACACTGGTTTGTTCTCGTCATTATGGAATTGAAGAACCATCAAAGAACTATTGGCAGCGCCATTGCTAACCGTTACACCTGAAAACCCATTAATGACTGGTGCGGTTATCGTCGGGCTAGTAAATACACCAAAGCTGAAAAGCAGTCCTATAACGATTACTATGATAAGAATAACCCACCCCCAAGTTGTCATGAACTCTAAAAGACTTTGAGATTTTCTATTAAACATATCCCTATAAAATTACCGTGTAATAAATAGTTTATGCGCTAATCTAAGACAGCAGGTAAGGTTTTACCCTCTCACCGGAGAAAAAAGTCCTTAGCACTTCTTCTTTACTGCCAGGTATTATCGGTGAAAGTTCTATTACTAAGTCACCTTTTTTTCCTTTTTTATCAAATAATCCTTCACCCTTTATTATTAATGGCCATCTTTGTTCTCTATTTAATTTTATTTTCTTTTTCATTATCGGCGTATCTACTTCTATATCTTTTTGATCTATCAGATCTCTAACATCTACAAACAGAGTAGTGACTAAGTTACGGCCTTCAATTTTAAAGTATTGGTCTCTGTTTATATGAAAAATTACATATAAGTCGCCGTAGTCGCCATCCAATGATCCAGCGCCGGCACGTTCTAAGAGTATAGTATCTCCTTCTATTATACCTCGTCTTATTGGTATACGGATCTCTTCAGCGGAATTCTCATATCCAACTCCACCGCACTTGTCGCATTTAGTCTCTACATTATATCCTTTTCCGTTGCAGGCCCTGCATTCGGTCATTGTTATGAAAGTGGATGCACCATGCCTGGAAACACCCCTTATTTTTCCAAGACCGTCACATCTAGAACATTTCTTTTTTGTCTTTGCGCCAGAGCCATTACATGCTTTGCATGGGACTGGCCTGTCTATTTTTATTGTTTTATACTGTTCTTTTATCAAGTCCTTCAAGTCTATGTTTAGTTCATATTTTAGATCTTCCCCTCTTTGTCTAAAACTGAACCCTCCAAATAAATCCCCGAAATTAAAACCAAATATATCCTCGAATCCGCCGCTCTGTCCTCTAACGTTTTCATTATTATATGAACCCTTATTCATTAGGATACGGTATGCTTCGTTTATTTCCTTGAATTTTTCCTCCGCTTGTTTATTATTAGGGTTGAGGTCGGGATGATATTTTTTAGCCAAGCGCTTGAATGCAGACTTTATTTCCTCTTCAGAAGACCCTTGCTTGATTTCAAGAACCTGATACGGATCTTTTTCCATTTATTCGACTCAGGTCGTTTGTCCCGTGTCGTCTTCATGTTTATCCTCGGGCTTTTGGTTTACGTCTTTGTATATCTCGGTTCCTATTTTGTTTATTAAGTCTGTGAGTTTTTCCTTATATTCCTTTATGCTATCGATCTCGTCCTTTTCAAGAGATTCCTTTAGTTTTGATATGACTTCTTCAGCATCTTTTTTGTTTTCATCACTTATCTTGTCCTTAAACTCGTTTAGACTTTTCTCAAGAGAATACATTAGTGCAGACGTTTCATTCTTCATTTCAATTTGTTCCTTGTGCTTTTTGTCTTCTTCCTCATGCTCTTTAGCATCCTTCATCATTTTTTCTATTTCTTCTTTTGAAAGTTTGTTCGGAGCCGTTATCGTTATAGTCTGTGATTTTTTCGTCGCCATGTCTTTCGCGGATACGTTCAGTATACCGTTTGCATCTATATCGAAAGTAACCTCTATTTGCGGGACTCCACGCGGCGCAGGAGGTATACCTTCAAGATTGAAGGAACCTAGAATGACGTTATCTTTTATCATAGGTCTTTCTCCTTGTGCAACGTTTATAGTTACTGCGCTTTGATAATCTCCAGCTGTCGTGAACACTTTACTCATTTTAACTGGTATAGTGGTATTTCTATCTATTATTGGAGTGGAAACTCCCCCTAAGGTCTCAATACTAAGCGTCAGTGGAGTCACGTCCAGAAGAACAATATCTTTTATGTCTCCAGCCAATACAGCGCCCTGTATTGCAGCGCCTACAGCTACTGCCTCCATAGGATCAACGCTGCGTTCTATCTTTTCACCAAATATGTCAGTAAGAAATTTTTGTACTGCTGGCATTCTCGTCGGCCCGCCGACAAGAACTATTTTTGATATATCTGATTTTGATATGTCAGCATCCTTTATGGCGTTTTCTATCGGCTGTCGTGATCGTTCAATTATCGGCTTAACAAGTTTTTCCAATTCTGCACGAGAGATTTTTATTTCCAGATTTTTAGGGCCATCTTTTGTTACCGTTATATATGGTATGTTTATGTCCGTTTCGAGCATAGTTGACAGTTCTATCTTTGCACGTTCTGCTGCATCCTTTACTCTTTGCATCGCAGTGTTATCACTTTTTAGGTCTATTTTCTCCTTTGTTTTGAACGAATCGATTATATAATTGACAAGCGCATTGTCCATGTCTACGCCACCGAGCTGTACATCCCCTGAAGTTGAAAGAACCTGGAACGTACCGCTGCCTATTTCCATCACAGTAACATCAAGAGTGCCGCCTCCAAGATCATATACGAGTATCTTTGTTTCAGTACTTTTGTCAAGACCGTATGCCATAGCTGCGGCAGTGGGCTCATTTATTATTCTGACGACGTCAAGCCCAGCGATTATGCCAGCGTCCTTAGTCGCCTGTCTTTGATTGTCATTGAAATATGCAGGCACCGTTATTACTGCTTTTGAAATTTTAGTACCTAAGAAAGCCTCTGCGTCCCTTTTTATTTTCTGTAGTATAAATGCAGATATTTGTTGGGGCGAATATTCGGTTTTGTTTACTTTGTACTTGAAATCGCTGCCCATCTTTCTCTTAGCTGCGAAAATCGTACCTTCAGGATTTGACACAGCCTGTCTTCTCGCAGGTTCGCCGATTATGACTTCGCCTTTCTTTGTAAACGCGACAATTGATGGAAACATCTTGCCGGCAATCGTTGCACCCTCCGCGCTAGGTATTATTGAAGGTTTTCCCGCTATTACCACCGCCGCCTGCGAATTGGACGTTCCAAGGTCTATACCTATTATCTTTTCTTTTTCAGTCATATTCCTATTTTCACCTTCGGATACCTTATAACCTTATCAAAAAGCTTGTATCCTGCCTGTACTTCTTCCAAAATCTTCCCTTTTTCTTTTTCCGTTTGCTCCGTGCTAACGACCTCTGCTATTTCTGATGAATAATCCACGCCCAAAACCTTCATTCTAGTTAGTCCATTAGCTGATAATGAAGAGTAAAGAGAGTTAAAAAGCGATTTTATGGCTTCGTTGTCATTGTGTTTCATAACGTTTTCGAAATCATCTAAAACTTTAAGCATATCCCTCATTAATTTTTCATTGGATGATTTTATAAATTGTGTTTCTTCTTTTTCTCTCGTTTTCCTATAATTATCAACTTCTGCTAATAGATATAAATATTTGCTCTTATAGTCTACATCTTCTGTTTTTACAGTTTCTGTCTGTTCATTTTCAGTCATAGCTTTAATTCGAATTAAGAGATTTTTGGCTTAAGTAGCTACCAAGCTATTATTTTTTTGAGCTTTTCTTAGGAGGTTCCTGAGATTGATTTTCTGTAGTTTGTGCAGTAACTCTTGGTAATGTTATAACAGGTGGAAGTTGAAGACTTTTTGACAATGCCAAAGCTTCTATAGACCCTATGTCAGAGGCCGCTTGCGTTACTTCCACTGCAAGAGAAGGCTCTATTTTTTTTCCTTCATTCCAGCCCTTAAATATTTCCTCAAGTTTATCACCAGCATAGAACAATACACCTTCTACACCTATTTTACCGAAATTTTTCTGATCTGCCATTACCGATGCATCGAATCTGAAGCTGAATCTTAAGATATTAAGTTTATCGTCTTTTTCAAGGTTTGTAAGCGATATATTGTCAGTTATGCTTATCTGAGAATTAGCAGGAGCTACAATGTCTCTGTTAGCTTCTATTTTGGTTATAAGGTAATTAACTATCATCTACATTTTAATAGATTTAGAGTATTTAAATATTTCTTTTCCAGATATCTTACTTTAGCCGTTAACTGAATTTTATGAATATTTATTATATGTGCCGCATTTCTAAAAATTTAAATTATTAATCTTATGTTGACGTTCCTTGTGTATAGTGAACGGTATGGACAGTTTATTAGATAAGAAAGTGAATGTTATTTCGCGTAATGGAACGTTCTTATTCAGATTCAATAATGGCGCTTTCGGTTCGAAATGGTGTGGTATATGGGAAAAAACCACCAAGTTCGTAGATTATTTTGCGTTTAAGATGAACGAAGACTTCTTATCAGATGAAAATATCTCAGATTTCAAGTTTTACAACTCCGGTTTCTGCAGCTATGATTACACTACTAGATATGGAAAAATTACTGAAGAAGATATCTGCACGGACAGATCCGTATTTATTACGGTAAAGCCAGATTTCGACTGTAAAATGGTATTCGAAACAGGGGTAAATATACGGGATAGATCCGAAAATTATGTCGAGTCTAAATTATACGGTTTGTTTCAAAAAGACAAAAAAGTGCAAATTTTGCTAAATAATAAAGGTCTTATGTTTACATTTGACAAAGGTGAATTCAGTAAAAGCGAATACTATGGTATACATATACCAGGAAAATACGCCAAAGAAAAGGGTTTCAGTAAATATTTTGATGATTCTCAGCCGCAAAACAAGTATGTTCCTGGCATAATAACCGCTAACCTTAAGAAAGGAGAAGAATTTAATTTATCTTTTTTTACATACCCTGCAGACGATGAAACCATATACAGAAATTCTAAGAACAGAAAGAGATATGCAGTGGATATATCCGGTATAATAAAGGCAGCGGCAACTGCTTACGGCAGTTCAACTGCGTTTGATAATTCTTTTTTACTGGATGTCATTGATGCAATGTATTCATATTCTAACTTTAATGATTCTGAAATATATGCGGGATTCCCATATTTCAACGAGTTTTGGCTTCGCGATGCCCTTCTTATCGCACCATCGTTTCTAATATTGAATAATCCAGATTTCGTAAAAAGAATACTACTACACACTATAAACCTAATACACGACGGTAAAATGCCAAGTACCTCTTCTAGCGAACTTTATCCACTGGATGTGCCTGCGATATTTCTGAAAGATGTATCCGACTATGTAGCATATACAGGCGATATAGATTTTTTCAGATCGAACTATGACAATATTATGCGCATAATAACGTATGCAAGATCCAGAGTATCAAACGGGCTTATACATGATAAAGGAAGGGAAACTTGGATGGACTCTAAAGACCGAGAATTCTCTATAGAGATACAGGCATTGTGGGAAAACGCGCTTTCTGCCATATCCGGAATTTTACGTAAAATAGGCCAAGACTATTTAGGGCTCCTAGAACTATCGAAGACGTTAAGAAACAATATTAATTTATACGAAAGGGAAGGTTTTCTTTCCGATCAGTTAAGCAGAGATATTAATTCCTGCAATCAGATTTTTCCCCTTTACCTCGGTTCTTTAAGCAAGAATACAGCAAATAAGGTTATTGAAAATATAAAAGCTAACATGATTTCCGAGGACGGCGTATTCAGCATGGCAAAAAACGACCCCACATTCTCCATAAACGGCTATCACGATGGTCAAATATGGCCGTTCATAAGCTGTTTTGCAGCGGGTGGCTCATACATGTATGGGGACTCTAATTTAGGAGAAAAAATTCTAAATATAGTTTCAAAAAGGAATCTCGGTTCTCAATGTTCATCTAGAATAAACGAAATAATACAACCCGACGGTAAGCCGCAAGGTTGCCCATCACAAGCATGGTCTATGTGCTGTTTGCCTGAGATAATAGACAGATGTATTCTTGGCATAAGACCGGACATTCTTAATAAAACTATAACAATAGACAAGAAAAATTATGCTGTCAAGTTTAAGAGACATTTGCGTACACCTATGGGGCAGATAGATTTAGAATTTGACGGCAAAAAACTTAAGTCCAATGTCAATTTAGAAGAAACTGCGGATAATTTTAAGATATTACTATGATTTTTCGGAGTTTATTATAAATTTTACTTTTTTAAGGAGACTGTTTTGGAATTTTGAGACGCTGTTTCCATTCTCCAAGAAATAATCTGTGGTGGCTATTACTTCAGCTATTCCCATTTCAAGCTGCTTTTTCTCTCTCCATAGAAAGTCTTCTAAGTCTTTTGGATCCGATTCCCTCTGTCTTTTCATCAATCTTTCGAATCTAGTTTTTTTGTCGGATATCAAGGCTAGCGCTACCACTTTATATCCACGGCTCTTAAGTCTGTCGATTTCGCCCATAGTCCTTATCCCGTCTACGAATAAAGTATCCTTTGTTTTTAAGGCTTCGTCAATCTCTGATTCAAGAAGCCGTATCGCATAGTCTTTTCCAAGATTTTGCCTAGCTTCTACAGAAAAAGTGTCCAAAGTCTTTATGTTAATAGGTATTCCCTGTCTTCGCATCTCATTTCTTACGGCATCTCCTATACTCAAAACTATGTAACCCTTTTTCTTAAGAGCTTCAGCAGCTATAGATTTCCCGCTGCCCGGCATACCAGTAAAACATATTATCGTTTTCATATTAAACTGTAAAGTAAGTATAATAAATACCTTGGATAACCCAGATACGGTACTACTGTCTGTACCTTACCTGTTATATCCGAGTAAGGTATATTTATTTCAAAAGGCAGAGAAGCCGGGTTCGCATCGCCTTTAGTCGTAAAGTAATACGTTCCGTTTATTTCCGTGCGGTTTATTACTCGATGGATAACTTCTTCCGTTATTCCCTGGTATTTTATATCGTACACTATAACATCTCCTATGTTTATTTGGCTTGCTGGCGTTTTATATGCTATCACCAAAGAACCGATACTTACGCCGTTAGGATACGGCCATGACGTGTAATTAAATCCGCGCTGCTGAAGCCAGAAGTTATAAGTATACTGTATATCTGGCGCAGAGTGGTCCATGCTCCCGGAAACGACTGCACTTATGTAATTTATTGAAGTAAAATGATACAAAGCAGGCAGAAATATATAGCTAACGCCAAGATATACTATTATTATATAAAACAAAAAAGATATCCAGCTTTGTCCCCCTGTTAGTTGTTTGATAAGAGAGACAAACTTATCTTTTGAAAATTTCATGCCTTTTTATATTTAAGAAAGCTTGCTGAATAATTTCTTCGCTTCGTTTAAATCATCCATTGCTTTTTCGACAACTTTTTTAAATACTTTTTCAGCGTCCTTAGATTTCGTACGAAGCACAAAAATAGATGAACGTTCCAAAGGATGTTCAGTTGCAAAACCCGCGAAAGATATGCCTTCTATCGAATCTGCCTCTTCCTTTAATAGGTTAAGTATTGATTGCGAACCGCCCTTAACCCTGAATTTAATAGACGAATCGCTCTTTTCTAGTACTTCAATTTCCATCTATTAGATAAGTATTTAGCCTTTTTAAATTTGATTATTCGCACTTTGTATATCCGCATGACTTACACACGAAGCAACCGTTCTCAAATATTAGCGTATCCTGCAAACAAGACGGGCATCTTTTAGTCATTGAAACCGGCTCTATTTTTCCTTTTAGATTTTCGGTCTGTTCGTTTCCTTTCAATGTGGTTATCTTAGCCCCTTTTTCTACCAGTTCTAACCCTTTTGCAACGGCGTCGGGAAGCGATAGAAGTCTTATTCCATTGAACCACACCGTAGTATCGCCCCTTATTCCCTTTAAAGTATTTATTATTCTTTCTACGTTTCCGCCTGATTGTAAATATACGCTTATTAATCTACCTATCGCTTCGGTATATGTCTTTTCCGCTTCACCCGATCTACCCATACTTATAAAAACTTCTTTTATCGCATCATTTGGACCTTTGTTTACCGTAACGTAAAGGTTTCCCTGTGGAAGCGGGAATTTTATTGTAGTTCCCTGCATTATAAACGGTCTCTCCTCAAGCTCGCTAAGTTCTGCTTCTATTTTTTCTGGCGGAGGCTGTTGTCCCGCTTCATCGGTTGCTGTCAATATGTCTTCTTTAGAACCTTCTCTGTATATCGTTATCGATTTGCAGCCCTGTTTCCACGCCTCAATGTATATTTTATTAACTGTATCTTTCCCAGTGTCGTTTTTAAGATTCACAGTTGAAGATATTGATGAGTCTATGTGTTTCTGTATAGTTGCCTGCATTTTAACTCTAAAAAATGGGTCTACTGCGTGCGCAACCACAAAAATATCGGGCAGTTGTCTCTTTTCCTTTAATTTGAATTCATTCATGTATGTCTTTACTATAGGATCAAGAATCTCAAATTTTTCTTCTGATAAGGATTCTGATCTGCGCGTGTAGCTCAATGCGTATATAGGTTCAACGCCACCGCTTACTCCTATCATAGAAGATATCGAACCGGTCGGAGCTATTGTAAGAACTGCGCCATTTCTTAGACCTTGTGCTTTTATTTTTTTCTTCAGTTCACTGCTTAATCTTTTTATAAAATTTCTTTTTACGTGCTCTTCCGCATTGAACCCCTTAAAAGATCCCTTCTCTTTTGCTATATTTGAACTCTCGTCATATGCGATTTCCTTGAATTTTCCGAAAAATTCATCTACAAATTTTATAGCGGCGTCTGTATCATATTTTATGTTTAATCTTATAAGCATGTTTGCCAGACCCATAACCCCTAAACCTATTCTTCTTGTGTATACAGTTTGCTCTGCCTGTGCTTTCAAAGCGTGTCTAGGATAGCTATAATCAAGTACGTTGTCTAGGAACCTGACAGAGTATCTTATTGTGGTTTCAAGCGTTTTCCAATCTATGTTCGCATTTTTCGTAAATGAATCTTTGACGAAGTACTCTAGATTTATTGCACCTAAATCGCAAGCACCATAGTTCTCTAAAGGCTGTTCTGCACAGGGGTTTGTACCCTTCACAGACATTCGTGGATCGTATTCTACCGGTGATTCATCCTTGACGTGATCCCAGAATATTATGCCCGGGTCACCAGTATTAAGAGCAGTATCTATTATTTTTTCCCAAATAACTCTGGCATTAACCTTTCTTTTCGCTTCTGCAAGGTTGTTCTTGAAATGCAGTTCGAAATCGCTGTTTTCTTCCACCGCGTGCATGAAATCGTTGTATACTTTTACACTTATGTTTGCGTATCTGACACTCCTTTTGTCGCTTTTTGCAACGATGAAATCTTCTATATCTGGATGATGGACATCCATAGTTATCATAAGCGCACCGCGTCTGCCAGATTGTCCTATCGTTCCAGTAGTAACAGAATATAATTCCATGAAGGAAACCGCACCAGTAGTCCTTATTGACGCATTGTTAACAAAACACCCTTTGGGTCTTAATACAGAAATATCAATGCCGACCCCCCCACCGAAAGAGTATGTTCTAGCCATTTCCCTGGCAGTTTCGAATATGCCTTCAATAGAATCTTCTTTTATTGGCAGATAATAACAATTAAGAAGAGTGGCCCTCCTCGGTGAACCAGTGCCAAAAAGTATCCTACCTCCAGGAACAAATTTAAAATCGTTTAGCAACCAAAAAAACTTTTCTTCATAAGTTTTTTGGTCTTTTTCAACACTGGAAATTTCTTTTGCAAGACGCTTCCACATCTCTACCGGCGTCTTTTCTATTATATTTCCGTCAATGTCCTTGATAGCATATTTTTCGTAGAATATCCTTGCATGAAGTTCATCGTTTTGAAAAAATTCAAGGGTCTCACTAGGTAATTCTACGGGCATTTTTCCTCCATTATTATCTACAATAAGCGTTTTGTCATTTTTAAATATAATTGAACAGGAATTCAATTAATTTTTATTGCAGAAATTTACTTCGTATTTAAAATAGGAGAGCAAAACATCCTTTCCGCTTATCGTTGCGTTTTTCAATAATATGTCTTCTGTAATGGACACCAACTTTTTAAGCTCGTCGTTATCGATATGTATTTCTATTCGCGTAGTGGTATCTTCGTTATGGATTTCTAAAGTATATAGACCTTCATTTGTTTTCTTGATTTCACCCCTATATTTTTCGCAGAGATACCTTGGATCGTGTGATAATATTGCTATAAGCACCCCTCCCTTGTTTTAGGGATATTTAGGCATAAAGTTCCGTCTATTGTGCCGGTGTCGGCATGCGTAATCAGATATCTTCCTATCGAATAATCATCATTAAAAACTATCTCATGCGGAAAATTTCCGCCAGTCGATATTGCATCGTCAATGATCCCAGATTTTTTATACACAGTGGAAATCGGTGTAGAATATCCCCGTCCATCCGCGAATCGACTTGTTGATGCGGCACAGCACCTTAACTCAACGCCGTCGGAGATTTTTGATGTCAGTTCCTTTATCAAATCTTCAAGAGTTTTCATAGACATATTCAGATTGCCTATACTATTAAAAATGCTTTCCAGTCGACCGGTTGCTCACTGCCAAGCATAATAGTTCTTCCCGTCTTTCGACGTACCATTCTTTATGTGTCTCGTCTGATTAAGAACGCTGCTTTCCGGTTCATTGTCCAAGACCTCGGAACCAAAGAATTTGAACGATGAGGTCTCATAGACTCTTCTAACGCCGTATTTAGTCCATGCATTTCTTATCCTTAAAATTTTCAAGTCCTTACCGATTAGCCCATCCTTTGTCATAAACGGAAGATCTCTATGCGAACTGCTCACGTCATAAGAGAGTTGGGACACTAGATTCGCTATTACATTTTTAAGGCTTTTCATAGCTATTCTTAGAAAGTTATAAACATAAAAGTATGTATGAGATGCTGATATCTTCCATGATTATTACCTCACTGTTAAAAAATTTTAAGGAGGTGATCCAGCCGCAGGTTCCCCTACGGCTACCTTGTGGCGACTTAACCCTACTCACTGAATTTAGACTCGTTCTATGCAAGAACATAGATCTCATCCAAATCCAACTTGTCTGGTTTGACGGGCAGTGTGTGCAAGGAGCAGGAAAGTATTCACCGCGCTTTGTTGAAACGCGGTTACTACGGATTCCGCCTTCACGAGGCCGAGTTACATGCCTCGATTCGTACTAAGACAAAGATTAGAGGATTGGCTCCTCCTTTCGGAGTTGCAGCCCATTGCCTTTGCCATTGCAATTCGCGTGTAGCCCAGAGGATTAGGGTCATACTGACCTACCGTCGCCCTCACCTTCCTCACCCTTTCGGATGCAGTCTCTATATTTTGCTCGCTCATGACGGATCACGCGTTAGCAAATATAGAAGAGGGTCTTGTTAGTTACCCGACTTAACGGGACGTCTCAAGATACTAACTGACGATGGCCATGCAACACCTCTCAGCGCATCAAGCAAGCTCTTCGGGCTGGCTTTCATCCTGCTGTCGCTTCTGGTAAGATTCCCGGAGTTGAATCCAATTGAACCGCAAATTTCACCCGTTTTTGTGCTCCCCCGCCAATTCCTTTAAGTTTCGACCTTGCGATTATACTCCCCAAGTGGCTTACTTAACGCCTTCGCTGTCACACTGCATTTCCTCAGGGAAATGCAACGTATAGTAAGCAGCGTTTACTGCTAGGGCTACCCGGGTATCTAATCCGGTTTGTTATCCTAGCCTTCGTCCCTCACCGTCAGGTCCGTTCTAGGGCTGCGCCTTCGCCACTGGTGGTCTTCTTCAGATTAAAGGATTTTACTCCTACCTGAAGAGTTCCCAGCCCTCCTCCCGGCCTCTAGCCTAAAAGTATTCATACCGTGTTATCCAGTAAAACAGGACAATTTTAGTACGAACTTTTTAGGCCAGCTACGAACGCTTTAGACTCAATAATAGCGGTCACTACTCGGGCCACGGGTATTACCGCGGCTGCTGGCACCCGTTTGCCCAGCCCTTATTCGCCATGCCATTTAAAAACATGGCAAAAGTTCGTTCCAAAGGAACGAACACTTGGGATCCCCCTATCACGCTTTCGCGCATTGTAGAGTTTTCGGGACTGCTGCACGCCGTAGCGCTAGGGTCCTTGTCTCAGTACCCTTCTGGGGGAAACCACTTTCATGGCCCCTACAGATCTTAGATTTGGTGAGCCGTTACCTCACCAACTGTCTAATCTGGCATAGACCGATCGTTATGCGGTGTATCACGGTAATAGTGATAACCATTTCACAATAGAATCGTTTCAGATACTATTGCTATGGCGTATTAACCTCAGTTTCCCGAGGATATTCGCCTCATGACGGTACGTTATCTATGTGTTGCCTCAGCCGTACGCCATCAACCCTTACCGGGCAGATAAGACTTGCATGTCTCATTCGAATCCCAATAGCAGTGACCTCCAGCAGGATCAACTGGAATTGCGGAAGATATCAGCATCATCATACATAAACATGAGTTTATGCACTCACAATTTTCATCTGTCCATTCGGACATCTAGCTCATCTATAACTGAAAGTAAGTCATCAACGCACCGAATATCGGCACTCCGACCTTTTCCGGGAGTTATAGACGATTACTTATTTTGATAGTATTCATTTAAATACTTTCTTTTTTGGATTAATTTAACAATATAAATTATATGTTATGTTATTTACTATATGTCAAAAAGAACTTTCGTGCTCTATTCTAGAACCGGAAGCACAGTTCCTTTCAAAGGAAACTTAAGGCTAGCCGGAAGATTAGATATAGTATATCAGTGCATACTTACAAGTCTGTTCGCGTCGCACACTATACGAAGAGAAGTGGAATTCCACGCTTTTCTATACGGCCGTCCTAATCCTCCGTTGCATCTGAAAGTTAACGGCGCAGAATTATATGATGTAAGAATTGACGAAGATACATGGAGAGTAATAATAAATGAAGTGTTGATGAACAAGCAACACGCTGGCGTATCACTTACAAAGGAAGGCATAGAAAATTTCGTAAAAACTGTCAATGAAAAATATGTATTAAGTGAGAACGGTAACATTATAGACAATATGAAATTCAACGAAAACCCTGTTTTCTTTCTAGGAGATCATATAGGTCTGCCAAAGAAATTTGAGGGCTTTTTAGAAAGAGAGGGAGCAAAAAAAGTTTCTTTGGGACGCAATAAGTACCTCGCTGCATCGTGCATAGATATAACAAACTATATATTAGACTCAAAGAGCCCGACATAAAATGGAAGAGAAGGAATTTGACAGATTGCTTAAGACTTGCAGAATAAAACTTACAAAAGAGGAATACGACAAAATAAAGAACGATATAGAATCTATAATATCCTATTTTAACAGCATAGACAACACCCAATGCCAGGAAAACCCTGCTTATCACCCTATAAATATAAAAGAGAATCTAGGCGAAGATGTACCTAAAAAATTTGATAACGTCGAAGGTATTCTCAAGAATACAAGGACGTATCGTTTCTACATCGTAGGACCAAAAATATGACGGAGACAATAGAAGAATTCGCAAGTGTTGACAAGCCACCTTCATATTACGAAAAATTAAACCGCGACATAAACGAACTAAATAATAGACTCCATGCATTTAACCTATTATCAAAAATAGACCGAGGCGTCCCGTTCAGCGTAAAGGACAATATATGCGTAAACGGTGTAGAATCCACTGCAGGCTCGCCGATATTGAAAGGATATATACCGCCTTTTGATGCTACTGTTGTCGAAAAAATCAAACAGGCTTCATTCAGTTTCATTGGAAAGACATCTATGGACGAATTTGGCTTCGGCACTTTTGGTATAAACTGTGATACTCCAGCAAAAAACCCGTTTGATGAAGAGAGGGTCGCCGGTGGTTCTAGTAGTGGTGCAGCCGTCGCTACTGCAATACTAAAACATCACATTGCTATCGCAGAATCAACTGGAGGGTCCATATCCGCTCCTGCAGCGTTTTGTGGCGTTGTCGGGTTCACACCCACCTATGGAGCTGTATCAAGATATGGGTTAATAGATTACGCGAATTCTCTTGATAAGATAGGAGTAATGGCTAGAAACTCATCTGATCTCAGATATGCTTTTGATATTATCCGCGGGACAGATGATTATGATTCAACATGCACGAATCGTGCAATAGAAAATTTTAGTACGAACAAATTGACAGTGATTAAAGAACTGGTTGAAAATGTCGACTCTGAGATATTAGAGCCATTTAATTCTCTTTTGGATACGTTAAAGGGACAGGGATACTCCGTAGAATATAAAAGCCTAGAAATATTGAAACAATCGATACCAGCATACTATATAATATCAATGGCAGAAGCTTCTACAAATCTTGCAAAATATACTGGTTTTAAATATGGTCATAAAAATATGGAATTCACCGAAAACTACAATCTTTTCTTCACCAATTCTAGGACGGCGTTTGGGACTGAGGCGAAAAGACGCGTAATACTCGGTACTTTCGTAAGAAGTGCAAGTGTAAAAAACAGGTATTATTTCAAAGCCTTGAACATAAGAAATACGATAATCGCTGCGCTGAAAGAAACTTTAAAAGACAGCTTAATAATATCACCGACAATGCCGGTATTCACACCAAAATTCTCCGAAGTAAAGGAGCTTACTCCAGTACAAAATTATTCTATGGATGCTATAACTATACCTCCGAATCTTTCCGGATTGCCACATATGTCTTTTCCGTACACATACCTGAATGGTATGCCAGTCGGGGCACAAATAGTTACGGATCATTTCAATGATTATGCATTGATTTCATTTTTGGAGGCTTGGGAAAAATCATTCAAGCCAAAATTCAAATACAACATTGGTGCAATATGAAAATAGGACTTGAAATACATGTAGCTCTTCCTACAAAAACTAAACTTTTCTGCAGATGTTTGAATCAAGATAATGAAGTTCCAAATCTGAATATATGTCCAATATGTATGGGATTTCCCGGATCAAAACCAATGCTTAATAGGGAAGCGCTTAGGATATCGCTAAGCATAACAAGAGCTCTTAAATGCAAAACAAATGATAGAGTATCATTCGTAAGAAAAATATACTTCTACCCAGATCTTCCGAAGTCTTACCAGATTACGCAGTTGTATGAACCTAGCGGCTTCGATGGCGAAGTTAATATAACAGGAAAAACGATACGTATAAGAAGAATTCAGTTGGAGGAGGATCCTGCAAAAATATTAAGGGAGAAGAATTACTCACTCTTGGATTTTAACAGGTCCGGCGTTCCACTAGTCGAGATAGTTACTGAACCAGATATTTACAGCGAAGATGAGGCACACGAATTCTTATATGAGCTGCGCAGTTTGTTATACTACCAGGGCATAGATATAGACCGTGAAATGAAAGCAGACCTTAATATATCGTTAGCCGATGAACGTGTCGAGGTGAAAAATATAACTGGTATAAAGAACCTGATGGATGCCGCAAGATATGAAATTAAACGACAATCATTACTTATAGAAGGTGGAAGACAAGTCCTAAAAGAAACGAGATCCTACGATGAATCTAGAAAGATTACGGAAACTTCAAGAGAAAAAGAAAGCGATGAGGAATACGGTTTCATATATGAACCAGATCTTACAGAATATTATTCTATAGATGTCAATATACCTGTGCCCATAATAGCTAGACATATAGCCCATGAACTTTCCGTTTCGTACGGATTCAATCTAAAGACATTAAGCGAACTTATTTACTTTGATAAAGATTCTCTACGGTTGGTAGAATACGCTAAAAATAAATATGACAGTCAATCGATAATAAACCTTCTAGAAATACTGAAAAGATTTGATTGCACGAGCATAAAGGACAAGGTGTTTGATGCCTTAATGGATCTTTTAAAAAGAAAGATCGATATAACAAAGGAGACAATAATCAAACTTGAGAAGGGAATGCAGATAGAATCAGTATACAGTTCGCCGGAACGCATAGACGAAATAATACGCGCATTCTTGCAGAAAAACACAGATATGGTTGAAAAGTATAAAAAGGATAGGAAAGTATATGATTTCATGGTCGGTAGTATAACAAAGAATTTTGGATTACAATCAAAATTAGTATCAGAAAGACTAAGCATTGTACTTAAAGATATAATCGATAATAATTGAGTAGTCTAACTACTCACGGGTTGGTTCTATGGAAATAAACTGCGGTAAAATAAACGAAAAAAATGATGGTGATGAAGTAACCGTATATGGTTGGTGCAGGTACATACGCGATCACGGTGGAAAACTTTTTATAGATCTTGCGGACAGATACGGGATTACTCAACTAGTATTTGAAAAAGAAATAAAAAAGGAGGCTGATGAACTCGGTAAAGAATATGTTATAAAAGTCAACGGAAAAGTAAGAAAAAGATCCAGAGAAACAATAGATACGAAAAACCCTACCGGTATGGTAGAAATAAACGTGGACGCCTTCGAATTAGTCAATAAGTCAAAACTAATACCTTTTGAAATAACTGAAGAAAGAGAAAATCTTCTTCCGTCGGAGGACATTCGTTTCAAATATAGATATATTGATTTAAGAAGAAAAAGAATGATAAAAACGATAGAGTTTAGAGACAAGGCAACTAAAACTATAAGAAAATTTTTCTGGGACAACGATTTTCTTGAACTAGAAACGCCATACTTAGTGAGAGACACCTATGACGCAAGCGGTTCTAGAACCTTTTTAGTACCATCACGCGTTAACAAAGGTAAATTTTATTCGCTGCCTCAGTCACCCCAGATATATAAGCAGCTGTGCATGATAGGTGGATTAGACAAGTATTTTCAGATAGCTAGAGTTTTCAGGGATGAAGACCCGCGTGAGGACAGACAGCCGGAATTTACACAGGTAGACCTGGAAGTCTCATTTAAGGATGAAAATTACATTCAGGATCTCATAGAAAGGCTTTTTAAGAGACTTTTTAAGGAGGTTCTTGGAAAAGATCTAAAAATACCATTCGCACACATGGACTATAAGGATTCTATGAACGACTATGGAAATGACAAACCAGACTTGCGATTCAGCAATAAATTAATCGATATAACTACAGAAGCGAAATTAAGCAATTATGACATAATAAAACGGATAGCCTCCAATGGAGGTAACGTAAGAGCTGTGGTTTTTGACGTAGACTTCACTTCTAAAGAATGCACAATAAAAAAGAATTATATGCTAGAGTTAATAGACCTCGCGAAAAGACTCGGACTGAAGGGACTGACCTGGATGTTTATGCATAACGACGCACTTGAATCGGAACCGATTACGATAGCCGAAACTATGAAACCAATAGAAAAACCATTGCTTAAAAAGTTAGGAGCAAAAGAAGGAAATATAATCGTTATTGGTGCTGACATGTCAGAGCCGATTCTTCTTTCTGCGCTTTCGAAACTAAGGCGAATATTTGACAAAAAAATAGGCAAATTCGATACTGAAACGGCCTTCCTATGGGTTGACAATTTTCCACTTTTTGAAAAAGACGAGATAACAGGAGCATTGCAGCCGTCACACAATCCGTTCGTTAGTCCAAATGCCGAAACCGAAAAACTTCTGTATTCAGAGCCTGAAAAGGTGATAGGCAGAAAATATGACTTGGTTTTAAATGGCATAGAGATAGGTGGCGGTGCGATAAGAATAAAGAATTCTGATATGCAAAGGAAGATATTTGAAATAATAGGAGTTCCTAAAGAAGACATAGATCGTTCGATGGGTTTCCTTATAGAAGCATTGAGCTACGGTGCACCGATACACGGCGGCTTAGCGCTTGGGCTCGATAGAGTAATATCCGTTTTAATGGGAGACGATGATATAAAAGATTTCATTCTTTTTCCTAAAAACAGACGGGGGCAGTCTCCTTTAGATTCGTCTCCTAGTAGTATAAACTCTGGGAGATTAAAAGATGATTTCAATATAAAGCTAGAAAAGGATGTAAAGATTGACTAGTTTGCGCTAGTGTTCGCTATTGCGGCAGAATCTGAATTTCCGTGCAAAATAATCTTATAACTATCGCCTATTATCGGCTTTACCACTAATGCACCAAAACCAAAACGTATAATGTCATTGAATGATAACGTCGCCGATTGCGAGGCGCCAAGAATAAACGCATTATTCTCAACACAGGAGGCAATTGCGCCGTTTATTTGTGACTCAGTCTTGGGGGATAGCAAAGGGAGTATAGTACCACAGTGCAGGCTACTAGACACAGTCTGACTGTTTTGAGCCTGCGATGAAACGGCTTCCAGTCTGTTGAACGGTAAGAATAAAGCCCCATTGGAGTTTATTAAAAAATTTACCCCCTGCATTCCTACGAATTCACGTCCGTTTTCACTGATGTTATGTTCTAATCCAACGCTAAAATTAGCGATATCTTTAGTAAAATTTAGGAGCGTATCGTTCAAAATGCCCAAGTCTGTTTCGTTTATTATCATTTCTAAAGGCCCATAAACTTTAAGGCTATTAAGTGCAATGCTGGCGTTTGAATTATCTCTCACGGTTAGTGACAAACTTGTGAAATTATCGAAAACTCCTAGAAAAGCAGACGTTATGCTTATATTGGGTCTTGCTCTATTTAACAGATTCATCTCGCTGTGTGATACCGGGTTTAAATTGTTTTTTCCGGTGTTTAATGGAATAGTTTCGGAATTATTCTCAATTATCGCCCCAAGGGAAGGTACTATTACAAACAAAGGTGCGTTTGCGGTAAGCATTATCAAGATAGTCGGGTTAAGGTCTATGAGCACGCTAGCACTTCTATTTAGATTTAACTGATTGCTTACGTTCACCAAAAATCTGTTACCAGAAGCTATAACGTCATGCTGAGACTCATTTATGGTTATGCTTGCCGCGCTAATGTTAAAGCCAGCCCCCTCTATTATAAGACTACCAGATAGGTTGATTATCCCCAGAAAAGCACTGCGATTAACGAGAGCCAGCAAGTTTATACTGCCGCTCGAATTCTCAGTAATCCATTCAGATGAGCCGTTAGCGATAACGTGTAAATATATCTCGGAGTAGTTTATAGTCAGGCTTGTCGTACCAAGGGGAACGTCCGATGGATCTGTAAGTCTTACGCTGACTTGCATAGAAGATACGGGGATTTGTGTAGTACTTATGAGGCTGCTTATATAATATATCCCTAACGCGATTACAAGTACGCTAACAAAAGCAAAAAATATGTAAGCGTAAGTACTATTCATCCAAAGGATACAAAACTGCGATTTATAAACTTTTCTTAAAAATCTGATTTATTAAATATCACAAACTTGATAAGATGAGATGGTGCTGAGAAAAGGGGTAATCCTAAATCGGCTTAAAAAGATATTTTCTGTGTGTGATATTGATAAATTAGTTATATCTAACGCGATATCCGGCTGCCAGGATGCGAATTTCAAGTATCTTACGGATTTTACTTCTGGTCTTTTTGAAGGAGACTATCTAATAGCTGACAGAAATGGAATAAAGCTATTTTGTTATCCCCTTGAGTATGAGACTGCGATAAAACAGTCCTCAAAAGATATTGACGTCGTTCGTATAGATAGTTGGGATAAAATGCGCGATAGCCTGATAAATGAACTCCATAACCAAAGGACAGGTGTAAACGGAGGATATCTGCCGTTGAATACTTACACATTATTAAAGAACATATCCTCAGAAACTCCATTAGATATATCAAAATCACTTATGGATGCCAGAATAACAAAGGATGAGTACGAAATACGCAGAATTAAAAAAGCCTGCAAATTGACGAAGGCGGCTATAAAGGAAACAATGACATTATTGAGAAAGAATGTTACCGAAAAAAATATTGCGGAAAAATTTGCTGAGATTCTGGTCGAAAAAGGCGCAGATTCAACATCTTTTGAAAGTATAGTCTGCTTCGGCAAGAATGCGTCTCAACCACACCATTCACCTGATATGACTAAGCTAAAAAATGGAGATTTCGTTTTGATAGATGTCGGTGCGAAAGTAGACAATTACTGCAGTGATATCACAAGAACTATATTGTTCGGCAAGGGAAACGATTATAAAAAAAAGGAAGAGATGGTCGATTTGGTATTGGCAACTCAAAATCTAGCTATAAAAAGTATTAGACCGGGAGAACTAGCGAAATCTATACACTCGTTGGCAGAATCAAATATAAACTCTTATGCGGGTGGTATATACAAAGGAAAGTTTATACACTCCTTAGGTCATTCTTTGGGTCTGGAAGTACACGATGGAGGTGGCTTAGGTTCATATTCCGATATAAAACTTGCCGACAATATGGTGTTCACAGTCGAACCAGGCATATATATAGAGGGATTCGGCGGAGTAAGGTTCGAAGATGATATAGTTATAAGAAAAAACGGTACAGAAGTGCTATAGTGACAAAGAAGACATCTCTGCGATATAGCTTCTAAATTAAAATTAGATCTTAATGTGCTTTTTCTCTTTTAAGAGAGTCCCACTAATCTTTTATAAGCAACAAATAATAAGATTAGATTTATTAATGCAGAGGTAGCGAAGCGGTCAAACGCGTAAGGCTAAGGACCTTATGGCTCAGGCCTTCGAGGGTTCGAATCCCTCCCTCTGCAATTATCTTCTAAATGAAGTCGGCCCGTATTAGAGATATATTACTTATTCATTACCTCTCCGGAAAAACTATTTTGTAAATCAATCTTTAAATTGAGAGGTTGCTTTATAGTAGTGTAGCGACTATGGCATTCACAGATGAGCTTGCCTTTTATCTTTTCTCTATCTCGTTTTCTGCGCTTTTATTGGCTTATTTGATGGCCGATGCGTATTGGGCCTATAGAAGGGGTCAAATGTCGCTGAAGCCGATGTTAGAAAGCCTATCAATTACCATGGCGATAGTCGCCGTTTATACGCTGATCATAGGAGTAGTATCTCAATTTATGTGGTTCTTACCTGGTCCGTACAACATATTATTTTTTGATCCGCTTGTCGCATTCGGCATAATAATGCTAGCTTTCTCATTAAGTATAAGACTGCGCGTAAAAACGAGTTACGCCGGCTTCCTATCTCTAATGTTTGGAGGCATGACGATATGGTACGGTATATCGAGTTATTCTCTAGGGCTCACAAAGGAGCCGTTTGAGCTTCTCGCTTTATTTATATTGTTTGGATTAGCGGCAATATTCACTTTCCCAGCCTCTCTTATACTTGATAAGTTTCCAAAAAGAAAGATTGACATGCCAATGAGCTGGAATATATTACTTGCTGTTCTTTGGATCCTTCTTATAGCCGCTGGAATAGTTGCGTTCATTATAGGTGGTGCGGCGTTACCGGGACATTTAGCATCACCCCCTTAAACTTCGCATTTTCACGATGTCTTCTAATGTATGTATTTTAATTAGTGAAATACACAATAAAAAATGAAAGTTTATGTGGCACAGCTGATGGTACTGCGACGTGAATAAGGATCGTACGCTGTCAGGTACATAGAAAAGTCGAGTCTAAATACTTGGAAATGCGCGATATTTTATAAAAAAATTGTAATTATCCAAAGCCTTCAATTCGGCTTAGTTTTGACAGTGTAATTTCGTCTACCAGATTTTCACAGCTTTTTATAAAGACCTTCACAGGCACACATTTCAAACCGTCGCATACAAGTCCATTGTTTAATTTATATCTACCGGAATTAAGGACGTAAGAAGCTGCACTTTCCTTTATCTCGGAATTGATAGTTTCGGCTTCTTTATACAGCTGGTCCTGTAGCGATTGTTTGGTAATCTTTCTCTTGGTGATCAAGTCTGCTGCCCTAAGCGAATCCGTATTGCCGTTCAACGTTACTGTTGAGAATATCATATCATTCTTTATTGCTTTCGCAAATGCGATTAAAATCTTAGTATTTGCCTCGTCTACTATGGTAACATCGCGATTTTCGGGACCGAATTCTCTTATTACGTATTTAAGCCTGTAAATCGGCTCACTGCTGCTTTTGTCTAAGGTTTTGCTGATATTTAGCGAATATACGTTTTCATTGAAACTGAAGTTGGTGGATAAAGTTTCGAATTCGATCGTATTTCCGCTGAAGCTGAAATTAGCGGAACTGTCAAGCAGTAGCACCTTGTCTAGCGTTTTCTCTGACTGCCCTATTTTTATTCTCATACCTGCAAGGCACGGTGGAATGTAATTTGACTTGTTTTCTTTTAGTGTTGAATTTTTGTCAATCTCTAAAAATGTCGAACCTTCTGTTGAAAGAGTGCTTTCTATCGAATATGTTAGGATTTTAATGTCGTTCGATACGTCCTTCTCACCAAAGCTCTCATATAAATCATTCAAATCGAGCGCTTTTCCAGACTCATCAAAAAAAGTCTTTTGTTTCGCATAAACGTGAAGTTCGGTCGCACTCTGATCCAGCCAATTTATGTTATATTTAGAATTCATGCGCTTGTATCCCATCACCTGGAGCGCAAACGCGTATGCTTCCGGTTTAAATTCTTTGTATCTATCAAAGATCTCAAAATAAGCGTTTAATGTCTTTTGTGAGGCTATCATGTCCTCCAAAGAAACTCTATAATAATCCCCTTTTCCTGCCATGACAAATAATTATTAGAAGTATACTTGCTTATAAACTTAATAAGCACAATAAGCGTAAAAATAATAAGCATATATAAGGATAGCAAAGTTTATAATGGCAAAAAATCTGTATATCTCAATACAGGATTAATATGGCAACAACAGGAAAAGGAATGCACAGAAGATCTAGAAATAGACTAACCAGAGCCGTTGATGAACACGGTAAAATAAACATAAAAGCTGCTCTTCAATCTTTCAATGTTAATGATAGAGTCGTTGTAATCCCTGATCCATCCGTACAAAAGAACATACCTCACAGGAGATTTTTTGGTGTGGCTGGAAAGGTGATAGAGCAGCGCGGTAGGTCCTACACCGTGGAATTCATTTCGGGAAAAGCGATAAAGTACGTAAATATACTACCAGTCCACTTAAAAAAGGTCTGAAACATGGAATACGAAATAGTTGATGAAAAGTTGATAAGCGAAACTGAAGTAAAGGAGAAATACGCTAAGTACGTTGATTCAAACTTAGAACTAGGTAAGAAATTGGTCGAACATATAACCAAAAACATAAAATTGTCGGATTTTGATAAAGCATTTTCCGATATTCAGGCTTTAAATCTTTCTATACGCGATGACTATATACGCATGATAATCGACGCAGCGCCTACTTCTGTCGACCAGGTACGTGCGATACTTTCTCCCCTAAAAGAAGTAGTAAAAGAGGAGGATATAAAGAAAATTCTTGCGGTTCTAAAGAAATATAGCTAAGTAAAATCCTTATATCCTTATGGGAAAAGACGAATATGCTTATGTGATAGAATACCTACCACACGGTCTTATGGACTCAAAAGACCACAAGGCATCCGCAATAATACTCACAGATTCTCTATCATTACTTGTAGCAGCTACAAAAAAAGACGTATCTCTTGAATCAGAAAAGAAAGTATACATAGGTGAGAACAAAAGAGATGAAATACACCATATAATCGGCAGGATAAAACCAGAAAAACTAAGTGGTGCAGGAAAAGAAAGATTGGCCGAATTAATATCTAAGAGAGTTAAAGAAGAAGAGCAAAAATTCACTACGATAATAAATGTTTTGGGACCTGTAAACGTAAGGCTAAATTCATTGGAATTGATACCAAATATAGGCAAAAAAATGACTCAGAAAATAATAGATGAACGAAAAAAACAGCCATTTTTGGATTATGAAGATATAAATAAAAGACTGCAGTTACCATCAAGCATAGAAAAAGACATAGCTGAAAGAGTAATGGAAGAGCTTGAAGGAAAGGATAAATACAGAATATTCACTTAAGTGGGGTCATAGTTTAGCCCGGTAGAACAAGCGCCTCCAGCTTGACTGGAAAAATGACGCAAGGATGATTAAAGGTGAAAGCGCTTGACGTCGGTTCAAATCCGGCTGACCCCACATTTTTAAGAAAAGTTATGTATAAGTCAAAGATCGCACCAGTCAAGGATATTTTGTAGCCAGCCTGCCTAATAGATCATAGTTATCCTAATTTAGCTATGGTATCTACGTAAATTTCAGAATTCTCAAAACCCGGATCCGTAGCATCATAAACATGCGGGCCTAAACTCCACTCGCCCATGGGAGTGTCTTCCCTCTTAGAGAGCAATTATTATATATTCGCTATGGGGCGGCTGGGATTTGAACCCAGGACTGCCAGAGCCCGAGTCTGGCATCATACCAAGCTAGATCACCACCCCTGATTAGATACCGCGCGCTGGGCAAATTAAACCTTTTCACGTTCGTATTTTGGATATGTGCCTATAGGCATAACAACCGAATCCGTTTTAACAACAATGCCTTTTTCCATTCCATAAAGATTTTGTGATTCCACAATTGAATCCCCAATCGCCACGAGTTCCCCTTTAAGGCTGAATAGTGCTATCTTTTCATTTTTAGAAAAATCATTGAATTTTACTATTCCTGGAACTGCTACCGGTGAACCATGACATATGGTGTCCACCGCATAATCTGATAAGAATACCTTCGGCATGAAATCAATAGCAGATTCTATGTTTTGAACGCAGTAATTTAGGAATTTGCCATCGTTTTCGTTGACATAATAAAAAACGGCATCGTCTATATCCTGTAGAGTAACGAGCCTGTCACTTTCTTTAAGCGAACATACTTTTGTTCTTCTCAATTCTGACATGTGTGCGCCAGTACCTAGTGTTTGTCCGATATCATGGACTAATTTTCTTATATAAGTACCGGATTGAACACCGGTTTTAAACAGCACGTCTTTGTCCATTACTTCAAGGATATCAAGATAGAAGACCTCTCTTTCTCTTAGAGCGCGCTTGACGTTTGATCTTACTGGCGGAAGCTGAGTTATCTTCCCGGTAAAAGATTTTATTGTTTTCTCAAGCGTTTCCGACGAAACGGCGCCGTGGAGGTGCATAATACCGACGTATTCTTTACCGCCCAATAAGAGCATAGATACGACTTTGTTTGCGCGGTTCAATGTTAGCGGTAATAAACCTGTAACTGCAGGATTTCCTCATTGTTCTAAGGTCCCGGAGTAACCCAGTTTACTAACGCCTAAAGAGGACAGCATGCGTTTTGCGGTTTCTGCGGCGGTCCTAGACCTTATACCGGACGGCTTATCCAGAAGTATAAATCCTCCTTCAAGCTTTTGGGATATAGTCCTTTTTTCGGGGTATATTCCGTATCCGTCTTCCGTAGATTCATCACGAAGCACATGCACATCGCGCTTTATGTTCTCAAATGGTAAACCCATTAAATAATTGCTCAGAGTTAGGTTAAATAATTATTTTACGCTGTGTAAGAAAGTTTCACAAACGGTTTTTAGGACTTCCGCATCCAATTTTGTCGAGTCAACCACAAGATTAAAGGGAGTCAAATCACTTATAACGTCTATATCATAGACTTGTTTGTATATCTTCGATGTTAGTTTGTCCTTTGTTTTCATGAAATCAAGAGCGTTCTTATAATCTACTCCGTCTCTTCCGCTAACTCTTCTTGCACGTTCTTCAATCGTGGCCTTAAGATATATTTTAATTGTCCTATCATCTTTTACTTTCCATGAAGCAACCCAACTGTCTATTATCAGATTATCGTTTTCAGACATGTATTTTATTATATAAGAATCCAGCAGTTTATCGTATTTCGGATGAGATAACCTGAATTTTATCGCGTCTATCCCTTTTTTTGATTCCCAAAACTGAAATTCTTTTGGCGGAAGCAGTTCACGCAGCTTCGAACTTGCAGAGAAATAAGTAAGATTAAAATCCGCTGCTATATTTCTAGCAAGTGTAGATTTTCCGGAGGCCGTCAGTCCGGATATTATGACGTTCATATCGGCGTACCAGAAATGAGCTGCGTATTGTTAAAGTATACTCCTGGTAAATAATTCAGGTTTGCACAATAGTTCTGTGCCGATGTATCTATCGAACATTGTCCCGTTAGCATGTATTTTTGAAGCGCTGTGTAGTTAATCTGATAGATGTTTATGTTGGTAAGCACTTGGTTCTCAATGCTGAGAAGAGAATCTGCTGGCAGATTATCAGTGAAAACAAGCTTGAATCCAGGAACCGTTTCATTTAGAAGGTATAATTTAACAAACAACGTGTTAAGCGATTTCTGTGGCATGTACAGTAGCGACGGTGAATTTCCGTAGGCCTGCATGTTAATCGGAGCGGTAGCGTACCCTCCCGGGAATTGAGAATAACCGCCTATATGCAATACAGGGGTGTCTGTACCATTAAGAAGCATTATCGCTCCAGGTATGCCACTATTACTCTCATTCACGCATCCCGAGCCGTACACACAGTAATTATTAATCGGTAATGCGTTTGACAGCTGTTGAGTAAGTGGGTTATAAACCACGCCATAAGGTGGTCCTTCAACGTATGTACCGTTCGTATAATTGAACGGTATCAATACATTTACCAATAACGTTTCAGAAGAGTTCCACGGTTCTCCATTGACCACCATATTTTGTTCTACAGGACCTATCCCTGCGTTGTTACCTCCAAAAATAGCCAAGTATTTGTAGCTCTTGTTTCCTATGTTCTGCGTATTGAGTGCAGAGCTAGGTGATTGTGTCATAGGAGTAAACTGGGTGTAATTGAGCGCTATAGTCGATATAGCAGAAAACTTCAGTACTTCACTCCCGCTTATAACTGCATAAGTGGGCTGATGCACGAAATTCAGGTATGTAGCATATTGATAAGGCGAGGTAGCTTCAAAGAAGTATTTTGCTATCATAGACTGATAACCGAATGCGTTGCTTCCATCAGCAACCGTTGTACGGTTTCCTATTGCTTCTTCCCAATAACCGTAATCCCACCACGATATCAGCGTTGAATTATAAGGTGTATTCTGATTTACCCAAAGAAGCGAAGGCCCCCAGAGTGCTAGGCCGCTCCCGCTGCTCTGTGCCACAGCATAAGAGTAATTAAGACTGGTGTAAAGATCGTAAGCAACGAAAGCAATTGCTAGGATTATTATGGCGCCTGCAAATAGCACGTATCCATGCTTCTTAAATAGCATTCTAGATAGTGTAACGCCAGAACGTGTCATAAATACTATCGCAAACGGTATCAATACTGCCGCTATTAATTCGGTTATTTGTATGAGCCATGTTTCAAGGTTTGAAAGGGCCATCGTCAATACGAAAAATATAAGCATCACAAGATATATGGGCTTGTTTTGTGCATCGTCTTCCAGTTTATCGAACGCGGCCCAAATAAGAATAAGCACTGCAAATGCTATGGCTGCGTATTTGTAATAATTAGTTGTCTGGTTTATACCTGAAAACGACACTGATAATATCATAGAAACCAGTATTAACACCAATAATATGGATACTGAAATTTTTCGCTGTGATTTTTTCCTGTTTATTGCCCAATCAACCAACGGTAAAAGAGCTGCGAAGGAAAATAGTGCTACAAGCGAATTTGAGCCGTTTCCAGGCGTGAACGTACCTCCATTTAGCAGCATAATTATAGGCAGTGCGAAAAGGTACAGCGCATTTCCGTGTTTAAATCTTTTTGCTATAAGGTATAATAAGAAGAACATTCCTCCGTAAAATAAAATCAAATTCAGGCCTATGGTATTTGGGTCTCCGCATGAGCCTAAGAAGAAGTTATAATCGCATATTCTTTGTGCGAGGGTCTGTGGGGCATATTCCGCAACGGTCAATGACACGGGATTAGGTTGTCCTATACCAAGAGGATAAGCGATTTCAGACACTATAGTGGAAAATATGTTAAACAGACGGTTAAGTCCTGTAACTCCAAGTAGCCCTATAGCCACGAGTCCGCTGTAGACGACTAAAGAGACTCCATGTCCAACAAAAGGAATCTTTAGCTTTGACTTGTATTTGTCGTATACAAACAATTTAAACAAAATCAATAAATAAACAAAATAAGTGGGTAAATATATTATATTAGTAAGTAGCGAGCTGATTGGCTGATAGACCATACTTTCTGTAAATAGAATCCATAGCCCAAATGGCAGGAACGCGTATAGATCCCCTTTTTTTGCGAAATCCAACATTATAAGAGCGATAAACACTGCAGGTATACCAAGAGCAAGATACTGCACATAACCTGTCGAGGCGCCAGTTAATCCTGTAGCAAGAGCTAGCATGAAACCAAAGACGACTTTAGAACTAACATTCTTGCTCTTTATGAGTTTTATAATCATTAAGATGGCTAAAAGCATAAACATGAAACCTATCATCTCTTTGTCTGAAAAACCGGCCACTGCACGACTAAGTAGAGTCTGGAACGCGGGGAACATTAGCGCTCCTATAGAGGCGGCCCAGTAATCATTAAACAATTCCAGTATTATAAAAAATAACAATATCGTCATAAATATCGCAGTAAACGGCGGTATCACCATAAACCACGTCATCAAAGTCGCCGATGGTTCTATAAAATGCAGCAGATTATACGCATACGCGCCAAAGAAAGAAACTACGTACCTATCTACTCTAGCAGGATAACCTATGGGTAAATATTCTAAGTGCTCGGTAAGCGGCACATTACCGAAATGGAGTATGTTTACAGCTTCTATATAGAATATATATGGGTCCAAACCTGACAGAGAACCGCCTACGTTAAGATAATTATTGCCTATTAGAGGTGATGCACCGAGTGCGGGAAGGCTGGCGATTCTTATCTCAAAACCGATTATGACCGCCAGTGCCAAAATGACATAAAAAAGTACCTTTTTAGCTATGAATATATCATACAATACTCTACCGAAACGCTTTATACTTTCGGCGTTTATTTCAAGCTCTATTTCCGTTATCGCCGTTTTTTCAGCATGCGTCTTTTCTATCTCCTTTTCAACTAATTTTTCTTCCTTCTTTATTTCGCTGCCGAGTTTTGAGTAATCAGAATCTATCTTCTTTTCAAGGTTTTTTATTTCACTCTCGTCCATAAAACTTTATAGTATTAAACAATACAACAGTGCTTTTTAAAGGTTATTTGGATAGATATTATCTTCGCCTGTAATAAAGTACTTTACTGCGTTATCTTCCCAGCAAGTAAACTCGGTTTTTCAAGGAACTCAAAATGCTCTGGATGCGCTATATACTCATCATAAAGGCTCTTGCTGTTGTCAAGAAATGCAAGCTCTTCTGGCTCTTCAAAATAGCCTATCGAAACGTTGCTGTAATTTTTATTCACTACTATATTGTTATCATTTAACACGTATACCGCGCCGCCGCCCATATCCTTTATAGGCATATAGTCGGATTTGAATTTCGAACTAACAAGGTTGGCTTCCACCAATGGTCCGTTACCTACGTTAACGGTTATATGCCCGTAGTTAGGCGGCATGATTATACGATCTCCTTTTTTAGCGCGTACGAGTCTAACTTTATACTCATCGCCTTGTTTTGCCTGAAGAACATACATTGCTTCACCATATAGCAGTTCGTATATTTCTGGATAACTTAGGTCGTTCTCGGCAAGCGGATGGTAATGTCCGAACGTCTTATTAAATTCCTTTCCAAGATTGTAATTTACCATCATAGTGACATCATAGCGCATGTTGTGCGCCTCGAATATGGTTGGATTTATCGAAAGACCGGCAGCTCTATACATATAATATAAGACATCATCGCGATTGTTCTTGTTAATAAGATTCGCACTCAACAGTACGGGTGACATATCACCGAGCCTTCTTACAGAAAAGGGCACTTCGGAGCCGTTGCATAAGAGTTTTTTTGATTCTATATTCAGTTCTAAATTGACAGATTTTGTATTCAATCGCATAATTTCACTTGCATTCATTTCTCATTATTGACTATGCACAGCTAGGTTATATGTTTTATATGTTTTTATGAACAACGTATCATTCAGCTTTTGCCGTTGTATAAACCATATCTCCTTAATAAATTACCCAGACCGCTTAATCTCAGTATAAATTTTATATCCTTGTCGGTTATGGCTTTTACAAAGTACAGTATAAAGACATACAGAGTTATGGCAGATATGAGGACAAGCGGCAGCATTATCAAGGGTGTAATAGCCAACAACAGAAATGTATAGATTCCCATTATCCCAGTCGAAAATATAGATTTAAGTATCGCAATTATGGGAAGTCTTATTTTTATGTATTTAGATGTAAAATACAGATTAGTAAACAGCGCCGACATACTAACGGCCATTGAAACGATGGCTGCGCCTTCTGATAAAAACATAGGTATAAGCGTTATCGATGCCACTATGCTGACTATCGTCGCAGCCAGATTAGAGTACATGAAATACTTTTGTTTTCCTATAGCGCTAAGTACTATTACTATAGGCCCGAATACACTCGATATTGCTATTGGTATAAGCAAAATTATAAATGGTATTACGGCACTGGACATTGCCGAACGATAAAAGAACTCTATTATTTGATTTGAGGCTATTATAGAAGCTACGACTAAGGGTATAACCGACAGTGCAGAATACCTTATAAGAGTATTTTGAAGAGCATAAAAGTTAGTATAGTCTTTTTTTACAAAGTACTTCGTTATTGTTGCAAAGAAAGCGGATCCTAACGCACCCATTGGCATGTAGATTATACCCGACATCAGGTTCGCTACCCTGAAAAAGCTTACATAGCTGGTGTTGAAGGCGAAATAACCAAGCAACAGAGTTATCATTGGGCTAGAAACGAGAAACATTAACATGCTTTCGTAAGTGAACACGCTATAGTGCATCAATCTCTTGCTCTCATTTTTTGAGGGTATTGAATAAGATTTAATGTTCTTTGTTAGGGAATACAAGAAATATATTGATATTGCTGCTATTATTGCGTAAGTTATATCATAAAACGCTATTGCGCCAACAAGCCCGAATCCTATTACAACCACGACTACTTGTACTCCGCGTAAAGCATCAAGCGTTACTCCTGCTATTAAAGTATATTTCATTTTTTGGAATCCCTGAAATATGTTTGGAATGAACCTGTCAGCTATCACATAAAAAACCAGCCCTACTGACAATATCTTAAGAAGATATGCCATCTGCGGCAAATTGTAAAAATAAGATATTATGTTCGCACTTATGAACATCACGAACGACAAAACTATCGAAGTAACGACGATTAAATAAAAATAATGTTTAACTACCCATTTTAACTTACTATATTTGCCCTGCGCGCGATATCTTGCCACTGCGTAACTTATCATTCCGTCTATGCCGAACGTTGACAATCCTTCAAAGACCGTCCAATAAATAACTACTAAAGAATATAATCCGTAGTTTTGTGCTCCGAGAACTCTTACTAGAAATATGCTCACTATAAATGACAGCACGAAACGCGATATCGATCTGCTAAAGGAATATACGCTGTTTGTCGCTACCGTGCGCCTTTCTTCTTCGAGTTCTTCGCTGACATACTCCTTTTCTGCCATCGGATACCAATTAACAGTTTAGATTGCTATAGTTATATATAATAACCCTTTTATTAGAATCTGTACAATAGATTAAATGATTTCACTTATAAACGAAATACTCGCCGCGTTATTTTTATCATTCTCTTTTCCTGGCGGTTACTTTGTAGGGTTTTACGCAGAATCGGAGATAGAAAAGCTAGGCAAAAGGATAAAGATAAACAAATTATTCGGGTTCGCAGTTATAGCGGTTGAAGTCCTAGTTATACTGGCGTCTTATGCATACGCAGGTGATTTCTATGTAGTGATATTATACCTTGTGGCTATATTAAACGTAATGTTATCTGCGTTTTATACGGCAGTAAAATCTGACCTTACCCGGATAATAAATTATCAAGTCTTGTTCTTAATACCTTGTATAATCGGCTCGGTTATAATTTATATCTTACTATGAAAATAGGCGTAATAGGCAGAACAAATGTTGGAAAGAGCACTTTCTTTAAAGCGCTTACTCTCGAAAATATAAAAATAGAAGACCGGCCTTTCACTACAATAGAACCGAACAGAGGCATAGCTTATGTTACAGTTAAGTGTCCAGAATCCGAATTTGGAAAGAAATGCAGTCCGCACAACGCTCCGTGTAAACATGGAACACGTTTTGTACCTCTGGAGATGATAGATGTCGCAGGATTGGTAGAGAACGCTCACGAAGGAAGGGGTCTCGGAAACAAATTTCTAAGCGATGCTATGGAAGCTGACGGGCTTATAGAAGTGGTTGACGCGTCTGGCACAACCGACTCCGAAGGTATGCATACGTCAAATTACGAGCCGCTGAACGATGTAAAAATGGTAAAAAACGAACTCGTGTTGTGGATATCGTCGCTGATAAAAGAGACAAAATTGCGCAGCGGGGATGATATATCCATTCAAGTATCAAAGAAGCTATCTGGAGTAAAAATAGGTTACGACTGCATAAAGGAAAAAATAAGTGAATTTGACATAAAGACTCTCGATAACGATGATACGTTAGAAAAACTAAGCAATTCTATAATAGCATCTGAAAAGCCAATACTGATAGCTGCGAATAAGATGGACCTAGACAAAAATTTTGGGGCTAATCTCGAAAACATTAAGAAAAACTCCGATTATGAATGCATTCCATGCTCTGCAGAAGCTGAACTGGCTCTAAAGGAAGCTGAAAAGAACGGGTTTATCGATTATTTTGGAAACAGCGTCGAAATTAAAGGCGAACTTAATGAATATCAAAAAGGCGCGATGGATGTCCTGAAACATATATTAAATAGATTTGGTACAACAGGTGTCCAGGAAGCTCTTAATTCGCTTGTTTTTGATGTAATGAAAGCGAAAGTTGTCTTTACGGTTGAAGACGAAAATAAAATGTCGGACAAACGTGGAAACGTCCTTCCTGACGCTTATATAGTTCCAAAAGACGCAAACCCCAAAGACGTAGCTTCTATAGTGCATACTGAGATAGCAAAGCGTTACAAAGGTGCGATAGACTGCCGCACGGGCTTAAAAATAAAAAACGATGAGCCAGTAAAAAATGGACAGATAATAAAAATATTGGTATGATCAGGAATAACCAAATATTCATAAAAAATGAGAAAGTCATAGAAAGAATAATAGACGCAGCAGAGCTTAACGATAAAGACGTAGTTCTCGAAATCGGTAGTGGCGACGGGAGAATGACGGGGCATATTGCTAAGAAAGCAAAAAAGGTGTATGCTGTAGAAAAAGATTTGTATCTATTGGACGAATCCAAAATGAATCTGGTGGATATAAAGAATATAGACTTCATAAACGCCGACATACTCAAGATGGATATCCCTAACGATGTAAATAAAATAGTATCAAATCTGCCGTACAACATATCTTCACCGATAACGGAAAAATTAATTTATTTTATGAATAATGTTAGAGGTTCTCTGGCTGTATTGATGTATCAGAAGGAATTCGGAGACAGAATGGTGGCTTTTCCAGGGTTGAGAGATTACTCGATGTTGTCTGTATTCGTGCAATACTGTATGAACGTTGAGAAAGTAATGGACGTGAGCAAGGCCAACTTCAGACCGGTGCCGGCCGTGGATTCAATCGTAATAAAGATGCGACCCAAAGAAATCAAAATAGACGATGATTTCCTTGCATTTTGCAGGGTAATATTCCAGCACAAAAAAAAGAACCTTTATTCTGCTATAATAGATTCTAGGACAAAGTTAGCGACTTATGACAAGAATTCGATAAGGGAAAAACTGAATAAAATTGATGAAGCTAGTCTTAGGAAGAAGGTATTTTATTTTGAGGTGCCTGAACTGATTAATATTTATAATAGTGCAGTAAATGTTGGTTTATGGATAAAGGACGCCGGCCAAAAAACCAAGAAGACCGTGAAAAACTTGCAAGAGAACTAGAAAGGCTGGAAGGAAAACTGGATAGCGACAAGCAGAATGCAGGGCTTTTATACAAAAAGGCCGTTATTCTTGAGAAATTGGGAGAATATCGCAGTGCATTTACCTCTTATGACATGGCATACCATTATGACCGTTCCCTTGTAATGGCGCGCAACCGTCGCGACGCATTGGAACCTAAACTCGACGAATTAAGAAAGGAAGAGTATGCAAATTTAAACAAGTTCCTTGACAATAGCAGTATTAACTACAATTATGGCGAAGGGTACTCGGATAACGATAGACACGATATCAAAGTCAGAAATAAGTTAAGCCAGCGGCTTTATCAGCCGGGATTTAAGCAGTACAAAAAGAGATCTGGCTTTTTTGGAAGATTTTCCAAAACTGAAGTATATAACATACTTATAGCCTGGCTTGTGCTTTCTTTTGCGTTCGCTTATTTGTTTTCTCCATCCCTGACGGCGGGTTCTTTCCTTGTTGCGCTAACCGCTTCGTTGATAGCAATAGCTTTCGGATTCATAATGCACGAATTGATGCACAAGTTTTCCGCACAAAATTATGGTTACCCTGCCGAATTCAGATTGTGGGTGCCCGGTGTTTTATTAGCTCTCGTAACTTCATTATTTGGCTTCATATTCGCGGCTCCAGGAGCTACATATTTCAATCCTGATGCGAGTGAGATGTATACTGACCGACAGGGTTTCATAGAAAGATATGCCAAGATATCCTTGGCTGGTCCAAAAATAAATATGATTTTCGGTTTTCTGTTCATGGCCATATTCTATATAACCTTGACCCTGGCCGGCAGTACTCTGGACATAATTACGTTTACGATATTGACGATTGCAAGGCTTACAAGCTTCGTAAATTTTTATTTTGCGGCTTTCAACATGTTACCTCTAAATTTTGGAGTCGTAGCGCTGGACGGCTATAAGGTTTTCGTATGGAAAAAGACTTACTGGCTGTTCTTCTTCTTGTTACCCGCCATAATGAGCGGTCTGATGATAACTGGAGTTATACCTGGATTCTTTTAACTTATTTAAAGTTTAAATTAATAGTCTATTAATGGCAAGCGCACATTTTTATAAGCAACCTGAACCAGGAAAATATATTATAACGGGATTCCAGACAGTCGGTTTTATATCCGTATTGGCACTGAGTTATCTCGAGGACAAGGGCATAATAAAGGATTCCGGCTATATAGAGTCTGAGAACGGAGGATACGTTGCTTTGGTAGAAAAGGGGGATGTTACTTTCCCTATAAGGGTACTCGAAAGCGATGATGCTATCTTTATATCGTCTGAACTGCCGATGCTCAGGAATGAGGTAGATCCTGTTGTCGACGAAATAATTAATATATACAAAAAAAATAAGTGTAAGGCAATAATAGCGTTGGACGGCATAGGCATAAACGAACAGAAGAACACTAGTGAAGTGTACTATGTGCCTGTAAATTTAAAGGACAAACTGACAAAATTCAAACTTCTTGAAGAAGGCGCTGTGTTCGGCTTAAATGCGAGACTCGCGTTCAAGTGTAAGGAAACTTCAACCCCCTTGATTATGCTGATGGCAGAGACTCACGAAAGCATACCGGACGGCATCGCGGCCGCTGCGCTGATTTCCGCGCTAAAAACGATCATAAAGCTTGACGTAGATACAAGCGGTCTTGTTATGGAATACAAAAAGATGATGGGCAAAATAAATCGCACTGTGAAGAATGTCCAGCCGGCAGGCGAGGAAAAAGGTCAAGAAGAACTTTACGGCTGATTACTGAACGCCGAGTTTGTCCATTTTTTCCTTGAGATTATTGAGGTATTTAGAAACGTTTCCATCCATAAAGGAAGTAGAATACGCGACTATGTCCCCTATTTCTACCCACTTGAACGTTTGGAAACTGTCGCTGACATCTGGTTCTCCCCCATCACAATTTACAACATAAGTTATATAGTTTATCTTCGGATTTTCGCTTGGCGAATATTTGAATACTTTGTCTGTCATGCTGAACTTGAGCCCCATCTTTAAAAGTATGTCATTAACGCTCTTTCTTGGGCTATCCATCTCTTTGAGTTCTATGTATGGAAATACCCATGTCGCCCTTGGAAGCATCCTGTCCTGTTCTTTCAGCTTAACTAGAAGAACCTTATTTCCCTTTAGGATTATAACCGCGGTTCGCCTGTACATAATTAAAGTGCTCAGTTTAGAAATATAAATGTTAAACACAACAAAATGCGTGTTGTTGGGCCGGGAAAACCTTAAATTAGTCTATTGGATAGACTCATATAAGGAGATTGACGAGACACAACTTGTTCCGGTTGGAGCAATCATGCCCGTATTTGCAGACTATTATGGATAAATCACAGGCGATAGTTTTGGGAATTGTTTTTGCCTTGATAGTCGCTGCTGCGGTGTTCTATAATTCAGCCTCACAGAACCATTTGCAGATAGCTAGGGTCGTATGTCAGTTAAAATGCCAGAACCTAAGCTCTTCATCGTCCATTGCGGACCAGACATGCATCGCTAAAAACATAAGTTACGGCTATTCTTGTGCTGTATCCTCAAACAGTAGTGCTTACGTTTGTGCAAACAGCAACACTATTTACCTTAACCAGAATTGCCAGCTTTCCTGAATCTACTTGTATTTTACTAATCCTAACAATCTCTTTATTTTTTCGTTAAGGAAGCTTATCCTGTTCTGCTTGTCATTAAGAACCAAATTTATATCCAGATGCTGCAGTATACTGCCGCAGTTAGCGCACTTGTAATCGTTTTCAAGCGCCTTGGTAACATCGTATCGCCTATTGCACGTATTGCAGATGTAAAAATCGTTAACCTTATTAAGAGTTATGGATTGTTTTGTCTGGGCTATCTCATCCTCATACTGTTTTTTTAGCAGAAAGATAAGTCTTTCGGCGTTTGCGGTCCAGTAATAAGTGTACCATGCCTTTTTGCCCCTTTTCTTTTTGATATAGGATACGAGGTTTTTATTGTACAACTTATAAAGGAATTTTCTTATGCTGTTTGCCTTTTCGAATTTCATCGCTCTTGCGAGAGAATTTTCCTCCATTGTGCCGCGTTTAAGCAGATAATTAAATACTTCTAACCCTTTATCCCCGCTCACTTCTACAACATATTTTATGGCTTCTTCAAGGACCATTAGTTTCTTTATGTCCACTATGACCTTCTTGGGCCTTATTTTTTTGATTTTGCTCTTGATAGGTCTCTTCTTGGATAACTTAGCTCTCTTTTTAACTTTCGCCATACTCTTCTTATATTTACTTATAACTTATAAACATTACAAAAACAACGAAGGAGGTATCAGTAAGAATATGAAAAGCGCTGAAAATGCAATAATAATCGCATTTGTTGCCTTTAGCTGTCTTTTTTTATCTTTGAATATGAGACCCATAAACTCGTAGAACATTTTACACCCATCAGTTATATAGAATATAGGAAGGAAATTTGCTATTGCCAGTCCCAAGGCTATTATTGAGATCCACACTAGAAGCCCATCTATCCAAACTAGTGACTGCGACGCGGGATTGTTAATAGGAAATGCATTCGGCGGAAGCCCCAATCCCAACAAGCCGAAAGTCTGTTGATAGCTGGAATAATAGGCTTGGGCGTATACTCCTATGTAACCGTGGTACGTGTTTTTTATTGAGCTGTTGTAAATAGAAACCATATCATATACATTGCCGTTTGATGACGTCAGACTCAGCGTCTGATTTGGTTTTATAGCCAGCATAAATGAATCGAACTGTCCGGAGTTCAAAAATGAGATGTTATTTATTTTGGTGATTGTCGTACCTGCTGTCAATCCGGACAGATTCGCAGGCGAGCCTGTTTGGACGCCTACGATATTCATATAGATAGGAGCATAGCTGACAAGTCCACCCGCAATTATATAATTCGAAATACCTACTATCAGTACCAAGAATATCAAACCCATAAGAAGATTGGTGAATGAGCCCGCGGCGAGTACCTTTAACCTGTCAAATGTCTTTATTTTCTCGAACTGTTTTTCATCCGGTTCTACGAATGCAAGGGGAAGAAAACCGAGGAAAAAACCGAAACCAGAATGTTTCACTTTCACTTTTTTGGACAGTGCTATGATGCCGTGCGAAGCCTCATGGAATACGACTACGACTATCAAAGCTATAAGCCAATAGAAAACCGGTACACCTATTACATAAGGTATTCCTGTGAACGGAAGTACAAATGACGCTGCGGGAAGCGCCTTTGACGGAGAAATCAGCGCTATTTTCAAATAATACCAGATTATAAGATACAAGAACAGGATTACAGACCCCAGGCCAGCCACTACGCCTAAAATGCCGTAAATATTGAAAAACCGCTTATATGCGGAAAATCTTTTCATTATGTTTAGCCCTATCTTCGTGCGATATATGAATACGACCTTGCCTTCGACGTCAAATTTCTTTCGATTTATTATTACAAATGCTAGAATTATGCCGATTATTACCAAGGCTATTATATTGTTTTCATTAGCATAGAAAAACGACGCCAAGGACATACTATTTAGACCTTGAGCTTCCTTAGTTCTTTATGCTTAGGCCTTAGAGCGATGCTCCCGCAGCGTCTGCACCTGACTTTGTTCAAACGTATCAATTTTGCATTTGGTGCGCGTATTTTTGCCTTGCAATTTCTACAAACGTATACTCCCTTGAACAGTCGATTGTCTGCTATCGGATTCGCTTTCTCCATATTTTACAATTTTGACTATATTAAGACGTATATATAAATAGCTATCTATCATACGTTTATAATATGTATTTTGATATCGTTCCTAAGTGCGACAAAGTGCTACTTGAAAGACTGCACTACTTGGGTTTTAATAGGGTTCTATATATAGAGGACGGATTATTACACGACTGCGAAAAGAAGGGTTTTGAACTGAAGGTATACGGCGGCAAGGACATAAACGTCTTCGTGCAGAAACATAAAACGGATATAGTTACAGATTTGGAAATTAATAACATCTTATTGGATAAAGGGCTATGCTCAAAATTAAAGGAAAACGGCATGTTTGTAATATTCAAACTAAAAAATCTGCTAGAATCGACTGAATTCTTCCGAACTTACAAAAACATACTCATAAACGCAAAACTGTGTTATGACCATGATGTAAACTGCATGTTCGCATCGTTTTCATCTGATTATAAAGAAGTTAAAGCACCCATGCAGCTCGTTGCTTTCGCCGAACACATGAACTACCGCTTTGACAGGGTACTTAGAAGTTACTTAAACATGGAAAAACGGCTTTAACTTTTTATACCTAAACTATCCTATAATTGAATGGCATTGTTTAAGATAGTACTGCTTTTTACGCTGTTAGCGCTTTTTATGGTTGCTATGGGCGGCGTGCTCGGATTGTTCTTTGGCAGCCCATACCTAATAATGGGAGCTATGTTCATATTTGCAATCGGCCTGAACGTGTTTTTCTATTTTAAGAGTGATACCATAGCGCTTAGGCTGACTCGATCGCGGATCACGTCCAAAAGCGAAAATCCCAGACTTTATAACGTTGTTAAAAAGGTATCGGAAGAGGCTGGGATACCGATGCCGAAGATAGGAATAATGGACTCCTCCGTACCGAACGCATTCGCTACTGGCAGAGACGAGAAACACGCAGTTGTTGTTGCCACTTCTAGTATACTCAAGATGTTGGATGATAAAGAGCTGGAAGCAGTTATAGGGCATGAGATAAGCCACGTCACGCACAGAGACATCCTCGTAACGACAATTGCTGCCTCGATTGCAACGATAGTGTCTTACATAGGGAACATAATGCTTTTTTCCATGCTTTTCAATAACAGTAACGACAACAACCTTGGTTTTCTTGTGATTTTATCAGCGATACTCATACCTATCGGTGCGATGTTCGTGCAGCTAGGTATATCGCGAAGCCGGGAGTCGTACGCGGATGTTGGGTCTGTAAAACTGGTAAAAAAACCTAACGAACTCATATCTTCATTGAAAAAAATAAGCAGTGTATCGGTAAACTCACAGCCCAGAAATGTTTCCAGACCGAATCCCCAGGCAGCATCATTTTCATCTTTATTCATCGTAAACAACCTCTCAACGCACAGTATTACGAACTTATTTTCAACCCATCCGTCTCTGGAGAAACGAATAGAGGCTATAAAAAAGACTGCAATGGAGATGGGGTTGACAGTGTATGAGTAAAGCTCCCGTAGTCTAGCTTGGACAGAACATTGCCCTGCGGAGGCGAAGACGCTGGTTCAAATCCGGCCGGGGGCAGTTTTATCTGGGGATAATGCTATCTCACTAAAATGAGACTAATTCTTGTAAAGATTACAAACTTAAATTATATAAGTAACGTATCGTCTTGTATATGCCATGTGTAAAAGATGTGTAATCTATCCGACAAAAAATAAAGTGGCTTGCGCATGCGAATGCGACCCGACAAACACTTCGAGTGGGTTGTGTCCAAAGTGCGGGCACGAAGTCTATGGTTGGATTGCTAGAACGTCTCTCGGTAAGCTGGTATTTCTAGGGATTGTGATATATATAATTTTCTCGTTTCTTCCAATATTAACAATATTTATCTTTTCTTGGTTTCATCTAAACACAGAGTTTTTAACTCCAGTAATATTCCTAATTTTCTTATTTTTTGGAGGGTGTATTATCTTATTTGGCTTTGCGACTCAACTCAAGATAATGGAGGAACGACAAGTAGCTTATTGGAAATTGATTTTATCACAAATCGTCATGCTTCTTGGTTTTGTATTCTTGATTTATGTGCTTGCAGTAAGTGTGCCGACGAATAATATAATTCTGCCATTTTCGCCCACCAATTATTTTGAGCTGGGTTCATTCGCGCTTATTATCACTTCGATAGCCTTTGCTTCGAGTAATATGAATCCGCCACTGTTAAGAGTTAAATTTACCTCATTACTGGCCACTGCCGAGTTTTTTCTTTTTGCGATACTTCTTAGTTTATTTACTGCGGTCGGTCTAGGAGATAATTATATCATAAACGTCTTTGGAGTGAGTTTTGTGTTGTTGGGGGCCGTAAATCTCTTTTATTCGGCTATTCTAATGTTAAACAATAAACTGCCTTTATAGTGAAGGAACGTTATCTGACGAGTTAAGTAACACTTAAGTCTACATAAGCATAACTATTTGCACAAGAAGCGCCTGTAGACTTTGTTTTTATGTAAACGTTATAAGTCCCTGCAGGGAAATAGTATGACTTAGAGTCCGTGCTACATGAAGGATAGTCATATACGCTTTGATCTAAGATGTAAATATTGTTCGGAGATCCGGTGCTATTAATCCATACAGTTGCGCCTTGGAACTGTCCTTCATTATCAGTAACTGTAATATTGCCGCCACTCCATGTACATTGCCCTAATTTAGCCTGGTTTGCAGAATTTTCACTAATTTCAAAATTACCACAAGAACCGTAGCTAGATACATTAAGTACGCTACCAGATCCGCTACCTCCAGAGGATTGAGTACTGGAACTTTGCAGGCCCGTTGTAAATTCTCCATTTGTTAAGTACTTCAAAAGTGCCGCATTTGAATTAAACGTATATTCTGGATATACGGAATTTATAGTCGCGTTCGAAAATAATTGTATATTGTTATTCTGACCCGAACAGCTTGAAGAATAACAGTAGAACTCGTCGACCCATAGCCACGCCGGTGAGCTGATACTACCATATGGATTATAAGTGACTAGATCGCCTGGACCATACCATGGTAAAACATGATACCATTCAGTCATAAGTCCTGTAAAGAAACCATTGGTACTCGTAGATGTTGGATTTCCTACAAATTCGTCTGCGCCTTCAGCATTGTAAGAAAAACTAGCATATGCTCCAGTATTCAAGTCCGTTGCACTCATTATTACATTGCCGCTTGAAAAGTAAAGCGTCAACGTTATAGTATCACCATTATAAACCGGTCCAGAAAAGGAGCTTAGTCCTCCGCCACCACCATAAGGGTAAATACTCGTCCCGCTAGGATTAAACACCTCATAATTTGCATAAAAGCCGTTTTCATGTTGTGTGCCATCCGCCCAGTTATAGGAAACGCCTATTTGGTACCAATACCCTGTATTCGAGAGCCCATTCAGAAGATATCCCGGTCCTAAGCCACTTGGATCTGTTTGTGCTGTTGCCGTTACATTGTATGTTAAAACGTTGAAATTATCTACGAATGTAAGACCAAATTGCTCATCATACAAGGCATTGTTCGTAGTGCCTTCTAACAAATAATAAGCTGAGAGTGGATTTATCCAATTTACACTTGTGCTATTATAAGTACTTGGATTATCAAGAACTAGATACCACGTTCCTATGCCAAGCTCACAACCAATTACTCCTGTAGTTACTGTACCGACTGTACAATAATAATTGGTTGGTTTACCAGTTGAATTGAACGCTTCCAGTTCTGAATAGTTCATTATATATCCCTCTACATTTCCAGAGCTAGAAAAGCTGCCAGTTATTAATGCTGCATTATTCAATTGAAACCACTCATAATAATAACGACCTTGAGAGATTTGCCAATTTGTATTCGAAGTAACTATCGTCCATGGCGAGGTTTCAGTATACGCAACATAACCAACTGTTACATTTGACGTAAATGTTATCTGACTAGTTTGAGAGCCATAGTTTATAATAACTGGATACCACTGACCTGCTGGAACTTCACAATTAAAGGAACCGGTTATTACACTTCCCAAGGTACACTGGTAAGAAGTAATACTTCCACCAGATTCGAAAGCATTGTATTCACTTTGGCTTAGAACGTATACGCTTACCGTGTTATTATTTGTTGAGAACGTACCTGATAATTCTGTTGGACCATAAGTTGTAAATCCGAGAGTTTCATGATAATTCGGCTGTAATGCGCATGTTTGTCCCCCCTGCGCTAGTACGGTTGTACCGTAGTATGAAGAATTCCCTCCTGTTATATAACAAGAACTCAACGAACTAGATGAGTTATTTTTGGTCGTGCCACCAGAAGACTGATTATTTGATGATCCAGAAGAATTTGTAATAGTAATGAGAGTGAACGAGTAGCTATATAACAAAACCAATGTCCCATTATAAGAAATCTTTGGAGTTTGTATGGCTAAAATTATACTCTTTGTTATGCCGGGTGCTATTATAAACGGAGCGATAAAATTTGTAATATTAAAAAGCGGCGTATTTGTATAAACGTTGTTAATAATTATTGAACGATTTCCATTATTTGTTATGTTTAGCGTATATCTTTCTGTTGCCCCAGAGCTATAATCAAAACCACTGAAAGAGCCAACGTAACTAATATGATGCGCCGTTGAATAATTACTATTTAATGCTACCGAAGTAATCCTGCCAAGTATTTTTGTTGTTTGCTGATTCTGACCCCCATTATTAACAAATAAAATCGCTAAAGTTGTCGCAACTATCACAACAGCAATGATTATTATAAACAGACATTTAGAAGCTAACGGAAATTTCGTTGATTTTTTGCGTTTAGCCATATTATGTAAGGCAACTAAATATATTTAAATCCGATTATACAATACATTGTATAATACAGATAACGTATGAAAGACTCAGAAATTGATAGGAAAATTTTAGACTATCTTAGAAGTATACCGTTTTCTGCGACCACCGAGATGGTAGGTAAAGCAACTAAAACAGCATGGTATACCGCCCAGATGCACTTATTCAAATTACAGCAAGAAGGGAAAGTAAAATACTTCAAGATAGGCAGACAAAATCAATGGATAATTGCTTCTAGGCTAAATAAATAAAGTTATTTTTGAACTTTGTTGTATACCTTTATTTTTCTGTTCTCTTTTATAGCTTTTTGCTGATACCAGAGCGTACTCTTGTTGATACCTAATTTCTTACGCTCTTCAGGCGTTATCGACATTATCCGATTACGTAATTCAAACTTATCATTTCGATAGCTTTCAATCTTAGGGACCTCAAAGCTAACGTTATTCTCATCTTTTTCTATGCATTTTGCTAAATTTCGGACGTTATTCAGTAAGATAGTATCAAATGTGTAACGTTTTCCTCTGTATAATGCGAGTTTATTCATATTAGACGCAATCTTCTCTACAAGATACTTGATACCCGACTCCCTAAGACGTAAATGGTAATTCTCTGTAACAATAAAGTCAGACTTACGCAACTTTTTGTCTTCAAGAAGCTGGATAACGCTCAAATCTATCAGCCATCTATATAATTCTTGTAAATCATAGACTAATGGTTGTTTACTGGTAGCAATCTCGTGTAAGAAGCCGATGTCGGGATCCGGTCCGATAACATTAATATCCCTTCGGATAACGCTTTCTAGTATGGCATACCCGTAATTCAATAACGCATTGATATAATCTGAAGCGTTTCTGTTATGAGAGTCTAATGAATTATTTCTTCTTTTGAAAGGAAACTCTGGATATAGCCTATTGAAGACTTTTGATAACGTTTTCCAATAATAATCAGCTATCCTTCCTTCATATGACATTACGTTTCTTATACGTTCTTTGATGTTTTCGTTATCAGATAACGAAATTCTCTTAGAATTGTTATCAAAATTACGTAATTCGTTATCAAAGATAGCTTTCATTTCTTTCATATTAATAGAGTTATAGAAGTTTGATAACAAAGATAGCAATTCATACGATTTACCTATCTTTTGTTCTATAATCTTATACGCAATAGTATATCTTTTTTCTTTATCAAGATACGTTTTGTATTGTTTTATTTTCAGTTTTCCAGCAATCGGCTCTTTGGGTGTTGTCACCGATAACAAATTACCATCCCAATTAAGGAGCGTAATTCCTATACCGTGCTTTGATAACCATCTGAGGGCCTCAAATGAAATCAGACCATAGTAGCCATCTATAATAACATTATCATAAGGTATCTGATGAGGATAAAACTCTGATATTTCGTTAGTCTGATGATTTTCGATAACGAGCTTTCTACCGCTAACGATAACGTTTATACCAAACCCAGATAACAATAGTGGTCTCATACGTATTAACTAATAAGTATTAGATAATATATAAACTTTTAATATTAAAAATGAAATAAGTTTGCATGCCGGAGACAACTATTCAAGTAAAGGGGTATCTATGCAATAGGTGCGGTCATAAGTGGACGCCTAGAAAAAGGGTTAAGCCACCACTTTGCCCAAAATGCCATAGTCCATATTGGGACCGACCTAAAGAGAAGTAAGCGTCTCTACTTTATATTTCAAGACTTTTCCACGCTTTCTGAATTGTCCCTGCTCCTTTTGCATTTTGTCTAAAAAATACTTGAGCTCAAGAGCCATTTTAATAATATGACTGAGAGTCTCCCTTAAGTTTCGTATCCAATGTTCCAGATCATCTGCATCGAAAAGTATTTCGAGGCCAGAGCTGCTTATCTTATGTGCAATCTTTATACCGTCTAAATATTTGATAAACTCGCTTAGAATAACACCATAGCTATTAAGCGCATCTCTTATTTCTTTATCCCATAAACTGTTTCGGTCATCGCCATTCACAAAGTTTTTAAGCTCCTCTGAAAATGAAAGGTCTTCATACCTTGGATCTATATGTATTTCAATTGCATCATAACAAGCTTTATGATTTAGATTTGGCGCGCAATAATCTATTTCATCTAAGATGTTTTTAATCATCTTCTGTTCGTATACCTCTATCTGGGCATGTGGTCGTGTTAACGCCTCTTTAAGCCCCTCTTTTAAATAATCATTTATCGCGAATAAGATATTTTTTGACAGTGATCGCATCTTAGCATGCAGCACCAGTTTTTTGAAAGTTTCTTCATCGTCTATAGTCACTTCTAACGTCTTTAAATCACAATCTAAAACGTGCGAAATCTGTATCAGAAACGAATCTAGACTGCTTAGTAGATATGAACGAAATTCTGCATTATCTTTATACCGTTTTTTGTCTTCCTGCTTTCTGCGCGTTTCGGTACTTTTAATAAGTCGGTACATCTTTGTTTTCTGAACCTCCTCCGGGTCATACTTACTTAGACGATAACGAACTACTCTAGTAGTACCGAATTTTGACACTATGTTTAAGGCCTTCAATCTATTGACTTTCTTTAGAATGTTTTTCTTGGCTAAATCCAATCGCGCTGCGATTTCTTCAGAAGACCTACCAGCATCTTTACTGGCTTCTAAAAATGCCACGATTTTCTTTTCTTCTCTCGTCAATGTCATAAAGAGGTAATACATTACCCCTAATAAATATCTTGATTTTTCTTGGAGGTAATACGATAACATTATCTGACAAACGTAGATTTACTTTTGAGGTGAAATATATGTCCATAAGAATATGCCCGTTTGACGGGAAGGAGTTTAAGAGTGGTGCAAGCTATCGCGTGCACAAAAGCAGGTTTCATCGCGGCCAAGCGCTGCCGGAACCAGAAAGCGAACCGGTAGAACAAGCAGCTACTGTAAGCGATGCCGCACCAGTGGTTGAATCGCTACCAGCAGAGGATCGACCCTCTGATGGTAGTAGAGAAATCGCCGAACGCCATTCATCTTCTAGTTGGGGTTGGCTGGGATTAGGTGGTGCCGTGCTGGCCATTATACTGGTGGTCCTTTTTAGACGACGTGGGGGTGGCCAACAGTAAATGGTGAAACGACGGAAACATCGGCATATCAAACGCTGGCTTAAGCTATCGAAAGAAGAGAGAGCTTTGAGAGTAAAATCGCTCGATGTGCTAAGGTTAATCCGCGAGGGCAAGTCGCTTACAAGAGCATCCGGAGAGTTGGGTCTAAAGCCGGACACCGTTAGACATAATTTGGGGTCCGTCTTATACAAATGCAAGCGTAAGTGGCGTGCGAAAAAGTCCGATACCTTGGAGAGAGAACTGATAATATACGAAAACGGTCGGAGACGAACGGTAATCGTTAAAGGCTCTAAGCAGGCTGCGATAATAGGCCGGTACTATAATGATGTGAAGAAGGGCCTGTACTCTGGTGATTGGCGTGCACTGAAAAAATACAAACGGACCAGAATCAAGAATATTTACGGCAAAACCCATCATCTTGAAACGGACCCTACCAAAATACAGGAGATAGAACTACGACGTGAAGAGCACGAGTTAGGAGAGATATACGACTAAGCCGCCCTGCGCTATCTGTGGTGAAGACGACCCGAGAGTTATCAAGGAAGAGCATCACGTGTTCGGGAGAAACAATAGCCCGGAAACCGTTTGGCTCTGCCACAACTGCCATGATAAGATAACTACAGAGCAGAATGGCATCTCTCCTAAAGCCAGAAGTAAGAATGCAAGTCAGATTGAAAAAGACGCTTATGAAGAAATCTCAATAGCTGGATTGCTCGATACTGTAGGGACAAGAATAAAACGAAGAGCGCTTGAAAAGTTGAAGAAGACAATATGACCGACATCGCGGTCAGAGCATACACGGTACCTAAACGGAAGCGCAAGCCTTATGAAAGAAAAACAGCTATCCCGGACTTCAGCACGATACTGGTCCTAGACACAGAAACCACCGTAGACCAAGCTCAAGACCTTAAGTTCGGTTCGTTCGTGATACAAACTGGTAATTCTGTACAATTGATAGGGTTATTCTATAATCCGACAAAAGTATCGGATAAGGAGCTTAAAGAGCTAAAGGCCTACTGCAAAGAAAATGGCATAGTCAAACTATACGCCTTAAACGAGTTTATAGAAGACGTATTCTATCCCTACGTATACAAAAGACAAATTCCTTGCATAGGGTTTAATTTGCCCTTTGATTTACCCAGGCTTTCGACATTTAACCCAGTGCCTTCAAAGAGAGGCATGCGCGGAGGATTTGCTCTGAAGCTACACTATGAACGAAAGTTTCCACCGATACGCATAAAACACAACAGTTCCAGTCAAGCTTTCATTAACTTCAGGTCTACGAGCTACGAACACAAGCCCGGCTTCTTTGTGGATTTGAAGACCTTAGGTGTTACTTTGACGGATAAGAAACACCTAAATCTAAAACGTGCGTGTGAGATGTTCAATAAGGCTTATCATAAACTTGAGACCAAAGAACACGGTAAAATCAATCGAAAATATATAGAATACAACATAAACGACACTCTAGCTACGGCCGAGCTATTTACGCGGCTAAGGGAAGAGTTCGAGAAGTACTCCTTGCCGATACCTTTAAACGAGATCTACTCATCCGCGACAATCGGAAAATTCTGTCTCGAAAAGTTAGGCATAAACTCGTTTGGCGCCACGAATCCTAATTTTCCTCCCGAATTACTCGGATATGTAATGCAGACCTATTATGGCGGCCGATGCGAATGCCGTGTAAGGAAAGAGCCTGTAAAGGTGTCGGTATTGGACTTCAAGTCTATGTACCCGACGATGTTCATACTACTCGGCCTATGGGACTTTGTAACGGCTGAAAGAATAGAATACCGCGAAGATACCGACGCAATTATACATTTTGTAGAGAGCGTGACTCTCGAAGACCTAAGGAAACTAGAGACGTGGAAACGGCTAAACGTAATCGTGAAAATAATTCCTAACGACGATTTGTTATCAGTAAGGGCCAGATATAACAAAGACACCTTTACAGTAGGGTTCAATTACCTTACTTCGACACGGCCAGTATATTATACGCTGGGTGAGATAGTGCTATCGAAACTGCTCACAGGAAAGACACCGAAAATCGTAAAGGCCATCCGATTCGATGCAGTAGGAAAGCAAAAGACACTGAAATCTACGGACGTATTAGGAGTTACGATAGACCCATCAAAAGACAACCTGTTCAAAGTGCTTATAGAGAAACGACAGGAAATACAACGATTGCGCGATAAGGAGAAAAAGGGCAGCATGGAATATGAAAGACTGGATTCTGTACAACGTGCAATAAAGATTCTGGCAAACGCCACGAGCTACGGGATTTTCATAGAGATGAATCCAGAAGACTATGACGAGGAACTGGAGGTATACGGAAGCGAGGTATTTGACGACAAGAACCGATTCGAAAAGCCTGGAAAATCGTTCGACCCTATAATAGCAACGCTGATAACCGGCGGCTCCAAACTACTGTTGGGTATCGGAGATTGCATACTCCAGAAGCACGGAGAAAATATAGTTTATTGCGACACGGACAGCATGTTCGTACCTCCGAGGTATACGAAAGAAATAAAGGCGTTCTTTGACCCTCTGAATCCGTATTCTAACGTAGACTCTCTACTGAAAGAAGAGGAAACCGACGTATGGTTTTACGGTATAAGCGCCAAAAGATACGTTCTATATCGAATCGAGAACGGAGAGTTCGTAATAGACGAATCAGAGGACGATGAGAACTATTCTCTGCACGGTCTGGGCCATTTGATGAATCCATTCGGAGACAAGGAAACCAAATGGCAGAAAAGGATATGGCTCGATATTCTTAAACTTCATTATGGTCAGATTACTCTAGATAATTTTATAGAGGAGTACAAAGATTATTACGCTGTTTCCCAGTTTATCGTCTCTAGCCCGAGTCTCCTCAAAAGGTTCGCTAAGTATAACAAGAAGCATCCAGAAGCTACAATAAAGCCGTTTAACTTCTTCCTGATAGGCTTTGGAACCAATAAAAACATTAAACCGATAGCACCGTATTCGAAAGATACGCAAAGCGCGGTCTATGGAGACTTCATAGACTATAAGACTGGAAAGATCTATAACGGTCCGGAATACTGGTTACCGTTAAGCGAAGTGCTTTTAGACTATATAAAACATCCCGAGGCAAAGTTCGATGATACCGACAAGATTGGTTTACTGGACAGACGGCATGTCTTCGCAAATAACATACTCTACATCGGAAAAGAGGCTAACAAAATTGAACATAACTTGAGCGGTCTTGAATCAATCAGCGTAGTCACATATCGGAGTAAAGAGGTCCTTAAAAAGGAAGTTGTGGAGAAGGGGTTGGACTGGGCTATAGCGCACGGTGTGTCTAGAGCAACGTTTTATAGGTGGAAGAAAACACTTAAAAAATAGAGTCTTAAAACCGTTGGTTAATTTTGGTAGTCTAATTATCTAGCGACCTTTTTTACGGAAATATTTCGAAAATAAATAGTCCTTGATAGACTCGTTCCATTTTAGGATTGCAATGGGTCCTTTCAGTTTATAAAACTCGTTCAAGTCTTTTATGACATATTCTATGTAAAGGACAAAAGATGTAGCCCCAAGCGCAATGTAAAGTGGAATCGTAAAATTTGTATAAATTGAATTGTTTGAATTTGTCGCTGAATACAATGTAGCAAGTCCAAGAAGAACGCTGCAAAATATAAATGAAATCGATACAATTAAGGAATACTTTTTCTTTGTAACAATAAGGATGATGATAAAACATATAATCAAAATTACAAACCCGATAAACTGCGTAAATGCAATTAGTAATATCACTAAAATAGGGGCTAGCATATAAAACCCAGCTAAAAATTCGAATTCTGTTACTTGGCCAGATGTTTTTGTCGGAAATTGCCCGCCAGTATTTACTTTCTTTAAGAGCGAAGCTCGACTCTTACTACCGGACGAATTATTTTTAAAGTGTCTATCGTCTACGCGTCGATTTAAGACTCTTTTAACTTGCTTTTCTGCCATATTTACTTTATAATATGTTATTATTCGTTTTTAAGCGTAATTGAACAAAAATACAATAATAAAAAACCTAGCTTGTAATCTTTACAACTTTTAGTCTCATTTTGAGGAGATAGCATTATCCCGGCAGTTTTATCTGGGGATAATGCTATCTCAAAGAAATGGCACTACTTTTTACAAAGTTTAAAACTGTAGTTTCAATATTATTAATATGGGTAACGAGCAGAAGAGTGCAAGCGTGCCTAACGTCAGGTTTGTGATAGATCAAAACTACCTCCTAGCGTACGTTTTGTACAACACGCCCGCCACAATAGGGTTTTCGTCAAAAAAATTCAATCACGACATCATTGAATTACAGGATTATGCTTGGGAAAAATCCAAAGAATCATATTTGCTCTTGTCTGGTGCGGACAAGCCCGCCGTCTGGCCCGGTAGGCCTAGTAGCATGGTCCTGAACAAAGCGATCCTCGGCCTGCCGTCGTACATGGACGCCATAAAGAAAAATCAGCGATTCAAAAAGATATTAAAACAGACCGAGGTGTACATGAACTTCTGCCGGGAAACCTGGGAGAAAAAAAGCAGGTTAACCAGTCACGCCATGTCTGAAATCACAGGTCTCGAGTTCGATACGACATACACGGTGTATATAACCCACCCGTCCCTGAAGAACGGATTATATCTCGGCGACAACGAGATCGCTTACGGCCACAACGAGGACTTCAAGAATTATTCCGTTATTTATATATGGCACGAGATCCTACACTCAAAGCTGCCTAGGAACGATGTCGGCCACGCACTGCTTGAACTGGCAGTGGACGAGGAGCTTAGAGTCAGGCTGAACACCGGAAGGTATCCTCCTTTCTTCGGGCACCCGGAATTACGGACAACAAAGCTGAAGCTTATGCCTTACTGGCGGAGATACCTTGTGTCCGAGCCAAGAAACATATTAAAACTGTATGATTACGTTTCAAGGAAACCAGGATTCAAATAAGGTCGCTGCAGATCTAGAACCTGTTTTTCAATCAGAGCAGGTTTATGATGACTGCACCGATGACGGCCAATAACAGTCCGGATACCTGTAGTTTCGTCAATTTTTCTTTGTACGCAAAATAAGCCATGATCGTGATTATTATCGGGCTTGTGTTGGCTATGGCACTGCAGAAATAAATTTTTATGTAACGTCTTCTGAAAGTAGTGTTCTTTATAAATTATACTAAGTCTAAATAAGATATAACAACAAGATAACACATACCGCTATGCGGCTGTCAAATCGGTTTATATGTTTAAAATATTGGTAAAATTCTCAGCGGTTGCGTGGTACTGGAGATTTATTTTTGCTTGGTTCGTTTTATCTATTGCCGTGCTCGCTTCTATAGGCTCCTGGAGTTCTGTTTATTTTGCGATTGTTTGGTGCGTTGTATTCGGCGGTGCCTCATGGCTTTTTAGAGAACGAATACGTGACATAATTAAAGGTTCATTAATAGACAACATAGTCGGGTTCTCTATCATAGTAATAATTATATCGTCGGTAGAGGAATACTTAGTGTATATTTTGGGTGGAACGCTTGCACAACCAGTTCTGTGGGTGGATCTTGTTTTTATTGATGCAACATGGTTAACTTGGCTGGTCATGTGGAAATTATGGGTGAGCAGAAAATTTGCATTCTCACCACCAGAAGCAGTCCTGTATTCTGCCTTTACAGGCGTACTGTACGAGATATTTGTATCAGGCGCTTTTCTTCACAATCCTTTTTCCATTTTTATAGAACTTCCTGTGGTATGGATAGTTTATTCCGTTATAGTCTTTATACCTATTACAATGATAGACTTTCGCGGAAAGTCTCACGGTGTCATAGCCGGCATCGAAGCCGTTTTGGTGCCATTTCTTATTTCGGAAGCTGTCGCTGCGTCATTGTGGGTTTTGCTTGGTGTTTTAAAGGCACCCCTGGTATAATCCAGACTTTACATTAGTGCGCTGACGTTTTGTAACCCTTTATATGATAAGGCAGTAATTATACACATAAAATAGAGTATAAAATAAATTTGTAATGTCTATAAGCTTTAGTATCGTTGTTAGTCAACTAATTACTTTGCTATCTTAGAATTAAGATTGTTGTTTTTACTAAAAATTTACACTTTAAAGTTAAAGAGAAGAAATCGGTATATCTAAATATATTGATTTGCCAGACTATCACGTTCGCTTCGTATTTGTATAAGCTCTGCTAAAAGTGATAACCTTATCGATGATGTCAGACCTTTAGATTCGAATTCTTTCTCTAAGCATTCTACGCCAGCATTGTAAAATACCAAATTTTTTTCTGCTTTTGCTTGAAGCCAGAACAATTTTCCAGCTACATCAAGAGAGTACGGTTCGTTTGGGTCGATAGAGAGAGATTCTTCAGCCTTCTTTTGGGCTTCTTTAATTATGTCTTTCTTTTGTGCTTCATCATCTCCAGTCGTTTCCATAGATGCCAAATTCTGCGCACATGCGTTTAAATTTCCAATAAGTAGAGATTCCAAAGGTCTTAATATAGATTCTCCAGAACCATTAATATCAAATTTTCTCTCGCCATCATAAAACAGCCAAACGTGATCCGACGAGGTTTTCACTTTTATATCCGCTAATATGTCATATCGCCCAAGTTTTTTCCAGCGAACAGACCAAAACGGTGGCATGGCCTAAACAATTTATAGTCGTAGGTTCATCACCATAAGTTTTCGGTTTAAAAGAAACCGCAAAAATAGACGCATCTCTATGGTCAATCTTCTCTATTCTATCGTTTATAGCTGGTATGAGTTTCTCTGCCGGCTGATTAGCACTTATTCCTTTGATTATCTCTTCCAAACCAAGTTCACATCCTCTTTTACAATGTGATTTATAATCGGCAAGTAGTTTTTGCGGGAAAGACGCTTCAAAAAAAGAATCAAAAAGGTAGGCACGGTTGTCCTTTGGCATCCAAAGTTCGAATTTTGTATTGTGTGTACTTTCCATAGCGAATGTCTATTGTAGTTGCATCTTTAAGCTATTTACAGCGTTCTACTCTGAACGCGGTAATTGTAGGGGTTTAGAGTAGAGACGCCCTATGTCTGCAATCAGGGGAGTGGAAGGAGCTATTTCATCGATTTTAAACTGGTGTACGCCATCTTTACTGTACATATCTATAGTATCTATTATTGGTAGGAACACATCACCGTCTCTTTCATATGTATAAGAAACCCTTACTTTATTGCCGACAACAAAAGGGAGGGTGCCGCGAATATCCTTGATGTATGCAACCCCTACTTGGCTTTCGAATTTTATGGTCGTTGTAGAGCCCAATTTTTCATGAGTTTTAAAAAGTACTTTTTCTATTATGCCTTCCAAAGTATGTTTATCAGGTGATGGTACCATGAATCATATGAAGAAGATTACAGATATTTATACCTTTTACTGATATGAAATGCCAACGCTAATAAATGAAAGACCTGATTTTAATCTCTGAAGAAAATAAGGAGCTAACGGGTTTTGCATTAGGTCTTCTTATAACTTACGCAGATTTTACGTATGGAACTATTGAAGAGCTTTATGTTGCTCCACCATTCAGAAAATTAGGTATTGCATCTGCGTTAATAAAAGAAATGATTGAGAGATTAAGAACGCTTGGCGCTGAATCGGTGATAATACTAACAAATGATAAAAACAAATCGGCAATAAAACTGTATAATAAGCTCGGATTCAAAAGAAGCACATATGCATACATAAGAAGACTTCAAAACTGAAAAAACCGCCAAAATGTGTTGTTATTACTGAAAGTATAATTTATAATTAAATATTACTTATTTTGGATGGACGTACACTATCCAAGGGGTTTGTCCTAAAAAGCCTATCTTAAATTTTTCTATAGAATGACCGGGAAAATACTTTTTTACGTCTTTTATGATTAGATCTGGATTAACCCCGAGCAACACCATCTTTCCGTCTTTTTTAATTATCCTCGCATACTCGCGAATGGAATTTTCATACATTTTGACCATACCTTTTAATTGTATCTGTTTGCCCCAAGGATAATTTGAAACCGCATAATCAAAATAATTATTCGGCCACCTTGTCGCCATTGCGTCAAGATGCTTTATGTTTTTTACGCATTCTTTCGACAAACTGCGCATGTTGGTCTGGGCGCATTCTACACTGTCTTCATCTATATCCCCACCAAACGGTTCTAGGCCCTGCAATGCGGCTTCACAAAGTATGGTACCGCTCCCACAAAAATTATCCACCAGTCTTTTTCCTTTTTGTGAATCTAACAGCATGCAAAGTGAAGCTGCTATCGTTGATTTCAGAGAGCCTTTTCTTTTGCAGAGTTTATACTGTCTTGAATACAAGCTATTGCGTGGAATCCTGCAGGAAAAAAATAGGTTCGAGGCTTCTATATGCACGCGCAGGTCGAAATTTTTATGGTCGCGCTCGGTATACGCAATCTTAAATGAATCAGCGATCTTTTCACTAAATTTTTGTTGCAGAGAATTCAGATCAATTTCGGAGTTCTTATATTTTGACAATGTTAAAGAGAAAGTTTTGTTTAATGGGCGCAGTTTTTCAATTGTTTTAACCGCACGTTCAATTTCATATAAAGGCGCGTTGTCCAGTATAAACTGCTCATCAAGTCCTTTTACGTCGCTGAATTCTTTTAGCATCAATTGGACGTCGTCCACTGTTCTAAGTTTAAAAAGCTCTTTCAAGCTTGCAGCTTTTAAACGAAAAATTATGCGCTTGTCCAACTTATGTTCTATGTTGACTTCCGGAAATGCCCGTCTTATTTCCCTTTCCGCAACGAATTCTATTCCCTTTGTTGCAAAAGCCTCAATAATAAGCTCGTCATCATCTACCATATTAACAATTTTTCCATCGCCAGAAGACGGTTTAATTTTTCACTTTATCTTTATGTAAGTGAACATTTATTGTTCGCAGTCTTTGTCTAAAAAGGCGCGCGTTTCCCGTTTTTTATGGATTTTGCAATCTTTATACCTTTCAGATAGGCTGCTAACCCTATTATTCCAACCGTTATAATGACTAATACGAAGCCAAGATTGAAAGAATTAAGATTATATACCGGTATACCCGTAGAGACGCCTGCGTTCAGTAGCACAGGAAAGACAAAGCTGGATATACCGGCCAGCATGAATACTATACCACCGTACAAGAGCACGTAAGACGACATAAAATGTGCAAGAAATTCTAGACCTCTGCTCGTAAGTTTCTTTATCTTGAGCATAGAGGCGCCAAACGTCGCACCGAAAATTATCTGCATTGCCATCGTTCCTAGACCGTAGAATAATCCGGGCATAAAGCCCAAATATGCATTTGGCATGTTTGGTGCGATAACTGTAAAAGTTATAAGTGCAAACGCTCCCATCCCGAACCCAGCTATCAGTCCGTGGACTAAAGCCATCCACGGGGACACATTTTTAGCGTAAAAATCCTCTGATTCGTGTTTAAAACGATTATTTAATCCCTTACCTATGAACCTGTCAAAGTTTAAGTGCGGAACCCATCTGCCGTATTTTATGTAATAACCCGCAATCGCCATGAAAAAACTGACAAGTATATAGACTAAAGCGAAAAAAGCTGCAGATTCCACTATGTTGCTTATTCCTCCAAGCGCATCGTTAAATATAAGATAAAAAATTTCGGACATTATCGCACGCTGGAGAGTAAAACCTGACGAGAATATAAGACCAACTTCAGCGCCTTTTTTTGTGGAATAGCTCCCTATAGCATAAGAAAACGTTATGGGCCAGGTGTGTTCATCGGGAGTTATGCCGTGCAGAAGGCCTAATAAGAAAGATAACAGCAAACCTGACAGCAGACCATCAAAAATTATGTTAAAAAATTGAAATGCCATCTTAAACTATTAGTTCTGTGGCTTAAATAGCATTGGCTGCCAGCATGCGCTTAACGGCTATGAGTAATTTTAACGTAAAACATCGCTTAAACCTATTAATAGTCAAAAACATCTAATAAAAAACATTATGAGACTAGAAAGACTTTTATCGGAAAAAGGGATTGGTGGTCCTCTTGCAGAACTTTTATCAAGCGCAACGCCAGAAAACATAGTCCGAAATATAAGTCTGGTCAAACCCGGCCTGCCATTATTGAACGCAGGCATAGTGTCCGGATTAGAAAGGCTATCTGACGCTGAACTTCAATCTTATGGACTATTTTGGAAAAGAAGCGGCGAAAGCGGGAATATCCTGTCAGGTCATTTGGAAAGGGAAGCCATAAGGGCTTATGATGTAAATCAGTTAATACCTGAAGCTTCGCCGAAAGTGTATGCGTTGACGAAAACTGCGCAAGGGTTATATGGTTATATCATGGAGTTTATAGATGGATATAGATTATGCGACATTCTGAGAGGGAAAATATCCAGTGACGGCACCGTGTATTTTGAATATTATGACGCCAAATCCGGCGAAAACAAAAAAAATAAAATAAATGTCGATGGCCTGCTTAAAATACGGCAGGAACTTAATTGTGCTGTTTACGCGCTAAAAAGCGCGAGAGTTTATCACGGAGACTTATGGCCTCCAAACGTAATGATTGCGTCTGTAGATTTACAGGTGAAACTCATAGACCCCTGGTTTGAAGCTATGTATTACGAAATTCACAAGTGTGTAAGAAACGATTACAGCTCTCTCGAACTAATGAACGAAGAGCTGGATGCCATTATAAATGGGGATGAAAAAGGCGCGAAAAAAGCCGTGTGGGCTTAGATTCGAAGAAGTCCTGATACGCTTAACATCGTACTAAGCATAGTAAATTATGTGATTATGGATTATGATGGACATTTTGTAAGCCTACATCCCTGTATGCTGAATCAGTCTAAGTAAGCTACGGTACGGTTCATTTGATACTTCTTCCTCAAAATCTGTAACCGAATCGAGCTTATATATCACAACCAGTATTACCAAGACAGACAGATTGAGCATGAAGACGAATATGTGAGACATGGAATCCTGAAAATTTGTCATAGATAATCCGCTTATCAAGACTATAGATAGGAACAGCTCCAGCGCCCATTGTGTGGCGGGTAATCTGTCCCTAGCTAAAACGATCTGCTCGTCTCTTAATGAGGAAGCTTTGACTAATTCCTGTGTCATGCTTGTGAGAAGCCGATTGTCCGAATCCATCTTGGATTTTGTCTCAAATACTGCGTTAGCAAGATCGTTGAATTTTTCATGCGCTGATACGCCGTTCTCATATTCCTTTATATCTAAATTTATTGTATCTTTGCAATAATCTTCCAAAAGATGTTTTATCTTTTTCTTTATAGAGTTGTCTTTTAGCTTTCTGGACATCAAGAATATCGCACGCAAAGAACTTGCCTCATGTGCGAACGAGTCCCTGAGCTGGTCCAGGCACTTGTCCGCGTTGTTTATAGAAAATGCTGATATAAGGCCATAAGTGACGCCGATAACAGTCAGAAAGATCGTCCCATCGGCTACAGAAACCTGTTTGTAGGGATATAACGTCGCTGCTGCCGCTATAACTATCGAAACAGCTAATAGCAGATACGTGTTTCTCATATTATCGGATGTCCATTCGCAATTAAATAATTGCTAACCTTAATGCTGTCTTAGCGATTAAGAATTAATACTTTTGGGTGCTTTATTTATAGTATGGCAAAAATCTCACTTTCTAAGTATTTCTCTGAAATTTATAATGACGCTGAAGTACCAAAGTTTAAAGTTTTGGTGGACGGAAAATGGATTGACACAAAGAATGGCTGTGACTTGATCTCACCCTTAGACGGCAAAAAGATAGCTGAGATCTCGTCTGCAAACGAAGAAGAACTGAAAAAGGCAGTGTCATCTGCAAAGGCAAATCAATCGAAGATAAGGGATATGGCGGCGATAGATAGATTAGAGCTAATAAATTCTATAAGACTTGAACTTGGAAAGCATGTTGATGAATTGGTTAATATACTTGTAAATGAATCCGGTAAGTCTATAAATAGCGCAAGAGGAGAAATAAACGCTGCATTGGAAAGAATGCGACTAAGTATGGAAGATTCAAAAAAGGTGTATGGTGAATATTTGCCAGGAGACTGGTCGAGCGATACATCGCAAAAGATGGCATTGGTAATAAGAGAACCGATAGGCGTCGTATTGGGCGTATCTCCGTTTAATTACCCCGTGTATACAAGCGTGGCAAAGATAGTACCTGCGTTATTGGCTGGAAATTCGGTGGTTCTAAAACCGCCAAGTGCAGATCCAGTGGCTTTCCTTATGTGCGCAGAAATATTCAGAAAATGCGGTGTCCCATCCGGTACGCTGCAGGTAGTCACTTGCGATGGAGAGACTGCTGGCAAGTATCTCATAAGAAATGATGACATAAACATGATAAGTTTTACGGGAAGCACTTCTGTAGGTAAGGAAATATCGCAAACTGCAGGCCTGAAGAAACTGCACTTGGAGCTGGGGGGAAAGGGCACTGCAATCGTATTGGAGGATGCTGATATAGAACTTGCGGCAAAGGAGTGTGTAAAAGGCTCACTTGAATTGTCAGGCCAGCGCTGCGACGCAATAAGTCGTATACTTGTCGTAAAAAAGGCGAAGGACGCATTAGAAAAGAAGTTGGTGGCCCATCTAAAAGATTACACTTTGGGCAATCCATCGGATGACAATAAAGTAAGTATGGGACCTGTAATAAACGAAAAGTCAGCGATAAGGATTGATGGTCTTATAAAGGATGCTTTAAAGCATGGTGCAAAGCTTGTTGCTGGCGGTAAGTTCGATAGGGCATATTATGAACCCACCCTGTTGACTGATGTTCCACTTGATTCACGAATAGCTGAAGAGGAAACGTTCGGGCCCGTAATAACGGTCATAACATGCAGTAGCGAGGAAGAGGCAATATCTATAGCAAATAAATCACAGTACGGCTTGGATTCGTGTGTGTTTACTCAGAATTTCTATTCGGCATGGAAAATAATGAAGAGTCTTCAAGTAGGCAACGTCACACTTAACGCTGCTCCTTCTCATGGCACTGCGTACTTTCCATTCGGCGGTGTAAAAAATTCTGGCCAAGGCAAAGAAGGCGTTGGCTATAGTCTAGAGGAGATGACCGTCATAAAGACGGTGATATTTAATCTTTCACCTGCTGGTCTTGGCAAAATCTACAAAGGACTATTCAAAGATTAGATGGAAGCGCTGATACTTGCGGGAGGTTACGGGACCCGCTTGCTGCCAATAACCGTAAATAAGCCTAAACACATGATAAAGCTCCTTGGGAAGCCTATTTTGCAGCATATAATATCCTCTCTCGCAGAGCAGGGGATAAAGGATATTATTATATCGACTAACAGGCGTTTTCAGTCGATAAGCCATTATTTTGACGACGGTTCGGATTTTGGCTGTGAAATAAGATATATTATAGAAAATGAGCGGCTAGGTGGTGTAAAAGCGATAAAGAATGCTGCTATATATTCGGACATGAAAGATGATTTCATTGTTGTTTTGGGAGATAACATAATTTCAGTCGATTATAAACGGCTTATAGAATTTCATTATAAGAAAGGATCTGATGTCACTCTTGTGCTGTCCAAGGTAAAAGACTGTAGTGAATACGGCGCCGTTAAAATATCATCTTCCGGAAGAGTGCTTGATTTTCGTGAGAAATCATCAAATTACGCTGGTGCTTCTTATGCATCGGCCGGCATATATGTATTCAAAAACAGTGTAATGGAGTCTATCAGTAATGAATTTTATGATTCTACGGGAAGCATCTTTCCTGATCTCCTTAATAAGGGGCTTAAAATATTCGGGTACGTAAATCCTAACAAATTCACTGATATAGGGAAGGTTAGCTCATATTTAGAAGCGCAAACTGACATGTTGAATGGCAAACAATTTCTGTCTGAAAAGGCAATTTTTAAGGGGGAACTTAAAGACGGTTTTTGGATAGATGATAATGTAGTTGTAGAAGAAGGTGCAATAGTAAGAAATAGTGCCCTATATGGGGATACTGTTGTTGAAAAAGGTGCTGTTGTTGATGGCAGCGTTGTTTTTGAATCGAGGGTAAAATCAGATTCCACTTTAAAGAGCAGTTTCTTGGATTTCGGATGCGAAATAGGCAAGGGTTCTTTTGTGGAAAATTCAGTGCTTGGGGAAAACGTAAAGCTTGGAGATTACAGCACACTTAGACTGGCAAAGATATACCCTAATCTAAAAATAATTCATAAATCTTCAATACAGCATATTGAGATAAAAACGCAACTGCAATCTTGAAACAATGCGTGAAACTGACGAAACTACCTATCGATGTGAGCTGCGTAGGGAACTATATATAGTTATAGTACAGAAGCTGCTTGTAATTTTACTTAACAAACCTAATGTAAATTCTACGGTACTGCAACAAGACTGCTATGACCAAGATTACTGCTGTCGCCAGATATACATATAGAAGCGGAGATGCGACGTCGCTCTTAATGCTGGAACCTACCATGACCGTCAAAAGCAGACTCAAGAACCCTATGACTGCAATTACAAACGCGTGCACAGTGAATATCATGCTGAACGCAATACTCTGATTTTTACCTTTTCGTTCTCCAATGCGGTAGAACAATGAAGGAAGCGTCATAAGATATGGGTATCTTTCGAATAGCATGTATCTATATCGAATCATCAAAAGCAACAGCGCCGAAACGCATGTGAATACTAAAGGCGCTATTAACAGCGTGATCTTGCCTATTGATTCGAAATAATAGACACCTGCGAGCCAGGAAAAAAGAACAAGCAGCAATCCGAAAACTATGAATATCTTTGCCACGCTCTCCAGCCCGTATCTCTTAAGCGTTGTGCCTACCATAAATGTGCTGTCTATCCAAGCTATTTATGCCTTTGCTTATTGTTAAAAACAGAGTGTATATAATATCTTTTTATTAAGTATGCAGTCTAACTGAATTCAACATCGATTGAAGTTTAGAATTAATTTATGTTACCTGTTGAAAAAGTTTAAATAGCCGTGCAACAGAAACTATCAATGGAATTGCCAAAACTAGAGAGGCTATTTGAATTAAGCACTATTGGTGCAGTAATATTCATCGGAATGGTGGCTATGATTTACAGCTGGATTGATACTATATTCGTTACAAAAGCCGATCCAATATTGTTAACTGCCGCCGCGCTTGCGGTATCGATATTGTCTGTATACGCAATGTATCACTTTGATATAGGCTAGACTCTCAAAATATGAGATATAAACGACGCTATATAATACTGCGCATAACAGGGGTAAGTAGTCAGGACGAATTTTCAAACAGCGTTTATTCAACGATAAACAAATTCTACCCATTACTGGTAATACGGGCGAACGTGAAGATAATAAAGGACGTTTATTCGATTTCCGATGACGCGTATACGGGCATAATAAGCGTAAACAATAGGTATAAATACGATGTAATATTTACATTATCGTTAATGAAGAGAGTCTTTTCAAGAGACGTACTTACATTAGGAATAAGTGGTACGCTAAAGCGTACCAAAAAGAGGCTAAATACGTATGGATCAGATGCAAAATGACATAATGGGCTATGATAGGGCTATAACACTGTTCAGCCCGGATGGAAGGCTTTTACAAGTAGAATACGCAAGAAAGACGGTTTCACAAGGTTCTGCTACCATAGGGTTGGTCGGCAAGGATAGTGTGGTTTTTGTAGCCGACAAAAGGCTGCCGGAAGTGGAAAAACTAATAGTGCCGGAAAGTATAGAAAAAATATTTAAAATAGACCAGAATATAGGTGCCGCAATTTCAGGGATGATAGCTGATGGTAGAGTACTGATAGAAAAGGCCCAGTTAGGCGCGCAACGGGATAGGATGACATACAACGAGATGGATATATTGATGGTCATAAAAGACATAAGTACTGAAATGCAAAGTTATACCCAATGGGGCGGGGCAAGGCCTTTCGGAGTAAGCATACTCTTCGGAGGTTTAAGGAGCGAAAAACCCGTGCTATTCATGCTTGAACCTAGCGGTATATTCTTCCAGTACAAGGCGATAGCGATAGGTGAAAATTCAGTTGAAATAAACAAACATCTTGAAGCTGGTTTCAAGGAAAATATGGACAGTGACTCGCTTATAGCTCTCGCCATAAAAGCACTGAAATCAGGTAGTATAAAACTTAGTGCCGATAGATTCGAAATAGCCGTTGTAGATAAAAGCGGCTTTAAAAAACTCGGTAAAGAAGAAGTAGGTAAGTACTTATAATCAGCTCCAAAAAATTGTAATTAAATAATGGAAGATAGAGTATTGGCGAAACTGCAGATAAAGGACAAAAAGTTCGAAATTTGGGTAGATTGCGAAAAAGCGATGCTCATAAAGAACGGTAAGAGCAATGACGTTAATTCTGCGCTCCTGGTCGAAAAAGTCTTTAGGGACGCGAGAAAGGGTGATGTTGCTGGGGATTTGAACAGGTACTTCGATACCGACGACATATATAAAATAGCGGGAGAAATAGTTAAGCGCGGTGAAATACAGCTGAGCAGCTCATACCGCGACAAACAGGTATCTTTGCTTAAAAACAGGATAATAGACGAGATAACTTCTATGGCTATAGATTCCACTACCAATATTCCTATTCCCAGAAAAAGAATAGAACTGGCAATGGAAAACGTACATTATAATTTTGATTTGAACAAGCCGGAAAAGGAGCAAGAAATCGAAATAGTAGAAAAATTAAAGAAAACGCTTCCGCTAAAAATAGGTGAACTTAGTTTTGTAGCGGAAACCACTGCATTGTACGCAAATGATGCTCTGTCAGTTATAAAAAGACTCGGATCGCTCAAATCGAGCGAAAGAAACGACAGCAACGTTACGGCTTATTTTTCCGTAAAAGCAGGCAACAAGGACGAACTCGTTAGCAAACTTAAAGGGATAACGCATGGTAACGTAAACATAAAGGAGATGAAATGAAATATGACGCAATTTAAGAACTATGATATAGTGACGCCGGGAGAGCTTCTGGCTGAAGGCGGAATCGGCGGTGAGGGAACGTACATGGAACAGGAGAAAGTTTTCTCGAAATACTTCGGTATGGTGTCCATGAATGGGAATATAATAAACATAAGACCTCTTTCTGGTAAATATGTACCTGAAGAAGGCGACGACATAATAGGTAAGATAGTCGAAGTCAGCGACAAATACTGGACTGTTAACATCGACGTGCCATATTCCACAAGGATAGACATAAGGGATGTGGGCTTCAGAGTCGCACCGGGGGATTTGGCTTCGATAATGGATGTCGATGATCTGGTTTATGCAAAGATAGAGCGCGTAACCACGAACAGAACCGTAGATCTTGGGATGAGAACGCCAAGATACACAAAATTGCCAAGTAAGATGATAGCAAAGATAGATCCTACGAAGATACCTAGACTGATAGGAAAAGAGGGTTCTATGATAAACACTATAAAAGATGCCACGAAGTGCGACATAATAGTCGGACAAAATGGTATAATATGGGTTAATGGACCGAAAGAACAGGTGGATCTTGCGTTGATGGCTATAAACCTGGTCAACGACAAGTATTACGATCCAGACCTTGTAAACAGGGTAAAGGAGTTGTTGCATTATGTATGAAGAAAGGTTTGATAAAAGAAAATTCGATGAATTAAGGCCTATTGAGGCTGAAACTGGCATAATACCGAATGCCGACGGCAGCGCAAGATTTCGCATAGGAAATACCGAAGCGATAGCTGCGGTTTACGGCCCGACGGAAGTTAAGCCAAAACATCTTGAGAAGCTGGACAGAGCAGTAATAATGTGCAAATATGACATGATGTCCTTCTCCGTACCGGATCGTGCTAAACCTGGCGTGGATCGCCGTGATATGGAGATAGGCGAGGTAATAACAAATGCACTTAACAGAGCGGTAATGGTCGAGGAATTCCCTAAGTCCATGATAGGCGTTTACGTTTACGTGACTCAGGCAGACGCAGGCACAAGATGTGCTAGTCTGACTGCGGCTTCTATGGCATGTGCAGATGCAGGTTTGCCAATGAGGGACTTGATTGCAGCCGTTGCTGCAGGTACTGTTGGCGATTCCGTAGTTCTTGACCTTACGAAGGAAGAAGAGGACTATGAAGGAGGCACTACTGACGTACCAATAGCTTTTCTGCCCTCTAAAAACGAGATAGTGCTGCTGCAACTTGATGGTGCAGTAAGTAGAGAGGACATGAAAAAAGTAATAGAAGTAGGCAAAGTCGGTGCCTTAAAAATATACGAAATAGAGAAAGAAGCTCTTAAACGGAGGTTTTCAAATGAAAGTAAAAGTTAGGGGAATATATTCGACAGCTCTTATAAAATTAATGCTTGATGGTGGCTTTGAGGTCACACAGGCTGCCGATGCTATAAAGAACGCATTAAAAATAACGGAGGAATCCGAGCCGGACGTCACGGTAGAAGATATAGAATCAAAGGAAGGTGTGTATCTGTACGGTAACGACGTTCTGAAACTCGTTGAATACTTAAAACAAAAACTGCCAAACAGCGTCTTCTACAGGGAAGACATAGGCAAGATATACTGTGGAATAATAAACAACACGGATCAAAAGTCAAAATCGATAATTATATCTCTTGGAAACGGAGAAGAAGGAGTACTCGATCTTAGGAATTTCTGGGGTTATGTTAAGCCCGGTTCGAAGATACTAGTACAGTCAAAGGGGACTTATGATGGCAAGACGATGCTTTCCACCCAGATAAGGATATTCGGTGACAACCTGATAATAATAAAGAATGGTTTCACGAAGATGAGTAAAGGCATACGATCCCATGAAGGCAGGGACAAGCTTTACGAGATAGCTAAGGGTCTTAATCTTAAGGACTGGGGCATCCTGTGGATACAAGGCGCCGAAAATAAGGACGAGGCCGTACTTAAAGAAGAACTGGCAAAATTGATTGAACAGGAAAAGGATATAAACGACAAGTTCAACAGTGCTAACGATTCAGCTGTTCTTTATGAAGGAGTTAATAAGATATTTATAACCTTCAGTAAGGACGACAAGTCAAAACTTGACGACATAAGAAACGCCGTTATGCCGACAATAGAAGGACACCACAGTCTTAAGTCCGCAGGTTATACCATATTGACGGATTTGTCAGAGTCGATTCTCGACAAAGTTTCGGACAAAGACCTGCTGCAAAAAATAAACGAGACGCTGCTAAGATATGGTCCGATAAAGAATAAACCTTATAGACTGATATTTTCCAGGCTAAACGGTACTTCTTACAGAGTCGATGGAAGCGTGGAAGAAGTGATACTGGAAGGCAGCAAGGTAAAAGGAATAACGGTAACTACACGAGGCGACTGGGGTAAAACGTACGTCATAGACTGTGAGAAGAACTTCATAAGCATAAAGAAGGAAAACGGCAGTGAAAGTATGCTGACATTCAAACCGGAAATATTCCCTAAGTTCTCGAAGATAGTAACTTTTGATATCGCTGTCAAGAAGGAAGGCGATTCTGTTACCACTGCAAACGAGGATAGAGTCGAAAGAATGGCAAAGAAAGGCGAGATAACAGATGCCATGGTGAAGAATCTTGGCGAAGCTTTAACGGAGATGAAAAAAGTATGAATTTAGAGAATAATGAATACCTAAGGGAGATTGCTGACAAAGGGGAGCGACTTGACCAGCGCAAACCGGTACAAAGACGCGCAATAAACATAAAAAGAAAAGTTATAAACCACGCGGACGGTTCTGCGTACGTTGAATTGGGGCAGACGAAGGTTATGGCCGGCGTAAAAGTGCTCGAAGGCGTACCTTATCCTGACAAGCCCGACGAAGGATCACTGATAGTCAGTTTTGAACCTACGGAATTGGCCGATGACTACCCTAAAGACAGATTGATATACGGAGTAGAAGTGGGCCGTGTTACAGACAGAGGAATACGTGAGTCTAGAGTGATAGACATGAAGAAGATGGTTATAGAAGCCGGAAAGAAGTCTTTCTTTGTGTACATAGACATATACGCGCTAAACAACGATGGAAATCTACTGGATGCGTCCAATATAGCGGCCTTAGCTGCTCTTCTTGACGCGAAATTCAAGAGAACGCCAGAAAGCGAACCTGAAAGTTTACCTCTCGATCTGCAGAAAATGTCGTTCAGCAGCACGTTTGTAAAAATAGGTAAAAACGTTTTCCTGGATCCTATGAGACTCGAGGAAAACGCCTCGGATGCGAAAATCAGCATAGCCGTGAGCACAGCGGTAAATTCCATGCAGAAAGGCGGCGTAGGGTTTTTTACACCGGAAGAAGTAGATTTCTGCATCGGTAAAGCGTTCGATCTGGGCGGCGAATTAAAAGATTTATTAACTAGTTCGCCTAAATAAGGATTATATGGAAGAGTATAACAAGTTCGAAAAGGCAAGATTGATAGGGGCCAGGGCGCTGCAGATAGCTCTTGGCGCACCAATACTCGTTAAAGCTGACAAGAACAGGGATAATTTTATAGACATAGCAAAGAAAGAACTTGAAAAAGGGATCCTGCCTCTCACCGTAAAAAGAGAAGAATAAATCAATTAATAGGTAGTTTCTCGTATAATCCATATGGTGTTCGATTCATTAGCCGATAAACTTAAGGAAGGGATAAAAAAGCTTCTCAACTCCACCGGTAACGAGAAAGTAGAGGAAGTTCTTGAGGACATAAAACGCGCACTATTAGAAGGCGACGTAGAACCCGGCGTAGTCGATAAATTCATAGAAAAGGTCAGAGCGGACATAAAATCCAACAAAGGCAAAGGCCTTTTCACAAAAGAACGCGTCATAGACGTGATATACGAAAACCTTGTTGTCATACTCGGAAGCGGCGAAACAAAGCTTGAAATAAACACCATTCCCTACAAGATACTACTGGTAGGTCTTTTCGGTTCCGGAAAAACTACTACAGCCGCGAAGCTCGCGAATTACTACAAAAAGCGAGGCTACCGCGTACTTCTGCTTGCTCTAGACACCTTTAGGCCGGCCGCTTTTGAACAACTTACTCAATTGGGAAAACAAATAAACGTAAAGGTCGTCGGGGGTGGAAAGGATCCTATAAATATAATAAAAGGCGCGGAAGCCACATTCAAAAACCACGACATAATAATAGTGGACAGCGCTGGAAGAGACGCGCTTGACGAACAACTTGTAAAGGAAATAAAAGGCATTCAAAACACCCTTAAACCGAACAATATCACGCTAGTTATACCCGCCGATCTCGGTCAGAATGCGGGAATACAGGTAAGGGCATTTCATGATCTCTTGGGGCTAAACAACATAATTCTTACCAAGACGGACGGAACCGCAAACGGCGGTGGTGCGCTTACTGCAGCGTACATAAGCGGCGCAAAGGTCACTTTTATAGGTGCTGGAGAAAAGATAAATGACATAGAAGAATTTGATCCGAAGAAGTTTTCTTCACGCTTATTGGGCCTTGACGGGCTCGAGAGCATCCTCAAGAAAGCAGAGGAAGAAAACGTGAAAATAAGCGAAGAAAGCGCAAAAAAGATAGTCAAGGGGGACTTTAACTTAATTGACATGTATGAGCAGTACGCCAACACTAAGAAGATGGGGCCTCTTGACAAAATAGCGAGCATGATCCCTGGAATGCCTGCATCCGGCAAAACCAAGGAGCTCATAGAAAAACAAGGGATGAATATAGGTAAGTTCACAACAGTGATGGATTCAATGACAAAAAAGGAGCTTGAAGATCCCAAGATGATAGACTCTAAAAGGATAAGCAGGATATCTCACGGAAGCGGGCAGCCGGAAGAAATCGTCAGGGAACTATTGGACCAGTACAGGAAAACTAAGCAAGTAATGAAAATGGCTGGTAATAGACAAGTAGCTGGATTAATGAAAAGATTCGGTCTTAACCTATGAAATGCGCGATTTGCGGAAAAGAGATAGAAACTACATTTCTTAATAAGATAAAAGGCAATGTACTAAAGATAGACGGAAAATCGAAGGTTGTTTGCAACATCTGCTTCAAAAATAATAAAAACGATATAAAGAAGAAGGTTAATAAGTAAGCGTATCAAAAATCTATGTATAAGCCCTCGTAGTTCAGCTTGGACAGAACGGCAGACTTCTAATCTGCGTGTCACAGGTTCAAATCCTGTCGAGGGCAGTAATCTTTTGGGATAGTGCTATCTACCGAAAAGTGTACACTTTAGGATTAAGAACTAAAATTTAGATTATATAATTATAAATTTACTATACGAAACATGATTACGCGTTATAAAGACAAACTAAATATCCCAAAGAATGTTCCTGCTGGAGATAAAGAAAAATTTGAGAAGTACGTCAAGAAAGCATACGGCGTAAATAAGAAATTCTGGAAGATTGACGTAGCAATTAAAATCAAGCCCGTCTATTCACGTGCGGACTTCGATAAACAGGCAGGGTATAAAACAAAGACATGGAATTGCGCGTTCACTAGCGACCAAAAAATAATAGTAATATTTGCACCTTCGGTATTCGAACGACTGACTTCACACAAACTATCTGGCTATCTACAGACATTGATTCACGAGATGAATCATATCTTTTACATGAACTTTGTGGGTACATGCACACCGATATGGCTTTTTGAGGGATTAGCCATGAACATGGATGAACTGGAAGATAAAAAATGTAGTGGACAGATTAATGCCGCGTATCTGAGATACTCCTTTTCCAAAGAAGATTTAAAAGAAAGCGATGGAGATGCAAAGGAATTCTATAGAAACAGCTACTTAGCTACACGCCTTCTAATAAAGAAAAGAGGAATACGAGCAATCATGGGCTTTCTCAAGAACTATAGAAAACACAGGACTAAAAAGACCTACGATGTTTTGTACAAAAAACTAAACAGCATGATAAGATGACTTTCTATTTTAGTGTATCAAGTTATGTCATTCCGTGGTATAGCATATCCTTGAATAAAGTAGCAACTAGTCGCATCTACCAAAAAGCGTCAGTAAGTTACTCTTGTAACTGGTTCGAGTGCTGTCGCATAATCTCTCTGTAGGCGACTTCCCTAAAAATAAACTGTTTTATGAACAATACGCATTATATTACTATAGAAAAAACACTTGTTGTAAAAAACAAAGCTAAGCTGTTAGTACACAGACCTACTATAAGAAAAGGCTCCCTGCTCTTTTCAGCGTCTTTGATTTTCTTGGGTGTATTTTGGGTCTTCCTTGCTTTAGACGTGCTGCTTTTTCAGGGAAGCCTGTTCCAAAAAATCGGGTTCTTACTTATTAGCAGGGCATTATCGTATATGGCGATAGTTGTTGCCTGTTTTTATATATTAGACGCGATTTTAGTGTGGAAAAAAAACGATATCTCCAGCATATTAACATTAGGATTATTGACCATAACAGTGCCTTTTAGTGCTATCTTGATAATATTCGGCCTTGGTATTCTTGCTTTTACTTTTGTTTCTCTTGCTCCTCCAGAACTATCTCTTGCGCTTATGCTTATTGGGATTTTTAGCATCGGCTTGAATGCTATAATAGCTATTCACCTTTATAGAGAGTGGGATATTCTTTATTAAAACAGAAAAATGATGAAGGATCACATTAGAAGTTTATTTTGCAGCATACTCGAACTCGTATCATAGTTTTTTCTATCCTTTCAACATAAATCTTACTTAAAGGCACTATAGTGGTTTTTCATTTTACAGCAGGCTTATCTTTCACTATAGACTGCACGGCAGTTTATTTAGTTTAAGATTTAAATAGCAGCTAAGCTTAGTATGGCAATGCAATTAGAGAACTCATTCATAGCCGGCCTAAAAGAGAAGCTAGGGCTTGAAACGAAAAGAACTGCTGCCGTTAAGAAAGAGTGGAAGAGAAGGTTGGAATCTGTTATTGGTGAAATAGATCATTCAAGGATAAGAAGGAGCAAGTTTGTTACTGATCGAAAGCTAAATGATCCACGTCTCGCTTACACCATTTATTTCGTGCAACACAACAAGTCTACGTGGGTTATAAGGAGCGGTTTTGACCCAAGTGGAGATTCTCTTGCCGAAAGTTGTTATTCACTGTATGGATTTATAATCGCAGGAAAACTTCCAAACTGCGAGGGACACTCTGCCATAGCTTACATTGGAGACTACGATAAATATAATGATGAGCTTAAACTTTCAAAGGTCGATATGGTGCCGTTCAATACGCTGAGCGACTTAGGTTACCGTAAGCTATAGACATCCGGTTATCTGACTCTAAATGCGCTTGACTTACTAAGGACTCCTAGTCTCTGGAAAAGGGTTTTAAGCAACACTAGTAATGCTACGCCAAGCGCTATGGTTATTATCCCTTCGGCAGGTACGCCAAACAATAGGAACGCCGCGGCTATCCCTAATGCGGGCGGGTGTTCACTGTCCGTCTCAAACAACAAAAGAGAGACTACGAAAAAAACTATGCTGAACGAAAAATAAAAATTTATGTAAGTTGAAAGCTGGAAACCAAGATAACCGAAAACTGCCGCTATGATATAACTCTTTACAAATCTTTTTCTTTTTGCGGCCTTTGAATAAGGCATCAAAAGGAGTGTGAAAGCACTGCTCGCAAAGGATGCAAATATCAGGGCCGAAGAACCGCTTATTTTGGTTATGTAAAGGTTCAATTCCTGTAAAATGAACACTATCGCTACGAGCGCAACAGAGCTTAAAAATATCGGTATCAGCACGTTTCTCCTGTTTAGCTCGTGCTTTAATGTCTTGTAATCCCTATGCGAAAACTCACGTGTGTGTCGGCCTGATATATCGTGCTTCATCAACTTACTCCTCGTATATCAATAATATTAACATGCTGGGTATAAAGCGTTAAACTGAGTCAATAAACCCTTTTAGTATTTCTTCTAGGCCGTTCTGGGGTTTGTAAATCGATCTTACTACTTCGTAAGGGACTCCTTCAGATCTTAAAACCTTGTATATCTTTGATTTTTGTCTGGCATGGCCTTCTCCCACTATCACTACGATACTTGAGTCGGTCTTTTGATAGTAGCTGACAGCTATATAGCCCATCTCCTTTTCCCTCGTGCCATTGTTAAAAAGGACGTATAACATTGCGGCTAAGCGATTTTCTGGCGCGTTATTAAGCTGTGCGTCGCATCTTATGATCTCGGTTCCGGTTTCCTTTATCGCTAAGAGAAGCTCTTGATTGCCTCTTTTTTGTGCATCGTATGTCTCATCTGGATCAGAATCTGAAGACTCTTGTTCCATCAGTACGTATCCCGGTTTTATTCTGCGTATTATACGCGCCTGATTAAGCTTGTCCTCAAGAAATCCGTGCGTTTCCCCCATTATGATCATTCGTTTTGTCGGCATATCATGAACTATTTAATTAATAAAGTCATTATTTAAATAAAATTCATATTTTTATGGCACACTTAAAACGGCTTTTATCCGACATAAAAGAATGGAGTATGGGAACTTCGCACCTGTGCAAAGTCGATAAAACAATGCAAAAATTGATAAAAGGGATCGATTACCATGAACTTTTCAAATTGTCGGAAAATTACCATAGGGGAAACCCTTATGAATCCCTTGTTATTGCAATAATATCACAACAGATATCGGATTCAGCCGCAGATTCTATAATAAGACGGTTAAAATCCTTATTCGATGGTAGACTCCCATCGCCGGGAAGACTACTAAAAACCAACGGAAAAAGATTAAGATCCGCCGGAATATCTCCACAGAAACTATTGTACCTTAGGGATCTCTGTAAACGAATTAAGAACGGGTCTCTGGAACTAAAAAAAATGAACAAACTTGAAAACGAGGATATAATAGGCGAATTGGATGCTGTAAAGGGAATAGGGAGATGGACTGCCGAAATGTTCCTTATATCAAACCTTGGCAGGTTGGACGTATTGCCAGCTGATGATCTTGGGATAAGAAAAGCCATAAAAAAAGCTTACGGACTTAGAAATTTGCCTGAAAGAAAAAGTATAGAAAAAATATCGGGAGACTGGGCGCCTTATCGTACAATAGCGGCGATATATCTTTGGAGAAGTTTAAGGAAATGATGGCTGGAAAGTAGATACGTGCGAAACCACTCCAAATCGACATTTATATTTAAAACCGCAGTATACAATTGTTATGACGAAATGCGTGTATGCGGGAAGTTTCGATCCTCTTACAAACGGGCATGTCTGGATGATATCCCAAGGGGCAAAACTATTCGATGAATTAGTTGTGGCCGTAGGCGTGAACCCCGAAAAAAAACCAATGTTCTCCTTAGGAGATAGGCTTGAAATGCTGAAAGAAGCTGTTAAAACGAATAAAAATGTTACGGTAGATTCCTTTGAAAAGCAGTTCCTGGTAAATTATGCAAAATCCATAGGCGCGAGCTATGTCCTTAGAGGAATCAGAAATTCTAAGGACTATGAATATGAAAAAGGAATGCACAGGATAAACTATGCACTTAATTCGGAAGTATATACTGTTTTTCTAATACCGCCGGAAGAACTTTCGGAAGTCAGTTCCAGCGTGGTTAAAGGACTTATCGGTCCGAAAGGCTGGGAAGAAGCAGTAAAAAAATACGTGCCCGAAGCAGTATACGAAAGATTGATCCGTCTTTTCCACAGGAAATGAGGCTATAAAAAGCAGAAAAATTTATATTCTAGGACCTTTCATATTATAGAATGTGGGGAAAAGATTATGGACAGCATAATAATTTTGGGAATGATTTTCCTGTATATGCTGATATTGTTGGCTCTCGTCATGAGAAACAACAGATTAGCAGTTAGCATATAAGTAGGAAAATCAGTGAAAAAGAGTGGATGTTCTGGGTTTGATTTGCTGCTCCCTGTGCTTTTGACTTTGAGCTGGTATACTTATATCTCTAGAAAGCCATCGCTTCCTTATACATGGATACTGAAAAAACAGAAAAAAGTCCTCTGGAAGATTCTTTCAAGCTTGTCGATTCATCCCGTAATGGCCTCTCCGAGAAGGAAGCAAAAGTAAGGCTAGATTCATACGGTTACAACGAGATAAAAGCTAAGAAAAAAAGCTCGCTGATCACGTTTCTTTCAAAATTCCTCGGACCAATACCGGTAATGTTAGAATTCACGTTGGTGGCTTCGTATGTTCTGGAAGATTATGCGATAACTTATATAATACTGGCAATGCTCATATTCAACGCTATAATAGGTTTTATCGAAGAACATCATGCCACCAGCGCTATAGAGCTATTAAAGGCGAGGCTAACGCTAAGGAGCATAGTTTTGCGAAATGGCGAGTGGATACATGCGGCGGCAACTTATCTCGTGCCAGGCGACGTAATACGATTAAAAGCGGGCGACATAGTACCAGCGGACTGCAGAATAATAGATAATGAAGCAATAATGGTGGACGAATCCGTACTTACGGGTGAATCGCTGCCTTCTACGAAGACCACTGGAAAACTTTGTTTTTCCGGTTCGCTTATAAAAAGGGGTGAAGCCACCGCATTGGTTCTTTCAACCGGAAAGAATACTTATTTCGGTAAAATAGTGGAACTTGTGAAGGACACGAAAACAAAGACTCGCATAGAGGGTGCGGTAATGGGAATCGTAAAACGTATAATGGCCATAAATGCGTTCCTTATAGTTATAGTTGCGATTTATGCACTTGTTATAGCAGAACCTCTTTCTTCTGTAGTGCCATTCATACTCGTACTTATGATAGGCTCTGTACCGGTAGCGCTGCCGGTGGCATTTACAGTAGCTATGGCATTAGGCACAAGGAAACTATTAGACAAGGGTGTGCTTCTAACGAAATTATCCGCAATAGAAGAGGCTTCTACCATAAATGTACTATGCTTGGATAAGACCGGCACTATAACCGAAAATCGTCTTGTACTGGGTGAGCCAGTACCAAACAACGGTTTTTCGGCTGAAGATGTAGTTGCGTTAGCACTCCTTACGGTGCGCAAGGAAGACCAGGATCCTATAGACAATGCCATACTTGAATATGCAAAAGCTCACAGGATAAAAACGACGAAATACAAGGTAGAAAAGGTAATCCCATTTGACGTCGATACGAAGAGTTCTAGTGCGATTGTCATCTACAAGGGCAAAAAAATGACTATATCAAAGGGATCTGTAACATATCTTAATAAAGGATTGAACAAAGATGTCAAACAAAAGATGGATGCGGAAGCAGATAACCTATCCAAAGGGGGACTGCGGACCATTGCCGTTTCGATTAAAGAGGGTTCTGTAAAACGTCTTGCTGGCCTGCTTACTCTATATGATAAACCAAGAGCAAACATTGGACAATTGATAAAGGAACTGAACGGATTAGGTCTGTCTATAAAAATGCTTACAGGAGATAACGTTTACATAGCAAGGCACATAGCAAAAGAAATAGGAATGGGTGGTGAAATAGTAGAAATAGACAGCATAAAGAACAAGACAGACAAAGTCCTATCTGCAATCGTCAACAGAGCCGCTGGATTTGCGGATGTTCTGCCAGAAAACAAGTACTCAATAGTAAATGCCATACAAAACGGGGGATTCTCAGTCGGAATGACTGGCGACGGCATAAATGATGCACCTGCTCTTGAAAAGGCACAGGTGGGCATTGCGGTGTCAAACGCCACCGATATAGCAAGAGCATCTGCCAACGTAGTGTTAACACTTCCGGGTCTCGGAGTCATAATAGACACTATAAAGGAAAGCAGGAAGATTTTCGAGAGGATGATAACATATACAGTGATGAAAATTGTAAAGATAGTACAAATAGTGTTTTTTCTTAGTATAGCATTTATAGCACTCGGGTTTTTGCCCATACTCCCGTTGCAATTAGTGGCTTTGGTGTTCTTGAACGACGTTTCAAGCATAACGTTGGCAACTGATAACGAACAGTATTCAAATAAGCCGGATGCGTGGGATGTGAATGCGATAGTGTATGCATCGTCCATAATGGGCGGACTCCTACTTATAGAAACGATAATCTTCTCGATTTTAGGTTTGTATATATTTAATATGGGAATTCCTGCTTTTCAGACGTTTCTCTTCTTAGTATTCGATGTAAGTATAGAATTGACAATTTTCAGTATAAGAGAGAGAGGACATTTTTGGCATTCTAGGCCCAGTAATGCGCTCTTACTTGCGACGATTCTCGGGATGGCTCTCGGAGCAGTAATGGCTTATTTCGGGATACTTATGCAGTCGATATCTATTAGTGAGATAGCCAGCGTATTCGCGGTGTCGATTTTATCGCTATTAGCGATAGATGAAATAAAAGTGATTTTATTTAAGAAATTCTCGGAGTTCAAAAGATAAGACTCAAATCTACGGTTTTTTCGTTTTATTTCGCGTTCCTTGGCTGTAAGACTATTTATTGGATGTAAGTGGGTAAGCTATTAAACGTTTTAATACGATATAATATCAGTTATCTACGTATAATTATCATGGAAAAAAATGTGTTGGTACTTGCTGCAGGCGAATCTTCACGGTTCTTTCCATTCTCTGAAAAAGCCCACAAAAGCGAATTTATACTGGGTGGAAAACCCATAATCGAGCATATGCTTGATATCCTTTCGAGTTACAAGAACACCAACGTCGTTGTAGTAGTCAGAGAGAACGGCAGGCTGTCATCACTTACAAAAAAGTATCCTCGCGTAAAAATCGCTGTACAGCGGGAAGCAAAGGGCATGCACGATGCCATAATGTCTGCAAAGCATCTGCTTAAAGGCGAGTTCCTTGTGATACTGCCTTATCATTTGGAGATTGCCTTGAGATTAAACGTGGTATTCAAAGCAAAAACACCTAGCATACTTGTAAAAACATACGCTGAAGGAGATGAACTTACAAAAGGGATAGCCTCCGTAGAAAACGGAAAGATAACAAAGCTGATAGAAAAGGCGAAGTTCCAGGGGGGCAATTGTTCTGTTCTTGGCGTTTACAAACTGGATCAGGAATTCATGGAACGATGTTCCGTATATCCGAACTCCGATGAGTACACCTTCGAAAAAATATTAGCTCAGTACGCAGATAGCGGGAGATTAAACGCAATAATAGAAAACAAAACCGTTCACTCGCTCAAGTATGCGCACGACCTTCTTACATTAAAGGAAGAAATATATGATGTACTCCTAAAAGCGAATAAAAAACACAAAAAAAAGATAAAGCTTGGCAAGAATTCCATAATAGAAAAAACAGTAATAGTATCCGATGGCGTAAAAATAGGCAATAATACAACCGTAAAAGGGAGGTCTTTCCTGGGCAAAAATTCGTTCATCGGGGATAACTGTCTTATAAGGGACTCATTCATGGAGTCCGATTCTGAAGTTGGTTTCGGCACCGAAGTCGCCAGGAGTATAATAGGAAAATCTTCACACATACATTCCGGTTATTTGGGGGACTCAATAATAGGCGTAAGAGTAAGAATAGGCGCGAACTTTATAACTGCCAACAAAAGAATAGACAGAAACAACGTAAGGGTTACAATAAAGAACGAGAATGTAGATTCGAAACTCAATGGACTTGGCTGTATAATAGGTGATGATGTACATACGGGAATAAACGTGTCCACAATGCCTGGCACGATAGTGGGGCAAAGATGCATAATAGGCGCAGACACTCAAATAAAAGGCACAATTGAAAGTGATAATCTTGTGTATGAAAAACGGGAAAATATAGTGAAATTAGCGCAGGAAGTCAAAAAATGAAAAAGTTTTGTATAGTTGGAGGCTGCGGATGTAAGGTCACTCTTCTTTCCGTGCGAGATATAAAGAATTCATTTACTACGTCTGTTGTTTCGGTCCTGGATTCCGGCGGTTCTACCGGCATAATAAGACGTGAATCGGGAATCTACGCTTTGGGGGATCTCAGAGCTAATCTGCTGGCGGCTTCCGAAAACAATGCGTTAAAAGAGATAATGTCTAATCGAATAGAAGTGAACGGCCAGAAACATAATGTCGGAAATCTTGTCTTGCTGTCCGCAATAAAAATATATGGCGCTAAATATTTGGATCATCTACAATGTGCATTGGGCATAGCAAAAAATATAAGAATAGTACCGGTTATTGACGATGTAAATTATAAAGGCAACCTTGTCATAAAAAGCGACAGGGGTGTTTTTGTCGGCGAACACAATTTGGATTTGCAACAGGACTTGCGGGTGCTTGACATATGGCTCGATTCACCTATTAGAATAGGCGAAAATGCGAGTAAAGCTATAACATCGGCAGACTATATAATATTCGGTCCAGGCGACCTTTATTCCTCAATATTAGCCAATGTAATTGTACCTGGTTTTGTCGATGCGGTAAATGCGTCCAAAGCGAAAAAGATACTCGTATGTAATATAATGATGAAGGACAATGAAACCATCGGGTTCAAGACCTCGGATTTTTTCGATGCCTTTAAGAAACACGGAATAGAATTGGACAAAATCATATACAATAACAAAAACCCAGAAATTAAGGAGATAACCAGCAAATACGGAAGACTTAAGGGTTTCGTAGAGAACGATATGCCGAATGACAAGATAATATCTGCTGACCTTGTAAATAAGGACATACCCTATGAACATGATCCTAAAAAACTAAAGCGCCTTATGTCCAAAGTTTTAAAATAGAAAAATATACTCGTACTTCTTAGTTTTCACATTGATGCTAAAAATAAGTGCAATAGTGGCGTCGAACAGTTTAATTGGTTGCGAACTTGATTCTTTCACCGATTAGAAGTTTTCCTTCTAAATGTTAGTCACAACGCCCCGAGCGGGATTCGGACCCGCGTCCCACCCGTGACAGGGGTAGATCCTAGGCCACTAGACTATCGGGGCTTAGACTATCAATATTTTAGATTATAATATAACTAAATATAAATGCCTTTTATTGTGTTTTATATTACCTAATGTTAAGTATCAAAGAATTCGATTTCTTTGAATAGCTCTTATTGCCATATTTAAACGTACACTCTGCCGGCGAAAGATTAACGCTTCCGACTATACCAATCTTGCTTTTTATCTCATACATAAGTATCAACTCGTCACCTGCGCTTAATTCCAGTTCTTTCCAAACGAAGCGCATACCGTGTGCAGTTCTTTCGACTTTCCCTTCCTTTGGCCCCATCATAGAAACCTTTAACGCAGTTTGCGGCGCACCGTCTGTTATTACCAGTTCTGAAAGTGTCCTCTTGGATATATTTTTTATCCTAACTGCGAGTTTCACGTCTATAAAACCACCTGAAGCCCTTCTTTCAATAACTTCCTTTGAAACGACGATCTTTCTGTTAAAGTAGAGAGCGATAAGAATTGCGGCGATTATAACCACGATCGCTGCGTATATGGGGAAATAAGAAACAGTATAAGAAATCGTGAGCTGCTGTCCCGGTGCAAGCGCTACCAAGGAAGACATTAATCCTGAAGACGTACCAACTACGGAACCTATAGATGCAGTTTCAGAAGATATGAATATGGAATTGAACGACGACACAGATAAAACTGTGCTGTTCAGTGGAAGAGGATAATTGCCATCGTTCTTTATACTCAACGAGGATGTACCGCCAAACGCATTAAACGTCGAGCTATTGCTTATCACTGCAAAATGATACGGCAATACAGTAACATTTTGAGAAAGCTGTGATATGTTCGTATTATAACTTGTGGAAACAAATAAAGTATAGGTTCCTGACGGCGTCTTATTGTCTAGGTTTAAACTAAGATTAAACTGATTTAATCCGAGGTCACTTAAAACGAACCGCGTTTGCGTTGAATAAATCCTGTTTCCGTTATATGAAAGAGAATAGTTGAACGGTACTACTACTCCAGACTGGCCTATGCTGTTTATTATGTTCACAGTCATGAACAAAGGCTGGTATGGATACAAAGACTTGTTTGCAACAAGTGAATAGATATAAATAGAGTTGGAAGCGCTTTGAGGAGGGATCGGTGCATTTATGACGAAGGATCTCTGCACTCCATTTTCTATGTATGTAAAATTTAATGGTATCGGAAAGGAGAAGTATATATCTTTTGTTCCAAATGAGAACAGAACTCTTTGGGATTGTCCCGGTGCCAATGAGAAAACATCAGGTCTCGCGCCTATGTTGTAGAACAGATACGAGTAATCTATCTTTGCTAAGGCCGTGTCTAGTGATATGTTTAAAGTAACGTTCTGATTATTGTAAAAAGTTATGTTGTAGTATGAAAGCTTGTTGCTGGGTATTGTTATGCTAGTCGGGCTTATTTGCAATGCCAGTGATGTACCTACTAAAAGCAATGAAAGCAATACCAATGAAGGTAAAAGCGCTTTATTAATCATTAATTAATAGATAAATCGAAAGTATTTAAATCTGAATTGTAAGGTGCGTTTCAAATGAATTGTATAAGCATTTGCACTAGGAATCCTATACCACCTATTATGAATGTTCCAACTATAACCATTATAGCAAGTTCCCTATATTCCCGTCTTGTGGGCTTTCTTGCGAGTGACAGTACTCTCTTATATTCAAAAAATATATAACCAAGTTTACTGCGCAAATTCGCTATTTTAAGTAATTTCAATCTTGAAAATGGATTGTTGAATTTTATGCCGTGACCATTCTTATTTGGCTCGGTTTTTTGCTTGTGCTCATCCTTAACTTCTGCCTGCATTGTTGGCGGCTGATGCTGCTGCACTGTGGTCTCTTTAGTCGTGCTATCTGGAGTTTGTTTTTGCTGGTCTTGAGCAGGTTGTTGAGGCTGTTCATTAGCGTTTACCTGCGGATTGTCTTTATCTTCGGTACTATTCTTATTTGCATCCGCGAGGCTTTTGTTTGTATCCATATGCTAATCTATTTAAAATCAGAGGAACCTTATGCCAAGTTCGTCTTCTACTTCCTTTTTCTGTTTTTCGTCCTTTTCTTCCTTTACGGAGCGACCAGTTATCTGTTTTGATGTGACACCGGTTATTATGGCCATAACCTTCACTGTAGTTTTAAGATCGGAGAATATGTGCACACCCCATATTGTATTTATGTCTTCTGGAAGTTTTGAGTTTATAAGCTCTACTGCACGGTTCGCTTCCTCCAAAGTCAGAGACGGCCCTCCGCTGACATCTATAAGCATGCCCTTCGCACTGGATACATCGACATCTATCAGTGGATTATTCAAAAGTTTATCAACTATAGCTTCAAGTCTTTTATCTTTAGCGTCACTTTCAGCTGAGCCTATAAGCGCGACTCCGCCATTAGACATTATTCTGCGCACGTCGGCAAAATCTACGTTTACCAAACCGGGTCTGGTTATAAGCTCTGTTATGCCCTTCACGGCGTTTGTAAGCACATCATCAGCTATTTTAAAAGATATTGCGAGGGGCAAATCAGGCGCTATCGCCCTAAGTTTCTCGTTTGGTATTACTATAAGGGTATCTACTATGTTCTTTAATTTCTCTACCCCATTCATTGCAGAATTGTTTCTAGGCCTTCCTTCCATTTTGAACGGTAATGTTACTACGGCTATAGTGAGTGCGCCTAATCTCTTAGCAACCTGAGCGACTATCGGTGCTGCACCGGTTCCCGTTCCTCCGCCCATACCTGCGCATATAAAGACCATATCTGCACCTTGCAAAGACTCCTTTATCTCCTGTTCCTGTTCCTTTGCTGCCGCTTCACCTACTTCCGGGTTTGCTCCTGCACCAAGTCCACCAGTCAACTCTTTGCCTATAAGAATTTTTTTATCGGCAGGACTGCACAAAAGATCTGCTGCATCCGTATTCAGTGCTATAAGTTCAGCACCTTTTATGCCGACTTCAAACATACGATTAAGGGTGTTATTGCCAGAACCACCGACACCGACAACTTTTATGCTGGCTCTCTTTGACATTATAAGGTCTTCTAGCGACTTATCGAACTCTTTAGTCTTACTTGCATCGAAATTTGGCGTCTTAACCCCTTCACTGGATATAGAAGGCTGTTTTAGTTTATCGAAATCCATATTAAGATTTAGTAATCTCTACTTTAAATTCTTTATTTATGTATTTCACTATGTCAGTTGAGATGGCGTCGGCGACATACTTTTGCACGTCACCTGAATATGCTATCTTTATATTGTTTCCGGAAATTTCTACGCTTTGTGGCTTGCTTCCCACGTAATGCGTGAATATTGCATCGCACTTGTCATTGTCACTTTCTATTTTTTTTATTATCTCTATCTCATATCTTAAATCCTTTCCTGCAAGAGGGTGATTAAAATTGACCATTACCCTGCCGCCGCTTACCGACATTACAGTTGCTATCTTATCATCCAGAGCTACAACATCACCTACCGAAGGATTTATTCTGTTTTCCATGAATGTATTCAGACTAAATGTTCTTACGAGTTTTGGATTGAAATCTCCGAATCCTTCCTTTGGTTTTATGTCAAGAGTATACTTGTCCCCAACTTCTTTACCTACAACCGATTTGGATATGACCGATAAAGTGTATTTAGCATTCGGTACGACAAGTATGGGTTCGAATTTCATGTTTTCCGATTTTATACCCTCCTTTTCGGCGAGGTCTTTGTAGTTCAAATCGAAAATTTTACCCGTCTGCAGTATTTTCCCTATAAAATTTATAAACACGAAGTCGCTTTCGTTTATCATATTCCCTTTTTCATTTCTATCGATATAAAGGAAACCTTTCTTATTTTAGAGTCTTCTCCTTTAAGCTCTTCTGTACCTACGTCTATTTTTGTTATCGCTAGACCCTGAGAGAACTTACGCATAACAATTTGTGATACGTCTACGGCCTTAGATATAAGAGAACCCCTTGCTTTTATGACAACCAAGTCGTTTCCCGAATTTATGTGGGTCAAAACGGCAAGGACGTATGAAATCATTGGTTTTTTACCTATCAGCACCGCACCATTATCCATATCGCTATTGCATACTTATTATAATATTTATATGTTTCATTTTTGCATAAGAGACTCAAGTGATAATACTAAAATGATCCTTCCCTGACCTGCGTATTATAACTACACCTGCGAGCCTAGCTTTTGCTATAAGCTTGCGGTCTTCGGTCATTACATGCATATTTTTTTCTTTCGCAAGGCGTATAAGTTCTCCATCAACGTCTCCCGGTTCGCTTTCGATTACGTTGAACCTTAAGGATTTGATAAGACTGACGACATCCTGTCGTTTAAGTTTTATCAGTTCGTTTATGCAGCATTGCGGTACAAAAAGTTTGTAGGGTCCTCCCAAAGAGAGGTCAAGCGCAGATTCTATGTCGGTTTTGTTGTCAAAAATATACACTAAAGAATTTGTATCCAGAGCTATCTTAATCATATATCTTGCCTGAACCTGCAAGAGTCCAAACGTTGTCTAATTTTCTTGAGATTATTGCGTTGTCTCCCACGTAGTAAGGAAGAACTGAATTGCTTAATGCAGCTACAACCTTATTGCCGGATACGGCCGTAACTGTAGCTAGAGCTTTGCCGGCAAGAATGTTAAGGAGGACTACTTCATTCTTTTGAATTGACCTCTTGAATAAGTTCTTTTCTTGTTTCTCCAGAGGGGAGTATTCGAATGAAATGCGCGGTTTTAGCTGCGGCCGATTCTTAACCGATACTATAAGACTCCCTGCAAGATTGTCTCTCCTTGTAAGTGCAGGATCGAGAGCTGTCTGTAGCCCCACTGTCAGCCCTTTTGAAACTTTTGACTCTTTGCCAAACTCACTGTGCATATCTATAACTTTGCTCTTAAGCGGCTGCCATCCGTTTTTAACCTGGATTCCAGGGTATATCTCTATTTCGTCACCAGAGGACAATTCTCCCTCCTTTAAGGCACCGCCGAGTATTCCGCCGACAAGTTCTTTTATAGCTGTGCCTGGGCGATTTGCATCGAAACTTCTTACTGCCAGCATAACGGGTGCCTTCTTTGCTACGCTGTTTTCCAAAGGAAACTTGCCTATCTCCTGTATCAACTCGACAATGTTTACGTTAGCAGTAGAAAACACAGGGATTATGGGTACATTATCGAAACCGCTATCTGACAAGAACTTCTTTATTTCCTGATAGTTTTCCTTCGCTCTCTGCGGACTCACTATATCCACCTTTGTCTGTGCTACGACAAGGTTCTTTATTCCTATTATCCTAAGCGCATTAAGATGCTCTTCGGTCTGCGGTTGTGGACATTTTTGATTTGCTGCGATAACAAGTATAGCACCGCTGACCAGAGCGGCACCGCTTAACATTATTGTCATCAATGTCTTATGGCCTGGAGAATCTATTATTGATACCTTTCTGAATAATTCAGAGGCGGAACCGCATGTCTCGCACTGCTGTTTTCTGCTCAAATAGCCGCACTTTTTGCATTTGTATAATACGAAGTGTGCATAACCCAATCTTATTGTAATACCCCTCTTTTTTTCCTCGCTGTGACGCAGCGTCGACTCGTTAGTAAGCGCACGCACCAATGTGGTTTTACCGTCAGCAAAACTGCCGACTACGTCTATTATTATATTTTCAACCATCAGTCTTCTTACCGAGAACCTCTTTAAGGGATTTTTCGCCCTGTTTGGTTATCTTCAAATTAACCTGTGAAGTGAACTGACTTATTGTGTTTCCTGCTACAGACTTCTTAAGTCTTATGTTCTCATTGTTCCCAAGTTCTTTCCCAATAAGTATCTTTTTTAGACCTATTCCATCTACGTCATTCCTCATTGGCATTCCGGTCATATAGCTACCGCCGGTTATCTGTGCTTCATATCCATCCAGACCCATGAAAGAAAGTGCTACGTTTTCGCCGAGCTTTTTGCCGATTAGAGTTTCCATCTCTTCTGAATTGAGCACTTTATTAAAACTCTCCCCTGTTTTCGGGTCGCTGACAACAATCTTAGTTTCCATAACACAGATTAATTAGAGATACGTATTTATACCTTTATCTTTGACTAAATATAGTTTATGGAAGTAATGTTTGTTGAAGCGAGATATAACGGCAAGATTAGCGATTTGTTCATGAATAAGATAAAAGAGGCTTTATCGCAGTATAAAAAAATAAACGCGGTTGCGGCCATACAATACATTGATCAGATGAATTATGTGGTACAAAATATAAAGGAAAAGGAATTCGTTGTCATAAAGTCAAAATACCGCGCAATGTATCCGGGTCAGATACTCGGATGTGACGTGGACGCTGCACGTTGCGAGGATTGTGATGTAACCCTTGCATTTACACAGGGGGTTTTTCATCTCTTGGGCATACCTATAAAATTGGGCAAACCACTTCTGAACGTAGACCCGGAAAGCGAGACTATAACTTTTATTGACGGTAAAGCCGGTGACAAATACCGAAAAAGAGTCCTCCAAGCTATAGGTACGGCACTGTCTGCAAAAAACGTCATGTTTGTGGAGTCCATGAAAAGCGGCCAAACGTACGGCGTCAATCTTCTTAAAGAAGCGCTAAAAAAACGCGGAACGAAAATCTTTTCTACGATAAGCGATGAAATAAACTTTAACAGATTAAATGAGTTTCGGGACATTGACGTCTTCATAAATACGGCATGTCAAAGGATAGGGATAGATGATATGGAAAAACTGGAGAAACCCATAGTCAATGCAGAAGATCTTGAGCCATATCTATTGAAATAAATAGCGTATTATTCGCCTAAACCCCTATTTTCGCAGAAGTAAAGCTTTATATATTAGAATATTTCATTACTATAAAATAATAAAATAATCGGGAGGTTAAGTTATGGCTAAAGAAAACAATAAAAAGAGTGTTGAGAAACCTAAGGCTGAAAAGCCCGCCGAGGTGCCACAAAAACCGCAAAAAGACAAGAAAAATGGTGATCAGGCAGGCCTTGAACGTTATCTGTCGAGAAATGGCCATTACTTCGTAATCGCTGACGCTATATCAGAGTACAAGAGTCAGAAGGGACAGCCTGGTTTTGATCCGAATGAAGTGGCTGCCAAACTTTACAAACCTTTCCTTTACATAAACGGCAAATTCAACAACGAGATGGAAGGAATAATAAACCAGCAGTTAGGTCTGCTTATACAGAATAATGCCGTAACGGAACCTTATCTGAGTAATATGGTCGGTAGAATAGAACCTATGCTCGGCAAGTATCGCAATGAACTAATAGCAATGTTGCCAGATGACGCCCATAAGCAGCTTGCTTTTATGATAATGAAAGATAAAAACAAAAAACCGGGTCTGGCCAGCAAGATTATGGGAAACCCTGCAATGCAGAGACCTGCCACATTATTACAACTACTTGACAATGTAAACGGGACTGAAGACATGGCAGGAGACGTAGGAACTGGTTTCTACGACAATATATCTTCAAACAATCCTACGGATTATACAAAAGGCGGCACTATGACCAACGATGAAGCACGTTCGTATATAGATAAAGGCCGCGCAATGTTCGTGGAAGGTCTTAAAGCCTTGAAAAATACCGGTGCGATGGAAAGAATGAAACAGATAATACTCGGAACGACCGCGAAACAACTTGATTACGAGATGAAAAAGATGGATCCAACACACGTTAAAAACGCACTAGCAACTGCAGACCCTGTTGAAGTAATGTCAACGGTTTACCGCGGTCTGCTGCAAAGACCTGTAAAACAATCAGCAATTGAACAAGAACCCGAATTAAATACCTCCCTTTCAGGAGAGCCTTCTTAAAGGCTCTCCTTTATAATCAATAATCCTCAATTAAGGGATCGGTGTATTGTTTTCTGTCTTGTTTGCGATTTTATTAAGATTGAAAAGCTGGTTCAGGAGCCCCGATTGTATCAAGTATATGAGGACTATCAATATTATGACTGCTATTATTATTAGTATAATCACCTCTAAGCCAAGAGACATCGCACCTGCACTGTTGAATGCCATATAGCGGTGTGTTTTTTTTTAAATTTATACTTGTTATATCGAAAGGAAAATCCAATACACCAGCGCATTAAGAAGCGTCAAAACCGCACCTATCTTGGCGAATTCCAAAAAGCCATAGGGCTCTTTCTTCATTCTTTCTGTGCTATTTACGATTATTATATTGCTGGCTGCGCCAAGTAGCAAAAAGTTTCCGGCTATTGTGCTTCCCGCCGCCAAAGCTATAAACGAGCCTATGGTCGCACCACTTCCCGCTATTATAGGTATAAACAGCGCAACAAGAGGCACATTGGACAAGAACTGGCTTACTATTATACTAAAAGACAATATCGCTGCTGTGCTGGTTACATTTATGTCGTAATAATTTATCAAAGTCTGGAAAACACCGGACAGAAAAACGCTTTGCATGAGGATAAACATGGATATAAAAAATGCTATTGTCTTCCAGTCTATATTTTTTATTATTTTGTACCTGTCCTTAGCGAATATGATTATAGGCAAAGCCGATATAAGCGCTATACTACTGAGCGGAATTGTTTGATGTATGAAGAACGAAGACAAAGAATATATTATCATCATTGCTATCAGCAGCAATAATGAGCTTTTTGTCAGCATCGCAAGTGATTTATCCTTTATAGGAGATACGTTTATGCGCCTCGGCTTGTCGTCAAAAATATTTCCAAAGAAAAACCTTATCACCACATACACCAGCAAAAGATTTATTATCGTCGGCACGAAAAGCCGGCTAAAAAAATCAACAAATGGATTACCTACGAATCCGCTTGCGGCTATCAATAGATTCTGAGGGTTGCCTATCGGACTCATCACGCTACCGGTAGTTATTGCAAAGGAAAGAGTGAATAGCAACGCCTTATGGTTTATCCTGAGTCTGCGAGCTAGAACAAGCATTACAGGAGTACCTATTATCGCGAGCGTATCGTTCAAAAGTATTGTCGATATCAGACCTACAAAGAATATCATTATTATAATCAAGTAGTCCATGTTCTTTGCGCCGTGAAGCACTCTTGTGAAAAGATTCAGTATATAACCGCTTTTTATGCCGGCTTCACCGATTATGAACATCCCTGCCAGAAAGAATATCACGTTAAGGTTTATCGAATTAAAGGCTGCGAGCGGCGTTATCTGGCCTAAAAACAGGGCTCCTAAAGCCCCTAATGACATTATTTCCCATATCTGGAGCCTCTTGCCGCCTACGGTCCTCCTTGCTATCAGCGCGAAAACTATCAGAAGTATCGCCAATGGGACAAAGTCCATAAAAATTAACGCCACGCGCTATATAATATTATTGCGCGGTATTTTGATACGGTGATATAGCCTCTCTAAAGTAACATCTGCACGTCACTTCAGAAGCAGACGAATAAAATTAAATTTATTGTCTTCTTATGCTTCTTACCGGCATCTCAACGAGTCTTAATTTTGTTTCCTGCCTGCTTTTACCGCGTATGAACCGTATCTGCACGCTTTCGTTTATGTGCATTTGGGACATGCTGCGAAGCAGGTCTTTCACGCTTTTTATTTCATATTGACCTACACGCTGTATTATATCGCCTTCCCTCAGACCCGAACGTTCCGCTGGCCCGCCTGAAGAGACATTTGCCACAATTACCCCTTCTTCAGTATAAAGTCTGAATCGCCGGGACAAAGCAGGCGTAACATTTATCACTGACACCCCTAACATTGGTCTCGTGACTCTTCCTTTTTCCATGACTTGTTCTAAGACCCATTTAACAGTGTTTATAGGTATTGCAAAACCCACTCCCTGTGCAAAGGGTATTATTGCGGAATTTATGCCTATTACTTTGCCGCTTATGTCTGCTAATGGTCCACCACTGTTTCCCGGATTTATAGCGGCGTCTGTCTGCAGAAGCCCTTCAAATATGAAATCGGCCCACGGCATAGGTCTGCCTATAGCACTTATTGACCCTACTGAAACCGTCGGCGCTCCTGGAAGATCCAGCGCATTTCCTATCGCAAGCGCGAATTGCCCTACTTTTAATTTTTCAGAATCACCTAAGTCGGCTGCGGGAAGATTTTTGCCTTCAACTTTTATCACTGCTATATCGGTAGCTCTGTCTCCGCCTACAACTTTTCCAAGATAACTGGTTCCGTCTTTAAGCATGACCTCGACATCGTCCGAATCCTGGATCACATGATAATTCGTAATAATATGGCCGCCGCGGTCCACTATCAAGCCGGATCCTGAACCGTTCACCTTTGCATCGCTGAATGGGTAATTTTCAATAAGCCTCGTACTTCTTATTGTTACTACGCTTTCGCTAAGTTTTTCCACTGAGTCTGTTATTTCATTTTCGATTCCTGCCAAAACCATATTTCCTCCCGTCCGACATAAGAATACTCGTTATCTCATTATAGGACATCCTATATTATTTTTCTTAATATTTAAATATATCGGTCATCCTATATTTTTATGATACGAGATTTCGGTTGCGATATGCGCGGCATGCTGTCGTTTCAGATAATGTGGCTTCTATCAAAACGGGAAATGAACGGCGAAGAACTGGCAGAAGAAATAGAAAAAAGACGCGGCGAAAAACCTAAACCAGGCACGTTGTATCCGGCACTTAAACAACTAAACGAAAGATTATTGGTCGAAGGCGACAAGGAAGGCAGGGCAATCATATATTCTTTGACAATAAAAGGGGAAGAATCTCTTGAAGATGCCATGGAATATTTTGTTTCTTGTTTTGGTGAAATCTTCAGAGATGAAGAATAAGCAGTTAATTCTGAGCTCTTATTGTGCTTGGATACTGATAAATAGCAGATGCAATCTAAACTCTTTATAAAAAATACAGTATGAGTAAGATAATATTAGTAAGACACGGCCAAAGCGAAGGAAATGTAAAAAACATACTTAGTCATGATCCTGACAAATTTCCGCTCACTGCTAAGGGAGTAGAACAAGCACTTCATGCGGCAGAAGAGCTAGCAGCAACGGGTATAGTACCAGCGCTGTTTTCAAGTAATATATTACGGGCACATCAGACAGCTAAGATTATAGGCAGTCGATTGGGGGTTGAACCAATAATAGATGAAAGATTAGCTGAGAGATATATGGGCGAGTTTAATAATAAGCCTATATCGCCAGTGCCTGGGTGGCATAGAAAACTGCTGACTTCTGGAGATTTACATGGTTTTGAATCGTGGAACGACATAACTAAAAGAGTGAGGGAATTCATAGAATCCAACAAAAACAGGGATTTAATTGTCGCGGTTTCGCACGGGGACACTATAAAGGCGTTTATGTCGGAGACACTACAGTGTGACGAGTTTCCGGTGTTAGGTATCCGAGTTCACAATGCAAGCTTCACGGTGATTGATACTGTAAAAAAACACGTTCTGCTTGTATCTTCGCTTTCTCTCCCGAAGGAAGCCTTTGAATAAAGGATAAATAGAAGCTTATATCTTTGTAAAAGATATGGCCAGAAAGACTCTTGAAGACGTTGTTAATGGGCTTGCAGACACTTACAATCTTTCTAGCTATGAGCATCTAAATCTTTATCTCGTAGTCGAGGGCATCATGCCTGCTGCTTATATAAATTTCCATATAAAAGAAGAAAGAAGCAAAACTTCATCAAGAATAAATGATTTTAATATTGATTCAATCAAAAGCGAAAGAGAAAAAATAAAACGTACTCTTAGGCATAAACTAGGCTTAAACACAAGATTTGCCGGTCTGTCTTTAAACGATTATTTCTGCATGGGCCACAAAGAGATATACACGTCAGTGGATTTTAGCGTAAGCAGGGACAGTTATAAAAATAAGGAGCACATGTACGCTGAAGACGATTATAAATTCGGGATTGCAAGCGGATTTCCATTACCTGCGGTTTTAAGATATTCATATCCTGGTGATCAAAGTCATTGGTACTGGTACGAAGTAAGAGACATACGATACGATGCTCTCAAAAAAAATCCCGAGAAGCACATTGAGCAGGCGTACCTTCTATGGGTACCGGAAGGCATCGATAGAGAAAGTGGGGACATAGCACCGACAAGCAGACAAAAATGCATCGAAATAATGAATTTCGTCAGAAAAAACAATCCTAAACTCGCAAAAAAAATGGAAGACGAATTTTTGTCGGATCTAAAAGATTAATTATACAAAGCTAGACTGCGCTCAGTACTATAGTACTAATTATTAGTATAATGAAACCGAATATCTGGTGCTTTTTGAATCGCTCTTTATATATTAGATAACCTGCAAGGACTACCAGCGCCGGTTCAACAGCGGCTATGGTTGAGCCCAACGCCAACACGCCGAAGGAAGCAAGGAAGAGCAGTGAAAATGACCCCGTTGCGTTGAAAACGCCCGTAAATGCGTTTATCACCAAAGTCTTAAGTCCTATGTTACGAAAACTTCTCCTACTGAAGCTTTTGGTTTTTTCCGGGTAAAATTTAAGGTACATGCCTAGCAAAGGTATAGCTATTGCCCTGTTTACCAATAATGGGAACAAAAGATTGCCAGAAGCCTGCTCTGCAAAGACCAAAAACATGAAATTTACGCCAAAAAGACACATAGATAATGCTGCTGGCAAATATCCTCTGTTGAATCTGAAGTTCTCCTTGGTCGTGACAAGAAATGCGCCGATGAAAACGCCTACAAATGCCACGAGCGTTATCGTAGCCAGACTCTCACCTAGAACGGTTATTGAAAATATTGCTATCAATATGTACTCTATTCCTACCAATGATATGCTATTGGATACTTGTTGCTTTTCAAGAGACTTGTAAAGAAGGAGATAAGCGACGCTGTATATAGCTCCGGATCCTACAGCTATAAGTGCAGCAAAAACGTTCACGTTTACCCCACCGACGAACAGGGCAATCAGACCGAAAGTTACAAAACTGAAACAGAACATTATAAATGTCGTTCTCTTACTGCCTATCTGGGATGAAACCCTCTTAGCAAGAAGATCAGAAGCTGCGAAGGACAGCATCACGAAAAATGCGATTGCCAGTCCAAGATTAAACATAATGTCTAATAGATATCACTTTTGCGATTTATAAAGTTCCGGAAAATTCTCGGTAAATAATCATTGTACTACTAGATTTTTAATTCCTGGAAGTTCCTTTCCTTCCAGAGCCTCAAGAAAAGCTCCTCCTCCTGTAGATATGTAACTAAAGCAGTCGCTTAAGCCGTTGTTTTCAACAAATGCTGCCGTATCTCCACCACAGGCAACTTTAATGCCGTCTACGGATTTTATCGCTTTACAAACGGCGATTGTACCTGCCTTAAATCGTTCATCCTCTGCCAAACCCAACGGACCGTTAAAAACTACCGTCTTCGCTTTCCTGATTGTATCCGAGAAGCGTGTCGCACTCTTTGCGCCTATGTCAAATATTGCATTTTCTAGTTTAAGTTCCGAAACGTCTTCTGTTGACGCTTTTTCACCGTATTTTCCCAATACCACAACATCCTCAGGTAGCAGTATCTTGTTTAGCCTGTCTTTTTTGAGTATCTCGTTTGCTATTTCAACGGAATCGAATTTGGAACTGCCTATTTCGAAACCTTTTGCCTTCAAAAATGAATTCGCAAGTGCGCCTCCGACTATCACCGTATCCGCAACTTCTATAAACTTTTCTATAAGTGCGGTTTTATCGGATACTTTCGAGCCGCCCAATACGACGACGTACGGTCTTTTGATATCCCTTAACAACGAGTGCAGGAAGTTCAGTTCTTTTTCCATCAGGAAGCCAGCATATGATGGAAGATGGTCGGATATACCTGTGGTAGAACTGTGTGCACGATGTGCAGTACCAAAGGCATCCGAAACGAAAATGTCACCCAAATTTGACAAAAGTTTAGAAAGTTCTGGGTCGTTTTTTTCTTCTCCTTCGTGAAATCTTATATTTTCCAATAATGCTATTTCCCTAGGTCCAAGCTGTGCTATTTTTTCCGATGTTTTTTCATTTATTTCATCTATAAGTATGACTCTAACGCCTAACAGCTTTGACAGTTCGTCAGCTACGGGTCTTAAAGAAAGGCTATCATCCCTGCCTTTCGGTCTACCGAGATGGGATAGTAGCGTTATTTTTGCACCTTTACTAAGGAGGTGCCGTATTGTAGGAACGGCTTCCCTTATACGCCTGTCGTTTGTGACCTTACCGTTGGTTATTGGAACATTAAAGTCTACTCTGAGCACGACGCGTTTATTTGTTAGGTCTGCATCCTTTAAAGTTCTTAGAGGAAACTGCATATTAACCCAAAAGGCTCTGATTAGTAATATCTATCGATTTTTGCGGGTCTGTTTCCAGCTTCAACATCGCCCTTACTGCATCTATGTTTTCAGGTACTACTATAGATTCCTGATGCACTGCCTGCATATAATGTACCTCATTGTCTTTAACATATACGGAATCTGACCACACTACCACTTCCGGCATGTCGTTTCTTGGTCTTTTAAGATCTTTGGCAAATTCTAGTATTGATGCTGTAGAGTCTATTCCCATGCTAGAATCCACCAGTCTTATGCGCCTTGATTTACTGAGTGCGCTCAATATATTATCCTTTGTTGAAGCACGTTCAAGCTGTGCGCTTACTACATGCACGTGCATAAGCGTAGTTGGTGCTATGACTGCAGAAGTAAATATATCCAGGCCTTTTAGTATAGTGCGTACGTCTTCCGCATGATGTGAGGGGAGCTTAGCAGGATTAGGGACAAGCGAATTTATTGGTCCTTTTTTTATTTCGTTTGGATCGGCTGCGCGCCTAACTATCACTGCATTTACTTTTTTTAGTCCAACTTCTTCGTTTATTCTGCTTAGCGTCCTGCAAAGTCCGGTCGTATTACAGGATACGACGCGCACAAAATCCTTGCCTAATGAGTCGGCGTAGTTTACTTCTGAGACAAATGACGTTTGCGCTATATCAGGTTTTTCACCGCCCTGGAACACGGCTTTTATGCCTACTTTCTGATAAAGCTGCTTGTTCTTTGCACCAGTGCCTTCCGGAGTGCAGTCTATAATGACATCTGATTCGGCGAGCATGTCCTTCAATAATCCAGATGTACTTATCCCGCTGGATTTCATTGCTGCATCTGCTTCCTGCGTCACAGCATACAGACGTATGCCATGTTCAGTTATAAATGATGATTCGAAATCCGCGCGTACTTTTGAAACTCCTGTAAGTTTTAAATCCGGTTGAAGACGTATGGCGTCAACTACACGTTTTCCTATGGTACCATAGCCAACTACTCCTACCCTTGTCTGATTCATAGCGCCCCTCCTGATAAATAGACTTAGAAAAAGACTCGTATAAAAGGTTTAATTATGAATACGGGTCGAAAAGTAATACCCGCTTTTTTCGTGTTTCCTAACTTCGTAAATACGTAAGAATGTACGGATTATAGCTAGTTCGATATATACGCGTGCACATATCGTTATGCGTGCAGTTTATATGGCTTGGATTATCCTAAACTGAAAAGGGAGGATAGTATTAAGTACCGAAAAGTGTACGCTCACTTTGTAGTTAAAACTAATTTGATCCAAAAGCTATTTACTTATATCTACAAGTATTATCTAGATATAGCAAACTGTTAAGGATACTGACGCTAACGTCTATAAAGCCACGAAATAACTGTATAATACTTAAATACGTCTATGTTGTAATAACAAATATGAGCAACTGCAAAATATTAACAGATGATGACCTTGATAAAATCGTAGACAGAAACGGGCTTCACTTAGATATTAAGATAAGACCTCTAGTTGCTGCTGTAAATCTGTATAACTCAACTACTGCCTCATGCGAAGGACACGACGATCGTGCCAACCCATTTCCATGGGTCGAGCTCCGCGATGAAAAAGGGGATTTTTCAGAAATTATAGAAAGATTAAAAGAATGGAATGCCGGTAGAGAAGTTAAATGGCATTTAGTCAGTATCGGCGCCGGACTTTATGGGCATATCCAAAAAGAACTTAAGCCGGCTCTTAGCGAGAAATATCTATTAAAATTTAAGAACTATACGAAATGGAATGAGAGCTCAGAGTACTGCAAGAAACACCATATATCTTATTCTCCTTTGGATGTCGCACCGGAAGAATTATTAAGAGATTGCCGTTCAGATATTTCTTTAACAGAGTTACAGGAAGAGATTAACGCCCTGGCTGATTTTTTAAAGTCTAGAAGTATTTTAGAAAGTTTATTATAAATTTTCTCTACTGCGCCTTCATTAGTGAAATTAAGGAGGTCAGCGTGCTATATGCTGATTACTTCACTTGGGGGATAATGCTAAGTCCCGAAAAGTGTATGGGCAGTTACTCTTGCAGGAATAAGGCAAACGTGTAACCTTTAGTTCGGCAATAACTCTAGATTAGTACAGGTTTTTAACTAAACATTTTAAACCTTAAAAATTTTCGAAAACTAAAAATGGGCCCGACGGGATTTGAACCCGCAACAAGCTGGTTAAGAGCCAGCTGCTCTACCGAGTTGAGCTACGAGCCCGATTTTAATAATATCCTTTTGAGGTTTATTAAGACTTCTTAACTTGTAGATACTTGTTGGATTGATAAAAACTTTCGACAGAAGATTTGTTCCACCAGCCCTCAAGCTCTGGTTTCTCTATTAATTCCTGTCTATGGAATGGAACCTGACCTGGTGAAAGTATCCTACTCAATGGATGCGTACCCAACCTGTCCCTTATCTGTATCGGTTCGCTTCCCTTGAATTTCGTTCCAAGCCGGGTTAATACTCGTCTTATCGCTATGTCCTGTATATGGGTCCTATTTGTTTCCTGTGCACCATAATCCAGTCCCGAAGTCATATTGGATATATCATCGTCATATACATCAGATGCAGAAGAAACTAATTGCTCTAAAATACTCGGATTGTTCTTGAGGAAACTGAAATACGCGTCCTCATAAAGGGTGCACACAGTATACTTATCAAAAAAGTGACCTTCTATTTTCCATACTATCCTCCAATTGTCCTTGCCATAAATTGAGTCGTACTGCGAGTATGTGTCATTTCTCTTGGCGCCGAAATAACCTGGTCTTCCTATGGTTTTCCATTCGCTTTTCGAATTTTCTAAATCCATAATTTTTATATAATCGCATTGCAAAGATTAATAGGTTATTTGCGTATGTGCTTTATGGGCCTATAGTCTAACGGCTATGACGCGTCCCTTACACGGATGAGATAGGAGTTCAACTCTCCTTAGGCCCACTTTCGATAAAACATAGGACTTTAGTGCAGCGATTTTTATGTACGAATTCAAAATCAAAAATACTAGATTGAAAATAAAATTAGGAGACATAACTGACGAAGAAACGGATGTGATAGTAAACGCCGCCAACAGCTCCCTTATGGGCGGCAGGGGTGTGGACGGTGCGATACACAAAAAGGGCGGGCCTTCCATACTCGCTGAGTGCATAGAGATACGCAAGACTCTGCCGATGGGACTCCCAACTGGCGAAGCCGTTATGACGAACTCTGGACTGCTAAAAGCAAAAAGAATCATACACACGGTTGGTCCCGTATGGAACGGCGGCTCGCACGGGGAACCAGAACTGCTAAAAAATACTTATTTCAATTCGTTGCTTATGGCCAAAAGAAACTCGTTAAAAACAATATCTTTTCCTTCTATAAGCACGGGCGCTTTTGGTTACCCGGTAAAGCTTGCGGCTCCAACGGCATTAAATGCAATTGCAGACTTTGTATACTCGGAAGACAGCATAGATACAATATTTTTGGTGCTTTTCCACGAAAGTGATCTATCCGAGTATGTAAACGCGGCTAAGAACCTATTCAAAAACTGAGCGCTCAGGGTGGGATTTGAACCCACGCGAGATTTCTCTCATACGATCTCCAGTCGTACGCGTTTACCAGATTTCGCTACCTGAGCACTATTATTGATTTTATGATAGAAACAGACGTCGTTAAAATACTTTGCAATGTATCAAATGCGGTTAGAACTATGGTGCGGTGACCTTTATCGCCTGCACCGGACATACATTGACGCATGCCATGCAAAATATGCAATCTGGTTCCCTTGCAGGATCGGATTTCTTTGCTGATGCGGGGTGACCTGGCGTATCGAACCATTCATAAAGGTTTACCGGGCAAACCGATATGCACGAACCATCTGCAGTACAAAGATCCCAATCCACTGCCACTGCAGTACCGTGTATTCCTAATTTAGCCGGTGCCTCTACTGGCCCCCATACGTCATGAGCTGGGCCTTTATATTCGTGTTTAGTAGCAACCTGTCTGTTTGTCTTAAAGTCTGAATCTATTGGCATAATTAGTATAAAATATAATCACTTATAAATCTTATTCGATAGACGTTGTAAACACGGAAACGCTTAACCATATCCCTTAGGTTCGATCGTAAGTTAAATGCCCAAAAGAACGGTAAATTGCAGGCTTATAAAGGGGGTATTGATACAATGATTACTTACGTAAATTGATACTTGCCCTGTTCGGTGCGCTCTCCGACAACTAGCTTAAAAATAAAATTGCAGAGGGTGGGATTTGAACCCACGAGGGCGCTGAGCCGCAGGATGTCTTACCTTGCATCGGTTTTGATACAAGACAGATAATGGGCTTAAGTCCTGTACGTTGGACCGGACTTCGCTACCTCTGCTTATAGATTGATATATTTTGCCATTAATAATAGATTCTATCCTCTATATCTTATAATAAGACCCGTTAATTTTTTCCGCGGATTGTAAATGCAGGGCATCAAGCAATTTATCCGTCTGGGATTCCTCTCCATCCTTGGGAAGCCTTATCTCTATGAATTTGCCTATGTGTTTTCTTTCCGGACCGTCTATCCTGTAAACGTCGTCCAATGTGAATATCATCCCATTGAGACTATACACTTCCCGCGTCTTTGATATTTGACTATACACGGAATAAAGCCTTGATATGAGTTCCTTCTCTATTCTGCCGTTTATTTCAAACTCAAACTTCGGTCTTTCCGAAGAGCCGTCCTTTTTTGGGCCTTTGTAAGTCAAATAACAGCTGTCGCTTTCGTGTCTTACCCTTAGTATTTCGTCCTCGGATGTAAACCCTTTGTCTTTTGGCACGTAATAGTCGTCGTTCTGCCGAAGTGTCGCTATATGTTCTGCTCCGAGAAGTATTATGTTTTTCTGCACATCCTTGTCGTCCATCATCCTGAGCTTTATCTGTTTTTCCCAACTTCTCAAGGATCTGGTCTCTATTTCTGGTTTATATTCGTTACTGATAAGGATGTCGGCGTTTTCAGCCGTCGGTTTTATGTATTTATCGTACATAGGTTCGACCGTGCTCAGCGAATACTCCAAGGTGTACGCTGGTGACCAGCTTGCTCTTTCAACATCCCTGAACATTTTCCTGAGTAGCCTGCCGTGCGAACCGGTGTCAACAAATATTTTCAAGTCTCCGACACCTTCCAGTTCCGGGCTAAGGGCAAAAAGCCCTTCAACTATTATGAGCTTGTTCGGCGAAAACTCAGAATAACCTGTCCGTTCTCCAATCTTGAAGCTATAGTTCGGTGCCATTATTTTCCTGCCTTCAGAAAGCTCTTTTATCTGGACTTTAAGAAGCTCCAAGTCCAATGCCCTTGGCTCATCAAAGTTCAAACTGTGCTCCGATATATATTTAGTGCCGCGATAATAGTCATCCATTGAAAGTATCGCAGAAGAATCTGGGAACATGTTTTTAATCCCTCTAGCTATTGCTGTAGTTTTACCGGAAGCAGAACCACCTGCAACCATCACTATGGTCGGCTTATCCTTAGATGAAAGAATACGTTCAATGCTCTCCTTCGCCTCTTTAAGCCCGGATTCTTTATCTGAGAGCTCAAGGCGTAATTTTTTTGGGATACCATTAGTAGCCAAACTAACGTTCTTGTATCGGCTCGCGTTTGTTACTTCGACTCCGAACCATGGTTGAACTGGGAATTTTCCGCTTTCTGCAGTGGATGGAAATTCTATCTCCACGGTATTCAAGCCGTTCAGTTTACCAGAATAAACGTCGATGTATGCTGCTATTCCCTGAACACCTATCTTGTATCGGCGTTTTTTTATGCTAACTTTTGAAAGCTCCAACAAAGATTCAAAATCCGACCCCGTTATCCTCATTTCTCTTTCTATTCTATCTATGCCGCTGCCGAGTTTCTCGGTTATGAAAAAATCGTTATTTTCGTGTCTTATTCTGGCTTCTCGGCCATCGTCTATAATCAAATAATGTTGCTCTATTTCATACTCTTCCGCATTTTCTAAAGAAGGGAGAGTCGATAAGAGAAATTTTCTTTCTATCTCGTGTTTATTCAAAGAATCGCTAGCTGATAACTGATGCAAAAGTTCATTCAACCTTACCTTTGGGGCAGTCACACCGATTATATGCAGTGAGCATATAAAAACCTAAGAAAAGAAGCTTAATTATTATTTTTGTGCCTATGCGCCATTTTTAATCGATGAAAGCCATTTTGCCTTTGTAAGAGTCGTGGGCTTAAGGTAGGGATATCTTTTCAGTATTCCATTTGTGATTCGGCCTATACCATCGACAGCCGCATCCTCCTCCTTTTTCGAAGGCGAAAGAAGCGTTCTTTCGACTTCTATCTGGAACAAGTGTCTGCGCATATTGCTCGAATCGTCCATAGACACGCAATAAGTACTTCCATTCGAATCTTCCACGATGAAATATTTGCGTCTCTTTATTATAGTGTTTGATATGCTCTTGAGAAGATCGGTAGCATCGCTTGAGCGGCCACTCTTCTCTTTTATTTCTGTCCTTTTCAGGATACAGCCCAAGCCAAAATCATCGTTCATAATTTGTTCGCCGGATTTTGTGGTCGTTCTCTTCATACTGGTCCTTAATACGCGACCCGCTTCATTAAAATCATAAACGTGCACCGCGGAACTCTCGAGTGTCCACGGAAGTCTACCGCTAACATTGAAACCACTAAAAACTCCATTATAAAAATCGTATTTTATCCTATGAAAGATAAATTGGTCCTTCCTGTTTAAAGACAATTTTGCTTCTATCTCTGTGTCAGATTCTTCAACGGGCATTTTTGCCGCTTCTCTTAGATACTTGCCAAGTTTTTTATATCCAGCGTATTTTTTTCCTATTTCTATCATTGCGCCATTATCGCTTAGTAATTCGAGCAGGCTGTGCGTCGCCTCGGAATCAATTTTATCAAGCGGCATTTTTATCTCTATTCTCGCCTTATTCTCTTTTCCTATGCTATTCCCATTCAGACCGTTGCGTAACCAGAAGAACTCGGTATTTCTATCCACTGTAATACGTATACTATTGTCTGCTTTTGCCTCAAACTGCACGCGGTTATAACTGTCAGCAGTGTGGGGTGCTAGCGGCAAAGTTAAGGTTAGATTACACGGATTACACTTTGCGACAGACAAAGATTCGCCAAGCGAAAGCTCCTCTCTTTCTTTTATTGACGAACCATCCCCTTCGCTGTACTTTGTCTCGAAGAGCCATTTTCCATAAGGGCGTAATTTAAAGGAATGTGGAAGCGTATAAGAAGCGTATCTTCTTGCGCGCATAGATAGACCAAACGGCAATTCATGTTCTAGGTTATTGAAATAAATAGTGTGGTTAAAATCTTTGGCGACATACTTCTCTTCGGCAAAATCGTTTAACTCGGATAGGAGACTAGATATTTTGGACTTGCTCACTGAATAACCCCATTCGATCCTAGCGCCCTGATCCGCCGTATTTTGCATTAATTGTTGAAGAAAACAATTAGTATAAAAACGTTTTATGCTTGAATTTACACGCGATACGCCTAGACGCTTCTTTCTCGCATCAGTCTTCTCTTTCTCTTCCTGTCGAGCATTTTCTTCTTTCTCGTCTTCCAGCGATCCTTGTGATACTTTTTCCAATTTTTAGAGCTTCTCTTCATATGTTTTATTTTTAGGAGCCATGCTAATTTATACCTTTGCTTATAACCTCAATTTGCCTGAGTTGAAAGACTTTTAAAGTTGTAGATAATAATAAGTTTTATGAGAAAAAGCGCGGAATCCATACTAAATGAATCAATAAAAAACGGGTTCTTGTCGATGTACAATGACAAAAGATTGCTTGTGCCTTTCTTGATAATGATCGTAATGTCATCTTTGTTGCTTTTATCTTTCTACGCAAATATCAGCGTCGGGAGCTTCGTTTCAACGAGAAGTTTGGCTCTTAATTACTACACTGTCGCTGGCCTTACAAATTTTATGCCCATATACATGTTTCTTATAACATTGATAATATTTGGCGCCGTAACGGTATACGCAGTGTCCCTTACAATTAGCTTATACATGAACAAAATGGACAAAAAAACCATACCGAGGCCGTTGCTACACTCGATAAAGGTGTACCCTCTTCTTTTTTGGAGCGGCTTAATAAAATGGGTGTTCATATTCGCATCCTCCTTCGCATTGGTCATACCATCGATATTCCTCTTCATAAAGTTATCAATGAGCGCACAGGAAGTAGTATCCAACAAGAAAGGTCCTCTTCTAGCGCTTAAGAGCTCCTATCTGCTTACAAGCAGGAGATTTTGGGAAGTATTTGGTATAGTGTCGGCCTTGATTGCGGTGTACATTGGTCTTAATATATTGCTTAATATGTTCAGCCTCAGTCTTTACGCTTCTACTATTGGTTCGAGTGTAATATTCAGTTTTCTTTTTATATTTTTTGTTTCATGCAGCACACATTATTTCGTATTGTTAAGAAAATATGCAGTATAAAGATATATTCCTGGACCGGCTTAGGCATAATTGTTTCAGGATAAAAGGTAAAAAAACGACTGTTTTCACCGATCCTTACATGATACAGAAGGAATACCACGAGGCGGATGTCGTTCTAATAACCCACGACCATTACGACCATTTAGAATTACAGAGCATAAAAAAGGTAATAAAGGACACTGGTGTGATTGTTGCTCCGCAGAACTGTTCGGATAAATTTGACGGGATTAAGAATAAGCTTGTGCTGGTCAAACCGAATGAATTTAAGATAGTCGGGGACGTACCGATAAAGACGGTCCATTCTTATAATACGAATAAATTCAAGACAAAAAATGAGGTCTTTCATCCAAAAGAATACGGTAACGTCGGGTATGTGTTTATAGTTGACGACGTGCGCATATACATAGCAGGAGACACTGACTTAATCCCAGAAATGGCCGATGTAAAGGTCGATATAGCACTGTTACCGATAAGCGGAATATACGTCATGACTGCGGAGGAAGGGGCAGAAGCTGCTATAAAAATAAAGGCTGATTTGACCATACCTGCACATTATGGTTCGGGAATAGGTACCGAAGAGGATGCGCGGCGATTTAAGAATTTATTAAAAGGTAAAATAAATGTTGATATTTTAAATTCTATAGATTAGCGTACTGCGTAAAAAGTTTTAAATACTACCAGTCGCATACCATTCTGATATGTCAAAAACGGCTTCTTCGACTTTGAGGAAAAAAGGCGGGGGCGTAAAGGGGAAGAGACGCGACAAACGCAGGAGTGAAAGCATAACGCCGGCGGCAAGCCTCCAAGTAGGGGACAATAAAGTTAAACTCATAAGAGGACGCGGCGGTTCGTATAAAGTTAGATCACTAAAATTAAAATCGGCAAATATGTTCGATCCGTCGACAAAGAAATCTGCAAAGGTTGAAGTTATAAGGGTACTAGAGAACAAGGCTAACCGAGAATATGCCCGTCGAAACATAGTAACAAAAGGAAGCATTGTTGAAACCTCTGCGGGAAAGGCTGTAGTTGTTAATCGCCCGGGTCAATCCGGCCAGATAGCACTAAAAAAACTATAAGTGAATTATCCTGTTTAAAGCTTTTAAACGTTTATGTACATCAAATCCTATAAGACTTCGTGGAACAAACTAAAAATAATATGATCCAGGACATATTTGATACTCACATAAGTTTAGTGATGGCTCAGGACAGGGGGAAACTTGAAGAAGGTGTGTATAAATTGCTGTCGCTTGCTGAAAGCAAAGGTTTTAGATCTATTTACATATCTAATACTGTTCCAGGTTCAAACATAAGGGAAACTTGTGAAAAAAATAAGCTGAAGTGCACCACTATAATAGACACTATCAGCAGATCTCTTTCTGGCACGGAAGAACCAAAAGCGGTTACGGATTGTATATTCTGCAATTCGCCCGAGGACCTCACGTCTTTACATATGCAAATATCTTCGGCCATAAACGGTGGCGAAAACACGCTGGTTGTTTTGGATTCAATAACTACCTTTCTTATTTACAATTCACAAAACTCAATGTTAAGGTTTATACATTCACTTGCATCCCTCGTCAGAGAAAAATCCACGAAGGCAGTTTTCTTCATGATGCAGACAAATAGGACCAATGAAAAGTTCTTTGAGGACTTGCAGGGCCTAACCGACAGAACGTTCAAACTTTAAATTTTCTCTTGGATATCACATCTTTCATTGAATCTATAAACTCCATCAAATCTATAGCATAGCTGGTCTTTCCGTCTCTGGATCTGACGGCTATCTTACCTGCCTTTTCTTCCTTGTCGCCAACTATTATCATGTAAGGTATCTTTTTAAGTTGCGCATCCCTTACTTTGTATTCCAGAGTTGAACTACTACTATCTAGTTCTACTCTTATTCCTGCATCGTTTATCATGCCGAATACTTTCTCTGCGTATTTGTTGTTCCTCTCGGTAAGCGAAAGGACCCTAGCATGCACTGGCATTATCCATAGCGGCAGGTCACCACTGGTGTTTTCCAATATTATACCCATAAATCTGCCATAAGATCCCATTATGGACCTGTGTATGACCACTGGATTGTGCTCTTTATTGTCGCTGCCTATGTATTTTGCGTCAAACCTGACGGCCAGGTTGAAATCTACCTGTATAGTCGATACGGCATATGCAGTCTCTGGTCTGCCGGTGAAATCGAGCACGTATATGTCTATTTTCGGCCCATAGAACGCACCGTCGCCCTCCTTTATGCTGTATTTATATCCACTTTTCTCAAGAGAGTTCTTTAAAGCGGATTCTGCAGCATCCCACATCTCCTCAGTGCCTATTCTGTCCTTAGGTCTGGTTGCAAGCACCATTATTGGTTTAAGATCGAAAAGCGCGTATATGTCTTTGGCCATATCGAACAGCCGCAGTATCTCGCTCTCTATCTGTTCCTGCATTACATAGACGTGTGCGTCCTGTTGATGTATAAGTCTAGTCCTTAATAGCCCATCCAACGCACCCTCAAGTTCGTATCTGTGTACTAATCCGTAATCGGAGAATCTAAGCGGGAGGTCCTTATAACTTCTTACCTTCGACTTGAAAATAAGTATGGAGAAAGGACAGCTCATGGGTTTGAGCGCATATTCTTCTTCCCCTTTTGAAAATGGAGTTACCTTATACATGTTATCTTTATATTTTTCAAAATGCCCGCTTACCTTCCACATGTCTATCTTGGCTATCATCGGAGATATTATCTCTTGATAGCCGTATTTTCTGTCAAGCTCCCGTGCAAGTCTTATGAGCTCATTGTATACGGATGCGCCATGCGGGGTAAATATCGGACAGCCGGGCGAAAGCTCTGGAACCATGAAAAGCTCCAGTTCTTTGCCTATCTTTTTATGGTCATGTTTTGAACGTTCTTCCTCAAACTTCAAGTATTCGTCTAGCTGTGCCTTTGATGGAAAAGATACGCCGTATACTCTAGTCATCACTTCTTTCTTGCTGTCTCCCTTCCAGTATGCGCCTGCGACTTTCAGAAGTCTTAAAGCCTTAACATACCTGGTTGAAGGAATGTGCGGTCCTTTACAAAGATCTAAAAAATCGCCAGTCTGATAAGCGGTTATTTTACCTTCAACATCCTTAAGAATCTCGATTTTGAACTTGTTTTTAGAGAACAACTCCTCCGCCTCACGTTTTGACAATTCTTTTCTAACGAACTTGCTGTCCTCATCGACTATCTTCTTCATTTCCTTTTCTATATTCTGTAGGTCATTGTCACCTATCTTAAGATTGTAGAAATCATAATAAAATCCATCATCTATAGCCGGTCCAATACCGAGAAGCGCATGGGGATACAATCTTAACACTGCTGCGGCCATGATATGCGCGCTCGAATGCCATAGAACGGATTTTCCTTCCTTTGAATCAAAATCCAACAGTTGCACTTTGGCGTCAAAATCTATCTTCCGACCGAGATCAAAAAGTTCGTCGTTTACTTTAGCAACGAGTTTACCCTTTAAGTCCGCATTGAACTCTTTAGCTAATTCTATAGGAGACTTCGGCTCCTCAAAGCGTTTCTTCTTGCCCTCGAAATCTATTTCCATAGAATTTTAATTGGTTTTTGTAATTTATATTCACGATTATTCGGTTTAAAACTTAAAATAGGTTCAAATGCTTCGTTACTGGCAATACGCGGTAGCTCAGCTAATATTTCGATCATATCTGGATTTAGCATTGCTGCTATACTGTATGCGCTCCATAGCCCGTCGTATTTTCGTGACCTATCCGCCCTTCCAAGAGAATCTCTTTTATAATTGCCATTGAAAAGTATTTTACTGTCCATACTGTCTGGCAGCACTATCTCCAAATGCTTATTCTTCCGCATAAATACCCCTTAGAACTATAAAGCCGGCATCAGTTAACCTCAGCATGCTGACTTTTTCTTCGATATAGCGGTATTCAACCATGCCAAGTCTTTTTAGGCTATTAAGCCTGTCCCAGGCAGCGGACCTTGATAAACCGCGATTCATGCTGAAAATGTCTACAAACCTGTTCGGACTGTCTGCTTCTCCGTAGTATAAGACATCAAAAAGCATCATCTTTTGACCTGCTGACAAGCTATTGCTTGAGACTAGTATTAAAGAATTTAACAGACGTTCTTTATTGGCTTTTACGGATTGTGGGTAAACGCTGCATACTTAATATGTAGTCGGGACTAAGTGCAGCTATCTCGCCCGACAGGCTTACGGATCCAATTTTAACGAGATATTCTGATTTCATAGCACGTTATAGATGGAGTTAATATATAAAACTTCTGTACGGAAATTGTCGGACAGTCATTGATCTTAAATGTAAAAAATTTAAGGAAATGCTGCGTAAGCGAATTTCACTGATGGCATGATCCCATTCGGGGGTGTGTTCCTTAATCTAGTCCAGCTTATATTAACTTGGCTGTTCATCTCGTTGGATAGGCTAAAACCTATAGAAGACGACAATGAAGGAAGATTCGTAAGTATTGATGAAACTTTCGAGGTATAATTGTTAAGATAATAGTCTGCCTGTGCTGTGGAGAAGCCGATTGAATAATTATTATAAGAGTTTCCGGTATAGCTTCCGATACATGATGAAGATGTTGAGCCTACTTTTTCTGAAGATGCGCACATGCTTGAATTACTTAAATCTGCCAGTCCTACGCCGTTTCCAGTGTTCAGCCATGTTGTTGGTGCTGTATCTGTAAAGCCCCATCTGAATGTATTTGGATTGCCCGGCTGGAAAACATAAGCGACTATGCTGGCCGAACCGCTTCCGCTGAGACTTGCAGTTACGCCGTAATTGTTTGCGGCCTGATTCGGACAAACCGCTATATACGCACTTTCATAGGTGTCTGGCCCTGTGACAAACTGTTCTTTAGTACATCCTGCTGGTATACTTACACTTGAGATCCCATACCATCCACTGCTGACCATTATAATTACAAAGGAGTTAGGTACTGATACGGTATAAGTTAAAGACTGCGAAGAAGTATAACCTGTGGATGCGGAAGTATACTTAGTGTAACTTGTAGCGTTGTCGATCCCAATACCTGCCAAAGCAAGATCGTTTCCGCCGCTTGAAGTACTTTCAGAACACGACTGCCCCGTCTGATGCCCTATCGCTGAAAATGGCTCAAAATCCTGTGCATCCACTGTCCAGGAAACAGACGTAAGCGCCGCGTTACCCGCACCTCCGGCGCACAGATACAAGTCATAGCCGTATTGATTTGATATAGACATGGAGATAGACGTGCTTGTCGAAGAGTGGGAGACTGGAATATAGATGCCTGAAGATGTTAATCCCTTCTCGTAAGTATCTGCGGTAAAATTTGACGTTAGTTCTGATGAGGGCACATTCGAATAAAGCCATGTCGCAAATTTCGTGCCTAAATCATAGCCGCCGCCTGTCAACGACAAACCATTGTTGACGATTATGTCCGAAAGACTTCCCGATGAACCGTTGCTTCCGTAAGAAGCCCATTTTGTCGCATTAAGCGACGAACCCGCAAAGTTGTCATAGAAGTTGAAGATATTCGCACCATCATCGTATTGTCCATATGTACCTGAAAGTGAAGGCGCTTCGCCCGTATTTACGTTGTTCATACTATTTACAAGGCTCATGTTGAACGCCATATATACGGTTAGGTTGCTGTTTGCAGGTATAGGGGGTATTTTTAGCCAATATAAAGTGCGCTGCGATGTCTTGCTGTTGCCACTCTCAAGCCAAGAAGGTACAATTGAATAGTTCTTAAAAAGAAATACTATATTGTTTAGATTAGAAGCTTCCCAGTTTTGGTAGTTGGAAGCATTAAAGACAAGAAGTTGTTGAAAAGGAGATGCCGTTGGTTTTGATTGTTTATTGGAAATGGTCATGTTGAGCATGCAGAGGGTCTGGGCCTTTGAGAATACTACCTTAAGCACCGAGCCCGCATTAAGATTTCCAGACTGCGATGAGGGGGCCTTTGTGGTATTGCAAGATCCGGAAACATTGTATATCTTTTTAACTGAATAGCCATAATTTCCGACGCTGTTATAAAACACTATTTGGTCAGAAGTCGAATTCTCATAGTTCGAACCGAGCGTCGCGTACCACCTCGTGCCGGATGGCAGACCGCTTTCAGTGATTACTGTTATAAGCTCTGATGATTCTAGCGGTATATTCCCCTGTGTAAGCGTCAAAAATATACTGCCATAAGATACTGCCGTTTCTGCGGCAAGACCGTTAAAATATGAATAGTCTATATAAACGTTCGTATAAACAGGAGAAGATAAAGATACGGACGCGTAGCATACAGTCTGTTGGCCAGGATATAATGAAGTATAAGCACATGACATAGAATTGTTCGCCGAATTTATATTAAAAATCACGGAGGATAGGTTCGCTTTGCTGTTTCCGTTGTTAACGACCACTATTGCCATCTCGGTGGAATTTGCATACGCGGACGTAACTTCCATATTGGAGGAAAAACCGGATATCTGCGTGTTTTTAGACACGAAAAAATTGAAATTAAGAATGCCTGTATAAAAAAGAAGCGCAAGGACCAGACCTACGATAAGGAATACCCAGCCATATGATATCATGAACTCTACAGATGATTGACCAGTTTTGTAAAGTCTGCTTAGTTTCGTTATTCCGCCGTAAAGTCGCATAAATACGTATTAGAATACGGGCTGATCCTGAAATATCTGTATGCCTTTCTCTGTTATATCGAACGGGTGCATGCCTGTGCTGTGTGACGAGAAACGCATCTTTATTATTGATATGGCTTTCTGATAGAAATTTTGGTTCTGTATCATAGACATTAAAATAACCATGTCCGAAAGATACAATGGTATTGCTAATTCCTCTGAAAGTTCAAGCTTATTGATGTCTCCGTATTTTTCTATAGTGACTATCACCGTACCGAATGACCTTAACATGGAATAAGTATCCCCTAATATCGTCCTTTGCAATGATGGATCCTTTATCTCCCACAAGAACGGCGTAAGCGGATCTATCACTATTCTTGAATGTTTGCCTTCACGTGCCTGAAGTATCTTAGGCAATTCCACGGATAAAAAATTCTTGAAGTCATGGCCGCTCATTTTCAAGAAAACGAAATTTCTATTGAGTTCTTTTCTAAATTCCATAAAGCCAAACGCTTCTGCGCCTTTCAAAAAGGAATCCAGGTCCTGCTCCATGCTTATGTAAAACACTTTTTCATCGTTGTTTATACCCTCTCTCAGAAACTCCATGCAAAAAACGCTTTTACCTGCACCTGGAGAACCGTAAACCGACGCTACGCTATTTTTAACAAAACCGTTGTTTATCAAAGGATCCAGTCCGGGTATTCCGCTTTTTATTTTTTCGACCATAACGGCATAATAATTATACTTTACAGACTGATTTAAACTTTACGTGAGTCTTCTCGACAGCTATATTGATACGAAATCTTTTGATTATTTTTTAACGATGATTACATAGATCAGCGTTTCAGGGAGATTACCTGTTTGCAATCGAACGCGTTTATAACGTTCCTTTTTTCGAGCCATCCGCGCCTGGCTATCGCCGTTGCCATGTGTATGAACCTCAAGTGATCGACCCTGTGTGAATCGCTCCCTAAACTGAATAACAACTTATGGGATTCGTTTGCTGTTTTGACGATGTCAAAAGGGAGGTCTGAACGTTCAGGATATCCGTTTATCTCCACACAGACAGAATTTTTCTCGCATGCTTCGAAAACTTTATTTAAGTCTATGTTCATTCCTTCTCTTTGGCCTATTATTCTGCCAGTTGGATGTGCAAAGGAGGTTATTAAACCGCTGTTTATAGCGGATAATGCACGATTTGTAAGTTCGGTCCTGTCCTGGTTCGTATTTTGATGTACTGCTGCGACTACGAAATCCATCTGTTTAAGAAGTTTACTCGGCAGATCCAGGCTCCCATCCTTAAGAATTTCTAGTTCTACACCTTTAAGGACATGCACGTCGTTTTCAGTTTCGTTTATTCTGTCTATTCTATTGAACAACTCTATGAATCTCTTTTCATCAAGTCCCTTTGCTACTTTAAGACTCTTACTGTGATTTGTTATTGCTATATAACGCAAACCCTGTTTTTTTGCCCCTCTTACCATCTCATCAAGAGAATTTGCTCCGTCACTGTCGTTTGTATGAGCGTGCAGATCGCCAATAATTTCGGTGTATTCGACCAATTTCGGCAGCCTCCCTTCCTGCGAAGCTTCTATTTCACCCATGTTTTCTCGAAGTTCCGGCGGCATGACTTTCATTCCCAAAGAAGAGTATACGCTTTCCTCCGTCTTTCCCGCTATCGATTTTTTACCTTTAAATAAGCCATATTCGTTGAGTTTTAGCCCTTTAGATATTGCTATCTTTCTAAGTTTAACATTGTGGTCCTTATTTCCTGTGAAATACTGCATGGCGGCACCAAAAGAATTCTTGTCTATAACGCGCAAATCGCAGTTCATATCATTATCGAGTTTAACGGATGTCTTCGTTTCTCCGCTTACAAGAACTTCTTTGACCTCCTTCAACTTTATAAAAAGGGCCGTCGCTTTTCTTGCATCTGCGGCAGAGGACAGTATATCAAAATCTCCAACAGTTTCTTTCATTCGCCTTGTTGATCCCGCGATTTCGACCTGGTAAAAAATTCCGGAATCGCGAAGTTCCTTGATAATTCCGTTAATGTATTCTATAACGAAACCGAGCGGTTTTCTTCCCTGCTCTCCCATCTTTAAAAAAGCGTTTACACTGTTTATTAGCTCGTTCTCGCTCTTTACACCGAAGCCTTCCAAACCGCGTATTTTATTGTTTGCAAGAGCGTCTTTCAGGTCTTCTAAATTTTTTATCTTCAATTTTAGGTACAGCGTATATGCTGTCCGTGGGCCCAGGCCCCTTATTAAGCGAAATGTGGAGAAGTCTATCGGATACCTCTTTTTAAGCTGCTCATGCTTTGCTATTTTACCTGTCTTTATGTATTCCTCTGTCTTTTTGCATATCGCTTCGCCGACTCCTTCAAGTTCTCTTAGCTTCCCCTGATTGTACACTTCGGTTATATCAGTAGAAAGCGTGGATATGGTAAGCGCGGCCTTTCTATAAGCTAATGGCTTCCATTTTATGCCCTGTATATCAAGCATATCGGCTATATCATAGAATAGGTTCGCTAGCTCCTGATTACTCATAGCTTATCCATTACGAACGGCATTATGTCCGTTGCTTTCTTTATGTTCTTTAAAGCATGCTTTGAACAGTAAGTCTCGCCGAATTCCCCACATCTTCCAAACTTTCTGCTTGCAAGTAACACGGGGATCCTGTCATTAACATGCATCTTCAGCGAAGAAGAAGTTACATGATCACACGTTAGCACCAGCCGGTCTCCTGAAGGTATATCCAGCGAGTGTAACAAGTTCCCTATCACTATTTCATCTATAAGCATTATCACCCTGCATTTCTCCACAAAATTGCCAAGATGTGATGCGGCGTCTGTCTGTTTTATGTGCAGATAAACGCAGTCCGACTGTTGAAGCGCCCGTATTGCAGCTTCTGTCTTCTTTTTTAAGTCCTTCTCCACGTTTTCAGATTCTCCAGTATCAAAAACCTTCATTCCAGAAGCGATTGCTATTCCTTTTTCCAAAGGCATTCCGAGCACGGCAGACCACTTCTTATTAAATCTTTTGTTTATATCAAAAAGCCTGGGATCTTTAACCGCACCGTCTCTTAACATTATGCAGTTAGCTAGATTTTTGCCCTCTTTCTCGCGTTCTTTGTTTACTTGAGAAGCTGCTAAAACCTTATTTGCCTCGCTTACGAAAATATTGAGTATTTTGGCGGTATAGTCTGCAGTGGATTTAAGTGCTTTTACTTTTGGGACTATATTTATTTTAACCTGTCTTGCAAACCCTAACTTATTTTCTCCAAAGAATTTAACGGCATAGCCCGGTTGCGTATTTGAAATGAAGGCTGAAAAAGTCTTTGACTTCGCCCTTATTATAAGACCGGCGCGGTAGCCTTCTCCGGCTTTAAATTCAAATTCCACTGGTAAGGAGACTTTGTTATTTATTTCCTTTTCCAATGTCCTGAATTCGTCTATGGAAAGGTAAGTCCTTACCGATTTTAGCTTTCCTCTTGTTGACTCACCTATGTTAACTCTCAGACTTATATCTCCTTCCCGGGGATGCATGTCCAAACCAAGGCACTCGAACCACCCTCTGCCAGTAGAAAATCGGACTGGGTCATAGCCTAAATCTGCCAAGACGCCGGCATCGCTCTCCGGTGCAAGTTTGCCTAAAACTGAGGGATAAGCGCATGCCGCTTCTTTAAGTAAGGTGGCGATGTTCGGTTTAAGTACGTATCCTAAAGGAGTATTGTTATTAAGCTGATTGATGCGCCTATCGCCCATACCATCGACGATTATAAAGACTGTCTTACCCATTTGTGCTTGCTTCCGCTAATCTTCTCATTAGTTCGGAAATTCTTGAGGATTTACTTGCGTTTCTTGTTTCATTTATTATTTCTTTAAGTTCATTTGCAACCATGAAATTGCTATTTACGAGTTCATTGAGTTTTCTTATGAGTGCGTTTAAATTCTCTATTTCTGCCTGTGTTACCTGCGGCTGCTGCTTTTGAACGTATTGCTGCGGCTTTGAAACGGGAATCTGCTGTTGTCCGGCCTGCGCCTGCGGAGATTTCATGCCTTCGACGCTTTGACGAAGCATTTCGATTGTCGATTTCATTTCTTCTAATTGCCTAAATTTCTCTTTGATGCTAGAGTAATCGTTTTCTGTACCTGACACAGGCCTATTTGCAACTGCAATCTGGCTTGTTTGTACCTGCGCGGTTTCTGCATTAGGTTTCTTTACTTCTACTGCCTGAACGGGCATAGAGTTCGAAGGTATACTATCCGTTTCCTCTATCACTTTCTCTTGTTTTGTCATAGGCGTAGTACTGCGTGTGAAAGTAGGCTGTACATTGGCGTTTTTAGGTGCTTGGTAAAATGCGGGGGCTATTGGTATCTTAATCATACTGGGGATGGTCGTCTTTTCTAATGGTTTCGTTTGGGATATAACTGTTTTAGGCAGTTCCTCGGATGGCTCCCATGCAAAAATTCCAAGCTCATGCTCTATCTTATCTATAAGACGCTTTGCTTCAATTATTTTAAGTTCGAGATTCTGTTGGTCCAAGCTTATTTGCGGTATGTAGTCTGGCATATCTTAAGATACCAATTTATCGTATTTATCCTTTCCCGGTAGAATTACCCGTTTCTTATAAATATCAGCTCATGGTCCTTTTGGAACGGGGAAAGGGGAACCGAATTCGTTATGATAAACCTTTTTTGAAGCTGGGATTTGGCTGCTGCTATAACCTTATACGGTGACTCAGTTACGTCTATACTTCTCGATTTTATAGCTATAGCACCGAATCCTCCTCTCTTCAAAAAGGCATTCGCATTTTCTATGAATATGCCTATTTGATCTTTTTGGGCTATGTCTTGATATAAAAAATCGCATTTTGGTACTATGTCTTTATATTCTGAGATTCTTGAGGCATCGGCGATTATGGGAAACAAGTTATCCCTTGTTTTTGCCAGAAGTATAAGATGCACTCCCATTTCTTCTGCTATCTCAACTGCGTATACCTGGCCGTTGTGTCCTATTATGTCAGACACATGGGAAACCGTCGTTCCTGAAGACGCACCCAAATAAAGGACTCTTGAACCGCTATGAAGCTCGATTCCCCGTACTCCTTTGTATATTGCAGCGGCAAGCTTACTTCTAAAAGGTATCCATTCCCTATACTGTGTTCCCTTTACATCGACAAGGCGTTCACCGTAAACACTCTGCTCCTTAACAAGGTTTAAAGAAACGAGCATTCGCCTGTTATTCCCCACCCAATAAACGTTATCCATCACCTTGTTGAGTTCCATCACTTTAATGACCTTATTTTTGAATTCATTTTATCGAGTAGAATCTTCGACTCGTCCTTTTTCGAAAAATAATCTACTTTTGCAGCAAGACTTATAAAGGATGCGACTATTCTTGCTATTTTGCCGCGCTTTTTCTGATTAGCGCTTTCCAGCGCCGCGTGATGGTAGATAACGCCATACTTCGGCGTTCTCTTGCTCTTTGTAAACAGCCCTTTTTCCGCGCCTAATACTTGTATCTTTGAGCTCGGCATAAATGAAAGTTGCTTTACGCCTCCGCAAAGGAGTATCAGTCTTGCAGCAACGAGTGTACCTGCAACTGCGTGCAGATTTGGATAATTTGTCCGAACAACGGCGTCCATGTGTGAATTTATCGATTTTGAAAGTTCTTTTAGATTAGATATCTGTTTTATCACGTCTTCTAACAACTTTAAATCTGCATCTGACATGTCATATCCCATGCTTGAACTGGTTATGCTTAGAAATGATGCTAGTTTTTCTCTTGTTATGTTTCCCCTGATGGACTCTATGAACCTGTCCCGTTCCTTCAGCAGCGATGCGCCTTCTGGAAAATACAGAAAATAGGCATCAAAAAGCGCCTCGAACGCATTGTTCTCCGCCTTTTCCAGACCGTCGACGAGATTGACTAACCTCGAGATTAGATCGTTTACTGAGAGTCTATTTTTTACTTCCTTACCGGCTCTCTCTATATAATCTGAATTTTTCCTTTTCGTTTCTTCCATTGTATCAAATGACTGCAAATAAAGCAGGGCTAAGGCTGTTGCATTTATAATGATTAACCAACAGCGATTGCTTTAATATCTTTTTTAGTATGTACTTTACTAACGATTCATATGGATTCTTTGGTATTAATCGCTAAATCGCCAATATCGCCGCCAAATGGAACAGAACCGAAGGTGCTTATAACTTGATTACTACTCGTGTTTATCACGGAAAAAGCGCTTCCGCCAAGAGTGATGGTGTAAACGAACTTACCATCGGGAGTTATCGCTATAACACCCGCTCCCGAAGTTCCTATAGTTGTTATTATCGAATTCGTTGTCGTATTTATAACGACAATGACACTGCCACTTATAGATACATACGCAAGTTTACCGTTCGGAGTTATCGCTATTCCTTCCGGGTTCCCGCCCAATGAAGTTACAGTGTATAGTACCTTATTGCTGGATGTATTGATTACAGAGACTGCCTTTGCGCCATAATCCGCAACGTAAGCAAGTTTACCGTTCGGAGTTATCGCTATTCCTTCTGGTTCTATGCCGACAGGAATGGTCGCAATGGTAGAAAAAGTGGAGGTATCTACAACTGAGACCGTATTATCACCATAATTTGCAACATAGACGGACATTCCATTCGGTGTCACTGCTACTCCGTCAGTGCCGGCGCCTACGGTAATGTTCTTTATGATTTTGTATGTAGACGTGTCTATTACAGACAAATTGCCCTTAGGTCCATTTACATCGATGTATACGAACCTGCCATCTGCAGAAGTGGTCAATCCGGATGCTGCACCGATGGGAGAAGGAAATACTATATTAGTTATCGCGGAATAGCTGGAAGTGTTTACAACCGTGACCTCGTCTCCAGCGTGATTAATCATGTATAAAACCTTGCCATTAGGAGACATTACCGCGTTTAGCGGATAAGACGCACTAATAGAAGCCGGAAAGGCAGTATTGTTGCTGGTATTTATGGCTTCTACAGACCATGGTTCGGTCTCTGGCGAATATCCGATACGGCATCCTGTAGACGCAAAGAAAGGTACTGGGGTATTATGTCCTGCCGTGACACTACTTGAAGTCTGGTTAGGTACATAAGCACTCTCCAAACGACAGTAACCTGATGTAGAATTCATCTGCAAGGGTACACTGTATATAAACGGTCCTCCAGAGCTGCCCGTAAAGGATATAGAAATACCAGAACTCACTTTTGTTACGCCGTCGTACGTGATATTCCAGGTATAGCCCGTCGGAAGACCTGATTCAGTAAACATTGTCGTGCAAACGGTTGAAGGTGAGAATGCTATGCTAGCGGTTGAGCCCACGTTTGCAAAACCAGATGCAGGAGAGGGAGTGAAAGTGGTAGTGCACTGCCCAGTTGTATTTGACAGTGTCTGCACAGAAAAAGTATAACCTGGCACTGAACCGCTGCTAAAGGGGTTATTGAAGCTTATTGGAGCCTGTCCTTTCGCCTGTTCGGTAATCCCGTTATAAGTAACGCTCCACCAATATCCTGAAGAATTATAAGGTACGACAGATCTCTTGAATACCGTAAAGAAGGAGGAAAAGAAATAATAAATGCCGTATGTTTCTCCTGCGGATAACTTAGCTAGAGATAGGTTAGCGTAATAAAACGCATTGCCGGAGGTGAAGTTATACGTTTTGTATATATACTGTCCGGGATGTACATAGGGAAAAGTTATGTTTTTGGTTGCATTGTTCGAAAGATTCTGTCCATTGTAGTTAACGTACAATAATAGGGTAGAATTGCTGAATCGCGAGCACGACGTTGGCGTGGAACAATTAAACAAGGTAAAATTAACAGACTGAAAAAGGAGCTCGTTGTTGCTTCCGTTGCCACCACCGCCAGTTTGAGTACCGTTTTGTACTAACCCTATACTCTTTCCTATATGAGCTAGCTCGTTTATTATTACTGAATTTATAGGGGTTATGAAAGCTATCAGTATTATTATCGCGAGGATTATAACTATTAAAACCACCAGCGCAAGAGCGGTTATTCCCTTTTTGGAATTCAAAGGCATATATTTCTTTTATAGCAGCATTACTTTTAATCGTTGCTTGTCCTATAAACTATACAAATAGGTAAATCAACTGCCTCTTTTTTGTGGAATCTTGCGGTTCTCTTTAATCTTATGTCGCCGAGCTCATATATCTTGAAGCCTTTCTTTTCAGCAAGCGATTCTGCAAAGTTGTTATGTTTATACAATACAAAGACGTTTTTAGACATTTCATATGCTTTTTCTAGAAATGTCTCAATGCTGAAATTCGTTTGAAAACCGAACGGCGGATTCGACAAAACAACATCATAATTACCATGGACATCGAAAAAATCCGCGCAAAACGAAGCACATTCAGTAAGATTTAGTGCGTTTACATTGTCGGATGCTATCTCTACCGTTTTCGGGTCTATATCGTACATATCCACTTTTTCAGCACCTAAAAGGGCAGCGCCTATCCCGAGTATCCCATTTCCGCAGCCCAGGTCCGCGACTTTCATAGACTTTAGTCCGACAATTGAATTGATAAAAAATAGAAACGAGACTGCTGTCTTTATATCAGTTTGATATTGTTCAAATTTTATTTTTGGCGTATCTATGGGCTTAAGAGAAGACAATTTTCTGGAAAGATTTAGTCTATCCATGTTTTACAAGCTTCGACGCTATCTCATACGCGTCCTTTGCATCGAATGAGTGACCCAGTATGTCTCTCAAGTTAGTTATGATCGTGTCCACCCGCATTTCCTTGTTTGAAGTCATCAATTTATTTATTGCGTTTTCAAGTTCTTTGCGGGATATTTTCTTTAAAGAAAACTTCTCTATTGTTTCCTTTACCGAGTGTGATCTCCCCATAGCAATGCTTTCCATTATGAATCTCGCTGAATCCCTCGCTACTGTTCCGTTTGATATAAGTCTTATTATTTCCTCTATGTCTCTGTCGCCTACCAAGTAACCGAATTTTCTTTTTACGTATCTGTAGTCATCTACCATAATTGAAACGAGCACGCTGAAAGGCACTGAGAATTTTTTATGAAGATCGATGGCTTTCTCGAGCTTGTTTGAGGATATCAGCATATTCAAGAATTCCTCGCTTAAACCGTATTGCTTCTCTATCTTTTCTAGACTCAAGTCCGAATACGAAGCCGCACTGTCCATTATCTCTTTGCTGACTTTTACTATCGGCAGGTCCGTTTCCACGTACATCCTGTCTTTTCCGCCCATTGGCCGCATGAACATGGTAGAATTATCTTCCAAAACAAGTCTAACTTCAGATGGGACTGTGGAAAGCAGCGATGAAATCCTGTTGTACATATCCGTTAATACCTTCTCTAAAAACGTTTTTACTGCTGGGTCCGATCTATTCTTATTTATTATTGATATTGCGAATGCATCATTTTCGCCACACTCTAAGTGCTTTGCTATGCCGTTCTTTTCCGCTTCGGATATGCCGTACGCTGGTAGTTCATCGGAATGTATTATGCCTGCACCGTCCTTTATCTTTAGATAGTCACTTACTTCCGTGCCGAATCTCTTGCCTTCAAAAAGCTCTGTACCGAGCAATCCTTTCATGCTCGTTAATCTTACGCCTATTATAATCTTGCCCTCTGAATTGCTTTTCTTTATTATATTGGATTCGGTCGCTGCAAAAACATCGTTTATTTCCTTGTATTCAAGCGCCTTCATTTCTTTTAGAAGATAATTCTTTTCCTTCTGTATTTGAAGAAGAGAAGACTGCCGTTTGTATTCGTTCATTATTACTCTGTCCATCTCCCTTATATTTTGGAAGCCTTTCAGCTCAACTCTACTCCCGCCTTCTATTGAAAGATTTACGTCTTGTCTTATGGTTCCGATCCCCCTTCTGACATTGAACAATCGCGTGAATTTGCCAAAGGCAAGTGCTATCCCTTTGGCCTCGTTTTCATCCGTTTCTATTATACCCGTGGCGATCTCCACTAACGGGATACCGAGCCTGTCTAGTTTATAGTATATGAATGACTGATCCTCCTTCTCTTTCCTGGCTGAATCCTCTTCTAAAGTAACCGAATCTATGCTGATCGTTTTTGTCGGCGCATCGAATTTTCCGCTAAATCCTATGAGCCCAGTCCTTTGGAAAGCGCTTGTGTTTGAGCCGTCGACTATAACTTTTCTCATGAAGATTATGTTATCCAACGAGGCACATTTAAGGGCAGATGCCATTTGGTATGCGACCTTGAGCGCTTCCTGATCCACGTCATGAGGCGGTTCCTCGTCTATGTCTACCAGGCAGTCAGAATCGAAAAACGCTCTATAAATGGCAGCCTTTTCCCTCTGTGCTTCGAACGAAGCGCTTCTATCTACTGTGCCGCTCTCGCCGGATGAAGGCTTTAGTGTCCTTTTTATATCCGCGTCTTCCTTTTCACTTTCTTTTATGTTCGAATTACACCTGCAGAAAAGCTTTCCTGTATTTAATTGGATGTGCCACTCAAAACCACACTTTATATTCATATAAGGTAGTCCGTTATCGCACTGCGCGTACTTAGTTCTCCGGCCAGTGGTGTCTGCATTGTCTCTTTTATTCGTTTTATATCTCGGGTGTGACCGAGTACGAACATAAGCTTCGTGAATGCGGTTTCGGTGAGCATGTCGTTTACGTATATTATGTTTTCCAATGAAGAAAGCTCTCTTAGCGCGCTATATACGAACTTGTTTGTTGAGCCATATACCGTTTGGGAAGTTATTACTATAGGTACTTCTTTCTTATTAGCCTCTTTTAGGGCTGACATCAACGACTTATCTGCTATAGGCAGATTCCCAAAGCCAGTACCTGCTATTACAAGACCGTGCACTTTCCTGCCAAGATAATATTTTATCGCTTCTCCGCCCATACCTGGGTAACTTGCTAAAAGCTTAACATTCGCATCCAATTTTGTGTCTATTGCCGTTTTATCCGATTTAGTTATGTGCTCGCCTATGTCTTCTATCTTACCATCCAGAAATACTTTTCCCAGCGGTGGCGTATTTATCGGTCTGAATGCATCTCTCCTTTCGGTGTGCATCTTTCTAACCCTATTACCTCTTAATATGAAATTATAATCGTCATTTACCGTCGCGTGCATGCAGACTACAGATTCGCCGCCGGACCACTTTGATGCGACAATAGACGACAGCAATAGGTTTGAGGAGGCGTCGGACGAACCTCTATCAGAACTCCTTTGTGCACCGGTTATAACTACCGGAACAGACAGTGGATTTAACAGAAACGATAATGCCGACGCTGCAAAATGCATAGCATCTGTGCCCATAGTCACTATTACGCCTTTCGCCCCCCCTTTGTTTATCGCTGAATATGCTTCTTTTGCTATTTTTACCCAGTCAGAAGGAAGCATGTTCTCTGACCATATGTTCATCAGAACCTTTACATTAATTCTGCCGTATTTTGACATTTCCGGTGCCAACTCGATATAGTGATCCCCGGAAAAGGAAGGAGATGTCCCTCCCGTGCGATAATCTATTTTTGACGCGATCGTGCCTCCTGTAGCTATTAACTCTATGTCAAAATCCTGTTCTGGCTTTTTTGTTGCAGTTTCGGGTTGTTTTTTAACCTCATTGTGCTCTAAAAGCGAAATGGAATTTACCTCTTTCTTTGACAAAGCCACATCATAACCTGATTTCAACTTAAGCACCAGAATACCGTCGGATTCGTCAAAATTTATAAATGAACCGTGCAGTTTACTCCCTTTAATGTCCACTTCCAGGATGTCGCCCTGAACGAACCTTGAAAGGGAGGCAGTTTTTTTTGACATATGGGCAGTCGATACTATGACTCATTAGCCATAGTATTTTAATGTTGAGCAACCCGACAATCAAATCTTAATAAGGGGGTTATTTATGGATATTGTACCGCTGGATACCCCAATCTTACTGGCTTGATTATTCAATTCATAAGTTATGTTTATTTTCGCAAAAAAATTGTTTGGATTGAATGTCCCGTTCACATAACATTGGAATAACTCATTACCTGATACTATCTGCAATTGACCATAACATTTGAATTTTGAATAAAGCGTTCCGTTGGAGTAGGCCGTTATGTTCTGTATGCTCACTGGAAATGCCAGCCCGTTTTTAAGTGTGAGCGATATCATGGTCGAGTTAACCGATGCCGACGTAACCGAGATGTCGAGGAATCCGTTTATTTGTGTCCCTTCCAAAAAAGAGAATACTTGCGGATAAGTGAATAACAGGTACAGTATTATTATCGGCAGCAATATCAAAACTGTTATCAAAAAATAAGACGCTGCACTTCCGCTGGGCATAAGCTATATGTTAACGGCTAAAGATTAAAGGCTTTTCTCATTGCATGTGTATATTTAGTAATATTGAACTGCAGTTCAATAACATTTTTAAAGAGAGAAGATTATAATATTATTAGTATTGACAATCAATAAAAAGAGAATACAAATTTGAATGCTGGTAACATCCAAATTTGTTGTATTTATCGTAAGTTGGGAGACTTACACTGTTCTTTATAAAAATAAGAGGAGGAGAGTAAATATAAAGCTTTAAGCTTTTATATTTATTAACTCAAAGGAGGTAAAAATGGTAATGGACCTTTTAATGGAAAGCGCATTAAAGGCAGCGAAGAACAACGCAGTTGATGAAACGTTGTTCAGTCAGGCCCTGATAAAAGTGGTCGGCGTAGGAGGTGGCGGTTGCAACATGGCACACTGGCTTTACAAGAAGGGTGTCAAGGGTGCAGAAGTCATAATAGCAAACACTGATCAGGTACATCTTAATGCAAGAAGTGCTGACAAAAAAATATTGATTGGAAAGGAGACTACAAGAGGACTCGGTGCTGGTGGTTTTCCGGAGAAGGGAAAACAGGCAGCTGAAGAATCTGCGAGAGAACTAAAGGATTCGCTAAGAGGTGCGGACTTGGTGTTCGTTTGCGCTGGACTCGGAGGCGGAACAGGTACTGGCGGTGCTCCAGTAGTCGCAAAAATGGCCAAAGAACTCGGTGCTATAGTTATAAGCACAGTTACTATGCCTTTCAAGACGGAGAGGAAGAGAGTCGAGCATGCAGAACTCGGACTGCAGGAACTCAGGGGCTCTTCCGATACCGTCATAGTAATTGACAACAACAAACTTGTGTCCATAGCGGGAAACCTTCCACTGGACCAGGCTTTCAACGTTGCGAATGAAGTAGTCGCTACTATGATAAAAGGAATAGTCGAAACTATAGCCATACCTTCCCTTGTCAACCTTGACTTCGCTGACATAAAAGCGATAATGAACAAAGGTGGCGTATCTGTGATAGGAATTGGTGAGACGGATGCTTCAGACTCTCGTGTTAATGAGGTCGTGAAACGTGCGCTCAGCAACCCTCTTCTTGATGTAAGCTACAAGGGTGCTAAAGGTGCACTTATACACATAACTGGCGGTCCAGATCTTACACTATCTGAAGTCGATCAGATAGGAAGACAGGCTACCGAAGCGCTAGATCCAGATGCAGTAGTTATCTGGGGTGCTAGGATAGATGAAAACATGAGCGGTAAACTTAGGGTCATGACGATAATAACGGGCGTAAGCTCGCCTTATCTTCTTGGTCCTGAGGATGTGACCACTCTGTCCAAGACCACTGGTGCAATAAGCCAAGAACTTGGCATAGAAGTACTGAGGTAAATCGATATGGGGCCATTATCTATGGCCCTTTTCGATTTTTATTATTTTTGTATTTCGATCTTCAATTTCCTCCACTCTGATGGGGGCATTATATGCCCCCATTATTATGATTACACATTTTACGAATATCTGAAGCTGGATCTGAATTAGAATTTATTGCTTCATCACTTTTTCTATGTCATCAGAAGCTTTTTTTGCTTCAAGAAGTATAAGACCGTAATTGGTGCTTGGGTCTATCATTATCGTAAGTATTGCATCCGGTCCGGCTTGAACCGCGACAACGCGAACATCCTTTGATTCTGCGACTACCCTTTCGAGCACGTTTCTTGAACCTATCGATTTAAGCGCGGTCTCTGCAGATCCTACCATGGAAGCTAACATAGCTGCAAACGTGTTTGGGTTAACATCTTCCGGCATAGATGAGACCATTGGAAGGCCATCCGCTGAAATTACCGCAGAAGCTCTTATACCTCCGACATTATTGAGATGATCTAGGACCTGCTTTATAAGTTCGGATTTTGTCGTCATAATTGATTATTTATCCCTCACCATTTAAATATCTTTTAAGTTAATTGACTAAAAAGCGATCTGAGTGCACTGTCTACCCCTTCGCTCTTCAATTTTGTCGGTTGGTTTGGATCTATGCTCGAAGGATCCTCCGCAACGGTTTTTATGACTGGAACGCTGTCCTCTAAATGCAATCTTTTTCTTATGTCGTCTGTTTCCAAAGCGCCATTCAAATCCGCTTTGTTTGCGACTACGACTATCGGCAGTCCGAAAGTCTCTGTTTTTCGCAGCATTTCTAATGCTCTGGGGAATTGATCCGGTTTAGTCGAGTCAACGACTAGCAAGACACCTATTGCTTCTCCGCCGAGTAGTTCAAGAAGCGGGTCAAATCTCTCCTGTCCAGGAGTCCCGAAAAGATCGGCAGAGTATCCGTCAAAATCTATATGTCCATGGTCTAAAGCGATAGTACCGCCGAGCTTATCGACGCTAACGGCCGTTTTCGAAGCACTATGTATGAATGAACTCTTACCAGCATCCGTTGGTCCGGTAACAAGTATTTTCGGTATGTATATTTTTATTCCGCCCGGCTTAACTGCTTTAAAAAGTGCAGTCCTAGGCATACTTTTTTCTATCCAATCGCATTTTACAACGGCAAAGTACTGGCCGAATATGACTCTTTTCTCTATGCCTTTGACTTCTATCGTCGCATTTGCACTCTTGTAAAGTCTTGAAACTACGTCTTCGCCGTAACCCCAGTCGGTGAATAACATTACTGATGAAAGTTTTGAATCTTTTATTTTACTGTTGACAAGGTCTATTATGGAAAACATGAAATCTATATCGAATATGTCAGAAAAAAGTGAAAGAGAGTCGAATATCACCAAGTCGTATCCGGCATCCAATTCGGCGCTCAATTTTTTTGAGATTTCCTCTTTATTGTAAGGGTTATCTACGGCTACGATGTTTTTAGTGGGTTGAGATTTTATCCCCGTTATGTTGCTGTATGCGTCTATTATCTTCAAGTTGTCATTTGCAGGGAGGTTGTATTCTTTCATTTCCGCTAGATACGCAGCAGGGGACATCCTGTTTAAGAATAGAAGCACTTTCTTGTCGTTCGACAAGTTTGCATGAGATATCTGGTAACCGAACACTTCGTTGCCTACGTCCGGAGACGCGTTTATGACTACGGTCTTTTGAGGTGGAAAGCCATCCAGATCACCGTCAAGTTTGCCCACACCAAAAAAAGGATCACTCATATTTAAATTAACACCTTTCTGTTTATAACTGTAACTTCCATATCACTCAAGCAGACTCCAATCTAGCACCTCTTTCTGCCCGCCGGACATCGTAAAATACCGTTTGCCGTTCTCAAGCTTCAGTGAGATCACTACGTCGATAAGAGAGCGTATAGTCTCGTTTATTTCTGGAGTGTGCATCTCTTCGTCCAAAAGAAAAATCGAAGTCACACCGCTTAATTTTGATTTTCCACAGACAAACTGAAGGAATCTGAAAAGCGTAGGGCTGTTATTATATATCAGCAGTTGTGACAGAGAATCGAATACGTCGACTACTTCCCCTCCATTCCTTAAGAATTCGTTGCTTACGGAAGACACCGCAACGTTAAGTCCGGTAAGGTCCACCGGTCCATTCAATACTTTGGTGAAGGCATTGTCTACCATAGTCGGTGATATTGTCCTGCTGAAATCGTCCAAGACTTTGAACGATTCACCAAGATACTGGCCAAGATTGAATCCTGTTTTATTAATGTCTGTAACGAGATCAGTCGAACTTTTTCGGGTTAAAACATACACTACGTCCGCTTTATTCGCCAAGAGCGATGAAACTAGCTTGTATACGAACATTTCTTTTCCGCTATCTTTTGAGCCCACTATCAAGTACGTGCTCTTAGTCTCTAGACCCTGTGTCTTAGTATCGAAAGATTTAAAACCTGTGGACAAAAACCCCATAAATTTCAGACGAGCCTTACTTTCTTTGATTTTATTCCAAGGGGAGTACCGTCTACATTTATATCAAGTTCTACTGTGACTTCATCGTCCTTCTTTAAGAAAGACAGGTCTTCTTTTGCCGAGTTTTCAACTGTCATGTTTACAAACGGGAAAAGATAATTCACAAGACTCTTAAAAAGCATCTTGGGTGATTCCTTCTTTAATACTACGTTTATGTTGTCGCTTACGTTTTGTGTTTCCCTGAGCGTGAAATATTCGGTTTCTATAACGACATCGGTTATACTTTCGTGGGGCAGACCGAGAAGATCATTTATTATTTCGTCTATATCCTCTTCCGGGCCAAAAGTCTTGGAAACGCTCTTCTGTTTTCCGTTGTCCTGGAAATTTATGGTAAGATTCGTGCTTCGTACGAAGTACAGCCTAAGGAGTATATTATAGACGTCTCTCGCGTAAAGTCTAAGCGGGTGGACTGCTTTCAGGTTTAGAACGCCATTCTGATTTTCCAAAGAAACGCCTACTTTAGTGCCTGATACGAAAAGCTTTGTTAATTTAGGTGACATTTCTTCATCAGAATAAAATTTTTTTAATGCCGATACTGCTTCAAACGCGTTTAAATCCATAACCTATCTAAAATCTGATAATATTTAAAGAATTTTGTGCCTCGGTAGGTTTAATTATCGGTTTCAAGGAACACATGCGCCTGTGGAATGGTTACTTGGAGCGTACAAGGCCGTCTCGTGCGGGGTCAATGAAAAAGCGCCATTATTCGGCTGCGTTATTACAGCGACATAACCTGCACAGCCGTCACTTTCGTTGAACCAGAAGGATATGCCAGTTCCTGTGTAAGTCGCGACAGCGGTGTACGGCTGTTTGTTCGCCCAAGCAATATAATTTTTATTGTCCATAATTATTATATCTGTGGTTACGTTTGAGACGTACTGCATGTGCACGCTAAAAGTATCGGGTATCGTAAGGAAAATATATGACTTCGGCGGCTCACTTATGTTCTGATTCCATATTGATAGGAGGGGCTCTTTACCAACAACTTCAAAGTTTATCTGCGTGCTGCCGTTCACTACCGTGACATTGTTGTAATACGGTTTTCCATCCACTATTATCGTATTATTGAGACTGGGATAACACATCGGACCGATTGCCGTATCAATAAGATTTTTCCCTGTAGGGCATAGATTCACTATGAAAGTGTGCGTGTAAAACAGATACATTACAGCTATCGCAAGAAGCGTCATTCCGACGACGCTTACAACTGCCCCCGCAGCACCTATTCTGTTTAGCATATTCTTAAATTCCTATTAAAGACTAATAAACACTTCTTATTAAAGCTTAATTTGGCTGTCTGCAACAAAAATTATTTACGGATGGCCCGTACACGTGGTCTGACCTGAAGCACCACCATAAGTCGTGGAACCAACAGTACAATGGCCGCCAGGATAAGTTGACATGGAAGGGCTATCACAATAGGTTGTTGCGCCATTTATCGTAGTATTCAATGAACAAAAACTAGCTGGCTCGCCTGAACCTCCACTAAGTTGATCTGTAGAACAAGCGCTTTGACATGACGAGCTAAAGGATGCATAAGGATTTGATTTTGCTCCACCCAAGCTGCCAAAACCTCCAAGAAGAAATACTATAAAAAGAACCAATATTAGCAATCCGACTGCTATCAATATTATTGTGTTAATCGGCAATCCTTGTGCTCTTTTATTGAACATAATAATGCTAAAAGATACACATATTTAAACCTTACTATAAAGCAGGTATTTTAAGTCTGAATCATTTTATAGATTTATTGTTAAATCTAACTATGCTTGGGATAACTATAAAACAACCTGAAAAGGAATCACGTGACGATAAGAACATCGTGTACGGTTGGTACGACAAAGAAATTAAGGGCACTCGTATCTTCTACAGAAAGGCTGGTGAAGTGGCAGGACGGGAATATCATATGGGTTCGGATCCGTCGAAAAACCCCGAAAAATTCTTCATCGTATCCGGTGAGATAGAATTCGAAGTGTTTGACGGCAAATACGATGAAAAATTCAGGGTTAAAGCGCCGGCAGAGGTAGATATAGCACCTCGCATATGGCATGCGACAACGGCGATTTCAGATGTCTGCTACATCAAGCATGCGCCGCTCGTAGAGCCAGATAAAAAAGACACTTTTATTGTGTCAAAGGAAGATTTCGCGAAAATACGTTTCTAGAGTTTATATCCAAAGCTTTAATATCGGTATAATCTATAAATAGTGAGAAAGGGTATTTTGACTATGTTTTTGAGTAGATTGGTTATAGACGCAGCCAAACCGGTCGGTGAATACGATATAATAGAACTCGCTTCCGACATAGCAAAACATGTAAAGAAAGGGAATGTTTCTATAAAAGTAGAGGAAGTGGACATACAGACTGAAGGTTTAAAAATCACCATAGAAGGCAAAATAGACTTTGAAGGTGTTAAAATGGCCCTCACGGAGAGGGGCGCAGTCATAAGAAGCCTTGACGAGGCTACCGTGAACAGCACAGATGGAAAGGGCTAGTTCAAGGTATTTCGTATTCGGGATAAGCGACGGTCTTTTTCTAGGTTTAGGCCTTTCCTTGGGTGTTTCGTTTCTTAACAGCTACAATTTTACCTTTATATCCGTGGCTCTTGTGGGCATAACTGGTGCGCTGTCAAATTTTTTCAGTGTATATAATGCGGAGAACTTTGTTACCGGCCAGCGCATGAAGGAGTATAAAGAAGCTCTTTTTGTCAGGGAATACAAGCCCAACAAACTTACGGAGCTCAGGCACAGAAAAAGCATAATATATGCTGCCACGATATTCCTAGCTACTTTAATAGGGAGCCTCATAATACTTCTGCCTTATCTAGTGTCTTATGGTTATTCAGCTTCACAGATGAGAGAATCGAGCGTCTTCTCGCTTACGCTGGCGTTGCTTCTTTTGGGTGCAATAGGTGCTTATAACAGCGAAAACACTGGAGAACGGATAAAAAACGCGGCTAAATCGATAAGTGTTGGTTTGGTCATCTCTCTGCTGAGTGCAGTCATAGGCTATGCTTTCAGCGTACTTATATAGAATTTACTTGTTTGAAGCCAGCCTGTACATTTTCTCGTTGAATTCCTATATTTTGCATCGAAAATTGTCGCTATCTTATCATTTTGAAGGTATTGCTTCTTATGGAGTTTATTTCCTCTTCGGTCAATTGCTCGAGAAGCGATTTACATTTTACCAGCATTTGCGGTGCTCGTTTTAGCATATCCTCATATTGTTTATCAGTGACTTTTCTGTTCACATAGTACTGTGCATCGACCCTCGCTTTTAGCGATTCATTCAAAAAGTCTATATCCTCCATGGAAAAGTGTTTCTTTAATAAGCGGCCTGCAAAGGCTAAAGTACACGAATGGTTTTCACATTTTATCCCTACCCTCATTAAAATAGAATAAAGAGAAAAATACATTGAGTAATACGCTGCGGATATCCGCCACTCTCTTGATATTTCGGCACTTGCAGCTGCGAGTGCATCTCTTGCTTTTGTCAAGTAAGCCAGAGAAAGATTCTCGTTGGGTGTTACCATTTCGAATGCGTTTTTCTTTATGCACCATAGGAATCTATCCATAATCAAATACCGCATTCACAAATCTATCTATGCCTTTGAAAGCTAGGTGATTATCCAATACCTCTGTTATTAGAACGTCTTTTCTCATGTACTCATAAAAAACTTTTGGCGGATAAGATTTAACGCTTATGTCTAAATTGTATTGTTTCCCTATCTTATTTATCTCGTCTTTGGCATATTCGCCTACTGCAAATACATCAAGATCCGATCCTTCCTTTTCCAGTCCCTTTGCATAGCTGCCGAAAATAAGACCGATCTCCCCGATATATGGGTTAATTGCTTCGATCACTTCCCTGAGCAGGCCTTTTCCTGCAAGGAATGCCGTGGTTTTATATGCTTCTGCCATTACAAAATAGAAACGGCTTATTTCCGTTTTATTTATAAAGTATACTCGGCTCCTCCCTATCTTTTTAGATCTTAGTACCGTCCTTTTTTCCAGCGCTCTCAGTGAGAATTGTACCGTACCTAATCCTATACCAAGGATCCTTTGAATCTCACGTACGTGATACTCTTTATTAAATCCCCCGGAAAACAATGACAACGTAAAAAGGGTATTTTCGCTTATGTTCAATTTATTGTACATATGTACAGTATTCGGCACATATTAATAAGCCTTTGCATGCGTCATTGTTTATAGGTTTTATTTGTTTGAAGCCAGACTGTACATTTTCTCATTGAATTCAAGCGTTTTCGATATTAACTGCTCTATTTTTTCACCTGAAAGTTCCAGTTTTTCATTGTGCATTATCTTTTTACCCAGGGAGTATATCTCCGAGAACGTCTTCGCGTCCTCTGTGCTAATAACACTCATTCTTGAAAGAGATTCAAGCAAACCTCCTATTATCTCAGGAGAAGGAGGAACTTCACCGTTTCTCATGATTACCGCCTGCGCCGAGTTGACTACGGACCAGTACAAATCTAACAGTGTGCCGTTGAACCTTGCTTTCGCCGAGTTTGCAAGTATCTCGCTTCTTGTAAGCGATGCATAAATCGACTCTTCAGTGGGCTTTATTTCCCCTTTTTGAAGAAGTGCCTGCAAAGGTTCGAAAAACCCGGTATCTATAAGCGGAACGCCGTATTTTAACACATTTACCGAAACTGGATCCGCTGCTATGACTCCTCTCCAGAAAGCCGTCAGCGTTACAAAGTTCATATGGAATTTTACTGACTTTTCTAGTTTTACAAGTTTATCGACATCGGCATAGAATGGACCGAGAAATTTCTCATCGAGATTGTTAAGAAGATCGTCCATTATTATCATTATATCGACATCGCTGCTTTCTGTTTGCTTGCCCTTGCTGTAAGAGCCAAACAGGATAAGTGTCTTTATTATTTTGGGATAATCTTTAAATATATCCTTGGAGAACTTATAAGCCGCATCATATCCCTTTAATTCGAGTCTCCCCTTCTCAGTGTTTTCATCCATATTTATCCCATCGGTAGGCCGCTAAAGCCTTCGCTGTCCCCTCCTTTTTGACCTATGTAACCACCGCCGGCTCCCGGCATTAAACCAGTGAAACCAGCAGAAGCGTAAGAGAAAGGATCGTACTTTAGACCTAAATTCGAATATGCCGAATAATTACCGACAAGCGATGAATACGGGTGAGCTGCAAACGATGCCATGCTTTGGTAAGGCGCATTCTCTGACCAAGGTTGGCCGAGATATTGATAAGACTGCACAATTCCGAGATCCATACCACCAAGACCGCCGAACGTTTCCATTATTGCCGGTACCTCGACTCCCTGTGATTTCAAAGTATCAAGTATCTGCTTTATTGGTGTCGTCCCCTGCCCTAGCGGTATATGTGCGTCGGTATTTCCCATGTTGTCGCTTAAGTGATACCTTCTCAAATAATCTTTAGTGGCTTCAGCCATCTTTACTATGTCCTTATCAGTGTAGTTCTTTCCAGTCGCTGGGTTTATGAAACCTTTGAATACGTTGAGGTGCGCCACGTCCAAGTTTATGCCTATAAGGTCATTGCTCAATCTTGCTGCTTCCTCATCCGACATCAAGACTTTCTTTCCGTCATGGGTCATATAACCCTCCTTGGTCGCTACCCTTATAAAATCTTCCCTTGCTTTCTGTACAGATTTTACAACGTCCTCTGGTTTACTCAAAGACATTGAAGGATCCATGGTGTTTTCTATCAATATCATAGGTTTGGTGTTTGTCTCGAATGCTGAGTAAAGAGCAGCTTCAGCTATGCCTTTCGCTGCTAGCTCCGGTGCTTTTTCATCGTATCTGACGAGGGTCTGCTTGTTTTTCAACCCTTCTATTTGACTTTCAAGCATTTTTTGTCTTAAGTTAATGGATGCTTCCATTTCATTTATCGCTTCCAGCTGCTCGACTGATGATTTCAGCTCGGATGCATCCTGCCTTCGCTTTGCTTCGGCTTCTCGCCTTAGATAATCCATGCGCTGAAGCTCAAGATTATACCTATTCGTTTCAAGGGAAGCTCTTTCCTGCGAAAGTTTTGATATCTGCACCGCGTTGAAGAGTTTCATGTTTGCTTCTGGTGAAAGAATCACTCGTTTTGTACCTTCAGAAACCTCGCTTTTTAAACCGGATTTTATATCTGATATTATCTGCTCGGGATCAGTTTTCGTATTTTTGTAAGCTTTTCTTATCAGTTCTCCATAAGTGTTCATAAACTGCCTTTCATCCATGTTGTTTATGACTTCTTGTCTTATCGGAACCACCTTGCCTTCTTCTGTATTGAATGCTACAATCATGTTCTTGGGTTCCGGGCTACCGAACCCTCTCTCATAGGATGCGTGAAAGATGACCGGCATGTTCTCTTTCCCGGCGGACTTTGCTACGTCGTCAGCGAATTTTAAAGACGCAGCTATCTCTCTTTTTGCCATGTCTTTATAGGAGGGATCCAGTTCACCGTTCTGTGGGTTTATTCCAGTAAGATTTACGCCCCACGGAGCATGAACGCTCAAATCCACCTCGTTGAGTTTAGCCAGGTTTCCTATAGCCTCTCGTTCCGCTCGACTTATGTTTTCAGAAGATGTTCCTTCATGTCCACCACCTGGAACACCGTAAAGCGTGGCTATGTTGATTTCAACGAGTTTAGAACCATTCCTTAAAAGCTTTGAAAATTCTTCCAACTGGTTCTGTGCAGGGGTTGACATTCCCAGCACTTGCTGCTTGAATGCATCATTAAATTCACTATCGAGTGTGTAATCCGCCATATTCATCTATATAATGCCTTTGAAACCGCCATAATTAATACATTTTTAACTTGTAAGGAACCTGTCTCTATTATCCCTTAAACTGCACAAAAATTTCTTGTTTCTTGCACATTGGCTACTAAAAGCTTTTAAATATAACGTTTCTGAGAATAAGTGTAAATATGAGATTAACAAAATGAGAATTGCAGTTATAAAAGAGCAGGAATGTCAGGCGCCGGAAAGTTGCAATTATATATGCGCTGAAGTCTGCCCACGTGTCAGGGAAGGTCTTAAGGAGACCGTCTATCCCAAGGCAAACGGCAAGGCCGCTATAAATGAATCGCTTTGTATCTCGTGTGGAATATGCGTTAATCGCTGTCCTTTCGATGCTATACGTGTGATAAATTTACCCGATGAAATGATGAAGGAGATAGTCTTTCAATACGGCATAAACACATTCAGGATATACAATATAGCTACGCCGGTAAACGGCAAGATCCTTGGTCTAATAGGAAGAAATGGAATAGGCAAAACTACAAACCTCAATTTAATATCGAACATCTTAAAGCCGAATTTTGGTTCGATAGAATCCACTATATCGGATGACGAGATAATAAAGAGATTCCGCGGAAAGGACATACAACCATTTCTTACGTCTCTGTACAGAAACGGGCTGAAGATCTCTAAAAAACCTCAAGAATTTGAATTGCACGGAAAAGTGTCGGATCTCGTTAAAACGAACAGGTACGCTCTTGTAGATCCAGAACTTTATGATAGGGACGCTAGCACTCTTTCTGGCGGCGAGTCACAACTCGTAGAACTAGCTTCCGTTTTAGACGAAGACGCGGCCGTATACATACTGGACGAGCCTATGAATTATTTAGACGTGACTGAGAGGATAAAGGTAGCCGAGCTTATTAGAAGTTCACTTACAGATAAAACTATAGTAATTGTGGAACACGACCTTATAATGTTGGATTATATGACAGACTTCATACAAATCCTTTACGGCTCGGATGCAAATTATGGGGTAGTCTCAAGAATAATGCAGACTAGAAACGGTATAAACAATTATATAAAAGGATACCTTCCAACCGAGAACGTTATGTTTCGGCCATATGAAATAAAGATAAAAAAATCCCTTTCGGAATATGATTCTGTACCGGCCGTATCCTGGTCGAATTTCGATGTAGAAGTCGGTGATTTCAAGCTTAAAGTGAACGCTGGCCGCATAAACCGCGGCGAAATAATCGGGATAATAGGTCCAAACGGGATAGGCAAGAGCACGTTCATGCGCGCCCTTGTTGGGCTCATTGATACTGCTGCGGGAAAAATGGATTTGGGCATTAAAATCTCATACAAACCGCAATTCCTTAAAAAAGTGGATATGCTTGTGCAGGACGCGTTTGCCAGCGTGAAGCCGTCGTATACTGACAACCAAGCGATAACTGACACAATTCACAAACTTGGTGTAGACAAGCTGCTTAACAAGAACGTTAGAAACTTATCCGGAGGAGAACTTCAGAAGGTTGCTATAGTATCCACTCTAATAACAGATGCCGACCTATATCTTTTTGATGAACCGTCTGCGAATCTTGATATAGAAGACCGTTTAGAGAGTATGAACGCAATATCTAATTTTATTTCATCTACTAAAAAATGTGCTATGGTTATAGACCATGATGTGATGTTCATAGATTCTATAACTTCTAGGACAATGATTTTTACAGGGAAAAAAGCGAAGCTTGGCACTGCTGAAAATATACTGCATACTCAGGCTGCAATAAATGCGTTTCTGAAAACTGTGGATATAACTATGAGACGTGACATAGACACCGGTAGGCCTCGCATAAATCAGCCAAAAAGCAGAATGGACGTTGAGCAAAAAGCAAGAGGAGAATTTTTCCAAGAAGACTGATGATTTTTCGTTTCCATTGGAAATGTGTAAGTAATATTTACGTAATATAAAACTAGTTCTTTTTAATAAGTTCCGATAAATAAAGGTATGGAGGGGAGGAAAAATGAGGAAACTGGAGGAGGCGGAGCTTATTTACAGGAGGATACTGGAAAACTTTACATTGTATAACCAGTATAGAAATGAGCTTTCTTTCGACAAAGCTGTGGCTCTCAGCGAATCTTTGGTCAGGATAAATGATCTTGCTGTGAAACAGGGCAAATATAAGGGTGACATAAGCTCTGTATTAGACAACATAGAAAACAAACTAAAATCGGACGAAAACAACAAACCTATATACTTTATTTAGCTAGCTTTGGGCCTCGATGGACACCACGTCGAGGCCTAAGATGTGCAGAGTAGTGTTACCCAAGAATGAGCCTGCGGACGTATATGCCTTTATAAGATAATTATTCGGCAACGCCGAAGAATAAGTTCCTGCGGTTATCGTACAGCTTCCTGCCGGAGTATTGTTCCGGACGGTCCAACCCGTTACATGCACCCCTACATTGTTAAATACCGTACAGTTGGTGGCCGCCACCTCTGTAGACTGTGTAGGAAAGATACTGCCTGCGGAGAACTGCGTGCTACAGGTATTGCCGCATAGGCTACTAAAATTTGATACCAAAACGACCTCTGGTATCGATATGAAACTGTTTTGACTATTGAAATTCGCATAGCTATTATTGAATGTATCAACAAGATACGAGCTGCCGTTAGAATAGTTCTCTTTTGTATTGACGAAAACATAATAAGGAAGAGTAAGCTCTCTACCAAGATGAGACGAGACATAAGATGAAAATTCCGCACTGGTTATCGCCCCATTCTGAAAATTATCGAGCATCGCAGTTGTCTTATTTAGCGAAATAAATGCAAATGCGGCCGAAGAAACCGTCGCTACAATATTATTGTTTGATGAAGAAAGCGCGTTCAGTGTAGAATAATATGAGGAGAACCCGTACGCAGTCGAAAGCACCGATATTACTATTATTATGCCAACTATGGTATCTATTGTGAATATCTGGCCTTTTCTCATGTTAACCACACCTTGTAGGTTATGCGTATTATCGAATTTCCGGGATATAGTATTACGTATCTCTGTAATGAAACGAGATAGCTCGGATTCTTAGGCGGTTGGAATCCAACTGAAATTGCACGTGTAGAAAGCCCCTCTGTTATCTTTATCGTTGAATAATTTAGGTATGACGCCGTAATATTGAAGGAACTGCCAGATCTGAGCAGCTGTGACATGCAGCCCAAAGGAAGCGTAGTTAAATTGTATAGCTTTTGCGGCGATGCCTCATAATAATTGTACATTATTCCCAGTCTGGATATCGATGCGCACGCTACGCTTGTCCAATTCTGGGGGTATCCTTGGGAGCCGACGATTGTGTTTATGCCTTGTGTAGCAAGATTATTGACATAGTTTGACAGCGTTATAATCGAATATGCAGAATATGGGTTGCTTGAATCCACTACGGAGTATATAAACAGTATCATTGAGGTGAATATTAACAAGAACACAAATATCGCGACCATTAAATCAAAAGTGAATATCTGTCCGCGTTTTCCCATCCCGAGTATTGACATAAATTTTAGAATACATAGTGGGATATTAAAGTTTAATACGACAAAAAGAGATTAAAAATTGTAACAGTATATAACGCAAACTTTATGGATCAGTTATTGAGTCAGATAATGACGATTCTAGCCCGTGGACCAGCACTTACGATAGATGTGTCCGAATCGATAGGCAGAGATACATCGCAAGCTTCAGCGATACTTGATTATTACGTGAGCAGAAACGACATAAGTAGGACTGCGAGAAAACTGGGATCATCTCCAATATATTTTATCGAAAAGGACAGAGACATCGCTCTCAACAGATTATTTTCTACGCTTAATGGCAAAGAAAAAACGCTGGTTGACAAAATTAAAACGCTCAAAGTGGTAAAAAGTGCGGACCTATCTCCTGTTGAAAGGTATATTCTGGGCGGATTGGACGATTTCATAAAAAAAGCGGTAGTAAAAGACTCGGAATCTAACCAGCAATTTGAAATTGTATTTTACTATAAACTTTCTGGCGAAGAAGTAAAAACTATAATTTCTGGCCAGAACACGCGACATATAAAACCTTCTGCACCTGAACAGGTCCAGGCTAAAACGCATTCTGTTAGAACCGCAAAGCAGTCGAACCCACAACAAGACATTGAACTTCTATTGCGTTTCGGCTTCAAGGAACCAAGCAAACTTGATAAATCCGTGTATCTTGCCAAGTATGGTGATTACGGTCTTAACGTAGTCGTACTTATAATATACAAAACCAGTTTATCGAAGAGCGAAATCGTGAAAGCGGTCGGATACGCAACAGAGCACAAAACGGTCTCATTTATAATAACAACTGCCAAAAAGGTCGCTGAGCGTGGCGCTCAAGGCAATCTTGTTAACATAATAAAAATGCAATAATGGAAAGAAAATTGTTTCTTGTTGGGGAAGGAGGATATATATTTGTAGACCCGGAAAAAGATTTCAATACTGAATTCGGCATAATAAGCGCCTCTGACCTAAAAAATGCCAAACCGGGTAAATCAATAAAGACGCATAAAGGCAGTGTTTTCTATGTGTGTGAGCCGAATAATATAGATCTACTAAAAAAAATGATAAGATTGCCGCAGATAATAACCCCTAAGGACATGGGCAGTATAATAATGTACGGCGGGGTAAAATCAAACAGTAAGATTTTAGACGCCGGTACCGGGTCCGGATTCGCGGCCTGCATATTATCTGGAATAGCTTCTGCTGGCAAAGTCATATCCTATGAACAAAGAAAAGATTTCGCAAGAGTCGCGGAAAAAAACAAAACGTTTTTTGGAGCGGACAATCTTAAGATAGTAAATTCGGATATAAAGAGTGGTGTTAAGGAAAAGAACTTCGACTTTGCTTTGCTTGACTTGCCTGATCCGGATGAGGTTCTCCCAGGGATAAGCAAAAATCTTAAAGTTGGAGCTACGGTGTGCTGTTATCTCCCATCGATTATACAGATACAAAAAACAATAAAATCTCTGCCCGCATGTATGAAAATAAGCCGTCTTATACAGAACTTAGAAACCGACTGGAAAGTTGATATGGACAGAAATATATTAAGGCCGGAAAGCAGCGGCATAATGCACACTGCATTTCTGTTATTTGTGAGGAAAGTCTCTGAATAAGTGTGCTTAAAAACATGCGAATGATATAAATTTTATGCAGATAAAGCGCTTAACTTCAAGAAAGATACTCAACTCTAATTCGAACTTTACCATAGAAGTCAAACTAGATACTGAAAGGGGCTCGTTTCGGGGTTCTTCCCCTGCTGGAGAAAGCACAAGCAAATATGAGGTATCACAGTTTAGCGGTGGTCTGGATTCTGTTATAATTAAATTCAACGAATTTCTGTCAAGATTAAAAAGCAAAAAAGTTGATACTATAAACGATATCTTCGAAATAGAAAGGAACATTTCTCAGGAATTTATTGGCGGCCCGTCATTGTCGCTATCGTACGCTTTGATTTACGGATTAAGTAATGACCTCGGAATAGAGCCTTATGAATTATTTGGCGGAAAAAACCATATGATGCCTATCTGCAAAGTGCTTGGCGGCGGAGTGCACGCATCAGGTCTGTCAATGGACATCCAGGAGATACTTGTAACGACAATGGCAGAAAACATAAATGAAAGCGTTGAAGGCACACTGGCGGTATACAAAGATGTAAAAGAAGAGCTTAAAAGCAAGAGCGCCGGATTCCTCGGTGGCGTTGATCCTGAAGGGGGGTTTGTAACTGGCCTGGATAATTATGAGTCTCTTGCACTAGTCAAAAAAAGCGTGGGAAAGATATCGAAGGAACGCGGGCTTGATATAAGAATAGGGGTTGACGTTGCCGCTTCCACCTTTTTTAAGGATGGAAAATATAATTATAAAAAACCCATCTATGGCAAAAGATCGATAACGCGCGAAGAGCAGTCCGATTTAATCGTAAAATTGGCGGATGAATTTGATATCTATTATATAGAAGACCCGGTTGATGAGGATTTCCCGGAAGGCTACAAATATGTTAAAGATCACACAAAGGCTTTGGTCGTAGGAGACGATATGACGGCAACGGTGACAGAACGCCTAGAGAAAGCTTATTCTTCTATTAATTCTACACTCATAAAACCAAACCAGGTAGGTACCTTGGAAAAGGTCGTTGAATATTCAAAGCTTGCGGATAAGTATGGTCTTATCAAAGTAATGTCACACAGGTCGGAGGAAACGCCGATATCGATCATAACGGATATCGGAGTCGGCCTAGCCGCAAAGTATTTAAAAGTTGGAATTAATAGAGGAGAAAGGACGGAAAAGATAAATAGGCTAATGGAGTTAAATTAAATGGTATTTAAAAAGATAGAAAAATTGGAAGCCTACAAGACCTATGGCACTAGGATAGGTACAAAAATGGTAAACAAAGCACTAGAGGGCTTTGTATTCAAGCGCGTAGCAAACAAATTTACTATATTTAACATAAAGCTCATAGATGAAAGAATAAAACTCGCGGCGAAAATGCTCCAGAATTACGGCAGAAAGGACATACTGCTTGTATGCACTCTGGATGCTGCTTATTATCCTGTTTACAACTTTGCAAGACTAATGAAAATAAGCGTTAATTTTGGTAGATATCTATCCGGATCGCTAACGAACCTTAACTATAAGAATTTCTTCGAGCCAAAGGTGATAGTTGTAACGGACCCGAGTGCAAACAAAAGGGCAATAAACGATGCAAAAAAGATAAACATCCCGATAATAGGCATAGCTAACACCGATAGTGCGGTATCCTATCTTGATCTAATAATACCTGGAAACAACAAGAATGGCAAGAGCATAGGGCTGATATTATATCTTCTTGCAAGAGAGATGGCAGTGAGTAAAGAAGAAAAGGAAAGTATAGATAAAATAGAACTAGAAGACTTCGTGTCCAAAGAACTGGAGTTCTAGAAATTAGAATATGTTTGCTGATTTTTATATAAGTGGCAGACGCATAGCTAAAAACGTGAAATTCTGTAGTACTATGTCGTCTAAAGTGCTCGGGCTAATGTTTGTTTCGTCGCCTGGAAACGGTGCTTTTCTTCCCGGTGTCAAGGATATACACATGAATTTTGTAAGGTTTGGTTTAAGGGTAATCTGGCTCGACGAAAAGAGAAAGGTGGTAAAAATAGCCGATGCAAAACCGTGGCGTTTATATTATGGTCCTTATAATGCAAGGCACGTTCTAGAATTACCGACTACAAATCGCTCTAAAATAAAAGAGGGTGACAAAATTAGCATAATAACAAATCAAGGAAATGGAAAAGGAAAAAGAATATTTCGCTGACATAAACTGGAGTCCAAAAAACTACACAAAATACGGTACAAATCGCACAAATAGCGATATAATACAAAACAGTCTCGGTAAATTTAACCTGATAATTCCGCCGAGGAGCGAATTTTTTGCGACCGATAATTCAGTAACAATAAACAGAAAAACAGCCAGTATATTAAGGGCAGAAACGAGCTTAAAGAAGCTTCTTTACGCTTCCGTTAAAAAAAGGCTTTTCTCTGATGCTCTACTGGTATCTGGCGGGTTGGATTCGTCATTACTTGCTAAAATAATAATCGATTTGGGCGGCAATGTAAAATTCGTTTCTTGTGGATTCGTTGGGTCGAATGATATGGTTTCAATCGACATTTTAGAGGACGCACTTGGTATAAAGGTAAACCGGGTTAGTATAACGGACTCCTCTCTAATTATGGCAATTAAAGAGCTAAAGGCGTGCGGATTAGACGGATACAACTGTATAATGGGCGTAGTAGAACTGCTGTGCGTAAAGGCTTTGAAATCAGCAGGGTCTAAAAACTTTATGACCGGTCTCGGAAGCGACGAACTATTTTTGGGTTTTGACGTGCACCGTACAATAGCGCGCCACAGTATAAATTCGTTTGTCGAGAATAAGCTGTATTATATGCATGCTTATGATCTTCTAAGACTAAAACGAATAGCGACTATGGAAAAGATAGATTTTAGCCTTCCGTATCTTGACGATAAGGTTATAGACTTTGCTCTTTGCCATGATACAGAAGAGGAATATGATGCAGTTCTTGACAAAAAGATGCTTAGAGACGTTGCCAGGGAAGCTGGGCTTCCGAATGCGATAGCCGAACGAAAAAAGAAGGCGATGCAGTATGGCAGCGGAGTAGTGGAGGCTCTTAGGCGCATTGCCACAGAGAATCACTTTAAAAACGTGGAGGGACTTATAAGAAATATATGAAAATAATGACATTTGGCGGATACAGCAAAATAGGGAAGAATATGACTGTCACAGAAGTTGACGGTGAATTCGTAATAAATGACATGGGTGCAGACATAGAACGACTTGTCGACTATGAGGATGAGAATTCCTCAATATCAACAAACGACACTAACACATTAATGGATAATGGAATAATACCTGATGACAGAAATTTCTTCGCAAAATATGCGGACAAAGTCAAAGCCATAGTCCTGACTCACGGTCATCTTGACCACGTATGGGCAGTCCCTTTCCTTGCAAACAAGTATCATTGTCCTGTGATAGCTACACCTTTTACTATAAAGATAATAGAGAAACTATTGCACAATTTTAAGGAGAGAAACCCAAAACTGATAAGACTAAATGGAGGTAGCACGTACAATATATCGGATAAAATAAATCTTGAATTTGTTCACATAACGCACTCTATACCTCAGACCGTGCTTTCAGTCCTGCACACGCGTTACGGTGCTGCAGTTTACGCAAACGATTGGAAATTTGACAATGAGCCTACTCTCGGCAGAAAACCGGATTATAAAAGAATGGAAGAGATAAGCAAGAAAGGCATTCATTCGGTAATATCGGACTCTACAAATGTAGATGTCGATGGTTATACCTTCTCTGAAAGTGTTGTTAGAACGATGCTGCAGGACGTTATGACTAAGAGCATGACAAACAAAACTGTGTTTATAACGACTTTCTCTTCGCACATAGCACGCATAAAAAATATAATAGACATCAGCAGAAGACTTGGCAGAGAAGTTTTGGTGTTTGGAAGGAGCATGGATATGTACTTGAGAAGCGCTATAGACTGCAAAATAGTTGGAAAAAACATGCCGCACATACTCACAAAGGGTGTACAGATAAACCACGCATTGAGAATGGTAAAGGATAGGCCTGGGAAATATGTAGTTATATGCACCGGCCACCAGGGCGAAAAGGGCGCCTTCTTAGACAAATTAGCAACTGGGAGATTCGATTATAGATTATCTAGCGATGACGGTGTTATATTCTCGTCAAGAACTATACCAACAAAGATAAACATGGCCAACAGGAGCATGCTTCAAAAAGCACTTGAAGAGTATGGTGTGAATATAGCGGATGAAGTGCATGCATCGGGGCATGCATCAAAGAATGACCATCGTATGTTCCTAAAAATGCTTAAGCCCGAGCATTATATCCCTTCTCACGGGGGAATAGACAAGATAAGCGCCGGAATAGAATTAGGAAAGGAGCTAGGCTACGAGCTTAACAAAACCTCGCACATTCTGCTTGATAACCAGGAACTTAACCTATGATATGGAGAAAGTTGGATTTGAGCAGGTAGAAAACACAATATTAGAGCGCTGGAAAAAGGAGAAGCCTTTTCGTTTTGATAAAACCACAGGCGGTGAAATTTTCTCTATAGATCACGCTCCGCCTTACATTAACGAGCGTCTGCACGTTGGACATCTAGCGAGCAATACATACACGGATACTATCGCCAGGCTTATGAGACTCTCTGGAAGAAATGTATTATTCTCACTTGGTCTGGACAGGAACGGCTTACCAATAGAGATACAGGCAGAAAAAGAATATGGGGTAGACATAAGAAAGACGCCGCGCGAGGAGTTCCTAAAGGCATGCAAACTTGTACTTGACAAATACGAAAATAAAAACAAGGAATCACTGGAAAGGCTCGGAATGTCCTTTAATGAACTAGAGGTCACTAATAAACTTGGAACAATGTACGAGACTGATAGCAGCCTATACCGAAGCATGACACAAGATAGTTTCATTGAGCTTTGGAACGGGGGGCTGATATATGAAGACACAAAGATAGTAAATTACTGCTCAGCATGCCACACCACTGTTGCGGACGCTGAAGTTGAATATGAAGAAAAAGAAACCAGTCTAAATTTCATAAAACTGGATATAGACGGGAAGACGTTCGAAATAGCTACTACAAGACCGGAGCTTATTCCAGCTTGTGCTGCGATAGCAGCAAATCCATCGGATGAAAGATACTCGGGATTGAAAAAAGCAGTGATGCCGATCACGAATGCGATAATACCTCTTGTGTACGATACATCCATAGACAAAGATTTCGGTACCGGCCTGATGATGATATGCTCATTTGGAGACAAAAATGACGTAGTATTATTCAAAAAATTCGGCCTAAAAGAGAAAATAATTATAAGTAACAATGGCAAAATTAAAGACACGGTGAAGTATGATGGGCTCAGCGTGTCAAAGGCACGTGAAAAAATAATCGAGGACTTAAAATCAGCCGGCGTTCTGACAAAAAGCAGTCTTACTAAAGCACAAAAACCTACATGCTGGAGATCACATACTCCCATAGAGTTCTTGCCCGAAAAGGAATTTTATCTTAAACAAAAAGAGTTCAAAGATGAGCTCTTTAGCATATCCAAAAAAATGCGCGTTGTATCGGAGAAATCAAGACAGATACTTGATAACTGGATAAATTCCGTGGACCAAGACTGGCCTATCTCACGCACGCGATTCTACGGAACTGAAATACCGCTTTGGTCGTGCAACAAGTGCAGCAGATATCTCGTACCTAAACCTGGCAAGTATTATCAGCCGTGGAAAGAACAATATCCTGGAGAAAGCTGCACGTGCGGTTCAAAAGACATAAAAGGAGAGACGCGTGTGCTTGATACTTGGATGGATTCTAGCGTATCCAATATGTTCGTACTTGGTTATAACATGGATAAAAAATTCTTTGAAGGGCACTTCCCTGCTTCTGTCAGAGTACAGGGAAAGGAGATTATAAGGACGTGGCTTTTCTATAGCCTTCTAAAATCATATCTAATGAAAAAAGACGTACCGTTCGAATCGGTATTGGTACACTATCACGTGACCGATGAGAAAGGTGAAAAAATGTCGAAAAGCAAGGGTAACGGCGTATTCATGGAAGACGCCATAAAAGAGCACGGCGCGGATATAGTAAGACTATGGGTGTATCTTAGTGGCGATCTTTTGGACGGGGACATAAGATATTCTAAGGACAAACTCAACGAAGCAAAGAGAATAATAACTAAACTAAGAAATATGGCGAATTTTATCAGACAATTCAAATACGAAAAAGACGGCGAACAGCAGGTCATCGACGATATGGACGCGGTGATTATGAATGCGTTTGATTCAGTTTATAATTCGGTGCTTAAAAATTATCTGAAATATAATTTTTTCAAAGGAGTAAAGGAATTAAAAGATTTCATGATAAATGTATTTGCAGACCATTATCTTGAGCTCAAAAAACCATACGCTTACGCAGGTGATAAGTCGACGTTGTTTACGCTTAATTATGTGTTTAAAAACTGCCTTGAACTTTTAAATCCGGTAATCCCCTTTGTTACAGAGTATGTCTATGGCGAAATGAATAATGCCAATATAAATACTGCAAGACTTGCAACCAAAAAAGAGGCGTCTCACTTGATACTTTCGTTGGAGAAAACAAGACCTGGAGCGATGGAGTTTCTAAATGCGGATTTACGAACCAAATACTGTGTTGAGCGTCTATCTCGTTTAATGGAGTTCGATAGCATGGTATGGACAAAAAAGAAATCTAAAGGAATCGCCTTGAACGCAGAGATATCTGAGGTGGATATACCTGCGGACCTTGAACCTTTCAAGGAAGTGCTTATTAAAGCTCACAAACTAAAAATTTAGATGGTAAAAATCAGAGTCAGCAACATAAATTTTGGAGATAAAGAATTTAATCTGAAGAAGGGGCTGGTCTCAGAGATATTTGACCACTTAAAATTACCTGATGACGGCGTAATAGTGGTTGACGATAGCGGTGATATATATACTAAAGACCGAAAGCTAAAGGATGGCATGCACGTGAATATCATAGAAGTATTTTCAGGTGGTTGAAATATGAAATGCGAAAGTTGCACGTCCGAAGCTGTTATATCATGCTGGAATGGCACATTCTGCAGGAGTCACTTCATTTCTACATTTGAAAGGACGGCTCTTGGCACAATAAAAAAGTTCAATCTGATAGCTCCCGGTGAAAGAATCGGCATAGCAAACTCCGGGGGTAAGGATTCACTTTCGCTGCTAAAGATAATTGCTGATAATTTCGATAAATCAAAAATAGTTTCCATAACTATTGATGAAGGCATAGAAGGATACCGCGATAAAACAATCGCCATAATGAAGAAATACTGTGATTTGTGGGGTATAAAGTACAAAATATATTCTTACAAAGATTTTGCCGGCGCGGATATGGATAAAATAGTAAAAATAAAGAAAGGCATACCGTGTGGCACCTGTGGAATAATAAGGAGGTATTTGTTGAATCTTGCGGCAAAGGAAAACTCATTGGACAAGATAGCAACTGCCCATAATCTTGACGACGAGTGCGAAAGTGTGTTAATGAACGTTTTTCAAAATGATCTTGAAAAGACAGTACGATTGGGCCCTAGATCGGGAATAATGGATGACGACGGCTTTGTTCCAAGGATAAAACCGTTCTTGCTCCTTAGCGAAAAGGAAACGATGATGTATGCGATATTAAATGGGATAAACGCGCTTCACACACCCTGTCCGTACGCCGGGCTAGGTTTTAGGGGTCTTGTGTCCAGAAAAGTGAAGGAAATGGAAGATATAATGCCGGGTTCTAAACGAAATGTCGTGGATGTTCTCTTAAAGATAAAATCAACGTTTAAAACCGAAAAAGTCACGAATCTAATGCATTGTTCTTCGTGTGGCGCACCGTCCTCCGAAAATATGTGCAGTTACTGTATTACGAAGAACGAATTGGCCGGAACTTAACAATAATGCCATTGAAGCGTAATTTATATTAAACACTTAAATATCACAAATTTGATTATTATACATGCTGGAGAATCCGCCTAAAATTGAACTGTCTGACGATTACAAAAAGTATAGACAGAGCCTTGAAGACTTCAACAACTACATAAATTACACAGTCTCTTACCTTAACAAGAAAATGAACGATCTAACAGAGAATATAAACGATATTTCTGCAGTTATATCGTCAATGTCGTCAAAATTCGTCACTTCTGATAAACTTCAGGATTTGAACGACGGGATAAAGAAGACGGCGAATGGCATATCGTTTCTATCTACCTCTGTGGACAATTCCATAAGCAGCTTAAAGGACCAAAATGCGACTAATGCAACTGCCATAAACAAGATAACCGATAACGTAAATAAGGTTACTGCTGACGTAGCATCGGTTGTTTCAGCTTTCAATTCTACCGTAGAAAGAGTAAATAAGAGATATAACGCTCAAGAAGAGGAACTGGGCCATATACAAGGCAATATAAACAGGGTGTCGGCTGATCTCAGCTCTGCTGTGTCTGGATTCAATTCCGCAGTCGATAAGATGAATACGAAGTACGCAGACCAAGGTAATGTCCTAGAAGGGCTAAACGAAAGGATAACCAAAGTCGCGGCCGACCTGAACAGTATAACGCTCGGCTTTAATTCTACCGTTGAAAAACTAAACTCGCAATACGCAGAAGGTGCGATTGCGGTGTCCAAATCAAACGATAGGATGACTCAATTAACACTGGATATAAACACTACAGTTTCGAATCTTAACAGTATAATAGAAAAGGTAAATCAACAATATGTTTCTGACGAAGAAGCTAGGGTAAAGATAAATGAGGAGATGAAGAGGCTTAACGACGATTTGAACATGTCGAACAACATGGTAAATGCGACGTTAAACGAGCTATCGGAAAAGATAAACAAGTTAAGTGAAACGGTTTATAATGGTCTTCCGCCCCTAAATGAAACTATCTCACAGGTAAACGATCTAAAGAAAATATACGGCGACATGATGGAGAAACTGAAGACCGTAAGCAATACCGTAAATTCCGTAAACGTACAAAACAATGGCATGCAGCTCAAAATAGACTCTATAGGAAAGGAATTCGAAACTATCGAAAAAAGCGTTACTGACACACAAACTCATCTGATGGAATTCATAAAAATGGCAAGGGGTGCTACGGCTACAATAAATACTTACAACCCTGAGACGGTAAAAAGTACACTTGACAAGACATCTGACAGGATAGACTCGGCGGAGAAAGAAATAGCTAAATCGCTCGAAAATTACAACACTGCCACAAAACAGATTTCGGAAATAAACAACAAACTTTCTGGCCTGAACGTCGTAAGAAATGCTAATAAGCTTTTCGAAGAAGTCCAGATAATAGCACGCTCGGTAGAAAACTCTGAAAACAAGATAAATGCCGAAAGTTCCAGGGTTGAAGTGATGTACAACCAGATGAATGCTTCGATGGGAAAATTGCTAGAGATAAATAAGAGCATAAGCGAAATGAACAAGAGGGTGCTTGATCAATTTAATGAGATAGAAAGAGTGAAGGCAAATCTTCCTCTTTTTGCTACACGGGATGAATTCATTGAGTTAAGCAACAAAATGGATAAACTGTTGACAATGACTAAAGAAACGTAAACCTATGGCTCAAGAGCAAGAAGAAAAGGTTAGGACTAGGCTATTTAAGGATAAGCCTCTCGCAGTGATAGAACTTAGTGAATTTGAAAAACCTGGGACGGATCGTTTCACTAACCTAAGGAGGTTCTGCATATCTCTAGGTCTGATAAGTCCGGGCGAGAGCAGAATAGCGATAGTCCATATACTGGATATCTTGCTTAAAGCCAGAAAATCTAACCCAAATGGCCTCGATAGTTATGCTATAGTAAAGGAATTGTATCAGCACGATGTTAAGATAGTATACGCTAATATATTGAGGGACCTACGAAAACTAGTACGTGTCGGGCTTGTGGAAAAGATAAATGGCGGTTACAGAGTAAAGGAAAATGGTAACCTTGAAGACATACTACGAAACTTCATAAAACCTTACATAATAGAAAGAATACTGAACAGGATAGTCGAATACGCACACTCAATAGAATCGGAATGAGCGAAAAACAATAAGTTTTTAAAAGCATTTACAAAGACCGCTTATTCAAAAATTATTTTACAGCGGATGCTTCTTCCAAATACTTAAAAAGACGTTTTCCCTTGTTTGACAGGCACACCATCTTCTTGTGCCTCGAACCTTCGAAATACGTGATTCCCAACCGATTCATTATTTTTAGTAGTTTAACTATATAGGCATAGCTGCAGTCTATCTTTTTTGATATCATAGCTGAATAGACTTTGCCATTGTTATAGTATATTATCTGAAGCAGCATGAAAGGTTTATCCCTAAAAAAGATTTTTGTGACTTGATTTTTTTGTTGATCTTTCATAATATCTTTTCTAATTGATTATTAATCATGCTCTTTTATACTATTAAAATTTATAATGCTGCGCTGACTATGCGATTTTATGCTTAATGTAACGCTTTATTTTCAAGTGCATCAACCTTTTAGATTAAAAAGATCTTTTGGCTTTGGTGAAAAAAACGGGATAATAGACATACATAAAAATAGGGAAATATTTGATAGAGTAAAAAACAAATGTTATTTACCGACAACAAAACTCTTAATAGAACTCGTTAAGAAACACCCGGAATTAAAATTAAGTTTCTCCTTTACTGGTACTTTCGTAGAACAGGCAAAGATGTTCGACGAAGATGCGCTTAATGTGTTCAAAGAACTGTTCGACACGGGTAACATAGACATCCTTGAAGAGACTTACTATCATTCGTTGGCGTACCTTATAGACAAAGAAGAATTTACAGAGCAGATAAAAATGCACAGGGATATGATAAAAAAAGAGTTTAATTTTGTGCCAAAAATATTCAGAAACACCGAAGCGATGTATTCTAATGATATAGCGAACGTAGTATCCAAACTCGGTTATAAAGGGATAATAGCGGAAGGGTGGGACAGGATACTTGACTGGAGATCGCCTAATTATGTTTATTCACCGCCAAGCGGCGGGATAAACGTCCTATTAAGGAATTACAGACTAAGCGACGATATATCATTTAGATTCTCCTCAAGAGAGTGGAAAGAGTTCCCTCTTACTGCGGACAAGTATTCAGATTGGATATCTCGCTCTGACGGTGAAACGGTGAATCTTTTCATGGATTATGAAACTTTCGGCGAACATCAATGGCGTGAGACGGGCATACTGGAATTCCTAAAACACCTGCCATCGGAGCTTATCAAAAGAGGCGTCGGATTCAATAAAATATCCGAAACCGCTTCGCTAAAAAGCGTCGGTATCGTAGATGTTCCTTATCTTCTTTCGTGGGCAGACGTAGATCGCGACGTGTCGGCATGGTTAGGTAATAAGATGCAAGATGCCGCTTTCGAAAAGATAAAGAAAATGAGAAATGATGTATTGTCTTCTAACAATGAGGAACTTATAAGAGACTGGAGAATACTGCAAACATCTGATAATTTTTATTATATGTGCACGAAGTGGTTCGCTGACGGAGACATACACAAGTATTTCAATGCGTACGATTCACCATACACAGCATATGTAAACTATATGAACATCGTTTCCGGCCTTGAAGACCGCATTAAACTTTTCCGAGCGCAGTCTCATAAGCTCTGAAATAAGTCGATATAAGATGTTCCCAGTCAAACACCTCCGCAACCTCTCTGGCTTTGAGTTTAAGGTCTAATATGTTGTCGTCGTCCATTGTAACTAATCTAAGCATATCGTCGGCTATGTTATTTACTGCGCTCTCCCTTTCAACGTTAAGAAGTCCTTCTACAAACACTCCATTCTCCGCCAATTTAAGATTATGTAAGCAGACTCCGAATCCGCTATGATCGGTAGTAAACGGAATTGAAAGGAAGGCTGCGGCTTCTATCGGCGTATATCCAAAAGGCTCGTATCTTGAAAGGAAGAAACCCGCTGTTGATACCGCGATAAGCTCATTATACGTCAGATTTAGGAGCTCCTCCCCGACTGTGAGGTACTTTGGATAAAATATAACCTTCACATGGTTTGATGGTGCATTTATCAAACCGTTGTCCTGAAGCTTGTTTATTATTGAATCGGTCTCTTCTGGGTAAGACAATCTGAATGGGCAAAGCGGTGGGAACGTCGGTTTAGGCCTCCTTAACTGAGTTATTACCATTCTTGAATCGTTGACTATTTTGCTGTACACTTTCTCCAATGAAGTCTGAGAAGTGAAGTCGTAGGATGATACTACTCTATCAAAATTTTTAAGATCTGCATCTAGAGAAGATTTTATGCTCATGTAAGTTATATAGTTTGCAACCACCTCGTTCTTCAAACCCACCGTACCTGCTGGCACAGTTATCATGGCTATGACGCTTTTATTTTCGGGCATCATCTTGTCAAGTTTTCCGAGCGCGTCTATGAAAAGATCAAATCCTTTGTTAAAAAATTCATATCTTCCGCTGGTAAAGAATATCGGTACGCTCTTCGGGCTAAAATCATAGTAAGGAAGAAAATACGAAGTTATAAAATTATAAAATTTGGTCAGGGCGGAAGATCTCATTTCTGTTAACCCGTCTACATCTGGCAGGTCATCTTTATCCAATCCGTTTAAAGTTATTACATCTGCTTTTCTTTCTAGTATGAGCTCCGCTTCTTTTGCGACTATGTCACTTACTGCCGTGAACACGTTAGATTCCTTCGCGGATGCCTTTTCCGTTAAGTGCTTCGCCGCCACCCAATACTTGTATGCTAGCGATTGATCTATAGTAGTATTTGAGTTTACGAATTCAAGGGTATCGATCCCTGCGTTTGCCATAGCCCTGCCTAAGACGGTTGCATGGACCGTAAAAACCGTCGGAACTTTTATGCCGTTAGATTTTAAGTACAGTACTGTCCCGCCGGAAAGCCATTCATGGACCTGACATACTATCTTTTTATTTAGTTTATTGGACAACGAAGCTACAACGGCGCCTGCTACGTATGACCATGCAAGTGGTGTGTTATAGTCATCCGGTGCATTGAGTGAATCTATGCCGAATTTTTCCCAAAATGATTTTTTAATTTCATTTACGTGCATGTCTTTGAAGGAAGAAGAATCTATCAAAAGCAGATTAACATCATTTGCTGATACCCATCTGCCAAAATGGAATTCTACTCCTTCAAGTTTTACTGCAGCAAGCGCATCCTTAATCAAGTCTGGAGGGTCCGATTCTATAAACTCTATTGCCGCCTGCGTCGGATTATAAAATCCTATTGCAAGGTAATCCGTTCCGAACGTGTCTTTTATCTTGCTGGACTTAGAGGTAAGCACTGTCCATATCCCGCCGACTTTATTGCCTGCCTCAAATGACACTTCTGTCAGAAAATAATCCATAACTTTCTTTTTTTATATCAGCGCCACATAAGCTATATATGATGTTACAAAGATAGCTTTGTTGCGTCGACTATTAATCGATATAAGCTTATTACTGCAGTAGTAAAATTTAAGCGCTTTAATTCCGGAATTCTACTGCCTTCTTAAACTATTTTAAATTATACGACGCTCACTTAAGCAATTTTCTGAAAGATTCCGAGTAAATCTCCGGTGGAAGCTGATTAACGAATACGCCTTCGCCTAGCTCTACGCCCGCAAATTTAGCCAAACGCGGGTATATTTCTATATGCATATGGAAATCTTCCATCGCTTTTATCTCATGCGAAACAAAATTGTACGAAAGATTACCAAAAATTGATCTATTAACCAGCAATGTCTGCTTCAAAACTTGTACCAGATCCTCTCTTTCCTTATCTGTAAGGTCTCCTAAGTAAGCAAGGTGTCTTTTGGGCAATATCATTGATTCACCAGCCATTCTGGAGGCAAATGGCGCTATACAGACGAAGTTGTTAGTTTCGATAAGTAGCCTATATCGTTCCACATCCAAAATCTTTTCGTAAAGACAGCTGCCATTTTTCTGAGTGTATTTTGAAGCTGCATCGTACTCTGTGCGCACCCTTCCTATAAGTTCTGGCCACGCCATTATCTGCGTGTGGGCGTGGTCTAAGCTCTCACCCGCGTCTCTTCCCGAATTCTTGAACATATGCACATGTTTTATGTACTTTTTAAGATATAGCGCATCTTCTCTTTCTATTATCATATTTAACCACAATAACAACCTGTCATTGTCCATAGATTCGAAGGGTTCATTGTGGCTAGGCGTGTCTATTACAACTTCGTTATAGCCATAGCCGCTAATCATAGCGAAAACGCCGTCACGCTGGTATACTGGAATATTCCCATAAAGCTCTGGAAACTTGTTTTCTACCGCTCTTATCTGCCATGGATCTCCGACTCTCATTATTTCTGTATTTGTATTCTCCTTTCCCCTTTCAAAGGGGCAATTTTCGGGCGTAGAATGTTCTGGAACTTTTGGATTGTGAAAGTCCTCCGGTCTCTTGCCACGATCGGGAGCTATTATGGCATAGTCGCCAGTTCGATAGTCACGTCTTATTTCGTTCTGGCCAAGAATCTCATCTGCCATCTTATTGGATGGCACGTGAAATTATTAATCTTTTGGTTTAGAATATTAAAAATGCGGTTATTTGTCTATTTTTAGATTATAGATATGGTTTAAGGCCTTTAAATGAAAGCTATAAATACTAATCAGAATAGTATATTGGATTGTAAAAAATGGAATATTTTAGGAGGTAAATTATGGCAGACGCAGTTCAACCAATTTTCATATTACCTGAAGGATACTCAAGGACTTCGGGCAAAGATGCACAAAGAAATAATATAGCCGCAGCAAAAGCGGTTGCGAATAGCGTAAAATCCACTCTGGGTCCACGAGGCATGGACAAGATGTTAGTGGACAATATAGGTGACATAACGATAACGAACGACGGTGTTACCGTATTAAAGAACATGGAAGTCGAGAATCCTGCTGCGAAGATGATTGTAGAAGTAGCGAAGACACAGGAAGAAGAAGTCGGAGACGGAACGACTACAGCAGTTATTTTATCCGGTGAACTGTTAAAGAATGCTGAAACGCTGCTTGACCAAAGCATACACCCTACACTTATTGCAAGGGGCTACAGATTAGCAGCCAATAGAGCGCAAGAGGTCCTAGATAAACTAAAAATAAAGCTTGATGTTAACAGTAAGGAGGACCTATCAAAGATAGTCAAGACCGCAACAATCGGTAAGAGTACTGGTGCAGATGAATATGTAATATCACTTATAGTCGATGCTATACAGCATGTGAAATCCCACAGTGGAAACAATGAAAGCGTCGAACTTGATGACATAAAAGTAGAAAAGAAGATAGGCGGTGGATTAAGAGATTCAAAACTTGTGGCTGGTGTCGTTATAGATAAAGAACCGGTACACCCAAATATGCCTGAAACCATGAAGGACGCAAAAATAGTCCTTTTGAACCTTGCATTGGAAATAGAGAAAACGAACATCGATGCTCAAATAAGGATAGAAAAACCCGAGCAAATAGAAGCATTCTTAAACCAAGAGGAAAAAATGCTTAAGAATATGGTAACTAAAATAAAAGATTCCGGTGCAACCGTAGTTGTATGTCAAAAAGGGATAGATGATGCTGCACAGCATTTCCTTGCTAAAGCCGGTATACTTGGCTTCAGGCGCGTATCGGAAAGCGACATAAAGAAGATAAGTAAAGCGACTGGCGCAAAGATAGTGTCGACACTCGATGAGCTTGAAAAATCGTCTCTAGGAGACGCAGGATTGGTCCACGTTGATAAAATAGCCGGTGAGACTCTGGCATTCATTGAAAAATGCAAGAATCCAAAGTCGGTGACTATACTGGTAAGGGGCGGAACCGAACACGTAGTAGATGAAATTCAACGTGCGATAGAAGACAGCTTGGGCGACTTAAAGTCCGTGATAGAAGACGGCGGTGCTATAGTAGCCGGCGGCGGAGCATGTGAAATGGAAGTATCCAAGCAGTTGCGCGACTTTGCTACTAAACTTGAAGGCAGAGAACAACTTGCTGTTAACGCTTTCTCAGACGCACTCGAAATAGTACCAAAGACTCTTGCTGAAAACGCAGGAATGGATCCCATAGATATAATTGTAGATTTGCGTGCTGCACATCAAAAAGAACAGACATGGGCGGGCGTAGATTTACTTGACGTGTACAAACCGAAGATATCAGATATGTTTAAGCAGGGCGTTTTGGAGCCTTTGAGAACAAAGAAACAGGCTATAAAAAGCGCCAGCGAGGCTGCGATAATGATATTGAGGATAGATGACATAATATCCGCTGGCAAATCGGCTGCCGGTGGGCAACCAAGAATGCCTGGTATGGGAGGATACGGTGAAGAGTAAATGGTTACGGAAAACAATGCAAGACCTTTAGATTTGCTCAATAGTTCGAAGGGCAAGACTGTTCTTGTTGAGCTAAAGAATGGACACACGATAACTGGCAAATTGATTGCCTTCGATGTCCACATAAATATAGTACTTGAAAACTCTGAGGAGAAAAAGGAAGGTGAAGTCGTAAGGAAACTCGGCAACGTTTTCCTTAGAGGAGATACTATAATCATGATATCCCCTACGTTATGAGCACCGCAGGAATGGGCTTGCATAACAGAAAACAGCCCCATGTAATGTGCAGACGATGTGGAAAGGAGTCCTTTCTTAAACGTAAAGGCTACTGTTCACATTGTGGATATGGAAAAACTGCAAAGATAAAACAATTTTCCTGGAACAGCAAAAAAATAAACGGTATAAGAAAGTACTAGCTTTAAACGAATTCTGAAGATACGATGACCTTAGCTTAACTGACATGTATTTAATTATATATCAACAATTTAGAGTATGAAAAAGGCAACGGTAATCGCTATAATGAGCCCGAAGGGAGGGGTCGGCAAGACTACTACTTCGATAAATATCGCGATGGCTTTGGCTTTGTTGAATCATAAAGTACTGATAATAGACACGAACTTAGAGACTCCTCACGTAGCTGTGCATTACGGTTTTAGCGACTTCAACTACGCACTTCAAGACGTCCTAAACGGGACTGTACAGATGGAAAAAGCGATATATCACAACGATAAGATAAGTCTGGATATAATACCTTCAAGGATATTTAAGAAACTTGGTGACGGAAACGCGGATTACAAATTAATAAATCTTTTTCATCACTTGAATCAGATACGCGACAAATACGATTTTGTAGTGCTAGATTCGAGACCATCCAGCAGTCTGGACTTTATAAAACTTATAAACGACGTTAACGTTCTTCTTGTAACTTTACCGGAGATAACATCCGTAATAGAAGCTAAAAAACTTAAAGAAAAAATTGAAGAGAACAAGATTAAAGTCCTCGGTATAGTCATAAACAAAGTCAACATAAAAAACGAGTCTAACATGTCGAAGAGCGACATTGAACATATGGTAAGGACAAAGATAGTTGGTGAGGTACCGGAAGAACCAAAAATGTCGCGTGCACTGATGACTGGCACTCCAATAACTGTTTTGAACACTAAAAGTAAGACGGCTGCATCTTTCATGCAAATTGCCAGCAATATAGCGTCGATTAGGAATTAAACCATATGAAAACTTTGATATTAAAATGCCCAAAGTGCGGTAAATTCAGACGAACCAGCGCAAAATCGAAGGCTGCGTGCTTTGGTTGTGGCCATGTTTTGACAATAGCAAAGAATTCTGTCACAGAGGCCAGCTATCTTAAAGAGATAAATAAACCGGCTCTTTTCAAATAAATATACGCCTCTGTAGCTCAGTGGTAGAGCGCCCACCTCGTAAGCGGGAGGTCGTGGGTCCGATCCCCACCAGAGGCTTTCTTTTCACGCACTGCAATTTAATAAGCAAAAAAGCATTAATGTAATCATGAGAAAAGGGCAGATAGCTATAGAACAATTATTGGTTTATAGTGTGGCGTTCACCACTATAGCAGTTGCACTTGCGGTCATATACATATTTTATCCGCAGGCTTTCGGCAGCCCTTCAAACCCCTATACCAACGGATTCCCGGGGCTTAACGTTGTAAAGCAGGGCTACCTTAATGGCAATTTTATTATAAAATTCCAAAATCTGCTGAATGAGAATATAAATCTTACCAATATATACTTTAGCGGGAACAGCATAAATACCAACGGGATTCTGTGTACCAATACGTTCGTACCGGCACTTAATTACACTGAATGTAATCTTTCTGTTTCTTCTCTGCCGTCGCCGTTCACCGCGACTATAACCATAGAGTATACGCCCACAAACATCTCATTCAGCAATGTTGAGATAAACATAACCGGTACTGTAAACAATTAATTATATTCGGTGACATTTCCATGTGGTCTCGATATTCGTAAAAATACGCCTACTCGCCCTGATAGTTATTTATACTCAAAAATTCATATCTTAGCTTTATGGGAGCTTTTAAGTACATAAGACAAAACGAGAGACTTATAAACAAGAGTAAAGAAAGAAAAGCAGAGATAATCCAACAAGTCACCAAAGAGCCAATCTTGGTTAGAGTTGATAGGCCGACAAAAATTGCAAGAGCAAGAATGTTGGGGTACAAAAGCAAGAACGGCTTTGTAGTTGTTCGTGTACGCGTATCAAAGGGTAGTTTTAGAAGGCCCCGTATCAATCACGCAAGAAAACCGAGTAAGACGGGAATGTACCTTAATCTATCAAAAAGCAAAAGGATTATAGCCGAGGAACGCGCTTCAAGGGTTTACCGCAACATGTCATTGGTCGGGTCTTACTTTTTAACAGAAAATGGACAATACAAATGGTTTGAAGTCCTGATGAAGGATCCAATAATAGTAAAATAATACCTTAATACTATAGTGAAGGCGGTTGATGGCGGTTTTAGTCCTAACAAAGTTAAAATATTAACTGCTGTGTAATTAGGTTATGCAGACGAGCGCTGAAGAATTCATACTTATAGGGGTATTGTTCGCCATTGTAGTAGCAGTAATAATATTCTTAGAATTCTCAGCGAGTTTTTCTGCAGCCCTATTTATAGGGCCTAACCAAAACAATCTGTGCGAGAACCAATTTACTGCCGCACAATACGGGTGGCCAAATAGATATGAAGGCACCGCATTATTCCGGTCTTATCTCACCGATTGTTGTTATAACCAACAGACTGCTAAATCCACGTGCATAACGCACTGGTGTTATTACAATTATAGTGGAAACCAAAATGCTGCTCTTAACTGTATAAGCAACCCGCCCCCGGGCGTACTTGCCGCGTGCAGCAACTTGTCCCCTTCGAATACAGCGGCATTGGAAAGCTGCGATAAAAGCACTATTGTGGCAGATAACGCAACGCAAATACAGAGTTGTGACATATCAAATCCGCAATGCATACCGGGAGACAGTAAGTATTGCGCCCCGTGCCTAGGACAGTAAAATATGAATAATAAGGGAGACATAGAATGGAGAATAATATGGTTAATCGCGGTGATAGCCGGCTTAATAGTTATGACAATAGTCATTGTTGCACTGTATTATGCCCAGATCAACACACAGTCTCCTTTTTCATTATTCTCTAATATATTCGGAGGAGGCGGCTGATGGCAAGCGGGATGTGGCTCACATTCATAGAAATATTGATAATAAGCATAGCTGGTGTTATTTTGTTTGTAGTCGTATTGGTGTTCTCGATGTCTACAGGTGCTCTCAGTTTCGGTTTCAACTGTTATTTCGCTTTCGTCGAGTACAACCTTGTTAATAGTTATCTTGAGCCGTTCACATCGTTTATAAGCGCAGTGGGTTTCAATTATCTTTCCCCAAGCAGTGCTTCCGCTGCACAAATACAATCTGCGTGCATAACCGAAAGCAACATAAACGCATACAGCACGGCAGATATTGCGACTCAAATATATGGAAAGGCTGCATCATGCTTTGATCTGTTTGCCGGAAACAACCAACAGACTGGAAATACGCTTTTAAGCAAGGGCAATTTCAATGACATATTCAATTGCTATTATGGCAAGATATACAATTATGAAAGCGGCGATATAAGCAACTTCAGCAACGTAATAAATTACATTGATAAAAATTATTACAACCCGAACAGCCCATTGCAGATAGTTCTTATAACGAATGGCAGCGGAGAACTGGCTAATTATACTAATACATCGGCGCACGTTGAAAATGGTTCGTATTATGATATTGTATACTTCAGATATCCCGGTGCATCTGTTTCGCTATCATTTCCAGCACCTGGTGCGGTACCAAATCCTACACTTGTGGTCTCTTTTGCCTGCCCTATAAACTGGGCTTCTTCATGTTACTATGATTCGAAATTCGCACAACCGAACATAACGTCATCTGAACGAGCGTCTGTATGCAGTTACGCTAACTATTCTGCAGCCGCAACAACAATGCCTGTAAGTTCACTTAGCAACGGACTGATTGGAGGTTTTAACAGTCTTCTAAATACGAAAATTTTGGGGTGCGCACCAGAGAATTATACTGTCCCATTCTGCGGCATACTCTTGAATACTATGGTAAACGCGCAGAACAGAGTGTTCGTTTGCATAACAAATCCCGGCTAACAGTCTAAAAACCTTATATTTAGCCCGTTTAATAATTCTGTATGGCTGAGACTGGCGGTGAATACACCGTATTCTGGATAGCTTTTGCGATAATAGCGTTTGTAATAATATCTATATTTGCGTATTTTCTGCTGTTCGGTTTCGGTTTTAGTGATAGTTCGCTCTGTTTCGCAAGTTCTGGTCTTAGAAACTTCATAAACACCGGTCTTTGCGTAACCAATGTGGCATGTCTTTCCAGTACTTTGAATTCGTTAGGGTTGGTACCTCCTCTTTATGGCTGTTCACCGTCTACTTCTGCTTATTCTGGAAGCAACGCAAATACCGCTTTTTCAGGAATCGTTACTGCATTATCGAGTTGCTGGTATCAATATGGGGGCGACCAGGGGTGGGCGGTAATACAGGATCAAGCGCCAATTTGTAGCGAGATAAGCCTTAACCTTAATTCTAACGTTACATTCTATAACTTCACCAAATATCTAAACGTCACGGCTTATTCTTCTACACCTAGTTGCGTAGGACATACAGCAGAGCAAGCTTGTCCTAATTACGCAAAAGGATATGCATGCGATACTCAACAGCCAAACCTTTGCGAATTATCCACAAACAATTATTTTCAATGTGAGGATTCTGTGAATTACAATGCAGGCCCGGGGCAGGTTATTAACATACCACTTAACACTCCGAACAAAGCTACTACAGCAGCTAACAATATGTCTGAATATCTATGTTCGCAGGTTGGATGCTCATTTGTACCGACTGCAGATTCGGGCGCGGGGGCGTGTGAAAACGCTAGCGGCTCAATAAACGCATGTACGCAGTATTACCTTAATTTTTGCAGCCAAAATCCGACGTCTGAGCAGGGCTTTGGTAAATACAACTGCTCTGTTGTATATAATTCAGTCACAGACTCTTTTTACGCACCTGCTAGCTGCACTCTGACTGAGAACATAAATTCCGGCATAACCAGCAACATGACTTTCTTCAATTATCTTCAACCCGGCATAAACCTATTCATGACTTGGGTCAATAAAACAAGTGGAGCTTACGAATATGTAAGACCTGGGGGCGCTACAGATGAAATACCCTACACAAATGGCAGTTTCAAAACTTTAAGCTCCCCAGACGCTATAAATAGGAGTATAAGTCATGCACAATTGTATATACTATTCCTTAATTCGCTCTCCGGGACACGCTTTGTACCAAGTACTATAAGTCTGCCATCGGAGTGTGCGCCATTCACTTACCTTAACAATTATCCAGGAAGCTGCTATGATTACTGTGCAAGGGCAGCAATATTCTATTATGGCTTATACAAAGGGGCTGGAAGAAAACTGGGTATAACAACGGTATCTGCATTAGCTGTAACGGGTATTGCTGCTGGTTCTACGACGGCAGCTTGCAGTTCAAATTCCGGATGCAATCAATACATACTGCAACCAGGATATAATGATTTAACGAATGTGATAAGTACTGGACTTTTCACTACCAGTGGTCTATCTCAATGTGTTTCATGCATAAGCGGTTATCTATCGAATGCGTTTGGCCATCCTGGCGTACTGGGCGAAAACGAGATGTATATGTGCGCTGTAGTTTCTTAGTATGAAAAACAAAGCTGCATCAACGATAGAGATAATAGTAAGCTTGATGCTCGTCATCATCTTCTTAGTAATAGTATTGATTCTTACAATATCCGGATTCTTCGCCGCGATATTCGGCTCAGGACCAGTAACTGTAAGCCCTGGAAATACCCCTGCGACATGCCAGCTTGTGACACACACAATAACAGATTCCGGCGTGTGTTCTTTTTATGTTACGGTAACCTTGGGCACTCCCGGACTTAATTATTCTTTGTATAATTCGACTGGAAAAATGTGTCAATATGTGCCAGGTGCATCATCATGCAATATTACGATATTGAACGTAGCACTTAATACTCAAAATTTGTATGTGTGTAACACCAGCGGCGGAAAGACGGGCGGCGGCACATTCTATAACAGTGGAGGAGAAGGTGGCGGTACAATGTACTGCTAAACCTTTAATTTAGTAACGTAATAGGTATACTATGAATAAAAAGGGAGAACTTCCATTAACAGAGATAATAGCGATAATCATAGCGATAATAATACTCGTAGCTATAATCCTGATACTTATCGTTTTCAGCGGAGGTGGCTTTTCAGTAAGCCAAGAGCTATGGAGTGTAGTCTCTTTCAGCTGGCTTTTCGGCAATGGATAAAAAAGGAGCTGTGGAGGGAAAACTGCTAGAATATATAATGGTAGCAGTTGTATGTGTAATTATAGTAATCGCCGTGCTGGAATTCTTCACGCCTTATAAGATAACTAATATAATAACCAACTTTATGAAATACACTCTTGGGATGAACTTCAGTAACTATGGATAAGCGCGGGATGACGGAATACTTAATAACTTTGATTATAATTCTTATAGTATGTTTGATAATAGTCATTTTTTATCTGGTTGTGTTCGCACCGGATTTTATCGGAAAGCTTATGCCGTCAATCCCGGGGTTGCCTTGACTTTATGAAAAATAAAAAAGGCATGAGTGAGACCTTAATATTCTATATAATACTTCTGATTCTCGCATTGATAGTAGTGATAGCATATTTAATATTTGTCGGTCCAACATCTATAGTCGCTCCAGTTGCTAACTTTTTCTCTGCACTTAGCAAGGGAATTTTCGGCCCTGGTGCGGGGGTGTAAAAGGTTAATATCTTGATTGATATAGAGATTATCTATGATAACTTACAGCGAATTCATAAGATTAAGAAGAGCTGAAGATGAAAGCAGAGGTGAACTTACTCCGTTTAGTGACAAGACTTTGGATGAGATGAAAGAATACATCGCAATAAACAAGCAAGCGCTCGAAGAGTGCAAAAAATCGAACGATGAAAATCGGGCTTCCGAAATATCCACGAAAATAAAGAACGCTTTAGAGGAATTGAACAAAATAATAAATCGACGCATAAACAAGCTGACGCAAATAGCGATAGAGGGACGCGGACTGGATCCAAAGACGCGACAGAACATGCTGTCACAAGAAGTGGTCCTATTTGATAAATTAAAGGAAGTAATCGATTCGTATAAGGGCAAGGTAATACGTGAGATAAAGGAAGCTGAACCTAAGGCGGTACAAAAAAGCGATTCAGAGGATGACGGAAGCGAAAAGGCAGTAATAAAGATAATGTCCGATGTGCCGAAATTCATATGGAAAAATAACAAATCATATGGTCCTTTTTCTTTTCCGAATGTAATAGAAATAGACAAGGACGTTGCTGATATACTAGTAAAGGGCGGAAAAGCAACGTTCGTATGAATTTTATAAAAAGAGATCTTGAAAGGAGAAAATATCAGCTCAGCATCGTTGACAGTGCAAAGGATAAAAACAGTTTGATTGTAATACCGACGGGCCTCGGTAAAACGATGATAAGCATAATGCTCATAGACTACAGGCTATCCGAATATCCTGATTCTAAGGCTCTGTTCGTCGCGCCGACGAAACCGCTGATAAACCAACATTTCAGGACTTTCGATGAATTTGTGTCCCTGCCTCTTGGAATCGTGAGCGGATCCGTATCAAAGGAGAAAAGAAAGAAAGTGTACGATGAAAGCCGAGTGGTGTTTGCTACGCCACAGACAATCGAAAACGATTTGAAAAATGAGGTTCTAAATCTGGAGGATTTCAGCATATTGATCGTAGACGAAGCGCACCATGCGATAGGTAATTATTCCTATGTAAGGATAGCTGATTCTTTTTTACACACGTCGAAACACCCTAATATAATAGCGCTCACGGCTTCTCCGGCTTCAGATCACGACAAAATAATAACGATATGCAGGAACCTGAATATCTCAAACGTTGAAATCCGCGGAGAGGATGATCCGGACGTTAAGCCTTACATAAAGGCGAAGCTCGTGGAAGAGCTTAGAGTCGATTTACAACCAGAGTTGAGAGCACTGACTGAATCGGCAAAGAAAGTGCTAGATTCATATATAAGCTCACTAAAACAGAGCGGATTCTTCAAGGACACGCTTAACAGCCGTATAAACCGTATGAGCGTACTGCTTTTGCAGAAAAAATTGCAGGGGCAGATGATAAGGGGCGGGCGCTCGTTCTACACGATAAGAGGTATAATAGCGACAGCGAAGATACTAAAAATCTATCATGCAATAAACTTGATCTCGACGCAAAGCTTGCGTGCATTCGAAGCGTTTTTAGAGAAGATAATAAAGCAGGGTAAGTCAAAGACCGACAAAGAAATCGGAAAGGATCCGGAAATAATACAATTATACGAAAAAAGCAAGAGCCTGCTCAGTGATGGAATCGAACATCCTAAACTTTCGCTTCTGAAGAATATACTTGAAAGCCAACTAAAGGGCTCAGAACGCGCTATAGTGTTCACACAGTATAGAGACACGGCCGATGTGATAGAAAAGATGCTTGGTTCATGTCCGAATGTGCATGCGGTAAAATTCATAGGTCAGGGAAAGAAAGGACTGACACAAAAGGAGCAAATAGCTACGGTAAGGGACTTCGAGGCAGGAGTCTACAATGCGCTGATATCCACCAGTGTAAGCGAAGAGGGCATCTCTATAAAGGGTGTAGATCTTGCGGTCTTTTATGAGACAATACCGAGTGGAATACGCAGTATACAGAGACGTGGACGCGTAGGGCGCTTCAATGTGGGTAGAGTATACGTTCTTATAACTAATGATACGAACGATGAAGGGTATTACTGGATATCAAAAAGAAAGGAGAAAAGAATGAAAAATATAGTCCAAAAAATAAAGGAAAACCCTTCGCTAATAAAAAACGACGGAACTTTAAAACCGTTCACTTAATCAAAAGATATCGAACTTGGAAAGAGGGTTCAAAAGCTTTACCCTTCTCTTGAATTCCTCATATATAAGTGACGAGTCGCTAATGGACGTAAACAAACCAAGTTTTAACGCATCCTTCATCTTAAGAAAACTTTGTCTTTTGTTCACTATCATAGTATAAAGTGTATAAAACTCAGGATTCTCCGGGGATTCCGATTTAAAATTAGTAGGTATATACTTAGTTACTCCAAGGAAATCCTCCTTAAAGGACTGGAATATGTCCATAAGTGCGAATTCGTTCGGTTTTTTCTGTTTGTCCTCCTTCAACTTTAACTTTGAGGCTTCTTCCAGGTATTTGTCAAGATCGGATTTCATGCTTTCCAGCGAAGATGTTAGTACCTGGTCCATGTCTGCAAAAACGGTCTTCCTTATCTGTTCTTCAAGAGCTGCTTTGAAAAGGTACCATTCCTCCAACGTAAAACAGTAGGGAGTAAGTTTCAGATCAAGAGTTCCCTCATACTGCAGTGGCTGTTGCGGGACATCTTCCGAAAGTATTGGTTTTTCTCTAAATGAAAATTCGGCCTCTATCGCGCTCATGACTATAGGACCGTATTTTTTTACCTTGTCATATATGAATCTTCTCTGGGTTTCCCTGCCGCCACGCGTCATAAGATCGCCGCTGTTTGTCTTAAGAGACGCCGATTCCGGCAGCTGTATTCCTTTACTTCCAAAAGGTCTTGACCATTCTATGTCGTACTCTCCCATAAATATCTCTTTAAAGCCCATCATATTCAAAGAAAACACAGCAGTATTGAATATGTCGGGGGTCTTAAGGGATGACATATATTTTCCAGCAGACTGTGGGGGGGCCTGGTTTATTCGTTTCAATATGTTCAAGTACTGGGATGCCCATTGTACATACATCTTATACGAACCTACCTGACTGGTAAGATACTGCAAAAGCATGGATTTTCTGTTTCTAAGGTCCGTCTCGTTTATGCTCTTCCACTGGATATATTCTTCTACCCTTGGTTTTAGTATGTTCTTTACCTGCTCATTAAGACTCAATTTATCCACGTCCTTTGCAGACTTGATGCTTGGTGAGTAGAACGCTGCGACTAAAGTAGTGAAACCGGGGCCTCCGCCGCCTGATTGACTGGCAGCCCTTACAAGAGAAAGCATACTGGCCCCTCCTTTCCTAGAATCGACTGTATCTACGAATATTCTCTTTATTGACATCTCTGCATTTTCTATGGTCTTAGGGTCCTTGGATTTAAGTTGCTCATAGAATATTACGTTCCTGTCCAATTCCTTTAATTCGTACAGTATTCTCAATACTGATTGAACCACCTGATTTATACTGCCCATCAACTGCATTACCCTATCTTCGAAAATCTTTCTTTTTTCGAAAACGAGGGACATTATCTGTGACATGGCCGATGGATCGATAGACTCAATCTCTTTCATCCTCGAATAACCAAAGAACGCGAACTGCTGTGAAAGCGAATAATATTCCGTCTGAAATTCGTATCTCTTTTTTATATCTTTAGACACGGCAAATCCATCTGGCTTCCCCAAAAGGCCTACATCCGGTATCTCCTCATCGTTTATGTATCTCATGTTTACTGGTCCACCGTAGTGTGTGTTAAGGCCACTTGCTCTTAATTTTAGTTCCTTTATAAACGCGGAGAGTTCTCCTGCGCCCATCTTAGTAACTCGTTTTCTCACTTCCTGCAGTTGAGAGGGGTTCAATGTTATTGGCAGCGGTGCTTGTTTGCTCATAAAACCTATTTGGCAATAAATGTATATAAACAGGAAGAAATATATAAGATTAATCTGTTAGAATTATCGGAGGTAAATATGCATCAGACTGAAAATAATGACCCATCGGAAAGCGCTTTGAACAAGCTTTTTTCGAACATAGATCTTCTCTCATCGAAGATGGATGAAGTTGACGAAAGGATAGACTACCTTGCGTCGTTTGTCGGGCTTGAAATTGGTGAAGAGGGCAAAGAGCATGCCGAGCCACCGGGTCAGCTTGCAGGACTGTCTTTAGATGTGCTGAACAAACTGCTTAGCGCAAAGGATGCTAATGCACTAAGGGCTTATTTTCTAAGAGTGCTTAGTCTTTTTAGAAAATATATAAAGTCGATAATAGTATTCGGTAGTTCGAAGACAAAGACTGGCGTCACAAGCACTTCTGATATAGACGTAGCATTTATCGTTGATGATACTGATATACAGAAATTCACACTTGAACAGCTAAAAGAAAGATTATTCGCTAAAATGGCCGAGATAGCACGGGGATTCTCGGAAAAAATACACGCACAAGCTTATCCTCTATCTGAATTCTGGAGCGCTATAGTACGTCCGGATCCGGTAATAATGACGCTCTTGCAGACTGGTGTAGCTGTGTATGATACTGGCTTTTTCGTGCCTATACAACTGATATACAGGAACGGCAACATAATACCTACGAGGGAATCAATAGATGCAAACATAGCCAACGCAGAGGCACTCCTTTTATGGGCGGACGACACACTTTCAAAGAAGCTCAGTGAAGACCTGTTTAGGTCCGTCGTTGCTGCCGGACAGGCGCTCCTAATGGAAGAAGGCTACTTGCCTCCGGTTCCTAAAGAAGTATCAAAGAATCTAATGGCTATTGCTGTTGAGAAAACGAAGTTACTCTCAAAGGAAGATGTGGATAAATTGGATGACGTTGTGAAATGGTTCAAAAGGATAGAGCATGGCGAGGTTAAGAGCATAAATGGTGACGAATATTCAAAACAATACTTAAAAGCAAAGGAAATCGTGGATAAAATACTTAAAACCATCGATGGTCTAAGAGAAAAGAAGGGGCTTCCGAAACCGATTATAGACAAGGACCTAAGACCTCCTTCACAAGAACAGGAGAAATACATCCCTAAGTCTCCGGAAAAGAAAGTATGAACCAGAAAATTCTCTCTTTTAGACGTGGCAGAAAGACGCAGACGCTAAATCAGGCGATAGTTTCCACCACAGCGAAAAACCGAGAAGAAGCAAAAAAAATGATCGGCACTCGTATGGAAATAAAATTTTCAAAAGCAGTCATAAAAGGAGTTGTAACTCGTGTGCATGGCAGCAAAGGCAAGGTTGTCGTAAGGTTTAGAAGAGGCCTGCCGGGTCAAGCTATAAACCGGGAATTAAAATCTAGCAAGTAGAGACTTCCAGTCTTCAATTATTTCATTTAGTGCTTTTTTAGTCCGAAAACCTTTTGGATCAAACACCGTCCTGCTGCCGAGACCATTGATTGGTATTTCCTTTGTTTTCAGATAAGAAGACAGTTCATTTGTAGTATAATACGAGATTATGTGTTCTTCATTTGCTAAATTTTCGACATAACTCTTTACTTCAGAAGACACTGAAAACGCTGAAATGTTGGGCATTAATTCATTTGAAAATAACTTTCCCATCCATAATGGCCCTATACGCACCAAATTTGAGCCGCAAACTGGACATTTTTCGCCGTATCCTTCTGTTAATCTGTAAGGACAGTGCTTGCATTGGAAGATATACCCTATCGGTCTTGAACTGTCTGGTTTGCGTACTTTTAGATAAACTCTTAGATAATGCCTTCTTACATCAAATAATATCGGTTCGAGCGAACGTCCATAAATATTCGCTATTTCTTCCGCACGTTTTATTAGTATCCTGAGCCCGACCTCATTATAATATGAAGTCTTTAGCGACACGGCCCCATACTTAAGAATGCATGCTTTTGGTGCCCTCCCGTATAAGGGTGCTGAGTCCGTTGCTGTTATCGCAAGCGTACCACCATATCTTAATTTCTGGATTGCGGACGCAAGAAACCGCACGGGTGATCCAAAAGGATCTATGTCTATATAATCAAAGCCATCTTCCAAAGAATTCACATTTGCTGCGTTTATGCAAGTCTGTATTAGTTTTGTTCTTTTTATATGATTCAGGGTGATATTCTTCTTTATCGTGTGCGAGGTCTTTATGTCGTTTATAATAATACTAGTGAACGCCCCGGTTTCCTTTGCTAACCTGAGTCCACGAACTCCGCTTGCGGCAAAAAGATCTATTCCCACTATATCCTTAGCGCCTAATGCTTTGATCAATGACACGTTTAAGTCTCTATCGAATCTTCTTGAGGGATTAAAAAATACTCCTGCCTTTTTGGTTTGATTGTCTTCTGCAAAGAAAGTTACTTCTCCCTCTTTGAATCTCTGCATATTGGGAGCTTATTCTTCTATCTTATATCGTTCTTTTAATTTCAACACTTCGTACAATTCCTTGTACCTATTCCTTATGGTTACTTCTGTTATGCCCGCTGCTTTGGCGGCATCGCGCTGCGTCTTCTTTTCTTTATTTATCAAAGTTGCTACGTACAGTACTGCGGCTGCTATGCCCATAGGCCCCTTGCCGCTTGTAAGTCCTTTATCCTCTGCTTCTTTAAGAAGTTTTAATGCGTCGGCAACGGTCTTATTGGAAACTTTTAACTCCGAAGCAAATTTGTATATGTAATCTTTTGGAGAAGTTGGCAGTATCTTTATACCCAATTCCCTGCATAGTAGTCTGTAGGCCTTGCCCACCTCCTTTCTCTCTATGCTGAATGTCTCAGATATCTCGTCTAAGGTTATTGGTCTCATGTATTTTCTTGCTGCAGCGTACAGTGCACCGGCTATTACGCTTTCCATTGAGCGCCCTCTTACAAGTCTTCTGCTTATGGCTTCCCTATACATTTTTGCTGCTTCTTCTTGTATAACATTTGAAACGTGCAATTGATTGCTTGCGTGTCTTAATTCTGTAAGCGCAAATTTAAGGTTTCTCTCAAAGGCCGTCGAAATCCTTGGTTGCCACTTTCTTAACTTGTAGAAAGTTCTTCTGTTTGCGTTTGAAAGTTTTATTGATTCACTGGCTTTTCCTATAACTGTACTAGTACCTTTATCATATTTTGCATAGCTCAATGGGGAGCCCATTCTGCCTTTTCCTTCGTTTCTTTCATCCTCGAAGGATCTCCATTCCCTGCCGTAGTCTATAACATCACTTTCAACTATGTATCCACATTTTTGACATACCAGTTCGCCGGTACTCTTATCGTATATTACCGCTTTGCTGTCACATGATGGGCATTTAGAAGCTGACTTTTCTGTTATGACCTTCATAAATATAGTAACCTTTTTATATTATGAATAAGTATTGTATTTAAAGCTTTCTATTATGAAAGAATATTTTAATATTTTATGAATTAATAGTGGTAAAATTTTATGTAACTATGGCTTTGCGGCCCTGTTCTTTCTTTGTTTATCGAAAAGTATAAGCGCTGCGACTGAATGAACGTTCTTTATCTTTCCGCTTTTAGCCATATCTATCGCTTTATCTATCGGGATTTTTAGAAGTTTTATGTTTTCGGACGGTTCTAATTCCTGCCCTACCTCCTTAAGGTCGCTCGCAAAGAATATATAAACATGCTCATCTGAGAAACCTGGGGACGAGAATACGTCGATAATTCTGTGCATTTTTGCAGCCAAAAACCCTGTTTCCTCTCTGAGCTCCCTCTTGGCGGCGTCTACTGGCTTCTCACCTGCGTCTATAAGTCCAGCCGGTAATTCGTACATCCACTTCCCTATAACCGGCCTGAATTGCCTCAGCATTATTACCTGTCCACTAAGTATAGGCAATATTACTGCAACTTCTGCTGAGTGTGCTTTCTCCACATTCATTTCATTGCCGTTTGGCAGGATTATCTTGTTCGTCTCTACATCGAAGCGCCTACCGGAGAAAACCTTCATATTATAAAGAGAAGTATATCAAATAAATAAACGGTTTTCGCTCGCCTTTAAATCATATCGTAGCTTAATTCCTTGAATCGCAACGGTCTATATATGAAATTTTTGAATTATTTGTACGCAGCCAGCATCGTTATCATACTTGTAATTTATGCTGTAACAAGAATAAACATCGTATGGTTAGTGGGATATCTAATAATTCTTTTAGCGACGAACCTTGTACAGAAGAAAATCTTTATACAAGTCGTTACAGCTTTCGCTATATTGGCAATAACGGTATACGTTGCTAGTATTGGCTCTTTATCAATTGCCGCTCTGTTGACTGCATTCCTTATGGTTTCAACAGGTCTGCCGGGCATAATTTCTTACGCATTTGTCGTGTTCGCAAACTTTTTTCTTATAAAGTCTCCTTTGTTGTCATCAACCATAGGCGTAGTACCTTACTACATACTTGTGTTGTTGATAATATTGCACTTAGTAAAGCACTTCTCTGATAAACTGCTAAAAGCGATTTGGTTTATACCTGTAATAGATCTTGCGCCTCTGATTTTCGATATCGCTATAACCTTTATTATGTCATTTCTTATCTTTACTCACATAGCGCAGTTGTATCCTGCTGTGCAGTCGATTGTTGCCTATGTCTTGGGTAAGTGACGCAATGTTCGTTTACTTGCCTAGATCGGCATAGTGACCGCACTTGTCGCATTTCCCACTGGCAGAATTTATATTCCCTGCAGTCTTATTGCCGCAATGGCATTCGCAGTTGGGGCTCTCTTCACAACAGTCGCACATATCCTGATTATGTTGCTGGAGGATAAAAGCTATTTCAGATCTATGAATGCTCAGCAAAAAACGGGTTTAATCTGGATTTTATAAGCTCTTTCGCTTTTTCAAGGTCTTCTTTATTTTTTATCTTGAATCCTAGTTCGCCGCCTGCCGCAAACACGTGTCCTCCACCATTAAAAAGACGCGCTATAGCGCCGCAGTCTACCTCTATTCTTTCATTACTGCGCCTTATCCCAAAAGAGCCGTATTCGCTTAGAACTATCGCGACATCGGCATTGTAACGTGATATTAAGTTTCTTCCGGATATCGTCGTCGAAATTATCGGCTCTGCAAAACCTAATACTACTTTATACTTTCCAAATTTAACGTTTTCTGCGGAATCTACGCATTTTCTGAGTTCGGATTCCTCCAGTCTCTTGTATGCGAAATAGTCCTCTTTCAGTCGCTCGTCCAAAAAAGGGTTCTTAAAGTCCTTTGTCAATATTCTCTCCAAACTTGCCGTTGAAAGCTTCTTTACAATATAAAATAAAAGCTCTTGTCTTTTTCTGATGTCTCCCCTCGATATATAATTATAGTATGTTATGACGTTTCCCAAGCATTCCGTTAAACCGAAATTTGGAAACGGCGGCTGTTTTTCCCACATATCTAAGTCCGCATCCCTTCCTAATTTTGCCAATCCCTCCGAAATACTGTCATCGTGCATGAACTTAGCGTAAGTCAACTCGGCGCCGCAATGCTCTTTTGAGCCCGAAATCGTTATCTCCGCGTATTTAGATAGAGCATCTTTAAACTTTGTGTCCCACGTGTGATGGTCAAGCCAATATATTTTAACGTTTTTATCGTGCAACTCCTCAAATGCTTTTAGCGCGGTGCTTTCCATCGTCTTGTTCGCGCCGAAGTCCACTAAGACCAATGTAGAATCCTTTGGGATTTTTGTGACACCTGCGAATATCTCCATTAACTCTTCCAGCGGACTATAATCTATAAAATCGATATGTCCGGCTATCTTATTCTTATCGAGATATCTTTGCATAATGGCGGCAGAAGTTATACCGTCCAAATCCTTTTTGTGTGTGTATATGTACCACGTCATACTTTTATTTTGGGCGTTACGGCTTATAAAACTTAAATGCGCGCAAAACAACCACTTATATGCGAAAAAGCAGAAAGTCGCAGACTTATACCGAATACATGATAGTCATAGGTATAGGCTTGGCTGTGATTGCGGCGTTTATGTATTATCTTTTTGCATATTCATCCGCGATAAATAATAACACAGCCTCTAATTTAGCGAATAACATCGTTAATACAATAGTATCCGAGGCAAACTACGTTTCATCCCAGGGAGTAGGTTCTATCTCGACATTTCCCCTTCAATTTGGCAGTCTTGACCTTAGCGGCAGCCTGTTCTGCCAGAATTCCATAACAATAAGCGAATCTTCGCACAGCGCCGTTGGTTATGCTAATGTCTATCTTGAAGGGCTTTTACCGACTACTACTGGTGTATACACAGCTTACGCTAAAACCGTTGTGTTCAACGGCTCGTCTGCAGTACAAATAGGTGTTAACGCGCCCATATCATTCATAAATTACTCATACAAGACATACAACAATTCCAAGATGCAGTACATAGTCAGTTTCTACAATTATTCGGGCTCTGTGCTTACAAACGTGCAATTCAATCTTACTGTTCTCTCTACGTCTGGACAACAGATGCAGAGCTATCTCTTCAGCACTGGCGCAACCGGAACCGTTAACGGCAACATCACACTGAATTCCTTTAGCAATGCGTACCTGATAGACATTGTACCTTCTGGGTACAATATTGTATCTCCAAGCTGTATACCTGGAAAGAAGCCGCTGCTAAATCTGTTTTTAAACAGTATTGAAGACGTTAACAATTCCATAGTATACGGGACGGATGCAAACTTCACCGCTTCCACTATAAAAATATATGTCGGTATTTACGTAAATGGTGTACTTGTCGCACCACTCGCAAAGAATTATAGTACAAATGTGGTACTCCGGGCAGCCGGCACGTATAAAGTCACCGCTTTCAGCAACCTCAGCGGTGTGAACAACATCACTTTTTGGGAGACAATAGATAAAGCTGTCCCTATACTGACTTTGACGCTTCCCCAAAGTCAAAACACGACTTTCAACAGAGTACTTAGGACGACTACGTTCAGCATAACGACGGTAAATAACCAGCTCTTTGCAAACATGTCGATAAATAACTCATTGATATATAAAAACATACTTTCGGGAACAGCTAGCAAAACTTATATGGGTTCGTATCTTTACAATCTGTCTACAAACGGCAACCAGAATTATACGCCTTCTTCTATAGCGAGAGTTCTGCATATATGGAATCCGATGCTGCCAATAACTTTTGCTAACGCGCAAAATGTTCCCACTCTGTCCGATTTTCAGCAGAATGTGACAATAAACTCGTCCGCATACGGTTACGCAGAGAGTAAGAGCCTCACAAACGTTTATTTCATGTGGCCGAACGGCTCGGTAGTCGATTCGTGGCTGGAGCACGGTGGCTCTAATGCATCTAAAAGCAGTTTATACTGGCTGAAAGTGGGTACGATACCGGCTTTAAGTACAAAGACCGTCTTCATGGTCATACAGAATCCAAATTTGAACGATTTCAACAAACTAACGACTGGTGAATCTGCTCTGTTATCGCCCATTTATGGCGAATATGACGATGGCGCTAGTGTTTTTGACCTATTATACAGCAATTTTACTGGTCCCTCTGCGCCGAGTGGCTGGACAAGTGCCAGTGTCACCATAAACCACGGGGTGTACCTTCCCGCATCGACGAGTGTTAATGAGTTCATTGATTCAAATTCTTATTTCGGGGCTAACACTACGCTTGACTGGCTCGGCAACTTTACCGAAGCTGCAAAACGATCTTATACGGTCAATGGACTTTATTATTCTTCAAACCCGACTAGCAGCGCAAATTATGCTGCAAATGGATGGCTTTCACAGTATACCTCTAATTATTCATGGGGGTACACTACTTCCGGATCTTCCGTTACATCTACCCACTACAATGTAGCTTATAATACGCCAGATCTATTCACTGTTTCAAACAATGGGAAAAATGCGGTATACTCTCTGAACTATTCAAATATGTCGAAGGAATATGCTCTCCAGTCAGAAGCGCAGGCGCCGGCTACCGCTGACAATTACGTGGAATTCACAAATACCGGCGGCACGAGAGGCTTTGCGATGACATTAAAATGGGCAAGGATACGGGATTTCCCCCCTAACGGCGTAATGCCCTCAGGGCGAGTGGGAAAGACTTACCTATATTTGAACGGCGTGCTGGACGGAAACAGTTCCATAGCAGGCGGCGTGGCCTCAAACTTCACTGCTACTCTTCCTTATGGCTATGTGGGGATAACTTTGAATGGACTAGTCGTAAAGAGCCTATCGATTAATAAAACAATGTATACTTCCACCCTATCGGCTGGCACATATAAGATCACTGCCTTTACGAATAACACCCTGGTCAGAAATGTAACTTATTGGCAGACTGTGTCGTAGAACTTTTGGTTATTTAAAAAGGAAAATCATCTAGGGTGTCGTCCATCAGAATCGGAGTATACGGCGAGCACATGCCACTCTTATACAAGACAAGAAGAACAAGAAACTATAAACGTATGAAAGATAAATTAGTAATATGTTGACGGTGTATATGCCAAGCTGGAAACGAACAAAGAACGGAAAGAAACATCCTTGGACATTTCGGCTTCAACGGGATGGTGTCTGGAATCGGAAGGACATCATAATATGTGCTTACACTGCGAGTTAAATTATACGTGTGATATGTCATGATAAAAAAACGATTGAAGATCGCTGTCTTTGTACCGTGGATAAAAAGCAAGGGCGGAGTGGAGCGTGCCATGTTGAGCATCCTGAAGAACAGCAGGCACAAGATAGACATTTACACTTTCACTTATAACAAAGAGAATACCTTCAAAGAGTTCAAGAAATTCAACGTAAAGGAACTCAATGGAAGTTCTAGCGGCTCGATGCTTATGAGAGGTTTCAAGTTGTTTTATAACATGCTCACGACAAAAATCCCTTTGAAAGATTATGATTTGTTTATAATCTCAACTGGTGGCTTAGCGGAGTTAATAGTGTACCGAAACAGTCCTAAAGTACCTGTGATCGCGATAACTCACACCCCTCTTAGGATAGCCCACTCCATGTATGACTATTACAGAGCTAGTAACATAAAGTACCGGATGCTACTTCCTCTAATAATCCCTATTTATCGGCTTTTAGAGAGAGGCGCGTGGAAAAAAATAGACTACTCATTTGTTTACAGCAACGAAGTTAGAAGACGCATAGAATCGTACGGTCTAATGCAATCGAATAGAATATTTAGTATACTTCCAAGCATACAATATAACGGAATAGGACCTAGCCGCGTACACGACAAATATTTCTTTTACGCTAGCAGGTTCACAAGATATAAGAGGCAAGTGTTGGCTGTAAAGGGTTTCCTTAGATCCGGACTGGACAAAAAAGGCTTCAGACTCATAGTCGGCGGTTTCGTTGAGGATCAAAAATATCTGGAAGAAGTAAAAAAGGCCGCTGGAGGAAATCCTTCAATAGAAATAAAAACGGATCTTTCGAACGAAGGCATATCACGGCTATACAGGAGGTGTTACGCTACTTTGTTTCTTGCGATGAATGAGGATACTGGCTTAGTGCCTCTCGAATCTTTAGCGTACGGAAAACCGGTGATATGCGTTAATGAAGGCGGGCCGAAGGAATTCGTTGAGAATGGACGTAATGGGGTGGTCATAGATGCAGACGAAGAGTCTCTGGCTTATGCAATGATAAAGATAACGGAAAAGAAAATCTATTCAAAACTTGTTAAAGGCGCTATAAAATCCGAAAAATACGACGAGAAGAGGTTCATAAAGGGATTTGACGCGCTTGTAGAAAGACTGGTTTCAAAAACTAAAAGTAATAAATAGTATGATTGTATCATACTCAGTATGAAAACCCGTATAACCATAAGTTTAAATCCACAGATTCTTAAAGAGCTAGATTCGATAGTCGATGGAGAAAATATACTAAACAGATCTAATGCGATAGAAAGGATATTGAAGGAGCGTTTTTCTCCTAAAAGCATCAAGAAAGCGTTCATACTCGCTGGGGGGCAAGGTATAAGGCTGCGGCCGCTCACATACGAACTTCCAAAACCGATGGTGCCTATAAAAGGAAAACCGATAATGGAGTATGCGATAAATAAACTCAAGGAAGCAGGGGTTTCTGATATAGTCATATCTGTTGGCTATCTTGGCGAAAAGGTAAGAGATTACTTCGGAGACGGGGCGAAATTTGGTGTTTCTATAAAATACCTTGAAGAGAAGGTTCCACTTGGTACTGCCGGTCCGCTTAGACTTTCATCAAATCTATTCAATGACGATTTTTTCATGCTAAACGGAGACGATCTTTTTGATTTCGACCTAGACAAGATGTACGAATTCCACAAAAAGAACAGGTCCCTTGCAACGATAGCGCTCACTACTACAGACAACGTTTCACAGTTCGGTGCTGTTGAGATGGAAGGAAACAAAATAACGAAATTCGTGGAAAAACCGACTGGAATGCAGAGCACCCATCTTATAAACGCAGGTATCTACATTTTAAATCCTCTGATAGTGTCGCTTATACCTGAAGGAAAATCTTCAATGGAAGGTTTGTTCGAGAAACTTGCGACAAAAGGCAAATTGAACGGTTTTCTGTGCAGCGGGAAATGGCTGCCTTGCGACAACATGCAACTTTATGAAAAGGCGCTGAAGAATTGGCCTTAAATACGCTTTATTTTTTGTATCTTTTGCAGCGCATCGTTATAGTCATCGCTTAACATCCCCTTCACGTCTACGAATTTAATTATGTCTGGCAGGCTTACGTCTGTATAAAGAACCTCTCCATCAAATAGGTTCCTGTCATACACGGCATCGTCTATGCTAACCGCAACCTTTTGTCCCTTTACTGCAGAATCCAATTTCTTTTTGTCGTCCTGTATCTCCTGTATTCTGCCCAAATTTGCGCCTTTATGATTTATTACCCTATAGCCTGGCCTTATCTCGCCGGCAAGAACCTCAACGCCTATGACGCATGGATTTGACCGCCTGAAAACCTTGCTCTTTATGAACACAAACTCGGCGGGCAGTGTCATATCCGATGTCTTGTCGTTAATGACTTCCTTGTTGAATGCAGATTTGAATTCGTTATACTTCTCGAATATTGTGTATATCGAGTTGCTGCTTATTATCGTTACTCCTTCGATGGCTGAGAGCTCCTCTATCTGCTTGCTGATAGGCACATTAAAACACAAAATTACCTTCTCATTTAGTTTGGCCGTTGTTATCTCACGTTTTGTCGGTTCGCCTAGCCTCGTCATGCCTATCTGTATGGAATTTGCTCCTCCTATCTTCTTTATCGCGTCTATACTGCCTATCGAATCCGCACAAATGACTATCCCCTTGGCTTTTTCATCATTGTAACCTTTTGTTACTCCTTCTAGGGCTCCGATTATCCTGTTCTTTTCCTGCTCGTTATGGAATACAGATATTGAAGTCCCTATCAAGACTTCGGAGTCCTGTAGTATAAGCCTTATCGGAGTGGCGGCGCTTGCTGATTTTATACTCTCATACGTCCCGAAATTCTCGCGGCTTTCCTCCATCGGAACAAGTTTGAACATCGCCTTCACTTTTGTTTCTGATATCATGTCTTTTTTCTGTATCACTACCTTGTCCCCTACGCTTATTCTGCCGGAATACACTATCGCATCGTACGCCTTACCCATGCCTTTTAATTGCTTTTCTTCCAGTATTGCTGCCTCGTCGCCTGCGGGTTTATTCAAGTCTATGTATCTCTGACTAAGACCTATCAGCATGACAATAAGATCCTGTATGCCAATATTGTTCACGGCACACACTGGGACTATCGATATCTGTTTGGTGAAATCTATGACGCGATCATATCTTTCTGCCTGAAAACCATAATTTGATAATTCTCCGGCCATCTTATATATGGCCGCATCGAGGTTTTCTGAGTATTTTCTGTTTTGTTTTGACATGAAGTCTATGAACGAAATGTCTTTTCTATCTATATAACCGTCAACGCGGTCTATCTTTGTCAATGCAACTATGAAAGGGGTTTTATAGGACTTTAAGATGTCTATCGATTCTATAGTCTGTCTTTGTACCCCTTCTGTTACATCGATTACAAGTATTGCTATATCCGCTATTGACGCACCACGTTCCCGTAAGGTAACAAAAGCTTCGTGTCCGGGCGAGTCAATGAATATTACGCTGTCCACCTTTATCGCAATGTTAAGTTTCTTCAGAAGTTCGACGCATATCTTCTTTATCCTATCTGTAGGGACCTCAGTTATACCTATGTTTTGCGTAAGCCCGCCGGTTTCTTTATATGCAAAGGCTGTGTTTCTTATGGCGTCCATTATCGACGTCTTTCCCGCGTCGACGTGCCCCAAGAACGCGCATATCGGAGATCTCATATCATGCTAGTAAATTTATTTATTATAAATGTGCTTCGAGTTAATATGCTTGACGTAGGTGAAAGTGCACCGGGATTTTTCGCAAAGGCTTATAACAACGGAGCTGCGGGCGACTTCGGATTGAGCGATCTGGAAAATAAATGGAAAGTTATGTTGTTCTATGTTGCTGATCTGTCCAAGGTGTGTCCGACTGAGATATTGGCATTTAGTCAGGAATTGGATAAGTTCACTGCAAGCGGCGCAGCGGTTATCGGAATAAGCACGGATGATGTTCATACTCACGAAAAGTTCGTCAAAGAAAGCAAAACACCGATAAAGTTTCCGTTGATAGCAGATGATGATGGCGTTGTGTCGTCGATGTATGGAGTATTTGATAAAAACGAAAAAAAGGCAAGAAGGGCCACGTTCATAATAGACAACAACGGGCTTATAGCCTATTCTTGTGCATCTAACAACAAAGTCGGCAGGAGCACGAAAGAGATTTACAGAGTTTTGAGGGCGCTGCAAAGCGGTGGTGCATGTGCAGTTAATTGGGAGCCATCAAATTAAGCTTTCAATCAAAAAATATTTTTGTCTGGTTTTCTGTTTCCTTTTCGTCAGAAGACACGTGAAGAACGTTCATGTTTGCCCTGCCATCGGATGTAGCAGTTACTATAGAATCTGATGAGAAATCACCACGTATTGTTCCTGCGGATGCTGCGGCACCATCTGTAGGACCGACTAGTTTCCTCGCAACCGTCATGGCGTCGTTCCCGTCTAGAACCATTGCTACAACCGGGCTAGACAGAACGTAGTCCATAAGCCATTGTCTTACCTTTTTACCGTGGGAAACGTTATCGTCCTTTATGTCCTTACCGATTTTATTCATTGATTCCTTTGCTTTCATGCCAAGATTCTCTAACCACTGTTTGTCGCTTGGATAAAGCTTATCGGCCATTGCTTCGCTCAATTTTAGCATTCTCATCGCAACTACTTTTAGCCCGGCGTTTTCGAACCTGTTAACGCATTCGCCCACTAGCCCGCGCTTTACGCCGTCTGGTTTAATCAATATGAACACTTTTGCCATCCTCACCACGCCCTATAAAATTCGTCTTCGTTTGCTCGGTTATACTCTAGTATCTCAGAATCATTAAACCATGTCTTTATTTCCTGTTTCGCCTCTTCGGCGTTTCCAGACGCATGGACTACGTTAACCATCGGTCTGTTAGATGAATTGCCTAATACGACGTTATCTATAGAGAGATCTCCTCTTATAGTACCTGCCTGTGCCATCAGAGGGTCTGTTTCCCCCACAAGTCTTCTAACATTGTCTGCTGCACGATTACCCTCCAATACCATGGCTACTACATTACCGGAAGACAAGAATCTGACTAACCATCCCTTTATTGTCTTTCCTATCAATATGGGATCATCGGTACCGAATTTTTTCTTTATGTCCATACCTATCGATGCGAACGTCTTACTGCTCCTTTCACCGACTTTCTTGAACCATTCATCCGTGTCGGGATAATTATTGGCCGCGAGTTCTTCTGTTGGTTTTAACATCTTTAAAGCCACTATCTTAAGACCTGCTTTCTCAAATCTTCTTATTATTTCGCCTATCAGTCCTCTTCTTACGCCATCAGGTTTAACTACAGCAAGGGTACGTTCCATTTTATAGTATCTCCGGGTACCCGACAACCCTTAACATTCTTATAGGCAGATCTTTGTTTACAAGTACCATTTTGTCATATTTATCGAAGACGAAGTTCTTATCCGATTCAAAGTCTGCGCTTATCTTGTCGTTTTCTTTCTTCACATTATTTAGAGTAAGCGTACAGTTTTGCCAGTTGCATATCAGATTCAATTTAGTATCATCCTGTATGTCCTGCTTGTATAACTTGGACAACTTTATCTGAAGTTTACCGCTTTTTACATCTTTGTATGTTTTGGGTTGCCTCAATTCCGTGCCGCGCGGGAGATCCCAGGGCCATACGCCTTTTATGCTTACACCAGCCCTGTCGCCGGCTTCGGTTGATTGAACGTCTTCTTGATTTATCTGTATACCGTTCACGTTTACTTCTTTTGTGAACGGGTCTGGTGTCAGCACTGCATCGCCGTGCACAGCTATCTTGCCGGATATAACAGTGCCTATGGCTACCGACATTCCTTTTGATTCGAATGCGTGATCCACGGCAAACTTGAATGGACGAGTTATCATTTCTGATTCGTATGGTAAATTCGACAATTTTGCCCGCATGTCAGCTATCTTTTGATCATCGTATATATTCATCTCAAAGAGCTCCATAGACTCCATGCTTGTTGATTTCAAAAGCGCTTTCAACTTAGCTTTTAGCGCGTCTATCTCCTGCGTGGTCGACATATCCGTCTTTGTTATACACACTATGCCTTTACCGAGTTTAAGCGTATCCGCAAGCACGACTATTTCGCCTACCTGGAACGTTATCCCTACATCCGGTGATATGCAGAATATCATCGCGTCCGCTACGCTTAGCACAGATGCCATTAATACCGGGCTGTCGGTATCTCCTGGCGTGTCCATAAGTGTAATGTTCTTCCCGCCGTATTTAAAAGAGAAAAAAGACACATCGCCTTCGGCTCCTAATTTCTGTTGCAGCTTGTTCACAAGCGTTGTTTTGCCTGAATGATACGGCCCTATTACTGCTACCGAAAGCGAATTCATATAAAAATCGATTTTAAAACCATTATTTATAAGATTATGATTCTTTAATTTAAATATTTAATCTTAGCCTATTCAACGGCAAAAACTTCAAAAATTTATCCTCTCAAAGTCGTTTGATACAAATACTTTCGGCTTTAGTTTTAACTTTTTTACTATGTCCGATAGTTCTTCCTTAAACACTGACATATCTTCATATCTCTGGCTAAAATGAGTAAGATAGACTTTTCCCACATCTGCATACTTCGCTACTTCCAATGCCTGTCTGGCAGTAAGGTGCCCAAATTCCTTGGCCTGGTTTTCGAACTCTGAGGACCACGTAGATTCTATTACGAGAACATCTGCACCGCGTGCGAATCTATAAAGGTTCTTATCATAACCCAGATCTGTAAGGTAAACCAAAGATTTTCCGCACTTTAGATAAGTTGCTTCTTTAGCAAGGAACTTCTTCCCCTCATAAACTATATCCTTGCCTTTCTTAAGGGCTTGAAGGAACACGCCCGATTTTATCTTGTTTTTCTTAAGAAATTCATGTTTTATGTTCAGCTGGTCGTCTTCCTTGATTTTATAGCCGATGCACTTTGTAGTATGCATCACGTTTATGCCGTATACGCTGAATCGCCCTATTTTCGTTATAAAGGTCTCTTTTTTTAGATCTAATGATTTTGCTTTTATCTGTATCTCAGAATGAAATCGATATGTAGCTAGTATATGATTTACACTGGAGCCAGTGCCTTGTGGTCCATATATATAGAGTGGCTCTTTCCTTCTCATCATATTAAGGCTTTGTATTATACCACCCACTCCCAAGGAATGATCTCCATGCCAGTGTGTTAGGAACATATAATCTATGGACGGGCTTAAACCTGCTACACGTATCTGCCTTTGTGTGCCTTCCCCGCAGTCAAAAAGCACGCGTTTGCCGTCAAGCGACATATAAAGCGCGGGGTGGTTCCTTTCCTTTGTAGGAAATGCGGAAGAAGTCCCTAGTAGCATCACGTTATCCATAGAACATCTTGCAAAAAGATAGATAAATACTATTCTTAAGTTCGATTGGTTTTGTTCCGATTATACTGGAGATATACTCCAAAATAAGCGGTATGTTCATAGGTGTATTCCTGTTCTGGTCTGGCGAAAGAACCGGCGAATCCGTTTCGACAAAAAACTCATCATTTTTCATGGCTCTTATCACGTTATCTTTTTTGAATCTGATGAAACCTGTTGAAATACTTGGATTTATGCCCATGTCGAGCGCCTTCTTAAGCTGTGCCAGGTTCCCCTCGAAGTTGTGTAGTACGGCTTTCACGCTAAAATTGCCTAGAATATCCAGAGTATCATCCATAGATTTCCTGCTGTGCACTATACAGACTTTATTATTTTTTTCAGCGGTTTCCAGTATTTTTGAAAACACTTTCCGCTGAATAAGCATCTGTTTCTCATCCTTTAGTTTATAATCGAGGCCTATTTCCGACACTGCGAACGCCGCAGGTATTTTCTCATCAAGATACGCAAGTGCTTTGTCTGTATCGGCATCGTCATAGTGTGATAATTTATTTGGGTGTAGTCCTATACAAGGAAGAAGATTACTGTGTCTTGCACCTTCGTTCAGTATCCTTTCATTCTCTTCTATTTCTTCCCCTGCATTGAGTATTATGTATCCTTCAAGTTTTTTTAACAAACTCTCCCTGTCAATGTCGAATGCAGCGTCACTCAAATGAGCATGGACGTCAACGAACTTTGGCTGCTCCATAGATTTTAATAATAGACAAGATATAAATCAGATTATTTATGCCTCTATAGCTCAGCGGTAGAGCGCCTGACTTGTAATCAGGCGATGTGGGTTCAACTCCCACTAGAGGCTCTTAGTTGATATGGTCAGTGAAAAACCGATACGTGCAGTTATATTCGATTTCGATGACACCCTCGTTAACACTATAGCAGCGATAGAACGCGCGAGGAAAGTCGTATTTTCGCGGATGAGTAAACTGCACAAGATAGACGAAAGAGCGTATGAAGAGGCTGTGAAAATTACCTCTATGGAATACGACAAGCTGGTTAAAAAACAACACAACTACGAAAACAAATACTTCTTTTATGAAACACTGTCAAAAAAGACAGGTCTTAACTTTTCGAGAGGGGAAATAGAGGAATACTTTGATCTTTTTGAGAACAGTTTAATAAACGACACAGAGCTCTCTATACATCTGGAAGAAGTCATAAAAAGGCTCAGCGATGCCGGAATAAAACTTGGTATCTTAACCGGTCCCGCGCTATATCCTGGAATAAAGAAAAAAAGGCTTGAAAGGCTCCCGGTTATGCATCTGTTTGATGTTATAGTCATCGCGAGGGAAACCATACCAGAAGATAAGACTAAAGTTAGCGCATTCACAAAGACTGCCGAAATGCTCGGTGTACCGCCAAACGAGACACTATTCGTGGGAGACAGACCTGATATAGACATATTTAATTCAAAGACTGCAGGAATGAAAGCAGTTCTGTTTACTGCTTATCGTAAATATCCTGATTGGGTTGGTGATCTGGCTCCAGATTATACCATAGCAGATCTAAAAGAGCTTATAGCAATAATCGGGCTTAAAGAATAATTACGTTTGCTGACCTGCTTGTACTATCTTCTGTTTTATAGAATCGATTACGTTCTGCACATTCTGCTGCCCACCGAGAGACGACATGGTCGCAGCGGACAATCCTGCCATACCTGCCATTCCACCCATTCCTTGCATAAACTGCATCGGTAAAACAACTTTAGATGAACTTGAATCACCTATCTGTTTAAGCGCCTGCAAGTACAGATACATGACTGATTTGTCGTCCAATGATTTTCCTCCTTCTCCTATCGCTTCCATTACTATCTTTTGCGCATCCGCCTTGAATCTCTGTGCTTGAAGAAGGTTAGCTGCTATCTCCGGCTGCTGCATAGCCTGTATGACTTCTTGAGGAGGTGCTATCGATCTTATCTGTACCGTAGGTACATCTATTCCCCATTTCCAAGTCATGTGTCTTATTGCGTCTGCCAGAATATCATTAATCCTGTCCAGGCTTCCAAATACCTGTCTCATAGTAAGACCAGCAACCGCGTTCCTTACCGCTGATAAAACTAAAGTAGATAATCCCTGCCCGTAATTGTCTATCTGCAAAGTGGCTTTTTCCGGGTCCGTTATTTGGTAGTATATTGTACCTTCAACTGAAAGTCTAAGATCATCCTGGGTGAATATTTCGTCAGAACTGACATCCATCATCTTGACCCGCACATCGACCCGCTGGTATTCTTGTTCGAAAAATGGCAAAACAATCGCCCAGCCCGGCCCTGCTATTCTGTTGAATTTGCCCATCCTGAATATAACTCCTCTCTCGAATTGCGTGTACTTTTTAACCATCGTTACAAAGAATATTATGAAAGCGATTATCAACATTATGACTAAAAATGCGTAGAATACGACGGGTATGAACATCCCGACTACAAACAATATAACTATAAGGACCACTCCAAAAAGCAAGGCCCACAATTCCGCCGGACTCATATTCAATTATATGATGCCAAGCTATTTAAATAATGGTTGTTAATGATAAAATTTGTTGACTAAACTAAAATCGCATACTGTATATGGTTTCTATGGCGCTAAATGCGATGATTTATTGTATTATCCTCACGTTCTAAAGATTGCGGTCGAACTTCAGTTATTTAAATAGGGAGAATCATAATATCAACGTGAGACACTACTAAATAGTATGATAATATTTAGCGCTGCTACAGCGGGCTCAAACAGACAAAAGCTTGAAAGCGAAGTTGTTAAGTTATCCGAAAGAAGCGGTAAAAAACTTAAAATAATAAACTTCATAGAAGAAATGCTGAAAAGCGCAAGAAATTTCGAGAAATACATAAACTCGTCTACTCTTCCAAATCTGGACATAAAGACTCTGGAACTGCTGAAGATAAGCGCATTTCATGCGATTGAGGATGAGATAAAAGAAAACCCCGATACAGATTATCTTATAGACGGACACATGACATTTTGGTGGAAAAACGGTCCGCTGAGTCTTATAAACGTTAATGACTTCAAAAAGTTTACTCCTGATTTTATAGTCACGATAACTACTTCGCCTAACAGCGTCTTCAATGATTTGCAACGAAAGAAAGAGTGGATGGACAAGACGGTTGATGTATACGAGATAGCTATATGGTCGGAAGTGGAGATATACACTGCTGATTTAATAGGACATGCACTTAACATAAAAAATTACATAATGGGTGCAGATGAGGATCCCAGGACTTTTTATGATTTGATATACAACAGAAAAAAGATAAAAATATATGCCAGCTTCGCTATGGAGCACAGGAAGGAGAATTATGAAAAACTGGACTCTTTCCTTAACAAGTTAAGGAAATACGCTATAGTCTTTGATCCAAAAAGCATAGACATCGGTGTTTACAAGCAGGCAGAAGCCGATGAAAGAATGAGGACTCTGGTGTTTAATCAGACAGTACGCCGGGATTACAGATTGATAGACCAATCTGACGCAGTGGTCATACACCTTTCTGATTTAGTATACTCAAGCGGAGTCGACAGCGAAAGAATGCACGCGCACACTACGGGAAAGAAGGTACTGTTGTACTTCCCATTCGAGAAATACAGCCCGTTCACGCCTTATTTCGTTGACAACATGTTCAAAAACGAAGACGACCTGTTGAAAGAAATAAAGAAAATGGGTCTAAGTCTCAAATAAAAAAAGTAAATCAGTAGTAACCTTACTTACTCTCTTAACATATCTCAGTAGGCCGGTCTTCCTTAATTTATCCGTGCTCCCTATGTACGGATTAAATTTCGGCGCTATAACCAGGTATTTTATCGTTGAATTCTCATACCTTTTTTTTGGAAGCGCAAAATCACACAAAAGCCAGCAATCTTTTTTGTAGTGTACGCCATTGCTGTCCTCGACAACTACAGAGGGGTGCATGTGTCCTGAGCATAGAGTATCTACCGCTGAGGATAACGAAACGGAGGGGAATTTATGGCCGTGCAGAAAACCTACCTTTCCGACTATGAATTCGTCTATCAAACGGATATTATCAAACTTATTTATCAATTTATAAAGACCGGCATCGTGATTGCCCTGAGTTATTATGATCTCTTCAAAGTTGTCAGCCAGCATCGAAAACGCCCTGAGAAGTGCTCCTCCTTCATCTGGCTTTATTTCGCCGAATCTGTCTCTTACGTCTCCGAGAACTATTAATTTTCTTTTGTTAATCGATTTCACCGACTCTATTATGCTGTTTGTCATGTCTTTTATGTCGTAACCGCTTTCCTTCAAAGAATTCTCAAAACCGAAGTGTATATCGGATATTATAGCATATTCGTCGATATATCCGATCGGTCGTCCGTTTGCAAATCGTATTCTTGAATCTTCTATGTCCATGTTGGTCGATAACGCTTAAATATGACAAAAACGCATTTAAATAATTAAATAGCTTAAAATAAATCTATTATGAAAGTACCCCGATCGAGAAGAAGAGGAAAGAGCAGGATATTTCAGGTAAACTGGTTTAGGGCCGTCGCTAGGGTCAGTATAATAAAGAACAATGAGCCTATGAACGGCAGAATAATAAGACTAGTCAAAGATGTATATAGGACCGCTCCTATGATGGAAATAAAATTTGAAAATGGGTCTACATGCTTGCTGCCTGCATTCAACGGAGCTTATGTAGGCAAGATGGTAACATACTTAAAGGATGATTTTTCCGATGGCGCGATAACGAAGTTAAAAGATGTGCCTCTTGGGACATCCGTATACAATATAGAACTAAAGCCAAATGACGGCGGTAAACTTGTCCGAGCAGGAGGCTTGAGTGCGCAGGTAATGGAAAGGAGTGAAGATCGCGTTGCGGTTGCCCTCCCTAGTTCTTCAATATTGAACGTAAATCCAGAATGCAGAGCGGTGATAGGAAAGATAGCAAACGGCGGAAGGATAGAGAAACCCTTTTATAAAGCAGGAAACAAGCATCACTTGATAAGAGCCAGAGGAAGATATTGGCCTATGAATGCAACCGTTGCTATGAATGCATATGAACACAAGTTCGGCGGAAAAAGAAGAAGTACACAGCACAAAGCGAAGAGTTCGGCTAGAATGGCCTCGCCAGGCGCAAAGGTTGGTAGCATAGCGCCTAGGAGAACTGGTAAAAGATAGATATGGAAAACTTCATGTATAGAGGAAAAACACTGGAAGAACTCCAAAACATGGACAGAAATGAAATAATAAACATAACGTCGTCGAATTTAAGACGCTCATTGAAGCGAGGCTTCACACCAGAAGAGAATAGACTTTTAAAAAGAATTGAAAAGACTAAGAAATCTAAAGCTGATAAGACTATAAAGACGCACTGCAGGGAAATGATTATACTGCCTTCTTTTGTTGGACTTAAGATTGCCGTACATAATGGAAAGGAATTTGTTCCCCTTGACATAAAAGCAAACATGATATTCCACAGACTTGGGGAATTCTCGCTCACGACCAAACAGGTAAGACACGGTGCGCCTGGACTTAGAGCTACACGTTCCAGCGGGTTCGTGCCGATAAAGTAGATAATATGCTAAACGAAGTTTCTGCAAAAAGAGAAGGTTTAAGCATTTCGCTGAAACATTCTCATGAAATAATGGAAGCTATAAGAGGCAAGAAAATAGATGCTGCTGTATTATTTTTAGAAGCAGTAAGAAAAAAAACTGCGCGTGTACCTTTTAGAAAGTATTCAAGCAAGGGTCATCTTGGCGGGGTACCAGTTGGTTATCCTATAAAAGCATCTGGAGCAATAATTAAGATTCTAAACGAATTAAAGTCCAATGCTAAAGTGGTATCTGGCGGAGATAGCGATGCTACCATAATCAGATATGACTTGGGCAGGGGTGCGTATCCAAGATTTTCTAACGGACGCGTGTACAAGCACGGAAAACGCACAAATCTAACCGTATTTGCCTCGATAAACAAAGTTGAGAAACCTAAAACTGAAGAAAAACAGACAAGTGAAGAAAAATCAAAGGAGGAGACTTCGAATGTTACCAAAGAAGATAATAAACAATAGAATAAACGAGCATGTAGCAAAGGAATACCTTACAAAGACGTTTAACAGATATGGAGTTAGTGAGATAAATCTAGAAAAGACGCCATTAGGCATAAAAGTCGTGCTCAAGACACCAAAACCTGGATCGCTGATAAGCAGATCCGGTTCATTGCTCAAGGAAGCGTCCACTACGCTGGGCAAATTGTTCAAACAAGAGCCGCCACACATAGACATCGAGGAGACAATTGATCCAATGTTAGATCCAGAAGTAATAGCCGACTCAATCGCATTCAAAATAGCAAAATACGGGCCAATGAAATACAAGACTGTAGCGCATGAAGCGCTGGATCGGATGATGCAGGCTGGCGCAATAGGTGCGGAAGTAGAAGTAGGCGGTGTAATAAAGGAACGCGCCGCACATTTCAAGTTCAGGCCGCACGGTGGTGTACTTCCCAAGACGGGTCAGCTAGAACAGTATGGAGTAAAGAAAACGAGAAAACAATTGTTGCTTAAGAGAGGCATGATAGGCATAAAAGTTACGATAGTAGTGCCTAAGGAAATGCCTGGTGAGGTGAAATTTAAGGATGGAGGAGAATCTAAAAGACCTGGAAATGGAGCTTCTGAAAATGAACATAAAGAAGACACAGGGTCTTCAGCCAGCTGATGCGGGTAAGTACAGGGCATTGAAAAAGAAGATAGCAGCGCTTAAAAATGAGTTACGCACAAAGGAGCAAAAGGCTCAAAAGAAGTAATTTTCTTTAAGTCAATTCCTTAAGAATGATTTAAGACTTTCTTTGTCTGAAAAAGAAACGTGTGATGTTGCTTTTCTTAGCCTATTCATTATCGCAAGCCCTATGCCGCTCTCTGTAAATGATTCTATTAAGCCGTAATCGGCTTTAATTTCATCCAGTTTCCTTAGCGAAGAAAATAAGTTCCTAGCGATATCATATAGGTTGTCTTCATCGCCGAGGGATATTACTTTACTAAAATTACTGCCTAAACTTCTGCATAACTGTTCGGAGGCAATAAGCGCACATTTATCTTTAAGTGTTTTAATTGTCTCGTCATCCAGTTCTTTTATTATCTGCGGAATCTTACCCTCGGAAAGTGCTATCGGCGTATTTGGAGCATAGTGCTTGTATTTCATACCTGGAGTTATTGCAAACTCTGCTTCGCTTAAACCGCGCGAAGGGTTTGTTATTTTTGGGCTTTTTCCAAAAAACCGTTCTATTTCTTCGATCGAAAACGCTCCCGGCCTTAGAAGGCTGAAATCTCTTAAATCTATTATAGTTGACTCAACACCAAAGAAAGAATCTCCTGAATCTATTATTACATCAATCATATCACCAAAATCTCTTATAACATGCGATGCATTAGTTGCGGACGGATGCTTTGATATGTTTGCACTTGGTGCTGCCAACGGCACATTGCATTCATTTATTAGCGCAAGAGGCACTGGGTGGGCGGGCATCCTAACTGCTATCGTATCCAGGCCAGAAGTGACTGACTTAGGAAATTTTTCCTTTGCCTCCATAACAAACGTTATTGGAGACGGCCATATCCTCTTCAAAGTATCCAAATATTCGGTTGGTATGGATGCTATCTTTTTAGCCATGTCGAACGATCCGACTGTTACTATTAGCGGGTTGTCCGCTGGTCTGCCCTTCACACTAAATATCTTTCTGCACGCATTATCGTCAAAGGCGTTGGCTGCTAGGCCGTATACCGTTTCTGTGGGTATTGCGACTAGCTTCCCTTCTAGCACTGCTTTTGCAGCCGTACGTATTTTTGGCATTTCCGGATTTATAGGGTCTATTTTAAGTATCATATGTCGAAATAGAGAAACCGCAGCGTTTTAAATATATATTGCTCAAGATTAAGTCAATCATATGGAGAACTTGATAACCACGACTCTTACACTTCTCATAGATACATCATACTCGTGGATACGCATGTTCTTGGCACTCGGGTTATCCATAGTCATAAGCCTCTTTGTCGGCATTTATGCCGCACGTTCAAAGAGAGCAGAGAAAATAATCATGCCTTTGGTTGATATACTACAGACGCTACCGATACTTGCATTTTTCCCTTTTGCAATTTATCTAGTCATCTTGTTTGTACCGGGTGCAGTAGGAGTTAATGTAGCGGTTATAGGTCTTATAGTAACCAGCATGATATGGAATATCATTTTCGGAGTATACGAGTCCATAAAGACAATACCTAAAGCAGTATTAGAAGTTGCAGACCTTTACAGACTTGGTATCCTTAGCAAATTACGCAAAATTTTCATACCCGCGGCTATGCCTCGCGTCATAGGCCAGTCTATACTCTCGTGGTCGATAGGCTTGTTTTATTTAGTAACGAGCGAGATATTTTCTACAGGAAGTACTAATTATACCGTAAGCGGCATAGGCGTAGACTTGACAAGACTTGCCTTCTCAGATAACTACTATGGGTATATAATCGGGATAGTTATATTTTTTTGCTTTGTTATAATCACTCGATTTGCATTTTTTTCTCCGTTAGAAAAATACTTTAATCGCACGCAAAAACAATACGTAAGTACTGAAGATGATCATACTAAATTTATATCCGGCGGGAACGTGAAGTCATCTGCCGGTGCATTCGTTAAATACATAAAATCAAATTTGCGCTCGTTTGGATTAAGCAACATGCGTTCGTGGATAAACTCGATTTATGCCGCAGTAAAAGAATATAGACGCATACTCGCTATCTCATTGTTGGTCGTCCTTTCATTGATAGGCTTCCTGTACGCATTAAATATTTTAAACGGAACGCTGGCATCGTACGAATACCAGTCTTTGTATGCACTGGCTTATAGTTTCATTAGAGTGTGGGGTACTTTCTTCGCCATATTCCTGATTTCTGTGCCAGTTTCAATATACTTAATATTCTTGACAAAGAACATAGGAAGATATGTGCTCTTATTCCAGATACTTGCGTCGATTCCTGCTACTATACTCCTCCCTATAATAGTCAGATCAACCATGTCTATGCCGTTCCATTCTGAGATTGTTGCCTTTGTCGTCCTCTTCCTTAGCGGGATATGGTACATGATATTCAGTGTTATAGCGAGCCACGGCAGTATACCTTCAGAAACTAACGAAGTAAAAAACATATTTGGAGTGCGCGGACTGCTCGCTTTCAAAAAAATATACTTAAAGGCGATAACGCCCGGTTTGATAACCGGTGCGGTCACTGCAATAGCCGCGGAATGGAACGCGACTATAGTTGCTGAATATTTCACGAGCTCTGGGATACAAAATGGAACGGTACTTAGCTCCGTAAATATCGGCGTAGGAAAATTATTAGACCTAACGTTAAATTCCGGCAATCTTCTGCAGATGCTTATAGTGTTGATAAACTTTGTAATATTGATAGTTGTTATAAACAGATTAGTATGGAACAAGTTATATAATAAAGTGGAAACGGTGTATGGATAATCAATTCCTTATCAATGTAAGTAACATATCTTTTTCGTTCGATGGAAATCCAGACCATAAGGTATTGGAAAATATATCCTTTGCATCTGGCGTCGACGAATTCGTTTCAATAGTCGGTCCATCAGGTTGCGGCAAAAGTACTATGCTAAGGATAATTGCTGGGCTTATAAAACCGCTTAGCGGAAAAGTGCTATACAAGGGCACGGAAATCAAGCACCCAATAAAGGATGTAGCATTCGTATTCCAGGATTTCGCGCTTATGCCTTGGTTAAACGTTCTGGATAACGTAAAACTTGGACTATCCTACTCGGATCTTAGCGATTCTGATAAGACGAATAGGGCGCTTGATCTTCTTACTAAATTTGGCCTGTCAGGATTTTCAGGCGCGTATCCAAATATTCTCAGCGGGGGCATGAAACAACGTGTTGGTATCGCTAGGGCAATAGCATCCGAACCTCGTGTGCTCCTTATGGACGAACCTTTTAGTGCGCTTGACGAGTTAACAGCGAATTCGCTAAGATCAGACATCCTTTTTATGCTGCATAACAAAGACATATCTGTAAATTCTGTAATAATGGTTACCCACAACGTCGAGGAAGCGGTAGAATTGTCAAGTCACATTGTTATATTATCCGAAAAACCTACTAAAATCAAAGAGATAAAAGAGATAGATATGAAATATCCAAGAAACAAACATGACAAGAGGTTCTCTGGATATGTGGATGATATCTACAACACCTTAATAAGCCAGTACTAAGTTTTTTTCTTCGATTCCCAGGCGTTTTTACCCCTGTCATATTCTAATAAATCACACCTAACGCCAAAATTTAACAGGAGTTGCACTAGATCATGTCTGCCCATGTCGCCATGATATGCTAAGAATCCTTTGCTCTCAAGCCGTTTTATTAGTTCATTTGTAGTTATGCCCTTTTCGGAACGCACGCTTGATAAGGTTGTCTTAAATGGCTCAAGTTGCTTTAATTTAGTCTTTATAGAATCTATGGAAGTCGTCCTAGCAAGAGTCTGCCCTACTTTTGTTAGCGTTACATTGCCATCATTTAATTTTAGCAAGCCCAACATCCTCGACGCGTTTAGTATGGGTAAAAGATCGTCAACTTCCTCGTTCGTCTCCGATGAAAGCCTCGATATTTCCATTGAACCAGAAAACTCATCCAATATCCTAGTTATTCCGCGTATCTGGCTCAGTCTAACATTTAAAGGAAACAACTCCTGCATAAAATTATTAATACTGCTTGATATTTAAAAATAAATGATAGCGCAAAAAAGTGGTTTTTCCATCAAGAAGGCATTTACTAGCGATGGATTCGATAAAAAGTATGCATATAGACTTCTGATACTCCTAGCTATTCTTGCTGCGTTTGTAATGTACGTTGACATAATGCTTACTCCCTCGCTTCCAGCTATAGGAAAACAGTACGGAGTTGATAGCGCAACGGCAAGTCTTATAATCTCCTTATACCTAGTTTTTGGTACTGCAATGATGCCTGTCGTTGGTAAACTGGGCGATATATTCGGAAAGAAGATAGTATTGATTTCAGTTTTGGTGGCATATTCTGCTATGGTCGCCATAACTTCTTTCACATCGAATTTTTCCCTGTTATTGTTGTCTAGGACATTTCAAGGGATAGGGCTAAGCATATTTCCTATAGCGTTTAGTCTGGTGAGAGAAGAATTTCCACGTGAGCTGGTGCCGCGGGCACAGGGCCTGCTTGCAGGCATGTTCGGCGGAGGGGTCGCACTAGGTTTACCTGCCGGCGCGTACGTTGCAAACTCGTTTGGCTGGCAGGCAAATTATCACATCGCGCTTCCATTCATAGTAATTCTTACCGTACTGCTTTTCTTCGTCGCAAGGGAGTCTAGCTTCAAAGACCGGAACGCAAAACTGGACTATGTAGGTGCTATATGGCTTGGATTATCGCTAGCTATGATAGTCATGGGAATATCTGAAGGTCCAAATTGGGGCTGGTCATCTTTCGGGGTATTATTTATGATAATAGCCGGTGCAGGACTATTGATACCTTTGGCTTTTGTAGAACAACACATAAAAGATCCGATACTTAACATAGGGCTGCTAACAAAAAGAAACGTGCTTGTAGCAAATGCAATTGCTATCTTATTAAGTTTAGCGATGTATCTTGCATTTCTTTCTATCGCATATGAAATGGAAGGGCCTGCGCCAAGCGGTTTTGGTTTTGATATTCTTACCACTGGACTTTACTTGTTACCTTTGGCGGTATCCATATTGGTAGTAGCTTATCCTGTTGGGATCTTAATATCAAAATTTGGTGTTAAGCGTTTCATCTTTCTGGGTGCCATTATAGGTGCGGTAGGTTTCTTTTTGTTATCCACGGCGAACACCGCGACGCAGATGGCTGAATATCTCGTAATCGCAGCGGTTGGACTTGGTGTGGTTATGGTAGCTACACAGAACCTCCTGGTATTGTCAGTAGATCCGCATGAAATGGGCCTCGCCACATCATTAAACAGTGTTTTTAGAAATCTAGGTGCAAGCATCGGCACACCTATCGTCGGCTCGATATTGTCAACATTCACGGCTACATACACGATACAAGGATATCTTGTTTCTTTGCCGTCGAAAGCGGCTTTCCAATATTCTTTTTATATAGCAATTGCGGGATTTTTAGCGGTACTTTTGTTTTCGATTTTCGCAAAGGAAATAGATGTGAAACCGGACAAAAAACGTCTAAAACGTTACTTTAAAAAAGGTTAAAAATTACAGCATGTTTGCCAGTAAATTGCGACCATCGCGTTATTTATTTTGCAAATGAATCATAAAATAATGGATACTTTAGCTGCTTGGTGCAGTTGCAAGTACTTCTTAGGCTTTTACTTACATGCAGTATACGTAAATGTAAATTTCCTTCAAACGACGATTGAATTTATGGAATTATAAGGGCCTTATGTTTGAGAAAAAATCAAAAACGCTTGAATCTATATTGGATGATTCCGTTGACTTTCTGAGGACCTCGTCTTTATACGGAAATATAAAAATTGTTAGACCAAAGATAAAATTCGTAGATAATTCTAAATACCAGGGACTTTACGCTGGGATCTATTTCAGCAGAGATTATAGGATAGAAATCGTTGAAAACGACAAAAAACACGCTTTGAGACTCGCGATTTCACACGAATACTTTCATCACGTCCAAACAATGATAGGTTATTCTGGATACTTATGGAAAGAAATGTCAAGATATGATGTAAAAACCGCGGCTTTTATACGTGGATTTGAAGAGTCTTCCGCTGAGGCTTTTGCGGTTTTTTACGAAGCCAACAGGAAACATTCTGAGAAAAAAAAGGTGGACATAATTACTTTTTATTTAAAGTATAAATGGAAACAATCTCTGGCTGCCTTAGAAGCGCTGCACGACGGCAAACTGTCTGAATATATGGATGAAATGATGAAAGAAGAAAAAAGCGATAAAAAAGACCGCCGTGACATGTACATGGCACTTATAGGGTCTGCGTACATAAGCAGGGGAATCGCCCTTTTTGCGGCTAAAAGGAACAATTTCGATTTTTTTAAGACTATGATGTATCTTACTGGTGATATATACACGATAATGAACGATATAAGAACAAGTAATGTTTCAGAACTTAAAGTCTTGTAAATTAATTTCGCTATAAATCGCTAAATTTTATCGGCTGAACAGTTATCGTATAATCACTAAACTAAAATTAGCTGTATATTTTACAGATTTTTGTCTATTTTATAATAAAAACTACAATTTATATATCTTGTGCGTTCTAATGTGATAAATGGAAAGTGGCCATGGTTACGCCGGTTACACACGTATAAGCGGAGACTCTTTAGATTCCATACTCGAAGCACCCGGGACAGGCTATTACATAGACGCCGCAAATGCGGTAAAAATGTATCAAAGATATAATGGTTCTGCCGGTAAGGATTTCCCTGCAATTTCTTCATTGTATGGGACTATCGGTAAAAATGCTATAATACTCATTACGGCCAATGAACTGTGCTATGCACTTGCCGGAATTGCAAGGGTATCAGAAAAGGCGGACAGGGACAAAATAATGAAGGCAACTGAAAAAATCAGGCAGCATTTATACGAAATAACAGAAAGTGACTTTAACAAGGTCATAAAATTTACAGAGGACATTTTGCAGCCGATAGCGACTAAATGCGCACGCTCGCTAAGCGATTCAAACTGTTTCAATATGTTATCATATATAATAAGAAGAAAAGACGATTTTAAGGAGTTATACGACGAAATAAAAACGATTCCTGAGGCGGTGTCCGCCTTGAAGGCTGGAATAGCGTTAAATTCTATTGAAGATTCGAAGGTGAACGGAAAATCAATTATAGAGGTCGATAGCTTCAAAGATAGGGTTTCAGAAATGGTTGACATACAAAAACGTTCTGGATCCATTAATAGCACCTGCGTCGAAGACATAGCAGATTCATACTCGAAGAGGCTGTCGCTTTTAGCTGCAAAGTTTCTGCAGATAAAGGAGGAGACTCCGCAATATCCTGCCATCAATAACGGGGAGTACTATCAATATTCTGAGACATATTCTGATGATGAAAAAGAACAGAAAGACAATGGCCTTCCGATCGCCCTCGTAAGAAGATCCAAATCAGGTTATAAGTGCGTTTCATTTGCGAATTATTCTGGAAAAAATGACTATATAGAATTTTTGAGGATGAACCTTGCTGCCGATGTCGGCGAGGCTTGTTTAAATATGGACGCGGAAATTATAGGCGAAGCTGTTAATTCGGCCAAAGGTTCGGATATCATGTATCTTGTATCACTTATAAAACCTAGAGGGAATAGCCTAAAACGTTTAAGGGACCTTGTTATAAGTGAAGAAAGACACCCCGATAATAGACAAAACCAATGGCACCAGTATAGATTCTGATCATTTGGGATAGTCTAACTCGCGGTCATTTAGTACGACAAGTTCTATTCCTGCGTTATTTAGAACTTCTCTGGAATCCTTTCCGGCATGATAAGTGCTTTCACAAACTACTCTTTTGGCGCCGACGGCTATTATTAGTTTAGCGCAGGTGTAACACGGCTCCATTTTTACGTAGAAAGTCGAACCGTCTATTGACGTACCAAAACGAGCTGACTGTGCTATCGCATTTTGTTCCGCGTGTATTGTCCTTACGCAGTGCTGTGTTTCCTTTCCATTTTCATCCAGCATTTTCCGGAGCTGATGACCTGCTTCATCGCAGTGCGGTAAACCTGGCGGGGAACCAGCATATCCAGTAGACAATATTCTCCTGTTTTTTACAACAACACACCCGACCATGCCGCGGTCACACGTCGAACGCTGTGATACGGCGTGCATAAGGCTTATAAAGTACTCATCCCATGTTAGTCTTGACATAACAGCTATTGGGGGGCTTAATATATATTACGTTAATTTTAATCGCGTTAACGTCTAAATCTCGTCAAATCCGGCGTATTTCGCAAGAACTTCCGGTAATTTTATTGAGCCTTTCTCATTTTGATACGCTTCCAATATTGCTACCAATGGCCTCTGGCTTATAGCTGTAGAATTTAACGTATGAACGAAATCTTTCTTGCCAGATTTATCAACATATTTTATGTTAAGCCTCCTACTCTGCCAATCTGTGCAGTTTGAACAGGAAACCACTTCACGATATTTTTCTTGAGCGAACATGTACGCTTCTATATCATATTTCTTTGTTGCTACTATGCCAATATCACCAGTGCATATATTTACAACATGATACGGCAAACCAAGTTCCTGGTATATTTCCTCTGCGTTTTTTATAAGTTCCTCTTGCAGTTTTGGAGAATCCTCTGGCTTACATATCGCGAATTGTTCTACTTTTTCGAATTGATGTACCCTGAATATTCCTTTTGTATCTTTTCCATGCGCACCTGCTTCTCTCCTAAAGCAAGGGCTTCTGGCTACGAACTTTATTGGTAGCTTTTCCTCCGGTATCTCTTCATTCATGTACATCGCTGTCATTGGGTGTTCTGATGTGGCTATCAGATACCTGTCGGATTCGCCTGTATCTTCGCTGCCTACGACTTTATATAGTACATCTTCAAAATCTGCAAGGGCAGTCACGCCTTCGTATCCCTCTCTACGCATCATGAAAGGAGGTATGATAGGAGTATATCCTTTCTTTATGAGTTTATCGAAGACATATGCTTCAAGCGCTAATTGCAGTCTCACGAGCTTTCCTTTTAAATAAAAGAACCGGCTTCCGGTGATTTTGGCGGCGCGCTCCATGTCTATTATATCCTTACTTATGCCTATTTCTTCATGTCCTTTTACTACGAAAGGCCTCTTGCGCAATTCCCCCCAGCGCCTTATCTCTGCATTTTCTGAATCGTCCTTGCCGATAGGTACAGATTCATCAAGTATGTTAGGCATGCTAAGGAACAGCCTATTCGCCTTAGAAGCAAGTTCGCCGGTCAGTTTTTCCTTTTTTTCTATGTCCTCTTTGGTCTTTTTAACTAGTTTCCTGTCCTCTTCACTTTGTCCTTTAAAGTTCTTGCTTATCTCATTCCTCTTGTGTCTCAACTCGTCTATTTCACGATTCAACTGCTTCACATTTTCATGAGCGCTTATAATTTCATCTATAGGGTAGTCTATACCTCTTTTTTTCATACTTTTCAAAAGAGCTTCCCTGTTCTCCTTCACGTAGTTAAGGTCGTATTGCATAAGCATAATAGCAATAAAACGTATTTAAATTTTAACCTATTTTATCATTCGTATGGGCCCATAGTCTAATGGCTATGACGTCCGCTTGACGTGCGGGAGGTAGGCGTTCAATTCGCCTTGGGCCCATATAATTGCCGTATTTAATACAACGAAATCAGTCATTTGACGGTATTTTGCTCGGGTCTCCTTTCACTTTTTTAGGATCGTATCTCTTCTTAAGTTCTTCAAACTTAGATAGAAATGCTTCTTCCAAATCGAAATTTGCCTGGTCCGCTAGAGCTAAACATCCTAAAAAAACGTCTGCGGTCTCATTCTTAATTTTTCTAAGTAATTCTTTGTCATTTCCGCCTAGAATATCTCTGTCAATATCCTTCTCATTCTTCCAAAGGAAGAGTTCGAGCAATTCGTTTGCCTCTACGGATATATTTGCGGCTAATTCCTTTGCGGTCTGGAATTTTCGCCAATCTCTGTCGTCTATAAACTTGCGCGCTTCTTTTTGTAATTCCGATATACTAGCCATAAAGTTAATTTTATTTTATACAATAAAAACATAATTTTGCGCTAAAAACGGTCTAAAGTTAATAGCTAAAATTTTATTTGTAAATATTATTAATTAGATTACGAGATAAAAAAACGAAGAAATTATTGAATCGTCACCACATAATTAAAATACATGTACCATTATCTATGGGTTTATTTAAAAACATTTTTAAGGTTGCAGTGTATATTTCATTAAATAGAAAGGGATAAGATAAGTAACGATAAACTTTTGGATCTTACGGGTAAAACGGCAATAGTCACTGGCGGAGGGCTAGGAATCGGGTACGGCATCTCTAACAGGCTAGCACAGGCAGGTGCCAGTATAGTTATTGCGGAAAGAAATGAAGAGGCTGGAAAATCTGCAGAGGAAAACTTGGCTTCTGCAGGATTAAAGGCAATTTTTGTAGATACTGACGTTTCTGTTGAGCAAAGCGTAAAAAATTTAATGGAGAAAACAATAAGCAAGTATGGTGCAATTGACATACTAGTAAATAACGCAGGAATATATCCTACGATACCGCTCAAAGACATGTCTATACAGGATTTCGAAAAGGTTCTAGCTGTTAACCTTAAAGGTGCTTTCTTATGCACGAAATATGCTAGTGATGATATGATAAAAAGAAAGCAGGGTGGTAAAATAATAAATATAACGTCTATAGACGCTTTGCATCCTTCTTCTGTTGGCCTTGCGCACTACGATGCATCAAAACATGGCTTGTGGGGATTCACCAAAAACATTGCGCTTGAACTGGCTCAATATGGGATATCAGTTAACGCAATTGCACCGGGTGGCATATTAACGCCTGGAGTACAAAGATTACAGAAAAGCATGCCGTTACCGGATGGTGTGGATCCTAAACTCATATTAGAGAGTTTTTTGAACAAAATACCTATGAGAAGACTTGGGAATCCTGATGAAATAGGTAAAGTTGCCTTGTTCTTGGCGTCTGACATGTCTTCTTACATGACTGGCAGCCAGATAGTTGTTGACGGCGGGGCGCTTTTAAGCTGAACTTGCTTTTAAACTTTTTGCAGTCTTGTAGTTGTCTATGAAAAATGAGATTGAACGGTGGTGGGATGAAGCATCAGAGTATTATCAAGAAGAAACTAAAATCCCAACGAAAGAAGCCCACTACGGCCCGTTCTCCCCTAATGAAAACGCACTGAAACTTTTGGGAAACGTTAATAAAAAGCGAGTACTAGAGCTTGGCTGTGGTGGTGGACAATGCTCTATCGCATTTGCAAAGAAAGGCGCTCTGCCTACTGCGATAGATATATCATCAAAACAGCTGGAGTTTGCAAAAAAACTCGCTTCTGAAAATAATGTCGAAGTTAATTTCATAAAGGGCAACGTGGAAAACCTAAAAATGTTGGGTGATAATTATTTCGACGTCGTATTTTCCGCTTTAACCCTTATGTACATCAAAGATCTAAAAAAATGCTTTTTAGAAGTTAAAAGAGTACTAAAAAAAGGAGGGACGTTCGTTTTCAGTTTGGAACATCCGTTCTATCTGTTAATGTCCCCGAAAAATAACAAGATAGAAGAAAGTTATTATGACACTGGAAAGAAAATTCAAAAAGAAACGTGGCCTGATGGCTCTAAACATAGATTCATATTCTACAAAAGAAAGGTAAGCGATATAATCAACGAACTGCTTGATTCTGGATTCGAATTGGGTTCTGTTACAGAACCGTTCGAAATAAAAAAACGCGGCGAAAGGATATGGGAAGAGGGATATTCAATGCGGTTGGTAAAGCTGATCGCGCCTACTATTATATTTAAAGTTCACAAAAAGTAAGCATTTTAATAATTCGACCGTTATAAAATATTATGTCTGAACGTATAGAACAGATAATATCGTCTCCGTATAAGCTAGATGAAGTCGAGCAAGAGACGCAAAATGTTAAGATGTTTAGATTTTCACCTACAAACGACCAGGAAGTCGCATTCGAGCCGGGCATGTTCTTTATGATAGAATATAGGGATAACGATGGCTCAAAAATAAAGAGGGCTTATTCTGTGGCTTCTGCGCCGGGTTCCAAGATATTGGAATTTTATATAGGTATGGTGGGTGGAAAACTTACTTCTAAATTGGATTCTGCTAAAAAAGGGGACTTATATTATATAAGCGGGCCTTATGGGAAATTCAAATTCTCCCAGAGTGAAAATAAAAAATCACTCTTCATAGCTGCTGGAACCGGAATATCCCCATTTATGTCTATGCTTAGAGGTATAGAAGGCAATGGCCTTGACGAAGATGTCGTAATGTTATACAGTGTAAAAACGACAAATGGAATAATAAAACGCGATGAACTGAACAGTATTAAATCAAGGACAAAACTTAAGACAATAATAACTCTCACAAAGCCGGAACAAAATGATGTTTGGCAAGGATATACTGGAAGGATAACTAAAGAGCTGATAGAAAAAGAAGTTGAAGACATCGGTGAGCGTACTTGTTATCTTTGCGGATCTAATGAGTTTACCAAAGCAATGACAGATTATCTACTGGTCTTAGGCGTAAAAAAAGAAAATATAAAAAAGGACGTTTGGTGAAAAAAGGTTACAAATCTTCTCTTAAGAGTATAAGTTTTTCAAATTCTCTTTTTCGCCTTGTTGTTTAATTTGTCCCGGATTTGATTTCAGCTCTGATATAGCCCTAAAATAATAATCTATGGTTATTTTCCTTTCCTGACTTTTTTTCTCGACTATATCCGCTAAAAAATTGTTTCTTGCGTTATTTATAGTTATTTCTACATCCCTGCCGCAAAAGCCATCGGACTCTCTTGCTAACATGCTTGTGTCGTCATCGGAAAGTCTTGGTTCGTATACTTTCCATATGGCTTTTAGATCTATAAATGACGGCGGTGGGAAAAATATCTTTTCCCCCATCCGTGATTTCAGGGCCACGTCTATTAATGGCTCCAGGGTTTTCTTGTCATAAAAGTTTGTTGCACCTATTAGAGCAAGGTTCTTATCATTTTCTGAAGTATCTAACCCGCTAAGTTTCGTCAACAATACATTCACAACTCGATTATCTTCAGTATCCGTTGAAGAAGAAGGGTCTATCCTTTTTCCTATAGAATCTAGCTCGTCAATGAATAGTATTGTTTTTCCATGTTTCTGAGTGTATTCTGAAACGGTATCTAGTGCTTCTTTCATCCTCTTTGCAGATTCAGAAAACCATTTTGTGTATAACTCCATTGCATTGAGATAAAGAAAGTTTATACCGCTTTTGCTTGCTGAAGCCCTTGCCATCAGAGACTTGCCTGTTCCTGGCGGACCATAAAACAACATTGCCTTTGGATGGGGGAGATTCAAACCACCGGAAGCGGCTATTATTTCATCTAGTATATTAGAATTTGAGAAGGGTATAAACAATTGCTTTTCCAGTCGTTCCTTTATTTTTTGATATCCGCCGACGCTGTCCATACTCGTTGTCTTTGGATATTCCACTAGGCCTAACATCGACATTCTATCCTCAAGAGTATGCGATTCTGATTCTTGCGAATCGTTCTTTGTTTTTAGACCGTTTCCGGGGTTATTTTGGGCATTTTGCATCTCGTTTTCATTAACTTTATTTACAAGGTCTATTAACTCGCTTTTCTCCGGTAAAATCATACATTCCCATAGATCTGAAAAGGTCTTTATTATTTCATTATGATGTTTTATAAATTTTCTGTTTACATTGAAGTTGATGAATGAATATTTTAAGATAGATTTTGGATCTTGTTTAACGCGAACGGGGGTTAAGCTAAGGCCCATTATCTCGCTTTTTAAACCGAATATTGATTTTTTTACTAAACTGAACCCAGATTCTTGGTTTATCCTATCATAGTTATATTCGATTTCGATCCCGCCGTAAACCTGTGATAGTCTTTCCCTGGCGCTCCTTAAGACCCCTTCTAATCTTCCCAGCGAGCGAAGATTATCAAGGGATATATATAAGGAGCGGAAAGCTACGGAGTTATTATAAAGAAATATCGGGTTTTCAACCGGTTTCTGATCCCTCTCATGGTTCGCTCCAAATAAGTTACTGAATTCGTTTATTTCTAATTCGCTAAGCTTTTCAAATAGCGGGTTATTTACATGGCGAAGTGTGCATTCTTTCATGTCTAAATCAAGATCATATATTGTGTAGTTTTTTCTTTTGTTAGTTCTATAACTTACACTACCGTCGAGAAGATAGTCTAACCTCTGTTTGAATGTATTTCCGCGACCTTTCTTAGACATAAACTTAAAATTCATAAAAACAGATGATTACACCTAGTATTTATTAATTATTGCGACCGAAATTTAGACATAATTTAATAAATTTAATTTCTATTTTTCTTAGCGTAATACAATCGTAATATCTAAAAAGTATTTATAATCAAACGTTTCAATATATCAAATATCATTAATATTAAGAGGGAGGAGCAGATGTCTATTAAGGGTTCGTCTAAGTTAGATGAGATTTTGGATAAGGGAGAAAACGTAAAATTAAGATTAGTTTTACTGTCCGAACTCGAACTAGCTACAAAATTAAGTGACCCAGATGTATTATACGGTGTCGGTGAACAAATAAGACAATATAACGGCAAGATAGATGCAATAGTAATAAACGGCGGTCTTGCAGAAGTTCCTAATAAATACAGCAAGCGCCGCGGTGAAAGACTCGATTTACTTGAGGATCGCTTAAAAGAACGATACGGCGACAAAATTTACAAAGCAGTAAAAGAAAATAATGATTCGGACTCTATAGACTCTCTTGAAGAAGCAGTGAGGCTAGCTAAGATACAGATGCGTGAAGTTGTTTCACAATCGCGAAAGAAAGGCGCAAAAATATACTACATTTTCTCAGAAAATGATTACAAGAACGTTGAAACGCTGATATCTGTTTTTGAAAAGGTCAGTGCTTACTTTGACAAGTCATCATCAAAGGAAGAGAAAGACGAATCCCTTGCGTCAAATATAAGGGGAGTGGATACAGATCTTCTTGATTTCTTACAGAAAAGTTACAATGTTAAGGCATCTCAGTGGAAAAACAAAGACAAACAAGGTATAAAGGACACTGCATTGAACATATACAAACAGTGGATAACGTCTATATTCTCAGAAGGTAAAAACAAAGCTGATTTGGAAATAGTTGGGGATGATGAAAGCGGTGACATAAACACACTAAAAAGATATGAAAACGACATAGTAATCAAAGGCGTAAAAATAAGGGCAATGCACGCTATAAATGGTCGCTACGCAGGAAACAGTGAAGGCAAACCTACCGAAAGAGGTACGGTAATGTCGATAGAAAAACTTAATTTAGACGAATTACAGGGAAGACTAGCAGACATATATCTTCGAGGCGACGAATCTGCTACTAGTTTCACATCCGTGGATAAGCCATCGAAGAAAAACCCGGTATACCTATTAAATTGCGGGCCGTTACAGGATTTAGACGGGCAAATACGAAAGATGACCGGCTGGAACAAAACTAGGGAATCAAAACGTGTAGACCAACCGGAAGACAGTGCAATGATGATATTCACTCTACATAACAACAACATCGCCGATATGGAACACATAAGTTTTGATGGGTTAAAGGGCAAGATAAATACTGCTAAACTGAGAAGCAGTCCAGAAAAAGAATTGTATGAAATAACACATCTCTCTGACACGCATGTCGGTTCTCCAAGTCTTGAAACTACTTACGAATTAATGGAAGCATTTGAAATTATATCAAATAAGAGTAAAATGCCTAGAGACAAAAGAATGTTGCTCCTCCTAGGCGACATACTTCATGCAGGAGGGGACAAAGCGAGTTGGACCGATATACTTTGGCCAAAGAGACCGATATATGATGATTTATTGGATAAACTAGAGAACTCCAGCTCTGCGGAAGAAAAATTAGAGCTTTTCAGAAGGCTAGTTTATGGCACTCCTTTACCGGATTTGGGCATGCAAAATGCGCAGGCATGCAGAGTATTCTCAAGAGTAGCTAAGAATTATAAAAACGTTGCGGCAGCCCCGGGAAACCATGTACAAAAGGCAGCATCACATGCTAGCGAAACTGGTATGTATGGGCCTGTATTCAGTGCTGCTGGCGCAAACGTAATATATACTGACCAAGTGTCTAGGGATAATTCCCCTGTAGATATAGCAGGATACAAAGCGTACATGCTACACAGTCCTGGTTATCGTGGTGGAGTCGATGCAGGTACTGCATTGCTTAAAAAGGCAATAAAGGCTGGGAACGATGTAGATTTCGCTTTTGCCGGTGACTGCCACGAGGAACATGCAGTCTATGTATCAAAGAAAGTCGGGGGAAAATGGAAAACTATGTTCGCATGCACTTCTGCAGCGTTACAAGACAGAACGACTTTTGAAAGCGAAATAATATCCAAGAACGATTTCACAAAAGGATTCGAAATGACTTATGTTCCCTCGGATACAAACATAGGTACATCTTATATTAGGCACGTATTCATACCTTCACAGGCTATGCATGAAATATTAAAAGAGAATGGCGGTTCAAGACTAGAAAGAATAGTAAAATCAAAATATTCTTAAGAGTACAGGGCGGTGTGTATAAACCCTAATGGCTAATTTTGACGAGCAAAGAAGCAAGTTCATAGACTTTCTAAAATCCGGTGACTCTTTCTCGATATTTTATCATACTGATGGTGACGGGGTAACATCAGCTACCATACTTTCTAAAGCAATAAACGCGATGGGAAAAAGCGTATACGCTTATCGACCTACTAACTATGAAGACTTTGAGAACATGGATCTGTCGGAATTCAATAATAACATAATAATATGCGATATGTTCGTCAAGGAGGACGATCTGCGGCTTTTTAAAAAATTCAATCTGTGTATAGTTGACCACCATGAACTTATTAAACCCGGCAACGTACTCTACATAAACCCTAAAATGTGGAGTGACCAGAAGTATACACCTTGTTCGTTACTTGTATACGAGCTATTGAGGGAGTACTGTGACGACACCATGTGGATAGCTGCAGTGGGCATAGTCAGCGATTCAGGTGGAAGAGAAAACCCGGAATTCATAAAAGAGGCCGCAAAAAGATACGACGTTAAACTGAAGAATGACGTATTCCTCTACGACAACGATTTTGGATGTGCTAGTTCAACGATAACCGCTATGCAGATACACGGCGGAAGAAGCGGCCTAGAAGAGGCTCTTGAAAATTTGTTAATAGCCAATTCCGTTGATGAACTTATAAACAACCCAAAACTAAAAAAAGTGCGCCTAGAGATAGCCAGACATTTCAAAGAAATAACTGAAAAATTTGAAAAAGAAGCGGAAACTTCAGATCAGTTGATATATTTCTTCGAAATTGGCGGACAGAAAAGCAGGTATTCGACTTCTGTTGCAACGGCGCTCAGTCATACTCAAAAGTATTATGATAAGGTGATAGTGTTCATACGAAAGATACACGGTGACAGCATAAGATTAAACATGCGCACTAACGACAAAAGAATAAAACTTCCGTCTATTTTCCGACAAATCTTCCAGACGATGGAGGGAGAAGGCGGCGGACACGATGCCGCAGCAGGTTGTACTATAAGGGCAGAAGATAAGGATAGATTTATAGAGAAATTCAAAGAACTAATTCATTCAAGCATTAAACAGCAATAAGGTTCAAGGCTCTTCTAACATCCTAGAGACGTCGGTTATTGATAGTTCCGCTTCCTTAAAGGTCTGAAATGCCGCTTCCAGCTTAGAAGTTCCCTCGGCTTCCTCAGTTATCAGAGTTACATTAAGGACATTGAGCCCAAATGCAAGTGGCTGTACATCCATTTTGTACACGACTCCGTGTTTTGATAAGAAGTCCTTTACAGATGAACTTAATACTTTGACATCCTGTGAGGGATCCTTCGGCAGAGCCTTTATGTTCAGTATAACTTTTGCCATAATTTAAGGCCCTGTGAACCCGCACACAGTACAGGTGTATTTTACCCCTTTTATCCTGCATTTCCCACATCTTGACAGAGTATTGGAGCAGTTTGGACACTTGAATACTACAGAATCCTTTATTGCGATTATATCTAAGCCGCACGATGCGCATAACTTGGTGTCTTTATTTTCTTCCATCGTAAATTTTAATGTTTACTCGTATTTATAAGTTTTACACCTCAGTTATTAAATACTAACATACTATATATGAATTATACGCTGTGGGTTAACAGAAAAGTGGTATGAAAACGTTCAGCAAACGCGATAATGTCGACAGAAAAACGGAAATAAAACAGGTTATAATAGTTAGAAAAGACCTTAAAATGGGGGTTGGCAAAATCGCCGCACAATCATGTCACGCGAGTCTTCTAAGTTTCATCAGGGCCGAAAAAAACGATCGCGACATGGTTAACACGTGGCTTAATGAAGGCGGGACCAAGATAGTGCTTAAAGCAGAAAGCGAAGAAAGCTTTGGAGAAATAAAAAAACTGCTTAAAAACAGTGGCATACCTCACTTTGTAGTAAGAGACGCTGGACAAACACAGGTTCCTCCCGGCACGGAAACTGCTATAGGCATAGGACCTTATTACAGTGATAAAATAGATTCTATAACGTCTAAGTTGAAACTATTGTAGATTTATGGTAAATGCGCTGGAATTCAGTATATTGGTCTTACAGCAGTTCGATCCGGATGTATTCTACGGTTTCATTGCTCTTATATTCATAGGCACTGCAGTCAGTTTTTTACAGGGTTTTAAAGTAGGTTTGGCCACGACGGCAATTGTCTCTGCCGTCTTTTATTACGCAGACTTCTTTTACCCGTATTCCCTTATAATCTCTGTTATTGCTGCAGTCCTTTTCGTAATAGAGCTAATAACCGTTTCTAAAATAGAGAAGACGATAGATAATTTTATTAGTGGCATATATCTATATTATAGGATAGTTAAAGGTAGAAGAAAGCATCGATAGTCCAGTGGTAAGACACCACCCTGCCACGGTGGTAACCCGGGTCCGAATCCCGGTCGATGCAATCCATATATATAGTATAGACATAATATGTTTTTTGACGCGGACTTCAAAGCGAAAAAATTAGATTGGAAAAAATTCGAAAATGATGTAGCGGATATTTTCAATAAATTTGATTACACCGTAGAACAGGACCTGCATCTAAATAAACCGAAACGGTTCCAAATAGATCTTATAGCCTACGACAGTGGCAAGTGCTTCGTAGTAGACTGCAAGGATCATTCTTATATATCTCCCAAAAAAGAAGAGGATTTTATAAAAAGTCAGGTTTCCCGTGCAAATGCGCTTATTGCAAAAAGAAGTGTCCTTGGCCAGAGAAAGATCTTTGTATTATTGATAACCAGAAACAGAAGCAGCTCTCTGCTTAAGTATAATTCGTTTGGCGGCAAAATTTACGGTGTGGACATACAAAGTCTGCCTGAACTTTTGAGAAATATAGATATCTATGAAGACAGTTTGCTTTTTATAGGGCCGTGAATATAATGTCGATGCTTACTCAAGACGGTTCGCGAGAACCATAGCTATCTTCGCGTCTTCGCTGAACTCGTGGTCCAGCCTCAAAGGATAGTTGTTAGACATTGAAAGCTTGACCTGCTTTTCCGGGTCGATAGAAACGAAAAACTTGCTAAGGTACTCTATCGAGAATTTAGACTTTGTCAGGCCTTCGCTCTTTAAGTCAAACAATTCTTTGTTCTCGTTTATGTTCAGCTCTTCTAAAAATTCCTTCTCTTCACTCTTTGCGCTTAATGATAGCTTGTGTCCATCTATAGTGAATGAAAGAGAATCGTCGACTGTTAAACCTACTTTTAGTGCTTCCTTTACGACTGAACTTAAAAGGGTCGCTTCCGCGGTGAAATTAAGCTGCGGAATCTTTTGAGCGGTGTAATTCTCATCTATCAGAGGTATAACGAAACTCATTTTATTTTTGCCGAGGACATCCATGTGCAGTTTTCCTTTTGCTTCTGTTAATTTTAGCCTGTCGTCCTTCCTAACGAACTTTAATATGCTGTTCATATCTATCAGAGAAACGGATATCTTTGTTGGTTTATCGACTTCAAACTTCGAGAAGAGTCCTTTTTTACCATCGAATAATATCATCGCTATGTTTGCGGGATCCATCGCTCTAACTGCGAATCCACTCTCGTTGAAGTCAAGTGACACGTCCTGCATCAGGCTGCCGACAGTATCCATCAATTTTTTGAAGAGTTCTATGTCTTTTATCTCTACTTCCATTGCTTAATCAGTTCCTCCTTTAGATTTAAATAATTATAGTAATTTAAATATTCTTTCTCGGATATTTGTTCGACATGTTCAGTGCGAAGTTCAATTTCTTCTTCTCCAGCGGATGTTGCTCTTCCTGTCAATACTACCAAACTGCCCGCCTGCGGTATGTTCTCCTGCACTGGCGAAGGCAAGCATGTAAGGTTAGCACCGCTTGCGTCGGATATGACAAAAATGCCTGTTTTTTGATCTATTTTCTCTATTTTGCCGACAACGCGCACCCTATTGTCGTTTGCCATGTTTATATCGCTTATTTTACGTTCTTTTATTACGTTACCTTCCATCGATATTTATTAACTTGTTATGTTTATCGACACAGGAAATGAAACTGATTTCTCACAGTCTCCGTGTATGGCAACTATGCGCATTTGTATCTGGTATTGCCCTGTTGTCTGGAGGTTAGGCAGCACATATTGGAAATAAACGGTGCTACTTACGTTGTCCATGACCGACCCAGGCACCTCAACCTTAAATGGCACGGTCCCGATTGGCGTAGCAGAAATACTTACATTTTCAGTAACATTGCCTTTATTTGTAACATATAGCTCAGATATCGATGAGGATCCGGTTTTGGCGGATACGTTTGATATAGCACCATAATAAGAAAAATTAATATTCGGTGACGTACAATTAGACACATAATTTATGGACGAGTAATTAGAATTATGACTGGCTGAAACGGACGAAGATTGATTCCAATAATAAGGGGATATGGCCTGGCTGCCCTTTGGAGACAAGAGGCCGACTGCTAAAATAAGCACTATACTTGATACAGCCAATCCTATCAGTATCAACATGGGTATTCTCATATTATCAGATAATTGCAGTGGTGTGTATTTATAGATTACCCTATATATTTGGAATTGAGAGGCATGCGTGCCGATAATTAAGGCAAAAGCCCCCTGTATGTCTTAATCCTGCGTTTGAAATGTATAAGCAATTCCAGCACAAACAGTGCAAGTACTATTTCTACCGCAGCAAATAGCGTTATAAAAATCAATGTTGCTAAACTAAGGGAAAAAATGAAATATCCGAAAAGTGAAGCTATATAATCTTCTATGAATGACGCCACTATAGAAGCAAGTATTATCTCTATCGTTATTGGATGTTGCATGCATATCTTACGTATTAATGTTTTAAAAGCGTGCAGCAAGCTTTAATTTGGATTAAATCTAATCCTATTATGGAATTTAGTCTGCTTGAACTAAGGTTGCTTAAAGAACATGAAGAGATTGATCCAAAACATGTGGACGACTTACGGATAGAAATACAAAAGAACCGCTATGTAAAACCTATAGTTGTTGACGCAAAGTCTATGGTTATACTCGATGGACATCATAGATACAACGCACTGAAAAAGCTAAACGCACGATACGTTCCTGCCATAACTGTAGATTACGGCGACGATTCTATAACAGTAGGTCATTGGCGTGAAGAGTACAAAAACATAACAAAAGAAGATGTTATAAACGCCGGAAAAACCGGCAAAAAATTGCCCTGTAAAACTTCAAGGCATTACTTTCCATTTGAAAACGAATACGAAGTCCATTTGAACGAACTCCTATGAAATCGGTGTATGGCACAAATAGATGAAAGCGACGACGTTTACCCTGTATCGGATGATTCTTTGCTATTATTAGAAGCCGTAAAATATGCGCGCGGCAGGGTTTTGGACATGTTTGCGGGAACTGGTGTGATAGGATTGAATGCTTCGGAATCTGCTGAAAGCGTAGTTCTTACTGACATCAGTGATGCGGCTATAAAACTGATAAAACACAATATAAAAAAGAACGGCATAAAAAACGCAAGAGTAATTAAATCTGACGCCTTTAAAAATTTACAAAACGAGAAATTCGACATAATATTGATGAACCCGCCGTATCTCCCGGATAACAGTTCTGTTTCAACTTCTCTGGACTTGTCAACTATAGGTGGAAAGGAGGGACAAGAATTAACCATAAGAGTCATCAAAGAAATTAAATCCCACCTTTACAAGGGCGGCATGGCTTTCTTAATTCTGTCTAGTGCTCACAGCTTGGAAAAAGTTTATAAAGAGATAGAATCTAATAATTTAGAGTACAGTATACTTGATTCTAAGAAGTTCTTCTTCGAGGAATTGATTCTTGTAAGGATACATGAAAAGCGCAGGGATATTGTTGAGTCGAAAACAGATAGTGTTGGCCGTAATAATAGGAAACTCGGTTCAGATATATCGCTTAAAGGACGTAAACGACTTGCTTAAGGTACTCTCAACTGCAAAGCCAGACGTCGTAGGTGTTGAAGGCAGTGCTGCGGATTTATTTGATGATGTGTATTATTCCTTCAATGCCGTAAAAGTAGGCGAGATTAAGGATACAGATATTAAAGAAGCCGACGAAAAGCTGACGAAACTAAACATTGTAAAGGACAGGGACGAAAACAAGGCTATAGCCGTAGCTTATGTAGCAGAATCGCACAAAGAAAAAGGCGATTCAAGCGTTGGTTAAAACGTTTCCCTTCTCGACTTTTACAAAATTAGGAACTATAAGCACGTAATCTTCGTCTATGCCGACTATCTGCGCCTCGGCTGCATCCGCACTTTTCTTAAGTTTGGATATGGTCCTCTTAAGTTCGTCTATGCCGCCCTTTTCTCTCAAATCTTTTACTCTTACGAAAGAAAGAGTATATCCGGAACGGATATCATTTAAAACCGACGCGGAATCTTCAAACTTATTGACAGTATAGTATTTCACGAATAACTTTGTAGTGGGCTTATCCTTCTGTTCAACTTCAAGTTCTACATATTCATTCGAGTCCTCAAGGTCAACTTTTCTCTTGAAGACGTTCAGGAACTTATCTATTGGTAAATCCATAGCGCACCTCTCATTAGTTATTTTACTATACTATAGATAACAATTATATATTTAAATCCTTAATTTGAAGGTGCTAAGACCACGTATACATAATAAAAAGCGTAAAATCGACGATGTCGATTATTAATACCAGCATTTGCGGACTCAAATAAGCTTTTTATACTACAGAATATCTCTAACTGGATATTATGATGAGGGGGCTTTCTGATGAAGCTATATGGAAAAAATTGGATGAGATATTGTCAAGTTCTACCTGCCTAAAGACACAGACTGCTGCCGCTATAATCAAGGACAATGAAGTCTTATCTGTCGGCTGTAACTTCTGCGCTCCTGAAGGATACGATTATAGGGAAAAATTTTCATGCTGCCCGAGAATGGCAATTAAGACCGGTAAAAATTATGAACTGTGCAAGCCGATCCACGCGGAAGTTGTCGCGGCACTGGGAATCCGCAAGGACAGAAACTACTCTGAACTTGGAAAGTACGCGAGCCATTTGAGCTTATCAGAAAGCGACATTCGTGCAGCTTTTTCGGAAGAAGAACTTAATAAGCTCAGCGGCGCAACTCTCTATTTGATAGGTCACTATAGGGCATGCGAAGGTTGCGTGAAGTTCTTAGACACTGTAGGGATAAAAACGATAAAATTGAATGAGAAGTCTTCAGAAACTATAAAATCTAGATATACAGATCTAAAAATAACTTAAAAAGTTATTTTTATAATATAATGTCCCTTTCTAAGTCCATAGAGGTTAACGTCTTTGTAAAAAATTGCAGAGGGTGGGATTTGAACCCACGAAGGCCTGAGCCATAAGGTCCTAAGCCTTACGCGTTTGACCGCTTCGCTACCTCTGCTTGTGCTTTATTTCTACTACGTCGCCTATTGTAAGATTGGCGTCCTTCGCCTTCGTTTTTTGCTTGTAAGTTATTGATTCAAACAACTTAATATCTAATAGTTTCTCCAGTTTTCTAGACAGCTCCTCGCTTGGTAATATCTTACCTGAGAAAATCTTATCTAATGTTGAAGGAGATTCTTTTAGCTTATCGGCTATTTCTGCAACGGTTATGTGTTTTCCTGCCGCCGCGCTAGAAAGAACTTTTTCGTAATCGGTTACAAAAGAAACTTCGCGCTCCGATTTTATTACTGGTGCGCTTTCATCTGACAGCTCCTTGATCACTTTACCGGATTTTGCGCATTCTGTGCAGACCACCATCTTTGAGCCTTCTATGTCAACTTCAAAGAATTTTTTGTCGTTAAATCCACAAAGCTCGCAGTTCATAATATTTCGTCTAAAAATATCTCTGCAACAGATACTGGCAGTTCTAGTCTAAAATTGTTTAGTACATGTGGATGCACTTCTCCGATGAAACCTACGTCCTTATCTTTTATTCTGACTGCCCCTACCCTGCCGTCTATAAAAGCATCTCTAACCGGCTGTAAATACTCGCTTTCATCCAGTGATATATCCTTTATTTCTGCGCAATTCTTTAACGCCTGTTCAAGCGCAAGTCTTACGACACTTAGATTTGAAACTTCACTGCAGGAGACGATACATAGTTTGATTCTGTTTTTAAACGATACATCACAGTTTTCCGCTTTTATTATTGTACCTATCTCAAACAGGTTTTGTGGAAACCTCTTGTGCATATTGTTTGATATGAATCGTAACATTTCTGGAAAAAGATTCAATCTTACCATATTAATTTCTCCGCTCTTGGACTCTATTACTCCGGCGTAATCTGTTGATTTTACCGCCGTCTTTTCAAGTTGGGTAGACTTGTTTGTAAGTACGTTTAGGTCCATTTCCTCATAGCCCAAGCCGATTAGAGTATCCCTTATATCATCTTGGGCATGCGTTCCGTCTAGTTTTTTGCCCGCGGTATACGTACGTATTGGTGGGGTCGATAGTTTGTCTACACCTAAAAACCTAAGTATGTCATCTAATATGTCGACTTGATGTATAACGTCCTGTCTATAGAATTTTGGAGTCACAACCAAATTCTTGTTTGATATGGAAACCTTATAATCCGCGGATTTCAATACTTTGACTAAATCTGCAATGCGCACGTCGATTCCGAGCGTTCTCTTAACATAATCTGTGTCCAAACTGAAATTGGCCTGCTCAAACGACAGTTTGGTGTCTATGGAACCTGATGCTTGGGAAGGTTGTATTACTGTGACCTCTCCAAAGAATTGCAGATTAAAAATCAATGATTTTGTAAGAGTATTTACTGCACTTCTGCTCGGCCCGGTTATATCTAAAAGTATCTCTTTTGTATCTTCTGTTATAGAAGAGAAATCAGCATTTATTATCGGCGGCATCGCAAAAATCCTGCCTTTCGAATCGAGCCACACAACTGCTTTTGTACCGACTAAAGAGGAATAAGTCCTTCCCTGCTCTGTTCCATTAATTATTTCTTTATAGTTCTGCGTCTCCGTCTTGCCTAATGGCACAAAGTTAACATCACTCTTATCAACCTCAGAATAAGTTATCGGGAATTTTATTTTTGAAACATCAAACATCCCGATTGCCGCGGAGGCTCTTTTTCTACCAACTACAAAATCCAATTTTTCTTCTATTCCAATCAAATCTTTTAGCGCGTTGCCTATTGGCTTTCCGAGTTTAACTCTTAATATATTTACAAATGTCCTATCAGTTTTTTTTATAATTATGTTCTTATCCTTGGTTAAGGAAAGCTTATCGTGTCTTTTTACGTTAGAACCAAAAAACTGTGCTAAAAGAAATGCCAATGCGTATTTTGATATTAGCTCCGTCCTGTCCGAAGTCAATTCAAAATTTAGGTATTCTCCGTCGCTTTCCAGATCAAGCCCGTACTTGAAAGATATGTCTTGATAATCTTTTAATGTCAGTTTTGCTCCCAACAAGCCGTTCATTTCGTCTATAGAGCTGTTTATGACTACCATATCAGAGTTTCCTAGAGAGCCTTGCGTACTCTATTTCTCTAAGCAGGTCTAAATCTGAAAACGCGCCGTAGATAAGCCTTAGGTCGTTCGTTGCAAGCAGAAGTGATAGGGGCCTTTCCAATGCAAATCCCCATGCTATTATGTTCTTTTTTATCCCGAACGGCTCCAAAGTCTCTGGTCTGAACATTCCGGAATTACCTACCTCTAGCCATCTGTTTAGCTTTGGACTGAATGCCTGTATCTCTAGACTGGGCTCCGTGTAAGGGTTATAAGTGGGTTTAATCCTTATCTTGTCTATCCCCATTCGTTTATAGAACTCCGTTATGTAGCTCTTCAAATCCGATACTGTGAGCCCGTCGTCATACACTATCCCTTCAATCTGGTAAAACTCTGGCAGATGGGTTGGATCCAAAGTTTCGTTGCGAAACACTTTGCTTATCGAAAAGTATCTTGCAGGTTTATCCTTATTCTTTGATATTTTATCGTAAAAATACCTAAAGGTAGTCGCTGTCGTGTGTGCACGCATTATTAGGACCCTGCTTTTCTTTTCATCAAAAGGCATACGATAGCCTACAGAAAAATCTTTTGAATTTCTTTTGAAGCCATTTTCATACACGTTTTTCACCTTTGAAAGAAGCTCTGGAGGAAGGTTATTAACTCTTCCGTCGAGGTAAACCGTATCCTGTATGTCCCTGTCCGGGTGATCCTGCTTAAAAAGCATAACGTCAAAATTCCAAAAACTGGCCTCGGCGTAGTTACTCTGCATCTCCTCGAAGCCCATCGCAGTAAGATTTTCCCTGAGCATTTTTATGAACTGTTTTGTTATGTGTTTCTTGCCGTAAACTGGCGTCGGTATTCTCGCATTTAGAGAGTATCTACGAAAAGCGATGCCTTTCCAATTCTTTATTATGTCTGATGTAAGTTTATCAACAACTTCTTTATCGAACTCTTTCGAACGCAACACGGACGTACCCAGCGAAGTTATCTTAAGACTCTCTTTTATGTTTTCGTTAGCTACTATTAGTTTCCTTCTCAAAAACTCGTTTATGCTTTCTGTATCGGCGGGAACCTCTCCATGATTTATCTCTAACAAAAGCCTTGACTTAGACTCGATATTCTCCGCACCTTTACCGGCATATATCAACGTCCCTGCTTTTAGTTCGACTATGCCTTGTTTTCTAAGTAAGCCTATAGATGCGTTAAGTTCTTCCTTTTCAAGTCCTAATTTTGAGGCGTCGGAAAGCGAAACATTTCCTTTTTCAACCAACTTCCTAGTGATTATCAGCTCCGGCAGACCCGTGCTTAAATAACCTCTACCGATGTCCGTAAGCGTATAGACCATCGAGACTTCGTTATTGATAGTTACAAGCCCAAATTCGAGCAATTTTCTCGAAGAGGAAAGGACTGAAGCCTTGTCAAGTTGTATTTCAAGAGCTATGTCTCCAGCATATTTTGAGTTATCGGACAGGCATTTAAGTATGCGCTTATCATTCGAACTCAGTGCTGCCACTGCTTCATCCACGTTCATATACATAGTTTATAGAGTTATTATTTATAGATAATGTGCGGGTAGTCAGTAAGAATGCATATCGAGTCTTAGCATGCCTTTTTCTACCTTTTTAGTCACATAGTAAGTGTTGGTAGAATATTGTTTTGAGAATTCGGCGTTCATTTTGCCAAATTCCCCAGAAAGGGCTTCCTCTAGACCGGGAAGAGGCGATATTTCCGGCGAAAACGGAGATCTTATCGCCTGAAATACGAATTTCGGCACGCTTAAAGCGGTGAGCCGCTCTTGAAACCGCTCTTCGTCCTTTAATTTATCTGATAAGGCCGAAACTGCAAAACATAGTCTATTTACAGAAGAGTATATATCATATCCTTCAAGCGGGTGCTCGTGATTTAACTCGTCCATGACTTTAAGTGCAAAATAATTTGCGCGTGATTCTGACATAAACCCTGCCGCATGCGCTAGTTCATGGGCAAGTGCATCGTCATAATTCGGATTCGCGTATAGTCTTAACTTATTTAATATAACCGGTCCGAAAATATAATCCGATTTTCTTGTTGAAAGCCCTAAAAGAACGGATGGTAATAAAGTCACCCCACCTATATTTCTTATATCTGGATGAAAAATAACATTTGAAGAAATCTCCTTTTTGTACACTCTCTTTATGGTATCTAGTATCGATCTATCGTGCACTTTCAAGTTGCGCTTGTTCTTGTTTGCGAAAATACTTTCTCGTGTGGTGACAAGCATGTACATGCCGTTTATCTCTGCTACTGAAGGATCCTCGGTCTTATTTTTAGAAAAGTTATCTACGTAAGAATCCCATACTTTCCTAAAGTCACTGGAGTATCTTTGTATATCCGATTCTATTTCCTCAAGTGTTATTCCTTTGCCACTATTTCTTATCTTATTAAAACCTACCAGTGTTGATTGAGCCGCGCCTATAAAGACGGCAGAACTAATTGGACCTACTAAAAACATAGAGATAAGTACCGAAGAAGGTATTGAACTAAAAATTTCTTGTATAGGCAAACCGGTCGCTGCCTGCGCACTTAAGGCACCTAAAGAGAACATAATACTTTGCAAGTATGTTGTAAGAGCGAAGGCGCCTGCAGATGCGGAAAGAAGCCTGTGCTTCGATTTAGCCACCGTTCGGTCGAAAACAGTTAGGAAAAAATGTATAGGTTCGATAGTTAAGAGTTTTGATAGAAGACTTGTCTTCTTCGGTCTGTTGGGATGTCTAACGAGAGTATGGTCTTGCATACCTAAGAAAGTCTCCTTTACTCCCTCGTAAAATCTTAGTCCGCCCTCCATCCCGTATCTGGATATGGCAGCGTCGTTTATGTAATCCAAATATTCAGTTTTATAATCGTTTGGGATTAACTGTTCAAGTCTTATTTTTGTCTTTACCATATAAATTGTATTAAAAAATTAATATTGCAACAGATATTTAAACTTTGATTCATAGGCATTGTGAATAGCGAATTCTCACCTATATATGCCCCTCTTTAACTTTAATTCGCCCCTTTCTTCTCGTTTCGATACGTAATACACAAATGACTTATATAATAGATCTGGATTGTATATGTCTTCCTCCGAAGTATAAAATTGGATTGGGATGGAGTTATAATCATTGTCAAACGCTTCCAAAATGAACAAGGGAACGCCCGCTTTCTTTAGGGATTTACGCAGTTTTTTTGGGTCCCTTACAAGATAGTAGAATGCGTTTATTACATCGCATAATCTTTCGGTTGCGCGTAACATGTCATATCCTTCGTGCGGGTAATTTTCGGACAGATCCTCCAATATCTTCTTCGCATAAAATTCGGCTATTGGTTCGCTAGCGGCTCCGGCTAAGTGTGAAAACTCGTGTCCAAGATATAAGGAATACTCAAGATTGCTTCCGACATCATTGATGTTTATGGTCGTTTTTCCGACTATTTTCCGTTTATGAAGCCTGCCCAGAAACGGCCTAAACCAGAATGCGCTTCCTACATCGTTTGGTGAATTAGAAAACGAGTATTTGATAGATTTCCGATTTGGCACTTTTTTTAAAACATTTTTTATGGAAGCTAACGTTTTTTCTTCTTGTCCTCTTGTCTCAGCTATGTCCCATTCTGTCTTCATTGATATGGGAAAAGACAGCATTTTGTACAGACCGACAAACTCTTCTAGAGTTACTGCCGTTTCTTTGTCGTTGGAGAATCTAATTTTATAATCGTTAACTATTCGATTAAGTTCAACTGAATATGAAGCTAAGTCCTCTGATATCTCTTCTTCGCTAATCGAAACTTTATTTCTCTTCCAAAAACTAACTTTTTTTACTACGTAATTTGCGAGCGAACCCATCAAAAAACCAGAAAGGGCTATCGAAGAGAACATGTATAGGCCGGTCTGAGAAAGAAGGGTCTCTGTAAGTGTTTGCTCGCCATTGCCGGCCATAAGCTGCGCTGGTATGAAAAATAGCGCCGGCAAGAAATAAGCCATAAAATGGGCTAGAAGCGAGGATACCCTTACCCCATTAAGTATTGAATCACTTTTTGTGTAATTCCCCAGCTTATTGTATACGGCTGTGCTTGAGTTTAACGGGGAAAGCAACCCAATCGCTTTTTTTATTTTATATTTTAGTCCGTGTGGTTTCACCGTACCGTGGCGTATTATGAGTTCCGGTGCTAATACGCCTATCAGACCTGAATAAAAGCGGTATACGCCACGAATTCCATATTTTTTTGCCGCATTAGAATTAAGATAATTCCTGTATTTTAGGAGGCTCGGATAATCAGCTAATAATTTCTCCAAGTCACTGTCGTCCTGCGACAACGCGACTGCTATTTTATATTCATCAGGTGTGTCTGAGCTGGATGACATAAACTTATTATAAGGTGTGACAAGAATTTATATTATGATTATCGCTTTGACTGGCGTCCCAGGTACTGGAAAACATTCTGTAGCTAGTCTTTTTTCTCGTGAAACTGGCTATAATGTAGTTGACGTGAATAAATTGCTTGGTTCGGGAGGTTTAACAAAGGAAATAAGTCCTGCGGAACTAAACAAGTTGGTCGGGCTAGGACTAAAGGACAACAGCGTGATAGTGTCTCACATGTCGCACTTTTTAACGTCAAATAAGATTGGGTTATTTGTAGTGCTAAGGTGTAGGCCGGACGTGCTAATTAAAAGACTGTCCAAAAGGGGATACAGCAAAGAAAAAATATGTGACAACGTATTATTCGAAGCGATTGACGGCGAATATATAGAGGCGTGCGAATTGCATGATAAGGTTATGCAGATAGACAACACAAGCAATCTGCGTAAGACTGTAAAAAAGATGAAGCTTGCCATAGCCGGAAAAACCGTATCTGACAGAGTAGACTATAGCAAGTACATAAAAACGATAGAACAGATTCTTTGAATTAAATTTATCTGCTTGATGCTGCCTGACGTTCCGTGTCGATCCTCTTTGATACCGGGAAAGACACATCTTTGTTCTGTGCAGCAGACATAAGCACTTCAGAAAGCGCATCCGAAGCCTTTTTACCTGAAAACGATGATTGGAATGTGCCCTGGGCAATCCATCTTAGTGCAAGATCTACTCTTCGGATAGGAGAAACATCTACCTGTTTCGAAAGCCTCTGTCCTGCGATAAGCAATCCCATCACTTCTTCTTTTGGCGCTGAATTTTCTATTGCCCTGATTAGTACTTCTATAGGATCCTGTCCAGCTTTACTTATTTTCTCAAACGCTTCCTCAACAAGTTTATACGTTGTGTAGTATCTCCCTGACATGATTTTTGATGTTCGAAGGTGCTTCTTTCCCTTATGGCCAGGTACCATTAAGTGACCTATCAAACGTTCCACTATGTTTACTCTAGTTCTTGCAAGCCTCTGCTGAGAAAGTCTGCCTGCGCTCTTTGGGAGAACAAGCGGCTTGAGCCCAATTACATTTTTCAGACCAGCATCCTTAACTTCTGCTGTCAAAGAATATTTACCGAAAAGTTTTATGTTACTGAAGACCTCTTCCTTAATCTCTTTATGTTTCTCTTTCTTTGTCTCTGTCTTTTCCTGGACTTGCACTGGCTGCTCTTTATTCACATTTTCGTTTGTTTGCTCTTCCATTAGATCTACCTTACTGGCTTCTGTTTCCTGCCCTTTACAAGTTCCTTTATTGATATCCCGTTAACCTTAGTGACTATGAATTTGACCCCTGGGAGATCACCGCGTGCACCCTTCTGTGCTCCGCCTATCCTTTCTACCATTACGTCATTGTGTTCATCGACAAATGAGACTCCCTTGCTGAATGGAATGTATGCCGTTATTGATTTTCCGTTCTTAGTAAGCTGCACTTTGCAGGATTTTCTTTTACCAGAAGATGGCTTCTTAGGAGTTATTTCGACTTTTTCAAGAACTATGCCTTTTGCCTGCGGTGCTCCTTCAAGGGGGTCGTATTTCCTCCAAGAGCCTATAAAATGTGCCTTACTTCTTCTCTTGCTGAATCTGACTTTTGCCTTTCTCTTTAGCAACATCCTTCCGTTGAATAATCCGCGTGTTTTTGTCATAAATTTATTTAATATTGATATCAGTTATATTAAAATACCTTTGCATCAGAGTTTTTGCTATCCTGAGCCTGCTTAAAGCGAGTTTGCCATCTATAGAAGCCTGTATTTTTTTGCTGTTTGTTGTTTCCGTAACGTAACCGGAAAGCACTTTTACTGGTCTTATTATATTTTCCAGAAGCCTTACTGGATCGTCTGCATACTCGACTATCAATACTTCTTTGCTGAACATCTTTTCGAGCATCTTGACGTTGACGCCGTTTTTTCCTATAGACATTCCAGCCTGGCCCTGATTAACGACGAATAGGAACTTATCATCCAGTTGCATACAGTCTTTAGGCATAACGCCCGTTGTGTTCGAGAATACGCTCATGGAAGATAGTGTTTCGCTGTCTAGTTTTATATTCATATATTTCACTTTTTAAGACCTAGAACGACTATGTTGAACGATTTTCCAAGCGCGATGGAAAGCGCTTCACTGTCACCCTCATATTCATATTTTGGAATGTCTAAAGTGTTAAGTGTGTTTATAAGATCCTCGCTTGCATTCGAAGCGAATACTATTGCTGACACCTGACCGCTCTTTGATGCTCTAAGCGTAGAATTAAGTCCTATGTAGACTTTATTGCCCTTTATCTTTTCCTGTATCATCTGTTTTAGCTTCTTTTCCATTCTCTTTTACCACTAACTTTACTGAACCAGTTCCTATTGGGATTACCTGATTAGACATAACATTATTAGCAACGTATTTAAATGCATCGGTTTCATGGAACATGCTAGCTTCCATAAGGTGTTTCAATGGTATTTCAAACGATGCTCTCGCAAAAACAGATTCTGTTTCACCGCTCAACCCATACCTTCCGATTCCCCTTACTTCGCCGTCTACGCACATCGCATCAGCTATTAAAAGTATATGCCTGTAGTCTACAGTAAGACCGCCGGTCTGAAGTGCTTTTGCGACTTCTTCGATTATAAGATTTCGTGCGGCTTCTATCCCTATCACCTTTGCAACTTCCATAACGTCGTTGGACGAGGTCCTGCTTTGGTCAACCTCCTCAAGCGAAAGCACATGCTGAAGGTTGCTTCCGACCGTTTTTATCCAAAATTCGCCGTCCTGTGTCGAATTAATTATCGCGCGGTGTATCCCTGATACTCCCGATATTGTCTCATCGTTAAGTTTATTCCTAAGTTTTATGAGTTTCTTTACTGAATCCGCCGATTTGTCTTTTATTATCAGAGTATCTCCCTCTACGGACATGCTTTTTACCAGCTTCTCGAATTTTGCCTGTATATCCCTTAAAGTCAAACCGTAGGCCTTTATTGCGTCCCTATTACAATAAAATTCTATGGATTTTTTGCTCAATGAAAGGGCGTATGAAGAGAACAGTTCCTTCGCTTTTACCTCTATTATACTGTTCGCAAAATCGTAAGCTTTCTGTTTTGAATGTCCCTGCTCCGGCTTTAGATATATTTCCATTGTCGGTGTAGATATCTCCTTCTTTGCATCGAACACTTCAACCAATCTTGGAAGTCCTGACGTTGTGTTTATTGCCGTCAAACCCGCGGCGTGCTTTGTTCTTAACGTAAGCTGAGTACTTGCCTCACCTATGCTTTGTGCAGCTATTACACCGACGTCTTCTCCCGTAGTTATCAAAGACCTTTCGTAAACTTTCCTAAGTTCTTCAATATCCGCATCTTCCCCATACTTCTTGCGGTAAGCTTCAATATATTTTTGAGGTATTTCCATATTGTCTATATCTTCAAATCTCCTTTGTCGCTTAGAGACACATCAAGGCCGTCTTCTCCATACGTGAACTGGATTATCTTCTTGTTACCTAGCCTTACGGATCTGTCATTATAAACTTTTATGTCTTGCAACGCGGACGACAGTCTTCTCTGCATGTAACCAGATATCGGTGTTCTTATCACGTTGTCCATCAAACCTTCTCTACCGCTTGCGGAGTGTAGGAAGTACTGCACCGGGTTCAGTCCTTTCTTGTAATTTGAGGTTATGAAACCCCTTGCCTTAAGACTTTTATCATATTTCTTGAAGTGTGATGTCAGTCTGCCTTCGAATCCGGCACTTATTCTGACGTCTCTCAATAGCTGCTGTCCTACAGCACCTACCGTTGGAATAAGATTTATTACGCTTCCCTTTGCACCGGTCGTTATCATGGTTTCTATCATGTTGCCTTTCTTGTTTATGAAGGTGTCTATTACGTTCCTTACTCTGCTTCTAAGCTTGTTAGTAAGGTTAATTATCCTTATTTCAGTGGTCTCGTCATAGTTCTTTATTAGAGCGTCTACCTCTTTCTCGCCGTTGTCTATGACTTCTCTTATTTTCTCGTCCGCTATTGACGGCAAGTCGAAGTCTGATATATTGGCACTCATACCAAATTTCAAAAGTACCATTAGCCCCAACTTAGTTGCGTGGTCTATGAAATCTGCAGTTGTTTGCGAGCCGTATCTTACGAACAGGAACTGAAGAAGACTTCCATTTTCCTTTCCTATAGTAGCGCTGTCTATGACTCCGCTTTCAAGCCTACCGTTCTTTATTTTAACGTAATCGTCATCTTCCTTTGACAGTTTGTAGGTGCTGCTTATGCTGTCAAAGTTCAAGTCCTTTGGAAGAAGCATGCTGAATATCTCTCTTCCTGCGTATTTTTCTTTAGTCAGATCAACTTCCATTCCTATGTTTACAAGAAGAAACTCTGCGTCCTCTTTTGAAAGTTGAATGTCTCTGTTGGTCAGCAATGCACATCCGGATATGTAATCTTGTGCAGCTCCGATAAGTGGAAGTCCGTGCCTTGGTGATACGATGTTGTGTTTTATATTGATTATCATGTCTGCTTCTGCGAGTGCTTCCTCGTTTTGCAAAACGTGTATGTTCATCTCGTCCCCGTCGAAATCTGCATTGTATGGGAGCGTAGCGGTAGGGTTTATACCGAATGTTCTATATGGTAAAACCTTTACATAATGTCCCATTATTGATAGTCTGTGAAGGGATGGCTGCCTGTTGAAAAGTACCATGTCGCCGTCTATAAGGTGTCTTTCTACGATATAGCCTGGCTTAATTTCATCCGCGATGTTTTTCACTGTCGTGTCGGTTATTTTCTTCTTTATACCATCTGGTGTTATGACATAATTTGCACCTGGATACTCTTTGAAGTTCTCTATGAGTTTCTTTAACCTATTCAAGTTAAATTCCGTAACATGTTCCGGGTATGTGAGTTCCTTTGCAACCGTTATTGGTACACCGACTTGTTCAGTACGCAGGAACGGGTCTGGGGCTATTACTGACCTTGCACCATAATTCACACGCTTCCCAAGCACGGATCCCCTGAATCTTCCTTCTTTTCCCTTTATCCTATCTTCGAGTGTCTTTAATTTCTTGCCGGATTTATGTCTGGCGACAGGTACCTGCGCGACGCCATTCGATATAAAAGTAGTAGCATGGTACTGTAATAGATCCCAAAGCTCGTCTATTATTATTTCTGGAGCACCAGATTTTATGTTTTCCGCTAGTCTTTGATTAGTTCTTACTATATCGGTAAGTTTGTGCGTAAGATCATCCTCACTCCTCTGGCCGTTTTCCAAAGTTATCGACGGCCTGATAGTTATCGGTGGTATTGGCAATATGGTTATTATCATCCATTCTGGTCTTGAATAGTCCGGATCCAAACCAAGAAACTGCAGATCTGAATCCTTTATCTTCTCCAATCGTTCGAGTATATCAACAGGCGTAAGTTTTTGGCCTGCAAGAAGGAACGTGTAAGGCTTTTCCAGTTTTGTCTTCTGCTGTTTTTCCCTGCAGAACGGACATATGGCTATGTTTTTAGCGTGTTTTATTATCGTTTTTATGAATTTATTCTTTTTCTGGACTCCCTCTTGAGCTTCTATCCTGAGTATGCTTTCACTCAGTTTCTTCAACGAAGCTTCTGGGATAAGTATCCTGCCGCATGAGTTACATGTAGCGTTTATTATGCTATAGACGTATTGTACCGTCTTTACGTTGAAGACTGGCCTTGCCAGTTCAAGATGACCGAAATGTCCGGGGCAGTCCCTTATAGTATTGTTGCATGTTTTGCATGCAAGGCCTGGATCGGTAACCCCGAGTCTTAAGTCTGCTAGACCGCCGTCTATCGGAAAACCGTCTATATCATACAACTCTGAAGATGTAACAGAAACACTGCTCATCTTTTGTATGATTTTCGGCGAAAGAAGCCCGAATTCTATACCCATTATCTTATTGTATACAAAATTTGTGTCCAGTTTCATACTTTTCTCCCAAGCAGTATCTTTGGATATATGCCTATCGATTTCAGTTCGTCCAATAGTATCTTGAAAGATGCCGACACCTCTATAAGTTTAATCGGTGCGTCTTCACCATCAAGGTGGCAGTATCCCGTCCTTTTTCTTACATTATAAACAGATATAAGCCCGCACTTTGAACAAACTGGTATTGTAACCTTGTCTGAATCGAACCTTTCTTTAAGAGAAAGTGCAGCACCATACGCCACAAATACGTCTTTCTCCATCTCTCCAAGTCTAAGACCGCCGCTCTTCGATCTTCCCTCTGTCGGCTGTCTGGTAAGCAATTGTATCGGTCCCCTCGCCCTCCACTGTATCTTGTTTGCTACGAAGTGCTTAAGCCTTATATATAGCATGTCACCAACGAATATTCTTGCCTTCATTTCTTCGCCGGTTATACCATTATACATAAGCTCTACTCCATTTTCTCTAAAACCGAAAGAAGCTAATTCCTTTCTTAGAGATTCTTCGTCTTCGCCAGTGAACGAAGTTCCATCTATGTACCTGCCCCCCATAGCGCCTACTTTACCGCCTATAAGCTCAAGCAAGTAACCCATGGTCATTCTTGATGGTAATGAATATGGAGAAAAAAGAAGATCGGGCACTACTCCTGATAATGTAAATGGCATATCTTCCTGATTCAAAAGCATGCCGACGACTCCCTTTTGTCCGCTTCTAGTACCAAACTTGTCACCTACTTCCAGTGTCCTGTCCTGTCTTACTTTTAATGAAACGTACTTATTACCATCCGCTGTGGAGGTAACGAAAACATTGTCGACCACACCACCTTCTCCTGTCTTACATTCCACCGATGATTCGACTTGCTTCTGTAAGCCGAGCCTGAATTTATCTACTGATGAAACGAATCGTGGAGGAGACACTCTGCCTATAAGGACATCTCCACTGTCTATCTTTGCACCGGGAGGTACTATACCGTCATCGTCTAAGAACCTGTAAGAATCTTCTGATCTGTAACCTATAACGTCCTTGTCCGGCACACATATTGAATCTGTCTGCCCGCCGATATATTTTGTCTCTTCGACTTTGTAAGGCCTGAAGAATAAAGATTTGAAAAGCCCCCTCTCAACAGAGGACTTGTTTATTATTACTGCATCGTCCATATTGTAGCCAAGATAGGACATGACTGCGACAACGATATTCTGCCCGAGTGGGTGTGTGCTGAAATTCTCACTGTCGTATATTTTTGTCCTAACAAGAGGTATCTGTTGATCGACGGCTATCATCGAATCATTGTCCATCCTTATCAGATAATTAGTGGAATATATCCCGACACCCTGCTGCACGCTTTTTACAGCCGTAACATTTCTGTGCGCGTTACTGTGATTTATAAAGGGCAAAAGCGAAGCCTGCGTGCCGAAAACTGAAAGAGGAGTTATTTCCAGGTGTGTGTGTTCTTTTGTTACTTCATCCTCTGAAAGGGCAGTATACGCACCTTCTTCTTCATCCGCATCTAAGTATTCGATCTTGCCGGAGTTTATGAGATCGTTCCACGTTATGTGTCCCTCTGCAAGCAGCTTGACGTCTTCCTCCGTCACCAAAGGCCTGCCGTTCTTAACGACTATCAACGCCCTCGTAAGCCTGCCACCATCGGTATTTATCATGACACTCGATGTTTCTTCTATATATCTGGTGTTTAACGAAGAAGGAAGCTTTCCGGCGCGCCTATCTTCTATCAACGCTTTTATAAGACCCTTGCCGTCGTCGCTCTTTCCAACTAGCTTTCCGTTCAAAAACACTAAGTCCATAGCACTTTTACCCCGTATTTCTTAAGCTCAGCGGATATCTCCTTTTCAGAGACACCGTCGATTGATATTCTTGATAGTAACGCTAAATTCTTTGTAAGTCCGATTTTAGGACCCTCTGGCGTCTCAACGGCGCAGAATCTTCCGAAGTGGGTGCCGTGAAGATCCCTAGCACGGTAATTTTCTCTGTTAGAAGTAAGAAGAGACTCTATCTTCCTTAAGTGTGAAACTGTAGAAGGAAAACTTCTTCGGTCAAGATGTTGCGTTATGCCTACTCTGCCGCCCACCCATTGTCCAGTTGCAAATGATGACCTTAATCTTGAAGTCAGTTGATCCGCTGTGAATATATATTCTGGTGTGGGTATCTTGTCCTTTCTTATGCCCCTTTCAAAATTATATTTCGCATCATTAAGAACCTGTCTGAAAACAAACCTAAAAAGCATGTCCATATTGTAATATTCTGAATGCAAGCGCTTGTTTGAGTAGTGGTCCTTGTCGACTTCCTTTTTCTCTTCAGCCGATGCGAGCAGTCTGCGTAACACAAATATAAGATACTCAGCCTTAAGTCCTCTCGACGCATTCGTCCTCCCTAAGAAAGGAAACAGAAGCGAATCGATATTAGTTTCCGCGGTTTCTATTGGGTGCACCGAGTGCAGACTTTCACCAACTGCTATAAGAGATTCCTTTTCGGTTTTCTCTGGAAATGCTACTAAGTTAACATGCAGCGTGTTTTCCATATCTTCATTGCCGCCTGCAAGAAGTTTTATCAGTTCTGCGTCACTGGTGATTCCGAGCGCCTTCAACAGTGTAACCGCCGGGAAGCGTTTTATTTTCCCGAAAGTAACATAAAGTAGGTTATTAGATGACAGAGATACAGTGTGTGGTACTTTTATATCGTCAGCATCTGCAAATATCTTTGCGGAATACAGTATCCCTTCCTGACTGTCTTTTGTTATCAGGATATTGTTCGGTGCAAGATCTTCAGTAGTTATTATTATCCTTTCCGTGCCGTTTATTATGAAGTACCCGCCGGGGTCGTTTGGATCTTCTTTTATTTTAATAAGGTCCTCTTTTGAAAGCCCGAAAAGATTGCAATATTTAGATTTCAGCATTATCGGCATTCTGCCTATGACAACTTCTTTCTCTTTTATTACTTTTTTATCAGCGATGTAGGAGACCATCAATGTCATGGATGCATCATAATTAAGGTCTCTTATCCTTGCCTCCATAGGCATTATCGGCCTTACGGTACTGTCTATTTCTCTTATGTCTGGCTTTCCTACCGTTATTTTTCCAAGTTTTATTAGAAATTCAGTCACTCCTGCCGGTTTTATCACTGGTTCTATCGTAGAATTGCTATTGACTATGTTCTGTAAGCCGTTGTCTATGAAATATTCAAACGACTTTATGTGGTGCTCAGCTATATTCATGTCCTTGATTGCCGCATCCAACAACGCCATTCTTTTATCCATAAACACAAGTTACTTTACTACAAACCTGTAATATTTTGCCTGCCCTGCGGTAGGACTATTACGGTCTATCTCGATTATTGCACCTTCCTGAGCACCTATTTTTGTAACTGCAGGATCATTCGCCTTTATTTTAGGTAAGTCTCGTTTTGTAACATTATACTTATTCAGAAGACTCTCAACCTCATCGTCTGAGAGAACCCTATACTTTGGGGATAGGCGGTGGGTAAAAATTTCGATATCCAAGGTTACCTTTTACACTAAGTAATTGATTATTATTAGAGTATAAATATCTAGTATATAAAGCTTTCTATCGGGAAAATTATATATTTACGCCCTATCTTTTCGTCTGCGCTTGGGTCTGACCGGGAGATTTCGTGAGTATTACAAGGGCAAATGAAAGCATAAATATTTCCAAGGCACCGACTATAGGTATTATCGGTAAGACTATCGTCAATATCATGAACAAACCTGCGTTCGGCGACGTGTGGTTTATACTCTTTATCTTATCCACTAATTTAGGAATGCTCAGACCGTACATTTTTGAAAGCAGGAACACTATCGCGGCTGCAAAAACTACGCCGCTTAATATCTGTCCTATCACTGACAGTCCATAATTAGAAAGTGCGTTGAATGCGCCATAAATAAAACCGCTAACGAGCCCTATTATTGAAACCGTGTAGGTCATATTCATGTCCTTGGTCATAGACTTAAATCCATTTGTAATTGAACCCACGTAATTAAGTTGCTGGTTTTTGTTCAAAGAATTTATTCCATCCTTAAGGGCGAACATATATGTGCCGGTCACTAGCGCGTACAGCAACCCCCATAATGAAAACAGGATTATAGAGCCGATAGTAAAGCCTATGCTACCCACATAAAGGATGAAGAACAGCGTTGATAGTCCGCTGGCTATTGAATATATGACTGCGAGAATCACTAAGAAGAGTACGACTAAGATCCCGTATTCTTTAATGTTTTTTTCCAAAAATGAAATTGAATCTTGCCAAATATCACTCGCCATATTATTATAATTATCCCAAGCTTTTTATATGCGATTCCAGATATGAAAATCCGCCTCTTGCATATGCGCTCTTATTCAACTGATTAAAAAGGGAAATGGTACTTATCATAAACGCTATAAGCAGGAAAGAAAGCGTTGCGCCGTCGAAAATGAACTTATAAAACGTTGAAAAACCGACGTTACCCCACAGATACATAAGAGCCGAACCAAGAACGACATAGAATGCAAAGACCATCAGGCAGCGCAGAAATATCGGCTTTGTCAGTTTATTTGACTTTGAAAGTGCAGTGAAAGGCCCGAGGTCCTCATAAACCGTCAATACGGAAACGAACAGCGTCCTGGGTCCAAGATAGAATACCGGTACTATCAATAGTATCGCACCGCCGAGTGCCAGCAACCCCTGAAGCAACGCCGATACCAGAAAACGCGGATAAGTCTTCAGGCTTATTAAAAATATCCTGCCAATGCTCGCTTTAAGGTTATTGTCGACGGCGTATCTTATCATTACTGCAAATTCAATAAATAGGGTTGAAAACAGTATAAAAGCGAGAACAAATGACAACGACATCGCAACCGTCATATCCCCTGCCTGATAAGCGTACACGTTGTTTAATGGGTTCTGAAAATAAAGACCCAGATACTGGTATATGCCGAAGTAAAGGAATATCAGCGTAGAGGCTAGTATCCCTATGAAAGGCAACCACATTCTTGGCTGGCTCAAAAATGAAAGCCCGCTTATCAATGCCCTTTTAGCGCTGACTATCTGGACCATATAGAAGGTAAGTTAGTTTGGATTAATAATCTTTATCAGACAGAACATTTGATAGCCTGCCGCTCGGTAAAACGACGTTTTTGTAGTAATCGCAGACGCGTCTTAGAGAACACAGGTTGCACTTCGGCCTTGATTTTATACATATATTTTTGCCGAATTCCACGGTTCTTATGTTAAGCATCCTTCTTTCCTTCTTTGGCACAATGTCCATTAGAGCGCTTCTGACCTCCTCTGGTTTCGCGGAATTTACTATCCCTAGTGCGTTTGCAACCCATATAACGTGCGTATCACACGCTATAACATCCTGCCCATATCCGTAAGCCATGACTATATCCGCTGTTTTGCCACCGACTCCCTTCAGGCTCATCAGTTCTTCTCTTGTCTTCGGTACTTTTCCATCGAAGCTGGATATCAGCTGTATGCATGTATCTTTTATCGCACGTGCCTTTTGTGCGTACAAACCGGACGGTTTTATTAGTGAAGCTATACTTCTTACGTCTGCATCAGCAAAGTCTTCCGGTGTTTTAAAACGCGAAAAAAGCTTCTTGAAGCTAATGTCTGTCATCTCGTCCCTGTTTTGTTGTGATATTATCGTTCTTATGAGTATCCTGAACAGGCTCTCGGCCTGATGCCTTACATCAGGATATCTTTTTGAAAGGAACCTGGCCAGTGCGACTGCTTTTTGCCTCTGCGATTTAGTGTAGCTATGCATATCTTTTTTAAAAGTGCCCGTAAAATACTAAAAGTATATAAACTATACCCAGTCACGAATATAAATAATAGCGCATGAAATACGACATAAAAAACGACGGAGTGAAGTATTTAGTAAATAAATACGACATAGATTTTGATTCTATAATAGACCGCATAAAGGAAAAGAAGTACGATAAGGTCGCTATACAACTTCCGGACGGTTTCAAACTCCATGCACTTGACATAGCAGAACTTATATCCAACAACACCTCAGCGGAGGTTTACATATGGGGTGGCAGCAATTACGGAGCCTGCGACATCCCGATAGGCCTAGACAAAGCAGGAATAAAACTTTTGATAAATTTCGGACACGCAAAATTTAGGGCAGACGAAAGAACAAAGCCGAAAGAGATAAAAAATGATAACGATAGGAGTTGACGAAGCCGGCCGCGGCTCGATAATAGGCCCTCTGACAATCGGTGGCGTCGCTTTGGAGGACAAGGACGCGAAGACCCTTAAGGACCTAGGTGTTAAAGACTCGAAACTTCTCTCGATAAAAAAAATAAACGAACTTGAGCCGAAAATAAAGGAGATTGCAAATGGATACAAGGTCGTCGCATTGTCCCCTGAAGAAATAGACAATAGGTTCGACGATGAAAAGAACTTGAATTATATGGAGCTTGACAATATGATAAACATAGCAAGATCGCTCGCAGGAGAGAGGCTGATAATCGACTCTCCAAGCGCAAATACATCCAAAATAAAAAAATACGTTGAAATCCAGATAAGGGACAAAGAGATAATAGCCGCTAATTATGCTGACAGGGACTATATAGAAGTCGGCGCTGCATCCATACTGGCAAAAGCCGAAAGAGAACGGGAAGTGTCGCGCATAGTCAAAGAAATAGGCTACGATTTCGGTAGCGGGTATCCATCGGACCCGCGCACAAAGGAATTCTTGGTAAAATTAAGGAACGAAGGCCTGCTTGAGGACGAAAAGCTAAGAAAATACATAAGAAAGACCTGGAGAACCTTCAAGAACATAAAAAATTTGACTTTGGACGACTTTTGACCGCTTAACCGAGCTTATCCTTTAATAATTTTGGTATCTGTACGGCCTTCCATCTTTTCTTGTCAATTAGCACCTGTGTTATGAATCCGTCGCATATTTCGTCTCCGTTCCTGTCTATCGCAAAATTGAACTTTATCGCCTTATCAGACAACAATTCTGGCGTTATCCGTACGTTCAGTAAGTCCCCCAATACGGCTGATTTGTGGTATCTCGCATTTGATTCTACTACAACGAACATCGCTTTCTTGTCTATTATCGGAAACCCGTCGCCTATCTTTTCAAGTGCAAATTGCTCCAGCGCATCCGTAAAAAATCTGTAATATCCTGAATAGTGCACTATGCCCTGTAAGTCAGTGTCGTATATTCTTACTTTTTCCTTTATCACGAATTCTTTCCCCATATCGCCTACAATACTAATTTCACGATCAAGGAATTAATAGTTTGCACGAGAACGCCATAAAAATAATTTATAGGCAAAACACATAATTTAGTTAGTGATATGAGATTTATACACGTCGGCGATACGCATATAGGGAAAGTCTACAAGGACGAGCGACGAAACGAGGACGTAAAGGATTCGTTCAGACAGCTTATAGACTATGCTATAAAAAACAGACCTGATTTTATAGTGCATGCTGGCGATCTTTTTAACGAAGGAGATCCTTCGCTAAACGACCTTCTATTCGTGACAGACGAACTAAATAAGCTAAGACAAAACGGTATAAAAATTTTCATTGTTCCTGGTTCCCACGATATCGGCATGGGAGAGGAGGACAGCATAGTCGAATTATTCGACAGAAACGGGCTCCTCGTGAATCTGAATTCAAAACGTTATATAAAATATACCGACGAAGGCGTGATGCTGAGAGGGGAAACCTACCATAACGCGTTCATATGCGGGATTAGGGGAAAAAGAAGCAGGGTAGAGGACGAAATATTCAAAAAACTAAAAATAGCGTCTTCAGATCCTGCCTGGATAAAAATCTTCCTATTCCATCATACGATATCCTCGCTGGGCGAGCAGTTCAAAGACCTGGACACGGAAAGCCTCCCAACCGGGTTTAACTATTACGCTGCGGGGCATTGGCACGGTCACAGGGACAACATACACTATAATGGAGGAGTTATACAATACCCTGGCTCGACCGAATACTGCGACGAGAAAGAGATGGTCGACAACCCTGACAGGGGCTTCTACGTGGTGGATTACGGAAGCGAAGGGATAACTGGGATGGAATATGTAAAATTGAAGACTAGAGAGCGGGACATATTCAGAATAAACTGCGATGGCAGAAGCGCCGACGAGATAGAATCGGAGGCGAAGGCTCTAATGAAAAAGAATTACGGCAAACTGCTGATAATAAAGTTAGAGGGAAAAATGAGAGGGCAAAGGGGAGAACTTGACGTCGCATCCGTAAAGAACTGCGCGTTATCAAACGGCTATGTTTACGTCAGCGTAAATTCGTCTAAATTGTCTGATAAAGACGCGACCAGCATAACACTACAAAGCAAAGACATAGCCAGCGTAGAAAAGGAATTTCTAAAGGCGAAAGGCTACAGCGATAAGGAGATAGAACTTGCAGATTTTATGATGTCTGCCGCAGAGACCAAATCGGACATAAGCGGAGTTATAAAAAGAATAGAGGATGCGATGCGACAATGATATTAGAATACGTAGAAATGAAAAACGTAAGAAGCCATACGGACTCACGCATAGAGTTCACAAACGGAATAAACGTAATAACCGGAAACACCGGAAGCGGAAAATCCTCAATCCTAATGTCGATCGAGTACTGTTTATTCGGAAAGATAGCGGACAAAAGCGACGCTGGCATGATCCTTAGAAGAAGGACAGAAAACGGTTCTCTGGAGCTAGGCGTAAAGGAAGACGACCAGTCTTATACTGTAAAGCGCGGGCTGAAAAGGATAAAAGAAAACGTAAGAAATGACGATTCCATGAACAAGGTGCTTAAGGAAGGCCGACAAGTGGACCTGCAGAATCGTGCCACCGATCTGAACGTTTATATTGCCAGCTTACTCGGCATAAAATCAGAGTCCCCAAGGCGTGCTTTCGAAGCGATAACGTACATAAAACAGGACGAATTAAAGAACCTGATATTCGAGACGACGCAAGAAAAACAGGAGTACATAGACTCCCTCCTACAGCTGGATAGATATGCCAAGACTTACGATTACATGAAAGCCATTATCGACAAGATTAAAAATGAACTTGATGCCGACAAGAAGGCGATATTGTTCATAGAAGGGGAGAACGAATTGATAAAACTGGAAAAACGCCGTTCGGATATAGGATTAAGACTCGAAGAGCTTAACGCGAAACGCGACGTACTCGAAAGGGAGCTCGGACTGGCATCTTCAAACATAAATAAGACAGAATCGGAAATAAAATTCGCGATGGAAGCGAAGGAAAAACACTACATCGCAGCTTCCAGGTTAGATGAAAAACGCGCCACTTTGCAGAAAAACAAAAGAGAGGAAAAGGAACTGGAAAAGAAGCTGGAAGACACGGAAATAAATGAGCTTAAAACGACGCCTGAAAAGGAAACTGCACTCATAAACGAAAGGCGTGAAAAGAACACGCTAAAACAGGAAAAAGAAAGGGGCCTGAACAAGATACGCGAGTCCTTCTATAAAACAAACTCAGAATTGACAGCCATGTCGAAAACAAAGGACGAACTGGACACGAGCATAAAAGAGTATGAATCAAAGCTCGAAGCCCTTAGAAGAACAGAAGAAAGCCTAAAAGCGTCGATTTCGGAGAGAAAAAACGAGCCGGACGCTGACGAGTTATCCGGCAGAATAGAACAGCTAAACGAAACCATCGATTCGCTGAATAGAGAGAAGGAGCAGTCCCTTTCGGATAAAATTTGTAAAATGTGCGGCAGTGAGCTTCTTGACGACTCGCACCTGCAGAAAGAGTACGCAGAGAAAATATCAAAATGTAAAGGCGAAATAGAAAGATACAAAAATCTAATCGGTGCGAATAAAATACCAAAAAAGACGCTAGAATTGAATCTTGGGAAATTAGGTGTGGAAATAGAAAACGCGTTAAATTCATTTGAGATTTCAAAGGAAAAGGCGCTTAAAATCGATATCGCAAGCAAAAAGTCCGATCTTGAAAATCACAGCGAGCAAATGAACCTGATCGTGTCGGAAATAAATGGATTAGACAAACAGATATCCGCGATAGATAAGGAACTTGAAGAGCTAGTGAACATAAGAAATAAAATAAACGAGATATCTGCGGCCAAGAACATACTGGTTACACTGAAAAAGTCGAATAGCAGCATTGAAGAAGAAATGGCAATCCTGGAAAAGGAATTGGAAGAAATAAAATTCGACGGGGCGCAGGTAGGTGTGCTTGAATCCGACCTTAGACAGGCTCGGGAAGTATATAACAAACTTTCCACGGAAAGCGCAGAATCAAAGCGGGAAATGGAAATAAAAAATCTTGAGCTACAGGAACTCAATGGGCAATTTACGGCTTTGAAAGAAAAGATAACTAAAAGGAAGTCCTTAGAGGCCAAGATAAGAAGCGATGAATCTTTATATGAAAAACTCAGCGGTCTCAGAGACGACATAAAAGACATACGCGGATATGTTCGCGACAGGTTCATAGAGGAGTTTAAATCAAATTTTCAGATCAAATTCAATGAGATAAGGAGCAATACAGATTATATCGTTGACATAGACAGGGACTATAACCTTAATGTTATCGCCGAAAACGAAGTTATGGATGCAAGGTCTCTATCAGGAGGAGAAAAAACGTCTGTCGCACTGGCATACAGAATAGCTCTTTCGTCTATAGCGTCAACACTTGGTGGCATATCTAAAAACGAGCTGTTGATAATGGATGAGCCTACTTCCGGGCTCGACAAAGAAGACATAAACGCACTTTCTGACGCGATAACTAAGATAAAGGGGATAAAACAGATAATAATCGTAACACACGAAGACACGATGAAAAACATAGCGGACAGGAACATAATTATAAGCAAGCCTTCCGGAAATTCTATCGTAAAAATCTCAGATATCTGATTCTGCAGTTTTTAAGACGTCAAAACACGAAAACTTGCAGGGAGGGAGATTTGAACTCCCGAACCCACAAAGGGAACAGATGGCTCAAACGTGGCTCTTGAGTCTGTCACGTTTAACCAGGCTTCGCTATCCCTGCATAAGAATTATAACTATTTTTCCTAAATTAAAAGGATATCACTTCATGCCCAATTGGCTTTCGAGTTCCTCTATGCCCAGTTTGTCCCTGAAAGCGGGTTTTATAGCACCCTTCATACTCTCGTTGTTAAGATCTTCAAACAGCCTGCGCAAAAGTTCGTCTAATTTTTCGAATTTTTTAGCCAGCGTGTCCATTAGGTCCTTTTTCTGTTGTATGTCCTCGTCTATGTCTTCGTGCAAAGCCGCTAGGGCTTCCGATTTTGTCTGCAAATCTATGTGTTTTAGCTCTATCGAGGCCATTGGCACGCCTATAAACACGTCTTCACTCTGCATAGGATTGATTATTTGTTATAGCTTATAAACGTGCCACCCTGCTTTTCGTTTGTGTAAAAAACCGCATTTTACGGACAAAGCTTAATATAGTAAGTCTCCTCTCTAAAGTAGCTGTACTGGTGCGAAATAGGCATGCTTTTTGCCTGTTCGTAACTTCCGTGAAGATATGGCAGAAAACGCCGAATACTGCGATGAACAAAAAGGACAACACGTTGACTATCTAGAAAAAATATTGGAATGCGCTGCGGATTCCGAAAACTTGCTGAATCTTTCAAAAAATGAAGCTCCGTCATTGAAAGATATGGTATCCGCTATTTCAGAGCCACTGCTTTATTCAATAGCACTGGAATACGACCTTAAAAACTCGAGGGTGAGAGGAGCCTGTTCCATGTTAGATGTACTGCACACGAATAACAAGATGAAAGGAGATACTACGCCACTGGAAACGGCCGGCCCGGTAAAATACTACGATGCCGACACGGGTGCCGTGACAATAGATCCGATAAACGGCTCAAAAATATGTAAAGGAAACGAATTGCCCTCGGTCTACGCCGTCGGCTTAAAATTAAAAATAGATTCGAAAATTAAGAATCTTAAGCCAATAGGCTTCAATGCTGGGAAAAATAATTTCGTTTCAGAAAAAGTCAAAAGATGCTTGTTTATGGATTATGCCAATGAAGAAATTATCGAAACGACTTTGTTAATTCTAAAAGACAACACCGAGATACTTGAGAAGGCTCGCAATGACGATGCGACCGCGCCATCAAGCTTGGATAATATGCTCGATGGATCTCAATCGGAATATGGACCGATGAAAGAGTTTTATATTATTGATAAGGGCAAAAAAACCGTCAGGCCGGTTACCGGAGAACTTTATGAAAAAGTTTTAGATGAGATTGGAGAAGAACTTAGTACTACAGCGTCAAGTGAACTAATTAAATTCGATGCAAAGAATATAGAAGTTTACTTCAACGGAAAACAAGTAAAATATTCGGACTTCCTGCTAGACAAAGCAAGGGATAAAAGCATGGAAGGGCGTCATATGATCTTGCATTTACTACAGTTGTCGGAAGTAAAAAACGACAAGATATGTTATCCTTCCACTATAGACGGAAAGACCGTTTATTCGACTGAATCGATCGATGATTTCTTAACTAAGCTTAAGCCGCTGTTTTATGAGGACGAAAAAGATTTCAACAGTTTACGTAAAAAGCTTAAGTCTTCTAAATACGAATACGATCCTTCTGTCTCGTAAGCAAGATATTAGTAGTGAAAATCTCAATATTATCTATACGAAGCCCCGTAGTGTAGCGGTCAAGCACGTAGGCCTTTGGAGCCTGAAACACCGGTTCAAATCCGGTCGGGGCTATTGTAATTTGGGGATAATGCTATCTCGGAGATATTGCACTACTAAAACCAAAATAAAGTATTTATCCAAAATATAATCTTAATAGGTTATAATCCGTTGTCATGTAGCAATAGCTATACCAACAGGTTATAACTAGCGGCTATGACCCTGCACCTAGACACGAGTCCTTTTATAAGGGCGTTTGAACCTGAAAAGGTTCGGTATTGAGCTGAAAAGCGATGATGAGCGGCGAGCTACTAGTTTTCATCTTTTAATGCATTTTCAATTAAAGACCATAATCGAATATCTTTTTCCTTAAAAGAAGCTTGTTTAGCTAACTTATCTGCTTTGTCATGTAAATAACACCCATCATTACTTATATTTTCCCAGCTAATTTTGCCCTTTAGATTAGGAGAATTTAAAAGTAAGTATAACTGCTTATGAAGATCATAAGGCGGAAAAGAATCATTTACAGATGATCTAATTCCTTTTTTAAACACATATGTACTATGTGAAAAAACTCGCATGTCCGCATTGCTGTAATTATCTCTTACATATTTTATAGCATTTATAACGGCTAAAAGCTCCATTCTATTTGCAGTAGTCCACGGATAACTACCTGAATCTTCTTTTACAGTGTTTCCATTAAGAGTTATTACATATGCCCAACCAGCTCTACCATAACTATTTTTATGTACCCTAGAAGACCCGTCTGTGTGCACAAGCAGTATGCCCGTAGGGTGTGTATGTTTATTACTAAGATTAGGTTCCATTCTCTTCAAGAAATCTCACAATACGTTCTTTATTCTTTTTTAAATATCTCTCAAATCGTCCATCATCATTATTTAGAACAACGGCCTCTAATTTAGACATTTGGTCAAGGTTTAGTATTTTATCAGAATCGGAGAATTCCTTATTGGATAAACCAGAAATAAACACGCCGTACAGGTTGTTTTTGTTTGCTGAAATCTTTCCATTTTTGTTTTTGTAAAGTGCAAATTTACCAAGTACGCTTTTCAATAAATCTTCTGGGGCCGTCTTATCTAAATTTATTGGCCAGGTTAATTTATTCATGCCTGGATAATGTCCATAAACTAATACAACTTTTATAGAACCAAATTCTTCTATCATAATCTTATAAATGTATAATTAAAATACGCTATATTAAAATAATACATAAAATTAATATAAATAATTGTATGATGGTAAAGAGAAGAATACACCCAGTTATTTTAAACTATCTTCGATTACTTCCTTTTCCTTTTCTGTTATACTATAAATATTATAGATAAGCTCATTAATTTTTGCAATTGCCGTATCTATTTGAGACGCTAATTCTTGTTTCTTATCTGTATTCTTATCACCATGTTTAGTTAATTGGTTTTTTAATTTTGTGATGCTGTCTACCAGGCTAGCGACTTCTTGTTGTTTTTCGTTAGAGGAAATTCTAATCGGAATTTTGCCTATATATGGCTTGTCTAGGTGAATAGTTAGAATAGAGTTGTTGATAATTGCATATTTTAAGTAAAAGGTAGCCAACTTAGAGTTTAATATCCCAAGAACATATCTGGTGTCTACTGAGTTACCATTAATTATAAGGTTATTTAGCGTATCATCAGTAGGTAGACCTTCGTATTCTAGACACGCAACTATCTTAGGTACACTAGAAGCAATATTTTGATACACTATCCTATTGCTTCTGAAAATAACTGATTTTTGTTTGACCCGTTTGTCATCCCTTTCGATGTATCGATTAGGTTTTCTTTTGTTACCTTCTTTTATTAGATATCTTTCAATGTTTGTACCACCCAATACTTGAATTAGGTCTTTTGATGGCGAGGACTTATACCATGAAGAATCTACCGTTATCCCTCTTGGCATATCGGCTATATTGGCAAGTGGTTCATTGTTTGTGTCCATCTTTTCGATTATCTTATATTTTGTTTCGTCAAGAGCGGTTAGAATTACGCCACGCTCTTGAAAGAATTTTTGTGGTATTGAGTTTTTTTCTTTGTTTCCATCAAAAATGTTTACTAAATTTCCTGAGGGTTTATCCTTTTTGATTACTATTATAACTTGCTCAAGTCCAACATCGCCGAATGCTTTTGATACATCATATATCTTTGTTATTTGCACTTCGTTAAGTAAAATTTTTCTTATGGGCTGCCATGAATCAATAATAAGAATCGATTTAGGTACAATGTAGCCCAAATATCCCTCTGCTTTCAATAAGTCTATACCTCTCTTTAGAAACATAGATGCGGCATTTACAACACCATCGGCTAAAGTTTTATAATAGAAAGTATTCTTTAATACATCATTAGATTTGATATTGAAATAAGGTGGATTCCCCACAATAACATCAAATCCACCATTACTCAAGATATCTTTGAATTCTTCATTCCATCTAAATGCCTTGTCGCCTGCCAATTTTGGGTCATCTATCAAAGAATTTCCGTTCTTTATGTTTTGTTGTAGAATTGGCAGCCTCTTCTTCTTTTCGGCGACTTTAAGCAATAGATTTAATTGCGCTATATCCACTGCTTGTTTGTCTAAATCGACGCCAAATATGTTATCTTTGAGTATGCTAAGTTTCGTCGAGTAAGTTGCATCGGCGCCACTTGTATCCAGCTTCGTTTGTTCGTAATTCTTCTTTTTGCTATAGTATTCATTCAAAACGTCAAAAGCTTTTATCAAAAATGAACCAGAACCACAAGCGGGATCAAGGACTTTGATTTTTGATGCATCTATTTTCTTATTCTTAAGCAATTCGCCGACCGTATTTTTAACAATGTAGTCTACAATGTAGTTAGGTGTGTAATATATTCCTTCCGATTTCCTTTTTGCTTTGCTCTCAGTCAATTTAGTTTTCTTTAGTATATGCCCCAAATATTGCTCATAAATATTACCTAAAACATCGGCGTCTATAAGTGAAAAATCATATTGTATTGAGCCGTCTTCAGTAGTATACAGCCCGTCCAACACTCTGCTTAGTGCATTATCGCTTATGTCTACTTGATCGCATAAGTGTTTGCTGAATATCTTGCTGTTATAAGTTTCATCAAAGTGCGTGAAAAGTTCCCTTAGTTTACCAACAAGTGTTCCTTTTCTGTTCTCTTTCCATTGTCTTAGTGTTGATAGCAAGTCATAAGGTTCTAGTTCTCGGTCTTCGCAATTCCTAATAAAAATCAGACGGTCGAAAAGTCTTTGTATAGCTTCGTCTAGTTCTTCTTCTGTTAGGTTCTTGCTCTTATTAAGATTATAAACATCTTTGGAAAGAATAGCTCGAAAATTAGTAAAATCCAATAGTAATTGTTCAGTTATTGGCCTCTTTCTAGATTTTGTGCTGTATTTCTTGTCTAGTAAACCTTGTTTGAATGCCTCTTTTGATAGCAGATAAAGATCTTCAAAGTTGCTAAGCAAGCTGTCTACCCATATAGCAAACCTAAAGCTGCTCTGGGAGTTTGTTTTTGCCCATGCGTCATACACCATTATTCCTTTGAAGTTAGTTAAGATTGCCCAGTTACAGCCTTTGTAATAAGCGTAGTTGAAGGCCTGTTCGGCATAAGTAACCTGTCTGCCCTTTACTGTGCGCGAACCTTCCAAATCCTCGTCTAAACCCTTGGCTTCTAAAAAGAATTTTGGTATACCGTCGATTCTAAAACCATAGTCTACTCTTTTGCCAGAGATGTTCTCTTCTTTTGATACTTCATTAGAATCTTTTACACTCCAACCGAGTATCTCGAATAAAGGCAGTATAAAGTCATTTTTGGTTGCTTCTTCATTATATCTTTTATCCTTTTCGCGATTGTACTTTTCAATTAGTTTTGATATCTCAATTTTCATCTGCTCTTTATCCATACGTTAGCTGTTATAGAATATGATAACTTAATGACTAAAAAACCTTAACTTTGCTTCAAATTCTATGATTTTTACTATAAATCTTAATCTTTCTGCCTTCCTTTATAGCTTTTGGCTGATACCGAAGCGTGCTCTTGTTTATTCCTAACTTTTTACGTTCTTCAGACATTATCGACATTATCCGATTACGTAATTTTATGTTATCATTTCTATGACCTTCCAAACTATAAATTGTAGCAGTGCCTAAAGTTTAAAGGGTGTTGTTATGGATAATTCTGAGCTGGAAGGGTTGATTGAAAATGAAGAGGAACTTTTTAAGATAATCAATTTTTGGGATAAAGCGGCTGTCCGTTTGGGTACCGGCTCTACTACAAAGGATTATGGTTTAAACTCATCCCGCAATAATGAAGTCAAATGGTATCTTGGAAATTACCATGGTTTTACTGCGGACTTGGACCATGGTTTTTCCGGTGCTTACGGCGAATGGGACAGATTAGGGCTATATTATAAAGGGAAACTTGTGCTTAAGGTCAATTATTCCGGTCATAGTAAATATGAATACCAAGTAAATTTCTCAGACAATGACAAACAGTGGCGTATGGCAATGCGCAGGCTCCTAAAACAAAGAGGCATAATAGAAAGAGACAAGAAAGCCTACGAACACAGAAGAGTGCGTGAAGAAGCGATGGGTAAAGCAAAGATGCGAAAGCGAAAGATGCTCGCGGAGATGAGCGAGCGCGATTGGCAAAGAACGCAGGAGCTAAAAAACTCTCTTAATGGCTTTGAGCACAGTTGAGCGACATAACTCCTCAAACGCACACGTATAATATGTTTCGCTAAGTTTTATTTTATTAGCCTCTGTAAGCACTGGATTATAGTTTATTCCGAAAATCGGGTCAAACGCCAGTTCATAAGCTTCAGAACCATCAATTTATCGTTTGAGACATCTCTTAGAATATTTTCTAGGCTAGTATACTTCTCTGCCATTGCCAGTTATTTATAGATGCTTTTTTGTATTTAAAACCTAAACCTGTCCTTTTCATGAGTCTGTAGAAGGATGGTGCCGACTATGTAAATTCTTTTCTTTCGAACAGCACGAGCCCTACTATCATAGTAACAAAGAAATAAACGACTAAGATTATTATCCCCTCGGGTATCGTAGCATTATAGGCTGCTACCGATGAACCGCCACGGAATCCTCCGGGAGGTCCGCCTGAAAAACTGCTAACAGTACTCGTCGGTGGCGGATAAGGGTTCATCAGCACGTTTCCAATTATCTGCGCACCGTAAGTTATCATAAACCAGGGTTCCACATGAGCCAGATCCGCTACCAGTGTCTGCACAAGCGAAAAGACAAACAGCAGCAGTATGACTGTGGTAAGGATCGCGACAGTGCTACTCTTAAACATGGAACTAAAGAAGAAGGTTAGTCCTAAGGCAGAAATCATGTACAAAACGGAAAAACCAAGCGATTCCAAAAACTGGTTTGGCACGCCAGCCGAGCCGAAATAATAAAACCCGTTTCCTATTGTCATCAGAGCGAACACCGCAAGAACAGCAAGAGATGCTATAAGCGCCGCCAGCCACTTCCCTATGTAAATTGCAGACCGACGTATCGGGTTACCCACCAGGAAATAGCCCGTCTTGTTCTGGAATTCGCCGGATATAGCATCGCCTCCGAAGAATATCGCAGATAGTATTATTATGAACGTGCCGCTTTCTCCCCACCAACTGCTGTAGAATGCCAGCGGTGACGATAGTGAGTCGGAAGGCCTGAAATAACCTATAACGCCCGTAAGAATGGAAGCTACCGCTACGGCGATTATAAGCAGAACGAAGAACCTTCTGGATCTTATATAATCAAGAAAAGAGTACTTAAGCATCGTCAGCGTCTGCTCGATGCTATTCGGGACCACGTTCTTTTTTCCTAAGTTTAATGTTTCCATTCTATGCTGTCTCCTTAAAGACGCTCAGGTAAGTCTCTTCCAATGCCGACGTTGATGGCTTGAAGCTTATGACTCCTATCTTCAGTTTGACAAGGCTTTCCAGCAGCTTCTGCTGTGTCTTAGCGACGTCACCCGAGACTCTCAGATTGAATCTTTTTGTATCTAGAACCTCTGTGCTCTTTACTCCTGGGAGTTTTTTTATCTTTTTTATAACATTAGCCTGCAGCGGCTTCAGCACAGATACCTCGATTATTGCCGCACCACTATCCGAGAATTTTGATGTCACCTCATTTATTGGCCCATATGCCATCAATTTACCGTGATTTATGAGGGCGACCTCATCGCATATCTCGGACACTTCACTTAGAAGGTGGGAACTCATGAATATCAGTCTTCTCTCCTTCTTAAGGTCCTTTATTATTTCTCTCACTTCGTTCATCCCGCGGGGATCAAGTCCTGAAGTTGGCTCATCCAGGAGGATTATATCCGGGTCTCCCAAAAGAGCTGCTGCTATATTTATTCTCTGCTTCATTCCCTTTGACATCCTGCCGACTTTCTGATCAAGCCACTCTTTCATTCTTACCTTATCAGCTACTTCTCTTACGCTTTTTTCCAAAAACTTACGCGGGACCCCTTTGAGCTCTGCTACCATAAGCAGGGCTTCTCTCTCGGTCAAAGAAGGATATATTTCCGGCGTCTCAATCAGCGTTCCTACGGACGATAGTGCCCTTCGCTTTTCTTCATGCACGTCTACGCCGTTTATAAGCGCGTGACCGTCTGTCGGTCGTATCATGTCCGTAAAAAGTTTAAGGGTTGTTGTCTTTCCTGCGCCGTTTGGCCCTAGAAACCCGACGCATTTTGCCCCCTCGATCTTTAGATTTAACTTTGAGACGGCTACAAATTGACCGTATCTTTTTGTCAGATTGATAGCTTGTAACGAAGGTGTCATCACACTATAGCTAAACATATTCTGTATTAATCGTTATCTTATACACGGTCGATTTAATAAAAAAGACTAAATCGCATTCGTTTTACAATTTTGTGAAAACGTAGGCCTAAAATTCTTAAATCTGAACATCGAATTTGCAATCACGCTTGGGGATTTGCCCTCAAGCATGGATCGCGCATTAAATGAAGTCGCCTTCGAATCATAAAAAAAGTTTGGGGCTCCTACTTAAGGTACGCTCCCAAAGCCAATGTCCTTTCTTTTAACTCTTTCTCTTTTGTCGCTTCCGCCAGTTTGTCTGTAGCATCGCGTTCCCGCTGATGCCGCCTATCGAGTTGCTCTTTTATTATCAATTCCCTTCTCGGGAGCATCTTATCAAGCTTGCCTTCCCATACGCCGCTCTTGTCATATTTGGACACCGTAAAACTTCCATATGTAGTACGATATTGTTGATGATTGCAAAGGAAGGAAAGGGTTAAAACTTCCTGTTTTTGGTAAGAGATCCTCAAGGTCGCACGAGAATAATTCAGGTTATACTGCACTGAAAAGCCGTTAAGGTCGTTTATAGACCCATGATCCGCTGGATGGGAACCAAGATTCACATAGCGATCCCCGTCGGATACATACTCTGACTCTATTGGAATCCCGCCCAGACCTTCTAATACATTCAACCAAAAATCGGCTATCTCACTTAGTTTGCTCTCTCTGTCTACAATTTCGTCGAGACTTGTTTTTTCTTCCATAAATCACCTCTGCACCGTCCTTTGGTGCTGTGCTCTTGCACAACTAACTATGAAAGTATCTTAGATTAATATTACCCTGTAGTGGCAAATATTGCACGTATATATTAGCCAAAGATAAACTTGCCTAGAAGGAGAATATCATAACGCCCATGTATTGATCATAATTATAAATGTATCTCAATAAAGACAATTTAAAAGAACTTTTCCATTAAAAGAAAATCGTAAAATTTGCCGTCTACCTTCAATACTTTTCTTTCGCAACCTACTACCTTAAAACCATTTCTTTCGTATAGCTTAATCGCAGGTAACCGCTTTGCGTTGACTGAAAGATCCACTCTTAGTATCTTCCTGTTCTTCTTGATGACTGATATGGTCCCTTTTAACAGCTTTATGCCGATGCCTTTAGATCTGTACGCATTTTTTAAGTAAACGCTGTGTAACGTCGCGATGTGCTGGACCTTAATCTTCTTATGGAATTCATATTCGATTATTCCTATGGGTTTACCGTTTGCAAGTGCGAATAATGCGGTTTTTATTCTTCTTTTCCATTCTTTCTCTGTGAGATTTTTTTCTTCTGCGTAAGAGCTGCCGAATGCAGTGGGTTCGCTTTTTAACGCTTCCAGACGCAGAGCCCTAAACTCTTTCCATCTGCTTGGCGGAAGTTTCTTTATGCTTATCGACTCCAAATCCATCTATGGTATGATATTGCGTATTATAATTCTTAATCTTTTCCAGTTTCTTTATGACCTTCTGCATATGCAGAATGCGATGCTGATGAGTCTGTGCTTTGCGTATTTCTGTTATTAGATTAGCTTCTCAAGTTCAGCAACTCGTTCTTTAAGAACGTCAAATCCAGACTGCCAAAATGCTTCGGATTTTATGTCTATCCCTATCTCTTTCAGTATTTCGCTTGGTTTTCTGGAACCGCCGTACGAAAGCAGCTTTACCATCTCGTCTCTTGTCGCCTCTGGGTTCTTCCCGTATCTATCGTACATCGCATAAGTCAAAAGGCTGCCAAAAGAATAGGCATAGCAGTAGAAAGGCGTGTGGAATATGTGTGGGATATAAGACCATTCCCATTTAAATTCCTCGGGTATAGAGACGGACTCTCCGAATTGTTCCTTTAGGCTCTCGTAATACATATCGCATATCTCATCCGTGCTCGCCCCTTTCTTTATGGCTTCATGGGCCTGTTTTTCGAATATTACGAAGTAGGCCTGACGCGTTATGGCTGCGTATGCTTTCTCTATTTCCCTGATAAGTATGGTCCGCTTTATCTTTGGATCTTCTGTGGTCGCCATAAGCCGGTCGTTCAAAATCATCTCTGCGAATATAGATGCTGTTTCTGCTAGGGGCAGTCCTGAATTGTGCGGCATGCCGTCTCCTGCCAAAATAGGATGGGACGAGGCTAAAAGCGAATGTATCGCATGACCGGATTCGTGCGCTATTGTGGAAACACTCTCTATGTTTCCGGTGTAATTCAACAGGATGTAAGGCACTCCCTTTGCGGACCAAGGTTCACAAAAAGCCCCGCCTCTCTTGCCAGGCCTTGTCTCCGAGTCGACGTGATCCTTTTCAAAGACCAGTCTTGCTAAATCGCTGAATCTCGAATCAAAAGCCCTGAACGTATCGAGAACCTGCTCGACTGCGTCTGAATATTCCATTTTTTTATCGACGGTATCGATAGCAGTATACAGGTTGGACCTAGAAAGTTTATCGACTCCCAAAAGACGTGCTTTTACTCCGAAAAACCTCTGGAAGATCCCGTTGTTTTTCCTGCATGCAGACAATAGCGCCTCTACCGCTTCATCTTCTATGCCGTTCTCGACGTTCATCCTGGATATCGGTGTCGAGAAGCCCCTGAGCGAAGCCTCATCGTCGTAATCCTTTACTATGTTCGAATATATATCAAAAAGGAGCCGTCCATTTGCCGCATATTTGTTAAAACGCGCCTTGTACGCCAAACTGCCCATTTTAATTTCCCGACCTGTTATCAGTAGATTCAGCTCTTCGTTAAGGAATAGTTTGGTTTTTCCTTTCTTGTCTTTAACGGCTTTTCTTCCGTCTCTGACAATGAAATTAAAGGCGCTGGTCGTAGTATCATAAAGGCTTTTCCATGCGCTGCTTCCTGAAAGGTCTTTTATAGATATGGCTTCTTCTGCCTTCTCGTTTAAATCATACTTGCTAAGATTTCTTATGTTATCTACGTAAGCTTTGTAATCGTTTTTAGTCGGCATTATATCTTTCGCCCTGTGTTCATCCAGGCTGCCGAGCCAAAGTTCAAAGAATCGGAGCCTGTTGTTTGCGACTGTGACAATTTCCTCGGTTTTTTTCCGAAATGCGTTTATTTTTTCAGATTGGGTATCGGCAGCAAAACAAAGCCCCCCGTATGCGCCGAGTCTAAACAACTTTTCCGTTATTTTTTCCTTTAAGGCTATGGCGGTTTCCAGACCGGCCCTGTCCATAGAACCAAGCGTTGGTCTGAGCCCTTCAAATTCTTTCACGTCTTTCTCTATCCCCGACAAAAAATCGTCAAACTGTTTACCTTCCCGGTATGCTAGCACGTCTGTCAAATCCCATCTTTTCTGCTTGAAAACCATGTTATCTACTATATGAAAACAACACCTATATAAGCATAAGATTCACGATGTGGCTTCTTGATGCATAACTGGTTCTGGTGCGACGTTAAGCGGGTCTCTATCGTCCCCTTCTGATGTCATTAAGCATTTTTCTGAACTGTTTGTAGTTTATCTCTCCCCTTGCATACCTTCGTCTAAGTATCTCTTCAGGGATGTCACTATAACCGTACCAGTAATGCCGATGAAGATGGTGCGAACTTCCAAAGAACACTCTGAAAAAAAAGAATAGCATGAATAAGAAGAATAAAATTCCAAATATGCCCGGTATGACGCTGAATACATAAACGGAAGACCCGGAACTATAACTTAAAAATCCGAAAGACAGCGCGACTATTGTCCAAAAGATGACCGAGGGTATCCATCCGAAACCCAAGTACCCATGGTAGTAAATTGTCCTTTCCTTGTCTCTGCGATTATGCATAATTCTTAGGGTATACGGCGATATTTATTTTTGCTGTTCGTCGTCTGCGTAGTTCCTTTTTTCCTCTGCTCCTATTTCTGCTTTTGTCGAATATTTACGGATATTCGGAGGCGGCGTTACTTCCTTCTCTAGTTTTATTTTACCGCTCCTTTTGTAGGATAATATGAAGAAGAATACCGCAATCGAACCAAAGGCTATTAGGTCTGTATATGAATTGAAATCATCGAGAAAGTTTATGTTTGAACTTGACAACCCGAAGAACAGGTATTCGACATAACCCGCGGCAAAGAAAACATATCCTATCATGAATGAGAGCGCCGCAATGAAAAGTACAAAAAATGAGAAATACTTAACACGGCTGGTGTATAATCTGGCGGCGAGAACTAAAGCGTTTGACTTCATTCGTTTCCATAATATGATTACTGAGATCAAGGTCATGAAAGAGAACAGTACCGAAGCTATGGGGTAAATCGTGTCGAAGCTAAGAATCAGTTGGACCATAAAAACCTCTTGAAGTTGTATTTATACCACTTGTATACAACATGTGCTATCACGCTTATGTCCAGCATGCCGAGCGACTGTATTATGATGAAAAGCTCGTCCGGACTGCCCATAAAAGAATAAAATACAAAAAGGAGGAATATTATAAAAAATACGAATCCAAAAGCCATTAACTCCTCGAGTTCGGAAATCGTGCTGTTAAGCCTTAGGAAAAAGGACGCCGCCGGTGCTCTATCCTCTATGTGCTTGACTATCGTCAGGCATATCAATGAAGCGAACACGGTGCTGAAAATACCAGCCGCTGCGAGATATAAATTTGATACGAGCAAAAACGTATCATAAGCAGACAGCATATACAGATTAACTACAATCCATAAAATATAAATTAATCATAAAAGCGAAAAATTCGCTTGTTTTTGGCCTTTTTAATCGTCCATCGACAATCTGTCGCTTTTACTGTCTCTCTTTATCCATATCTTTTTCCAAGGCAGATATCTTCCTTTCCAAAAAGAAATATCTTATATCAGAAGCTAAAAATGACGCAAGTCCAAATATCAGGCTGCCCATGACAATGAGCCCTTCTAACGAAGCCCCCTGATTAAACGACCAATAAGACGATGCCATTGCGGCGGACAGGCCGTAAGTTGCATCTCGGATATTTACATCAAGTATCTCGGACGGTGTCTCGAATATCTTTCCGCCTTGGTTACTAAAGCCCAAACCAGGGCCGTGCTTGCCGTAAACGACGAGCGTTTTATCCTTTTTCAGCTTATACCCCAATAGCGCGAGTTTTTTTGCGTGTCTTATCTCGAAATAGTTCTCTGCGGAATTGTTTATTAGAGAGCTTACTATAGTTCCTCTTATGTAATCTAGGCTTCTTCCCTCAAATGAGGAAAGTCTCATAGGCATGAAAGGGTAACCCTGATAGGATGCTCTTATTGAAGAACCATCAAAGTATTTTGAGCACAAATACGGGATGACTATATCCTCCAAATAATTATTGTCCAGCTCCTTGTACTCTTTTCTAGAAAGCACTTTCTGCTCGAAATTTTTATGCAACAGAGTATGCATTTTTTTGAAGCCGTCTTCCATGCCTAAGGATTCTAAAAAAGAATCTGACAATGCATCGTGCACGTCTTCTTTTAAGATGTCTATCAGTTCCGTATTTGTTTTTGACATTATATCTAACCTCCTATTTCGTACTTTTGTGTCTTCATAGCCATATCCATGATTTTGATTTAGTGAATGTATACTTCACATAGCCAGTATTTATTTCCAGTTCCAAACCAGTTGTCGAAGGATTTTATCACTTTTGCCCCGCGACGATTATGTAATTCCAGTGAGGCGCCTTCCTTTGCGTGAGCTAATATTACATCATATCCTTGCCGCTTGGCTTCGGCAAAAAGCGCGCCTATCAGCGCACTTCCTATGCCATGCTCGCGGTATTCGGGAAGAACTGCTAGTGAAACGTGATAAAATGCCTTTATGCCCCTGCTAGCATAATCTTTGGTTATACGATCGCTATCAGGAATGCCCTTATATTTCTGTATTGGTAGCCCGTAAGACTCACCAAGGACTTTGCCGTTCTTTTCTGCAACGAATGCAATCGTGTCTTCAAGAGTTAGCAATTTTCTTTTGCTTCTCTCTGTTTCCTGTATATCTGGATGAAAACACCTCTTTTCCAAGGAAATAAGCTGGGCTTTAAGAGATAACCAGTCTTCAGGGTTTAAACGAGATATCTTTATGTTTTTGTATCTATCGATATCTGTCCTGACGTTGTCTATATCGTTCATATTTGTTTCTTGCATGTCCAGTTACCGAACCAAAACAAAGGTTCTCACCTTGAATTTTATGATACAGCATTATATAAATACTTTACTTCTTTAAGGTAGTCCTTGTTTTAGTTTTAAATGAACTTTCAGGCGGTTTTTAAGGTTGTAAATTTTACATATTTTGGTTTATAGTAAACTTTATATAGCATTCCCTTCTTTAACTATTATAAAACATGGAATCAAATCTTCTACCGAGAGACCTGATGAAAGAGGTATTTGACATAATGCGAAAAAACGATAAATTGTACGTCCTGATGAAAAGCGACGACGACAAATCCGAGGAAAGGATAAAGGACGTTCTTGGAGATGAAGATGTTGAGTTTATGGACATCGCCGATGTCATCGAGAAACACATGATAAAGGAGTTCTCGGATGCCATAAGCATATTCGACAATGAGACGATACTCGACAGATTCGGCCTCAAGCAGTTCACTGAGATAATCTATGACTTAAGTTCGCTAAACCAGAGCAAGAAGATGCTTTTTAATTATTCGCTTTTCGGAAGGAGAGACAAGGGAGGGCTTGTGCAAAATTCAGGTGGAAAAAGGATAGGCAGGAGCGTCGTTTATATCCCATCGAAGAATGAGAAGGACATTGAATCTCTCATTAAGAGATGGGCAGTTAAATACAGCAAAAGGAGGGTAATAGATTTTGAATAGATTATGGAAAACGATGAAAGACCGGGAGTTACTTTGAAGGTCGCGGAAGCGATACAGTCAGATATAGGCTACAATGTCGTAAAGATAGATTCTAATTCAATGAAACAGATAGGCGTAAGGCCTGGGGATTATGTCGAGATCGAAGGCAACCGGAAGACCGTAGCGATGGTCGAGCGTTCGTATCCTGCGGACCTTAACATAAAGATAGTTAGAATGGACGGCACTACCAGAAAAAACGCGAAAGCGACGGTCGGGGAAAGCGTAATCATAAGAAAGGCTGAAGTGGCCGAAGGAGACAGCGTTACTCTCGCACCGATGTCAAACACGGTCGTGAAAGGCGCTGAAGAGGTCATAGCAAAGATGCTAAACGGAAGAGCAGTGACAAAGGGAGACATGATAACTGCCGGAGGAGGCAGTCGTAGGAACGTAAGCGACTTTTTTGGAGATGATATTATACACATGACACTTGAAGGTATATTCCCCGGTGCATTCTTTGGTCTGTCGGAATTGAGGTTCGTCGCTACTTCAACGAGTCCGAAAGGGACTGTGGTAATAACCGAGAATACAGATATAATAATATCCTCCGAATCTGCGAAGTCCACGGACGAAACAAAGGTAAAGTCTGTAAGCTATGAGGACATAGGCGGGATTGAGGATGCAGTAAATAAGATAAGAGAAATGGTCGAAATGCCATTAAAACATCCGGAGATATTCATGAGGCTTGGCATAACTCCTCCGAAGGGTGTCCTATTGTATGGTCCGCCAGGAACGGGAAAGACGCTGCTGGCAAGAGCCGTAGCAAATGAAAGCGATGCGTATTTCATATCGCTTAACGGTCCGGAGATAATGAGCAAGTGGGTTGGCGACGCTGAAAAGAGGCTTAGAGAAATATTCGAGGATGCGGAAAAGAATTCTCCTTCTATAATATTCATAGACGAGATAGACGCCATCGCCACGAAAAGGGAAGAAAGCGTCGGTGAGGTGGAGCATCGCGTCGTTTCGCAGCTACTTACTCTAATGGACGGACTTAAAAGCAGGGGTAAGGTCGTTGTTATAGCCGCTACGAATAGGCCGAACGCGATGGATCCTGCGCTCAGACGACCTGGAAGATTTGACAGGGAAGTAATGATAGGCGTACCTTCCCAAGAAGGCAGATTGAGCATATTGAAGATACACACAAGGCGCATGCCGATAGGAAAGGACGTTGATCTTGGCTATCTTGCCGGAATAACGCATGGGTTTGTTGGTGCGGACTTGGAATCACTCATAAAGGAAGCGGCGATGAACGTCATAAGACGAAACATAAACGAACTTAATATAAAAGAAAGCGAGAACATTCCCAAAGCCGTACTTGAAAAACTTATCGTGATGATGGACGACTTCAGGGAGGCGCTCAGGTTTGTAAGACCGAGTGCAATGCGTGAAGTACTTATAGAAAGACCAAACATACACTGGGAAGATGTAGGCGGTCTTGAGAGGGTCAAGAAACAACTGGCGGAAGCCGTTGAATGGCCGATAAAACACAGGGATGCGTTCAACAGAGTAGGCATAACTCCTCCAAAGGGCATACTGCTTTACGGGCCGCCAGGAACGGGAAAGACGCTGCTGGCAAAGGCAGTGGCAACGGAGACAGAATCCAATTTTATCGTCATAAAAGGACCTGAAGTATTCAACAAGTTCGTTGGTGAAAGCGAGAAGAACATAAGGGATGTCTTCAACAAAGCACGACAGGTAGCTCCCGCGATAATATTCATAGACGAGATAGACGCGATCGCCACGAAAAGAAACGGAATGGAATTTAACGGCGCAGCGGAGCAGACGGTGAACCAGCTTCTTACGGAATTGGACGGAATAGAACCTCTTAAAAACGTCGTAGTGATAGCTGCCACAAACCGTGTGGACAAGATAGATTCGGCAATATTGAGGACTGGAAGGTTTGACAGTTTAATATTCGTGCCTCCGCCTTCCAAAGAGGAAAGAAAGGCGATACTTTCGGTGTACGTACGCAAAATGCCTATGCCGGAACAGGAACGCAAGAAACTGATAGACGAACTCGTGGAAAAAACGGAAGGTTACGTAGGTTCTGACCTGGAACGATTATCGAAGGAAGCCGGCATGATAGCTCTTAGGGAAAACATCGGTGCAGATTCGGTGTCTGCGGACGATTTTTATAAGGCTCTTGACATAATAAAGCCTAGCCTGACGCCAGACGAAGTCAAGTCTTACGAAGAGCAGGCCAAGCGCATATACGCAAGAAAGAAGCCACAGACTCTCGAGCAACCGAATTATTTTGTATAGGCTGTCATGGAGTACGAGGCACTTTACCAGCTGATATTGAACGATGAGCTTGCGTGGGAACATCTGATAACCTCCATAATAAGGGAGGAAGACATGGACCCACTGAACATAGACATAATAAAACTTGCGGATAAATTCGAGGCAATAACGTCGAAATTGAAGGCTGTCGATTTTAGGTTCAGTGGCAGGTTCCTTCACACCCTGGCAATACTGCTGAAAATGCAGGCGGATCGTATGCTTGAGGATCTTCTGAACAAAAAGACAAAGGAAGAAGCTAGGCTCGACAGGTACATAAGGGCGATACCCGCCGGCATATCCGTTTCGCCAAAGCTGCCTATAATAAGAAACAGACCGATAACTCTGGCTGAGCTGATAGACACGATAAAATCGGCCATGCGTGCAACTATAAAGAACAGAATAAACTTCGAGCTAAAATTTAAGGAAGTAAAGATAGAAGATAGGATAGACATGCTTATAGAAAGACTTACTAAACTTTTTGTGCTAAACGAAATGATAAAGTTCTCACAGCTGTTAAAAAAGGGAGATAGAGAAGATATAGTATACACTCTGCTGCCTCTGCTTTTCATAACGAACATGCACAGGGTGGAACTTTCACAGGAGGAGCCGTTTACTGAGATATATGTCAAGAACCAAGGAATACGTTGAAGCACTTATATTTGCATTCGGGGACGGGATATCGCTCGAAGAGCTAAAGAAAAAAACAAAGACGAACGAGCTTATAGTCAAAAAAGCTGTTGCCGATCTCAATTCCGAATACAAAGATAGAAAAAGTGCGTTTGAAATAGTAACTGAAGGAAGTTTGTACCGCATGAGGCTCAGACCGGAGCTTATTTTCCTGGCGGAGGAGAACTTAAGGACCGATCTAGGTAAGGGCATACTTATGACCTTAAGTGTTATCGCTTTGAAGGGAAAAATAACCCAAACGGAGCTGATAAAGACCAGAGGTTCGATAGCTTATCAGCATGTCAAGGAGCTTATCAGCCGCGGACTTATAACGACACAGAGGGAAGGAAATACAAAAATCCTTAGAGTGTCACCGTCGTTTTACGATTACTTCGACATAAAAAGCGCGGAATTTAAAGACTTAAAGGAAAAAGTAAAGGAAGAAATCGAAAAAGACAGTAGCATAAACGTGCAGTACACTCCAAACTGACGGGTCTTAGATTATAATCGTTCTTTTCTTCAATTCCTGCGGTTTTTCTTCCTTTTTAGGCTCTGGTTTTGGTTCCTGTTTTGGAGGCTGCGGCGGAGCCTGTTGTACGGGCTGTGGCGGCGGCGGTACCGCCTGTTTTTCCTGACTGACGTTGCTGATTGCCGATTGTATGCTTTGTTGCGTTGCCAGCATCTCTTCCGGAGACGGCTTTTCCGGCTGCCATACGTAATTTACCGTATCTTCCTTGTATCTTGGCAGTAGATGCAGCAGTGCGTGCGGTGAGAAATTGCCTTTCGCAAGCTCCTGAGTATACAGCATATCGACGTTCGTGGCACCTTGTGAAAGCATCAGCGCATACATCAGTGCTCTTGTGACGCTTAACATACCGAGAAATTCGTTGTTCGGTATTTCGTAAAGATTGCTGTAATGCACCTTTGGTATGACTATCGTGTGTCCTTTTGTGGCCGGATTTATGTCTAAAACCGCCAATATATTGTCATCCTCGTATACTTCCGTTGATTTTATCGCCTTTGAAGCTATGAGGCAGAAAACGCACTTGTCTCCTTCCATTTTTGTGTATTTTGCTCGGTTTACTACGAAAATTAGGGTTTATAAAGATAAAAACCTTTAATTAAACATGGCAAAAGGAAGTGTTAAGTTCGCAGACGCGGAAAAGAAGCTTGTAGATGCCGGATTGGCATTCTTGTTTCTAGGCCTCGGACTGGTCTTACTTGCATTAGGATTTGTGCAAGCACTGTACGAACTCACACCAAGCATACAGACACTAGGTGCTGAACTTATAGTAGGCGCAGTAGTGTTCGCTGTAGGCATGTGGGTATTCAGATACAGAGTCTAAATTATTTGTTTTGTTTAATTTTTTTAATTGTTTTAGTTGCCGCGCATTCACGAATAGGCAGATGAATTCTCTATCTTCTTTCTGCTCGCGTATTTTGTTTCATTGTTTCCGTCCATCTTGAGTTTCCTTTCATCCGCGATCGCTTTTTCGTAGTAAGAAAACGACGGGGGTTCTACGGATTCTCCGTTTTCCAGCCGTTCTCTCTGATCGTATATTGCTGCGTTCTCTGCGGCCTGTCTGACTATATCGATGCTTCTGCCGGAAAACCCTTCTGTCATGCTGGCCAGTTTGTCTATTGACTTTCTTGGTAAGTGCTTCGCATAAAGCGAAAGTATGTCCACCCTGTCGTCGTATTTTGGATCGTAGAACTCTATCCCGTGCCTGATACGAGATTTTAGTGCTTTATCAAGCGATTCGTATGAATTCGTCGCACCTATGACTATTAGGCCGCTATTTGAAGGTTTCAGCCCTTCGACTCTCGTAAGGAAAGCGTTTGCAACCCTGCGGTTCTCAAGCGCGACCGGCTGGCTGTCTTCGCTCCTTTTTATCAAGAGATCGTCTATCTCGTCCACGAACAATATCGTCTTTCCGTACTTTGAACTGAACGCTTCGACCGTGTCGAATATCTCCTCAAGCCTGCGCAGCGGCTCGCCCATGTACGCTGAATGATGTATGCTTTTCGCTCTTATGTAAAGAAAGTTCATCCCTTCTTCAGATGCTATCTTCTTCGCCATCAATGTCTTTCCGGTGCCTGGCGGCCCATAGAACAGTATCAAAGTGGATGCTGATTTAGTGGGATTGACCATCGTAATATTGCGCATCTGTTCGTACCATTCCGGATGCATCGCAGGAGTTATTATGTCTCGTTTTACTCTGTCTTTAAGGTCCTCATAGCCGCCGAGCATCACTTTTTCCTCTCTTTTTATCTCTACTCCGCAATTCGATAGTCTTTCAACAAGTTCATCTTTAGCGCCTTTTGACTCCTCTGATTGGAAAAGCCTCTTTTCGTTCATTACGACGTTAGACCACACGGAACCGAATATATCGACTGCGAGGTCAGTCCTTTCTGCTATCTCGCGCTTAAACGTTATTGTTACGGTCCCGGAATTCACTATCCTGCTCTGTCTGTAATCTATGGTAAAAAGTGTGCAGTCTCTCAGCGGCGTGTTATATGACGCTTGTATGCTTTTCATCTTGAATTCTGCTACCTTGTCGAGATTTGTTATCGTGACCATAAAAGTTTGCGGGTAATCTCTTTTTACGTAGGTGCCTACCTGTGAAGAACAGATGTCTAAAAGGGATGAAACGGCATTGTACTGCTGGGGCGAACCATCGCAATCCATAATGACGGATATGCTGTCTGTGTTCCTGTCAAATGCGTATCTTGCGGAAAGCACCTGATCGAGTGTCTTCGGATGCCTGGAGTTAATATTCATGTTAAGAAGTCTTGAACACGTATTTCTTATCCTTGGATTCTCCTCTAGAGTGTGGTTTATGTATGCGTCTATCGCCTTTTCGATCCTCTCCAATAAGGAAGTTTCCTCGCTCGGTTCTTCAGTCATAACAGCTATCTTTAGACTCATTTAAGTATATTAAATTTACAAAAAGACTTCGATTTAATTGTAAAATTTACAGAGATTTACCACATTAATGCGATTGCGGCAGCTGCGAAGATCGCTTCGATTCCAGCCAGCATAAGCGGGATTTGCCACTCCTTGAATTTTCCGGTTCTCAAGAACAGATGAGTCATGGAGTATATCTTTTTATCATGCGGCGACTTTAGGGTGCCGTCCTTCTGTATAAGGCCCCACGAGTGGGCATGAAAACGTATCCTGGCTTTTAGTATGAATTCGACTATCCATGGTATTATCAATATCATTCCGAACGGGGCCATATTCCCTATTATTATAACCGAAGCGAAACCGGCTCCCAACAGATACGTCAAACTGTCTCCGGGCAATATTTTTGAAGGATAAGCACCGTAGTAGAGATAAGCTATCAGGCTGGTCACGAATATCATCGCTATGCCGAAAGCCGAGTATTGCTGTGTGTGATATGCGAACAGTGCGAGAGCAGAAAACGCAACTATGCTCATTTCAACGGCTATGCCGTTAAGGCCTTCCAACATATTGAAAGAATTCGCTGCAAAAGCTATTGCAAGGGGAATAAACACTATCGTGTATAAAAGTTCAGGTATCGTTACGCTGCCTATAAAAGGCAGGCTCACCACCGGGGAGCCGAAATTTATTGTCATTATCGGTATCGCGGCAACGAGAGTAAGCAATGGTTTTTGCCATTGTTTTAGCCCTCCGCTGAATTTAATGTAATTTTTTGATATGCTTTTGAGCGAGGCTTTTGACGTTCTTACGCGGCTGCCCATGAGATCATCCATGAAGCCTATGAACGCAATTACTGCGACGCTTACAAACGAAGCCATTAAAAAATAAGAATTTATCTGTGAGCCGATTATAAAATCGCTTGCAAATACGAATGACATCACGCCTATGAATATACCGAAAAGCAGCAATATACCGCCACCTGCGGGAAGCATCGGTCTCGAAAGCTTGTTTATGTCCTGCTCTATAAACCCGCTTCTTACTAGTATCGGAATTATAAAAATTCCTCCCGCTAGGACCGATATAAAAGCTAACAAAGCTGAAACCAACAGTTCAAGTATCATTTTAAATTTCTGCAGGTCAATGTATTTAACTTTTAAAAAAACGCATTAAGCGCACAAAAGATTATATGAAGTGGTTAAGACTTACGGTTTTCAGCCTGAAATCTATAAGTTTGCTTCTTTTTGAAATGTCATGTACATATCTGCATGCAGAGTCGGATTTTGCTATGAGCTCATTGAAGTCCTTGGTGTCGGTTCTTATGCCATTCATGGCCTTTCTTGCGCTTTCTCTCACTACCCATACGCCGAGAGGAACGAAATATTCCGGAGTTATCTCTCTTATGGCTACAACGGAAAATTGTCTTTTCATGAGTTTCAGCTTCTCTAATACGGCCAACCTTACCGCATAATACGCTCCGGCAGTATTTTCAACGTATTTTGTCCTTCCAGAATACTGTTCATAGTCGCTCTTACCAATGTAGAGCTCGTTTCCGTTGTTCCAGGCCTCTATAAGTTCGAATGACCATGGCCCTTCGAAGAATAATACGGTAAAGTTGTTTCCCAGAGTACCTCCGCTCATTATAAAGAAAACATCCTCAGTGCTGTACTCCTTTATCTCTTCTATGATGTTCTTGCCTATGGAATCGTCCACTGCAGTTATACTCCATTTTGTCGGCACTATCTTCCGGCGAATTCCTAGACCGCCTACGCTCAACATCTTGCTTATCTTATCCTCGTATATCCCCTCTCCGTACAAGTAGTTTATTGCGTCGAGGGATTTAAAATCGTGATCGTAATATACCTTTTCTACCGGGCGGTCTAGCTTCACGTCTTCGGTTATTTTGATGTTTTTTGCTACGCCGGTTATATTCGAGGGCATGTCGAATTTTGAAACGAACGGTGATATCACCAATTTTTCTATTTTTAGATCGATGGCGAGCTCGTTCCTGGACATAACAGAAAGTGCTATGTTCTCCATCGTCTTATTAGATGCGTCGTTTACGTTTATTATGCTCTTCGCATTTACAAGTGAACTCCGGATAGCGAATATTTTTGAAACGTCGTACCCCGTCTCCGCCCAGTAGCGGGGTGCATCGTACACGGACGCATTATAATCCGTTGTGAACATTAATCCCACGGAAACGCGCGGGTAACCGTATTCGCCTATGAGAGTAGATGGAGGCGTGAACCCGTTGATCTCGCCGTTTGAAGAGATCGTTTTTATCCGGTTTATTATCGACTTGCTTCTTTTTATGTACTCGTATACAGAACTTACGTTTTTAATCTTCATGGTTAACCTATGTAATGCCGCGTGGTTTCTTCTGCTTCGATTAGCCTGTCCGCTGAGTGTGATTCCTTTTTTACGGCAGAGATTGCGCCTTTTATGTCCTTAGTATCTATTTTCATGCCTAAGTAACTAGAAAGAGCTTCTACAAGACTTTTCGTTGCATTAAGTCCCATATATCCCGGTGCACCGCACGTCTCTGCGAGTATTATCGCTGCTTTAAGTCTTTTTTGTTTTGCTATGCCGAACAATACCCCGGAAGTACCAAGAACGACGTTTACCTTCGAAACTGCTGCGCTGTCTATTCCAGATCTTTTCAATGAATTCGATAGTTTATCGTCATTAGTTATGAAATACGTCTTTGGATTCTCCGGTTCAGCCTCCAGTCCTATGCCTCCGAGTATTATGAGTTCCCTTGCGCCGTTCGCTTTTAAGTTCTCTACAAGTTTCTTTGAAAGTTTGTACACTCCCGCCTCGGTCGGTGGCTGTGCGTCGCCAACGTAGAAAACTACTTTTTTATTTTGCGATATTATCACGGATCCGCTTATCTTCGGTAGGTTGAACTTGCCGCTGCCGTCACTTATAAGCACTGCAGGCATATACTTCGAGTACATATCGATTATCGGCTTCGACCTTGAATTCTTAAGAATGTAATTAGCCGTTATCGAACCTACGTTACCTATGCCTGGAAAAGTCACTATCACGGTGGCATCCTTAAGCGAATTTCTAGCCATACAGCCCCTTTTCCTTAAGCGTGTTCCTTTTTATTTCACGGCGATACTTTGTTATTAGCTCGTCTCTGGAATATCTTGTTGGAGAATTTATTATCGTATCCTTGCCGCATTTAGCGCACTTTTCCATAAGAGTATAGATTTTGCAGTCACTGCAGTACCTTATACGTTTCATCCCTTTACTTCCTTATACTTTAAACTAACTCCAAACTCCTTCGCTTTTTTGTCCATAGCATCCAATATCTTCTTGTTTTCCGACAGCGTCTTCTTGGTATCGCCGGCGTCTACGACAAGAGAATATTTCGGTGCCTTTATGTAACTTAGGGTATAATGGGATTTATCGTCGATGTACGGAAATAACAAGAATTTTTTGATCGCGTCTATTCCGTCTTCGCTCGTACACTGAACGGTAAGCTCGGTCTTTAGCACGATCTTTTTTCTCGTTTTTTCTACGAAATCGAGAAGGGCGGTATTGGCCTGCTGCGACAGTTTCACTGCTTCCAGTGCGGATTTATTCTTCGATATCTCGGTGTAAAACTCATACAAGGAACCGAACGTCTTTTTTATGTTGTTGATTATTTCTGCACTGTTCTTAGGATAATTTGATTCTATCAGTTTATTTAATCTATTGTTAAGCGACCATTCCTTCAGAGCCTGTCTTTTTTCGTTGTCCGTTATTCTTTTTATCGATAGTTCGATTGACTGCGGTTCTAATCGGGTTAATTTGCATATTACCGTGTCATTCTCTTTTGCAATGTCTTTTACGTCCCTTACCCACCTCTTGCTAAGTTCCGATATGTGTATAAATCCCTCGGTATCGGTTTCATCTATCTGTACTATTATCCCGTGCTGCAGCAGTTTTTTAACCTTGCACACGTAAACTTTACCCACTTCAAGAGCTTCGGACATAGGAATAATGTAATGACAAGTTTCTATAAATATCTTACACACCTGCATTTTACACTTAATTTACCGAATTTTGCGCGAAAAAGAATAATTTTATATAGCATAATATTTAAAATGTGAGATGACCGACTCTCTTGACCAGTCAACATTCAAATTAAAGGTTGATAAAGCGGATGTGGCAGTAGTTGATTTCTGGGCCGATTGGTGCTATCCATGCAAGGCTATGTCCCCTGTGCTTGAAGAGCTCGAAAAGAAGTACGAGGAAAAGATAAAATTCTTCAAAGTTGACATAGAAAAAAACCATAAAATTGCAGAAAATTACGGAATAGAAAGTCTGCCGACAATAATCGTGTTCAGGAACGGAACGCCAGTAAGTTCTATAATCGGCTTCAAGTCTAAAGAATCTCTGGAAAAGGATATAAGGAACGCCATAAGATAGGGAATATGGAGCAGCCTTTCATGACCAAGAACAAAGTATTGGTTAGCGAACAGGCACTGGCATCAAGGATATTCAACAAAGGGTATTTCGGTTCCTTCAAGGACGGCAAACTTGAACTTTCATTATATGAAGCGCTTTATCTGAAAGAAAAAAAGGAACTTAAAGTAACGAACATAAAAGGAAAGGCATTAACCACGAGAAATTTTATAATGAGCGCCGAGAAAGCGGAGAAGGGCTTCTGGATAAAATATTGCGTTTTCAGGGACATGCGTGAAGCTGGCTACATATTAAAAACCGCATTTAAATATGGCGGTGACTTCAGAGTGTATGAGAAAGGGCATAAGCCCGGCGATGAACACGCTGCATGGATAGTGTACGCGCTCGGAGAGCACGATGAACTTTATATGTCGGCATTTTCATCTATAAATAGAATAGCACACAGTGTAAAGAAGAAGGTTATAATAGCTACGGTTGACGACGAGGATTCCGTAACCTATTACGAAACCCGCTGGTTAAAAATATAATATGGCAAAACTCAAATTCAAGCATGAAGCACTGCACCGAAAAGTTAAACGAAGGGATGGAGTTTCCAGACAAAGACTTTTAAAGGTAGTCCGCAAGCATCACGCACTTTGATTTGTATCGTCTTTGACGACCTGTTCAGGTTCAATGAAGAGCACCTTTAGCTTGCTGACCCAATTTAGACCTTCTATGTCCTTTGACCTTACTACGACGAAAAGCGTTGTACCGCTGGATTTATCGGTATCGTTTCTGCCAAGCCTAAATTTAAATTTGCCTATTGAGCCGCTGTCTATTATGTTTTCTACGGAAAGGGTGTTGAAAAAGGCATCTTCTCTCTTGTCGTATATTACCTGCATGAAATTCTCGCGATCTTCCAGGAATACTTCAAAAATAAGAGGTATATCGAACTTGTTCATCACTTCTATGAATACGCTCTGGGAGGACATTTTCGGCAACTCAACGTGTTCTGGAAGTACTTTTACTTCTATCCTTCCGGACAATGCGTCCGTCAGTCTCTCGAAAACGTCTTTTATTTTCATGTGATAACCGAATCTAGTAAGTATGTCCCCAAGCGCATGAACCAGACTGCTCGTCTTGTCATTTCTTAATATGAGCATGCCATGAATTCTTTCTGCGTCTTCCTCTCCCAAAGATCTCTTTAGAGTATCTAATACCAGCGCATTAAGAACTTTGCTGTCGTTTATGACTAGATCCATAAATTTAATTGTAATCGAAATTATTTAACGGTATCCTTATTTGGACGGTTTCTTAAGAAAGGCTGCCAGACCCCCTAAATTGAAAAACTGCAATCCATCACCTGACTCCTTTGAAACAAACTCCACCTTTACCGCTTTTTGTCTTGCGATATAATAGAATTCGTTCTTTTTAACGTCATCAAGGCCGTCAGATACCAGTAAAGTATTCACATTGTCGGCATCGAGTTCTCTTTTAACGGCTGTTTCGCCGTACACCGACATATTATCATTTCTTGCGATGCTGCCGAGAAGTTGCTGTACGTACTTTCTTTCTATCGTTATCCTTTCGCTGGCCAATATATCCTGGCTCTTCTGCAGTAGTTCCTCGAGGCCAGTCTCATCTGTGTAACTCGTACTCTTTGTCCCTTTTATCCTGTTTTTAAGGTCGGTTATCAGATACCCGCTCTCTATAAAATTGTCTTTGGCAGGTCCTGGCCCCCCGACAAGCAGACCGTGCAATTGCCTGCTGAAGAAAAGCTGCTTCGCAGTCTCCGCAATTTCCTTGTAAAAGTCTCGTATCAGTCCCTCTCTTTCTCTGCTAAACCTTACAGCTGACTGGCCGCCTTTTGAGAATTTTCCAGGCACGAGCGACTTTAAGCGCTTAAGAACAGTTATCTTCGCACCTTCCAACAGTCCGAACGTCGCTTCCCGATTGTCCATCACCAACAGTCCGTAAAGGTTTCCCTCCTTGAACATTGACTTCAATGGTTCTGTTATAAAATGCTGGTCGCATCTATACATCCTTATGTCGGACCTCGAAGGCGGCTCTATCGACCATATTTTTATTTCCGGTTCGCCCTCCCTTTCGGAGACGTTTCCACAGAATACTACCAGTCCGTTTTTCGGGGTCTGTCTTACTAGCCTCATCTCGGAAGATATCTTTTCTAAAGCGTCTATGACATTTTTCCTGTTGTTCCTATCTTTTATGTTAGAGGCGGTGTTTTTTTCCTCGGAAAGCTGGTTTCTTATCAGATCCAGATTAAATTCGGCTGGGACATAGACTGTCACAAGTTCCGTATGTCTTCCCCTTATACTCTCAAGGTATTTCAATATACTAAGTATCTCAAATTCTTCTGATTCCATATGTCTGGTGTTAGAAAACCTTCAACTTGCCGTCTATAAGGTCCTGTGTTATCTTGTCTATCGAGGACAGTTCGTCGTCCGCTATCTTTAGCATGCCCTTGTTTGTTTTTTCTTCAACGTCCCCGTGATGCGCTATAGTTAATATCGCTGGCTCGTCTATTGGTTTTCCTATGTTCCCGACGATATACACGGAATTTTCCGTGTTGAACTCTTTATAGACACTTTCGGCTATCTTGAAAGCCAGAAGATTGTATATCTTGCCGACATGGTTTATTGGGTTTTTTCCCGCTGCGGCTTCCATGCTCATTGTCCTATTGGGAGTTATTATGCCGTTAACTCTGTTTCCTCTGCCCACAGCTCCATCGTCTCCGTGTTCTGCACTTGTTCCCATCACAGTGAGGTAACATCCATCTATACCCCTGCTTACGTCGTCCATGCAATTTATATCCAAAGACACTCTCTTCTTGCCGTTCAACTTGTCCTTCGCAAACTTTAGCACGTCTTCCTTGATTTTTTCTTTCTTATCAAAGTAATCCTGTGCAGAAGTTACGAACTTGTCAACGATTGCAGCGGCTACTATTATTTTTATCTCATCTTGATTGCGTATGCCCATTACTTTTATATCCTCACCGGAAAAAGGGAACTTGTTCTTGAAATCTTTGCCGTTCATATATTTCTCTATTTCCAGCACTGTAGATTCTGTGTGACTAAGCGGTGCGTACCCTGCACCGAATGAAGTATCGTTTGAAGTTGGTCTGCTGTCTCTTATAAACGCATCGGAAAGGCTCAGAGCGCCGCTCTTTGTCTCGAATATAAACCTGATAGTTTCTGGATCTATAAATCTCATATTATTTTTTATCCATCCCTTTGCGGAAGATATCGCCAAATTTTTTACGTCTATGTCTTTGCCGTTGAAGTTTGTCGTAGCTCTGCCTGAAAATAATATTGTCATAGGAGTTACTATCTTTCCACCACCGAATGCTGGCTCCGTTTTTCCACCTATTATCTCCAGTTTATCGACGTTGTGATGCAAAACCTTACCGAAAACTTTCAGATACTCGTTTGAAAGAGCACGTGAAAACTCCTCGGCGATGGAATCAGCCATGTAATCGGGATGACCGAGTCCTTTCCGTTCGACTATCTCTATTGCTTGACGCTCTATTGGTATTTCTCTAGAGCGTTCAACAGCTATGTTCCTGTGCATATTAAAGATATGTTACATTTTCACAATTTTAAGCTTTTATATAAACCGAGGTAATCATGCTTTAAATTATGTGGCTATTAAGGATATATTATAAACACGGGCCGCTAGCTTAGAGGAGGAGCACCCGACTGATAATCGGGAGGTCGAGAGTTCGAGTCTCTCGCGGCCCATTAATAACTCTTTTTACTTAACGAGTCATTAATTATATTTTCCAATTTATTCACCCTCAAGCTTTCGTGCATTCCAATTTTATTATAAAAATTGACAATACTCTTTCTATCTAAGGTATATGCAGGAAATATATAATAAAATCTATTGCGATATTTTTTTCGATATTTATAAACCTTACATCTAATGCCAAATGCATTTACTATTTCTGCATATTGTTTTGAAAGTTTAGATGAGATACTAGAAAATTCTATTTTTGGTTTATATCCAATATAACCGTCTGTGGAAACAAGACCTCTTACGAAACCTTTTCTAAAACTTACTGAGTAAGAATCGATTTTCTGATTCAAACGTATCGTTTTTGTCTTTTTACCTTCTTTAAAATATAGGTAATCTTTTATCAAACTCGAAATTCTCTTGCCGAAGAATATAATGTTAATAACATTATCTTTTTTATTTAGCCACATATTCGGTACCTTATTGAATAATCTGTAAATAAGATTAGAAAGATAATAGGCGTAGTCACTTTCTAAATAATTAAGCGAAATTGTGACGCGATAAGTGCCATTATTGCAATATAAATTACCATCTCCAGCGAAAGCTCCCATAAATTCACCAAGTTCGTCTTTTAAATTTAAATTAAAAGTTGTTGCTTTTGAGCAATCTCTTTGCGAATTCGGGTGAAATTTTCGTATGTATCTATTAATACTAGAATTTGTTCTTGAAAGAACTTTCGCAATCTTAGCTGTGCTTCTTGATTTGTATTGCTTGTCTATAAAATGTTTTTCTAATTTGGATAGCTTTTTCAGCTTTGGATTTAGACAGAACCGTCTGTAACATGAAGCACATAAGTATTTTTGCTGCTGTTCACCAGAAATTAAGGTTCTTTTTCCGTCTTTTAGAATTTTATTTGATTCACAGTAAACACAACTTATAATTGGGGTTGATTCCACAATTTAGATTGGCACAGCAAAGATTTATAGATAGACTTCATAATAATGAAATTAAATGAGCATTATATGAAAGTAGATTCGGAATCTGTTTTAAATTTTCTAAATAGTATCGAGGGTTGGGCGGATAAGGATGCTAAAGAAACGACTCCGCGTCCCAGCTTGAAAACGATAGAAATAACCAAGGGCGACTGGAAATACGTCGATCAATACGTCGGTGGCGAACCGTTTCAAGGATTAGAAATAGTTTGGTTTAAAGGAACTCCCGTATGGTCTATGTCTTACAGAGGCTTTTGGGATGAGAAAGAGGGCGATTATAAGAAAATGCTGGACTTTGCTAAGTTGGCCCTGCAAAATCCACCGGAGAATGCGCCTTGGAGAGGTCCTAAAGAATTTTCTTCCGATGAATCTCCAGGCTGGAGTTATAAAAACGACTGGAAAGGTACTATAAAAGAGTTTAACGGGTTGGAGAAAATAAACTTTAGAGAAAAAGAAATCGGTTGGACAAAGTACCAAGGTGGCTTAGTTAATTTAGAGGAATTTTGATTAAAACGACGAAAAATCGCGCTTCAGTTCATCATCTGTTTTACTGCTTTTAATGTGTCCTGTACTCGGGACATATATATTGAATAACGTTCGCTTTCAAAATTTTCTAGTGCCAGTGTGTAGGTTTTGAATTTATTGTCTGGCTTTTTACATAAAAGAGCATGCTCCTTCCACTGCTTAAGCGGCGTTATGTCTATTTTCTCTTTAATATTACTGAGTACTCTACGGCCTATCATCCTATAGATAAAATTTGGAGAGATGCCGAACGCATAAAACACTTTGTCCAGATTCGCAGATAAGTATTCTGCCATTATTGGCATTATAGAATTGTATTGATCTATTTTTGATTCGAAGTTTTCTGCGCTTATAACGGCTTCTTCGAGGTAATTCTTTTTTTGTGAACTAATGTAAAGCTTTGAAAATTTTATTGCGCTTGCTAGCTCCGAATGGACGTCATTTATGTAGCTGACGATGCCGTTCTCATTAAATTCCAGTTTAGACTGATTTAAGCCGAGCAAATCATAAAGTTTTTGGTCGTGTTTCGTCTTTTTTAGCGCTTTCTTGATCCCTGTCACGACCTCGTTTAGTGCTGCGGATGAAGAACTGTAATTTGCCATATTAAAGAAAATATAGACGCATTCAAATATAAATAACTGAAAACACTGCCTTTACAGCGTAATGATATTTTATACCTGTTATTTGCGCTTTAGCGCGTAATTTTTGCGAGAACATGGACCGACTGGGATTCGAACCCAGAGTCTTCCGCGTGCAAGGCGGACGCGTTGCCAATTGCGCCATCGGCCCGTATATACAATACTTTGCTCTTGCCATTTAAATGTTAAGTTTCGTAGCCGCACAACATCGCTGACAAAACGAAATCTATTTAAAAAGAAAAAGAGGATAGATAGAGGGAAATATGAAGATAGTGGAAGGATTGACCTTCGATGATGTGCTTCTGGTTCCTATAGTTTCTGAAGTGCTTTCCAGAAAGCAGGTTTCTACAGCTACACACATCACCGAAAAAATAAAACTTGAGATGCCGATAGTCAGTGCGAATATGGACACTGTGACAGAAGCTGAAATGGCGATAACCATGGCAAAGGTCGGCGGTGTCGGCGTAATACATCGTTTCAACACTATTGAAGCACAGGCTAACGAAATAACGAAAGTAAAAAGGGAACAGAACGTTGTTATAGAGAACCCTTATTATGTAACAGATGAAGCTAGTCTTGATGAGCTTAGAAAACTTTCATTGGAAAAAGGAGTAAGCGGTTTTCCGGTTCTTAACTCCGAGGGCAAACTCGTTGGTATAATTACAAAAAGAGACTACTCGTTTGAAGTCGATAATACGAAAAAAGTAAAGGATTTGATGACGAGGGACGTTATAACTGCAGAGCCGGGCGTATCGCACGAAAACGCGAAAAAATTAATGGCAAAAAACAAGATAGAGAAGCTGCCTATAATAAACAAAAACGGTAAACTTGTCGGGATGATAACTGCAAAGGATATACGGTCGCTGGGAATCAGCATGGACTTTTCTACAAAGGATAAAAAGGGCAGGCTAGTGGTTGGTGGTGCCATAGGAGTCGGCGGTGACTACCTTGAAAGAACCAAGGCGCTTATTGACGCAGAAACCGACTTTATAGTTGTAGATATAGCGAACGGCTATCTCGATAAGACGGCGGAAGTCGTAAAAGACATAAAGAAAAGATTTGGGGTTGAAATTATAGCCGGAAACGTCGCTACTAAAGAAGGCGTGCTCCATCTAAAGAAAGCGGGTGCGGATTGCATAAAAATAGGCATAGGGCCCGGTGGTGCTTGTCTTACTAGGCCTGTAGCAGGTGTTGGTTATCCACAGTTGAGTGCAATAATGGAATGCGCGGGTAACGGTACTAGGATCATCTCTGACGGAGGTATAGTCAGATCCGCAGATCTCTCTAAAGCGATGGCTGCCGGAGCTGATGCTGTGATGATAGGCAGTCTGTTGGCAGGTACGGATGAAAGTCCAGGGAGCATAGTAACGAAATCAAATCAGAACTTTAAATTCTACAGAGGCATGGCGTCCATAAACGCTTTCTCCGATAAGGCTTTAAGAACAAATGAAGAGATAGACATTGAGAGTTACACTCCTGAAGGGACCGAGATGCTTATACCATATAAAGGATCAGCCAGCAAAATCCTTCATAATTTGGTAGGTGGGTTAAAATCAGCGATGACATACCTTAATGCAAAGGATCTAAAGGACTTCAGAAATAACGCCTCTTTTGTAAGATTAACCGAAGCCGGAAAGAAGGAAAGTAAATATATTTAGTGGTTGACGAAATAAGCTTTTATATATCAATTTTTATTAGGTTATATGCCTTCAAAAAAGAAGAATATGAGGAGAACTAGTCACATTAGGAAAGGCAGAGAAACTAAAGAAGAACATTCTACCGGTGAACTTTACCTGCACGGACTTGCGGGAATCGTCGGCTTGGGTATACTCGTTATACCTGCGATAATAGCAGCAGTCTACGGTGCTTTTTCAGTCTATCTAGTAATAGCATCTGGATTTATAGCCTTGATGGTCGGAGTGTTGATATACGACATTTCACTTACGCATGATCGCGATCCTTACAATTTCTTAAAGGATACTTCGGGGAAGGAGTATTCGTTCATTTTTGGATTTTTAATGACAATAACTTTTATAATAATAGTAGTAGCCGCTGGCATAGCTTCTGTAGAGGAGCTAAGCCTATATTTTGGATTGAGCATCTACGATGCGATAGGAATAGTTGACCTGGCTTTTCTTGTAATGTGGGGGCTTTTGATTTATAGACACGAGAGAACCACGATGAATATTGCTGGCGGTGTAAAAATACTTTTCCTTGCGCTCTTGATAGCCGTGGGAGTCGGATCTGTTTTAGCTTATGGAACCAATATTATCAGCGCTTCGCAGACCTCTTCTAGTTCCGCGTATTCTTTCATACCGATAGCCACATCCATCATACTATTCCTTTGGATGTACGGTGGATTTGAAAGCGTATCCATGGTCTATAAAGGAGAAGACCGAAGCAAAGTTGCTAGGGCTTTGATTTATGTAATGTTCAGCGTTATAGTACTTTTCGCGATAGTACAGCTTCTTGTGTATCTATTGGGTGGGAATGCCCTCAACCAGACACTTTCAGTAGTCAGTGAGTTTACTTCCAATATAATCTCGGGCCGGATTGGCGGATTGGCGCAAAATCTTATAGTTGGATTATCGATATTCGTTATATTGACGGTGGCCTTCTCAGTAGCTAACTCGGCAAACAACACTCTTGATAATATGGCTAAGGACAAGATAATGCCGAAGTTCCTTATAGGGAATCCCAACTTAAAATCACTGATAAGCATAGTTGTACCCCTCGTACTAGTCACTGTATTCTCATACCCGATAACTTCTTCCCAGTACAGTCCATTCGAGTATATATCTATAGTCGTGTTAAGCGCGATTGTATTTGTGTCTGCGTTCGTCTTCTTTTCTGTAGGATACGCGGTACATTATGCCAGCAAGAAAAAGTATTCTAGGATGCTATTTGGCGTAGCGCTTACAATAATATTATTGGCGTTTATACTGACGATGCCATGGCCGTTTCTTTTAGGGCTCATAATAATAATGCTTGTAGCACTATTGGGATACGCGCTTTTAAAGTAAAAGAGCATTAGAATTTGATTAATGGTCAAAAAAATAATAAAACAGATAGTAGCGATAGCTGTCGCCATAGCGTTTGTGGGCTCCATTTTCTTGTTTATACCCAAAGCCAGTAACAATAACCAGATAACTTTTTACATAATCGTGCCGCAGGCACTGGTTAAAAACGGCAGCCTCTTCCAGTCCGCCAACGGGTCTGTTTTCATAGCTGCGCCTCTGCAAGCGATGCCCGTATCCTCCATAATTCAGGGTACAAACGCCACAAACATGCTGTCCCTTACGGAATATTTATTGAGTACTTCTGCAAACATAACTTTTTTCAATGTTTCTGGCGGTAATATAGACTGCATAAATTCGCCTTTTTTTGTGCAGGAACTTTGTTATAACGGCTCGACCGGCGCAGGATGGCAATTATATGAGAGTGATAACGGGCAAACGTTATACGCTACAAGCAAGGCCCTCTCATCGATTTTATTGAACAATATATATAATACGGAAACGTTGTTTGTATTACAATACAACAGTCCAAGTGGCGTTTCGAATGGATCCGGAAATACACCGCCTCCACCAAAACTTTAACGGGCGATGATTTAGTGAACACCTGCTGAGCTTAGCGATGATGACAAGGGTAGCTCATGAGCCCGTTATTTTTAAATAGCAAGGATTAGAAGTAATCTTATGGCAGACAAGAAAGTATTGGGTAGAATGATAAATCCATCGCTTCATGAGATTTATCTGGGTTATGTAAATGTATTTTTAATGGTTGCTTCTGACGGCAGTTTAATTTTGGTCGATGGCGGTATGCCTAAAAATCAGGATAAGATAATAAGGTACATAAACAGTATAGGAAAAACTGTAAGTGATCTTAAGTACATACTTATCACACATTCCCATTTGGACCACTTCGGCAGCGTGTATGACCTTAAAAAGCTTACAAATGCAAAGGTCGCCATAAACAACGAAGGCATAAAGTATGTTGATGGAAGCGCCGGATTGAGGATGCCAAAAGCCCGGGGTGCAAAGGGCAAACTTATGATAGTGGCGCTTAATTTGTTTAAAAACTTCATGAAACCGAAATTCTTCAAACCGGAGATGGTATTGAAAGAGGGCGCGTTTCCGAAGGAATTCAATTTAAACGCCAGGATAATAGAAACACCCGGACACACCAATGATTCTATATCTATATATATGGAAGATTCAAAGACATTGATCTGTGGTGACTTATTCGACGGGAAGTCGGGTGGCCTAAATTTGCCCAATTTCTTTGAGGATTATATAAGTTGGCTGAACAGCGCAAAAAAGATAAAGGAGCTTAATCCCGACCTGGTATGCGTCAGTCACGGTAAAAACTATTCCGCCAGCGAGATAAAGGTTTAAATCAACCCCAATATTCTCTCGTTTCTATATAGTTCTTTTCCGCTTCTATTATCTTTTCTATCAGCTCTTCTTCTGTTCTGCTGTAAGATGACAGTATTCTACTCGCGGTAGTTGGCCCTACGCCATAAGAGGCGCCGACTATACACGCCTTTTTGCCGTATCCCAAATACAGCGATCCGCTCTGTTTTACACCTTTAATTATGAGTTCTTCCTGCTTTGAAAGCTCCTTTTTTGCGAAATATTTCTTTATTATAGGTGCGTATTCGTCCTTGTATTTTGCCTTGTAGAATCCGATGTACTTTGCGGTACACTTTGGGCACTTCAGCCCATCAGTATTGTCCGCATGTAGTTCACCAAGACTTTTACCGCAGTTCATGCAAACCATACAGAATGGCGTAGATTTCAGCCTCTCTAACACTAGGTCGCGCAGCAGTTTTCTTGCTTCTTCTGGTTTGACTAGGGATCCGCCGTAAGAACTTTCTAAGCCCTCATATGCCAACGGAGACGGATCACCGTCGTTTATGTCCAGCTTTATATCGCCATTTTTAAGGCGCATTACTATCTCTGTTGTCCCCTTTATGTCTATTTTGTCTGCGAATATTTCGTTGTATGTTTCATGCTCTATCACGCTTCCGCGATAGATATCTATCAGACCGCGTATTCGCATCTTTGTAAAGTCCGTATTCTTGTTTATTATGCCGAATCTTTTGGCTACGTTAAGAAAACGGTATTCGAAAAGCGTGCTGTTGAAAGTGCTTTTTCTTACAAGTTCTTCAACGTCTTTTATGTTTAACAGCACCTTTCTGAAACCATCGAGTGAAAGCTTGGTCTTTACCATAATGCGATAGGGGTCGATCTTTGCCATCACACTTTCACCTGTGACTTCAGTTATTACGGCGGCTATGGCTTTGGAGATACCTTCGTTTATCTTGCTGCCGAAAGTGGAATGCATTATTACAAAATCCTCTATTTTTTCTAGTAGGATGGTTTCCTTGTCCGGCATCGAAAAAGAATCTTTCTGTTCGGATAGCGCAGAAAACTTTTTAACGTAGTCTTTTCTTAGATCGGCTGCCTTTTCAGCAACGAACCTGCTTACGGGCATTAACTCGCCTTCCCATGCAGGTATCGAGCCTATGCTTCCTGGAGAACGTACAACGCTTATCTTGCCGTTCTCTATCTTTACTATTTTCCATGTCTCCCCCTTCATTATAAAATTTGAGTTTTCTCTTGCATGTTCAGCAACGAACCCTTCGTCAAGTACACCGACTCTTTGGTTTAACTGGGAGTCTATGACAATGTATGTCCTTTTATCCGGTATCGACGATATGTTTCCTATATAAAATAACAGCCCTTTTCTTGTACGTATCAGCTCGGTACCGTAATATCTTATCATATAGTGTTTCAAAAGAAAATCCAGTACATTCTTGAACTCCGTCTTATCCAAGCTGTCAAAAGCATATGATTTTTTTATAGTTTCATATATCCCATCTTCCGTGCGTACGCCGTCTATTATTAAGCCCACTATCTGGTGCGCAAGTATGTCTAAGCTATTTTTTGGAACTGGTATTATTTCCAGTTTTTTTTCGCTTATGCAATGCTGTATGGCCATGCTTTCGAGATAGTCATCAACGTTTATGGTAAGTATCTTTCCTTTAGCGACCCCTTCTTTGTTATGGTTGGATCTTCCAATCCTCTGGATCATCTTTATCACCTGCCTCGGGGACATATATTGGATTACCAGATCCACGTCACCGATGTCGATTCCTAATTCCATTGAGCTGGTCGCTATCATGAGTTTTACGCTTCCGACCTTGAACGCTTCCTCTATCTGTGTCCTTACCTCTTTTGAAAGGGAACTGTGATGTACTTCTACCTTCTCGTTTTTTATGAATTTTGTCAGTCTTGAGCCGAGGAATTCCGCTGTTTCGCGCGTATTTGTAAATAGAAGTGTGGATTTTGAGTCCTTTATCGCGTTTTTTATGTACTTAAGACCATTTGCTATAACGTCAGTGACCTTTTCGTTTGACGCAACGGCTTCGTCCTCCTTGCTTATGTTGGGATATATCACTTCAACATCATACTTTTTAGATCCGTAGAACTGTATGGCATCCGATGCGCTTATGAATTTCTTTGTTTCCTCAAAATCAGCTATTGTCGCACTTATGCCGACCGTTTGGAACTTTGCCAGAGATTTCAATCTTTCGAACCCTACTGAGAATTGCGTGCCTCTCTTTGATTCCATAAGACCCTGTATCTCGTCGATTATCACTCCTTTCAGGTTCTTCAGATTATCACGCATCCTTTGACTAAGAAAAACGGACTGTAGCGTCTCCGGAGTAGTTATCAGACAGTGGGGTGGCATTCTGGCCTGATTTGCACGTTCATAGGCGCTTGTGTCGCCGTGCCTGACATCTATCTCTATACTCATTTTTTCTCCTATTTTTATTATATTCTTGAATATGTCCCTGTTTAGCGATTTCAAAGGGGTTATGTATAATAGCTGAATACCAGGCGCTTTCGAATCCAGCCTGTCCAGAAACGGCAAAAATGCGGCTAGCGTCTTACCATAACCCGTTGGTGCGCTTACTACAATGTTCTGACCGGAATTTATCTTCGGTATTGCAAGCTTCTGTATCTCAGTAAGATCCTCGAACCCCAATCCTTTTAAAACTGAGAGTAACCTTGAACTCAAAATATTTTCATCCATGTTTATATTTCTATATTTTCTATCATACTTATGATTGGTGCATTTAATAAGATTTTCGATGACGTATACGCAAAGCTAAAACCCTCTGACAAAGAATTAAGAGGCGCAGAAAAAACTGTCGACGAAGTAATATCACACATAAAACGCTCGGCTTCCAAGGGAGATTACGGCGTACACGATGTTAAGGTTAGCGGTTCATTCGCAAAAGGCACCTGGTTGTCCGGAGAGAGCGATTTGGATATTTTTGTCATGTTTAATGACGAAAACTCTACAGAAAATCTCGATAAGCTAGTACCGAAACAGTTCGATGCCGAATTTGGTACAAGAAAGTATTTCGTAGGAAATATGCACGGATATACTGTGCAGATAGTGCCTCTGGTAAAATTCGAAGAAGTAACTAAAGTTAAAAACTCGATGGATTTTTCTATAATGCACATGGACTACTTCAACAAGAAGGCGAGCGCTTCTATCAGAAGGGACGTTATGCTTCTAAAAAGATTCTGCAAATCGAACGATTGTTTCGGCTCTGAGGCGTACATACATGGGTTCTCCGGTTACGTGCTAGAGTTGCTCGTCATAAATTACGGGAGTTTTGAAAAACTATTGCGGGATGCGTGCAACTGGAAGCCGGGCAAGTTCATAGACGGGGAACGAATTTACTATAGCAAAGAAGAAGCGATGGCAAGTATCGGGGCTAATGAAAATCCTCTTGTTTTAGTCGATCCGACAAATAAATATAGAAACGTATGCGGTTCCTTAAACCTTGATAATTTCTCCAGATTCGTTTTATCGGCAAAGCAGTTCTTAGACGAACCGAAAAAGTCTTTTTTTGACAAAAAGGACAAGAGAAAAACCATACTTTTAGACTCGAAAAAACGCGGCACTAAGCTTTTTACCCGAAAAGTAAAGGTAGTTGGTCCAAAGACGGTGTTCTTTTCCAAGTACAATAAAGCATTAAACATGCTTGTAGAATATCTAAAATCCAACGGTATAAATTTATACGATTTTCATTCGATATACAACGACGACGACGTAGAAGCTTTAATAGAAGTTGAAAACGTACCTTCCACAAAGACCAGCAAACAGATCGGCCCTTCATTATGGGTAGACAAGAAAAACCTTGATGCATTTTTAAATGCGCACAAAACCGCATATTTGGACGGTGAGAAATTGGCGTATGACAAGCCGTATGGAATAACTGATTTTAATGGATTTATATCAAAGAAAATTAAAGAATTTATATCTCAAAAATCAATAGTAGAAGGATGAGCCCGAGTAGCTCAACGGCAGAGCAACTGGCTGTTAATTTAAAAGCAAAAACCAGTGGGTTGCAGGTTCGAATCCTGCCCCGGGCGTCTATCTTTATATTGCTGCAGTAGTAGAGTTATCTTATGGAAGAGCTTATGCAACTTATATACGGAAATCACCCCAAGAGTATGAAACTTCACGCAGAGGGTGAGAAGATAATTAATTTTATTAGAGAGAAGGCAGATGTCAGCAGAGAGGACCTGGCTAATTTTCTATCGATAGACTTGAACTCGCCAAACGGCAAAAAGCATTTTTATAATCTCGTATCACCGATGTTCTCAAAGATTCTCGTTTCAGAAAGAAGAGGAAAAACAGTTTATTACCACCTGTCTTATGATATGTTTCGAGTTTATATGGACACTATAAGAAGAAAAGCGAAGTACTACCTGCTCAAAAACCCTGAAAGCACTAAAGAAGATGAGGAAAGGCAATGAAGTATTATACTGGGGTCGGTGATAAAGGCAAGACCAGTATAGCCGGAAAACGCGTCAGAAAAGACAGTAACATAATAAATGCAATAGGAGACGTGGATGAGGTTAATGCGTCTCTGGGACACGCTTATTCTTTCATAAACGATGAAGAAGTAAAAGGAATACTGAAGGATCTTGAACGGTGTTTGTACGTCGTCGGGTCTGAACTTTCAGGGTACATCAGGGTGGTTAAGTCTAAAGTAAAGCCTATCGACGGCGAGGATTTAAGTCGTTTGGAACAGACGATAGAATCCATATCCAAGCGCATAGAGCCGATGCAAAAATTCATATATCCAAACGGTTCTGCCGGCGCTACTGCGATAAATGTCTCCAGAGCGATGGCTAGAAGGGCGGAAAGGAGCATAATAAAAGCCAATGTAAAGGATGAACCCCTATTAAGATACATGAACCGGCTCTCATCCCTTCTTTTTGTGCTTGTCAGATACGTAAACAAACTTGAAAAGACCGAAGAAGAATATTTTTAATTGAAAGCTCGGAAGAATCGCGCGAAAGTACAAGCTTCAACGTAGGTTGTTTTAAATTAAGAAGCAAGTCTTAAACTGACCCGTTCTTTGAAACTAGATAAAGAGTCCTTACGCCCAATTTCTTGCCTATCTTTACGGCGGCAGTCTTAGCTTCGTTCAAATGATCGTTGTTAAGGTGTATTTCAAACACTCTGTCGCCAGCACGTACTCTAGCAGCGAAACCTGTTGGCTTACCAAATGACTTCTGCATTCCAGAAGAGAAACGGTCTGCTCCAGCACCAGTAGCCAGCTTGTGCTCTCTCAATATCTGATGCGGAAACGAAACTAGTATAAGCTTGAAGTTCTGGTCGCCTACATTATCGGTAAGATACTTATTAGCAACTATCCTTGCGGCTTCCAGTGCATTCTCTCTTATCTGAAGTTGTTGTTTGGAAAGCACTGCTATTTTCAAATCGAATTTCTGAGAATTGTTACCGGATATGTACTGGGTAATTTTGGGCTGTTGCGATACTTTTGCATAATTACTTGACTTATATTTGGATTTCCTTGAGTAAGGGATCTTAAATGGTCTTATCGTCCTGCCCGGCCTTAGTGTTGTCATATTTACTCCTTGCCTTTCTTATGATCAAAGGACAGAACTATTTTACCAGTAAGTTTTATAGGGTGTTCAAAACTTGGCAGTTTCAATTCAAGATTGTCCAAAGTGAGCGTTATGTCTTTTCCTTTTGGTGATAAAACCGACATAAATAGTTTCGGCAGCATCTTTTTCGTAAGGTCCTGCAATAAGTCCTTTTTATCTTCTTCCGTCATATTAGCTATGTATAAAATGCCTATATTTATATACTTTCAAACGACTGTCGCCCCGTCATTTATGTCAGCCGAACGCATTAAACTCCTGCTTCGGTCATTAAAAAACGTCGGGGGCGAGATTCGAACTCGCGAAGGCTTTCGCCAACACGCTTAGCAGGCGTGCCTCGTAACCGCTTGAGTACCCCGACTCAATTACTATTGTAGGCATACAGCATCGAAATAACTATCCATAGAGAGGGTAGTAACATTTTCTCGTCACAGTTGTTTCGTAAGCACGCATCTCCCTAATTACGGTTGCTCCCTTCCGGGCCTGGCCGGGTTTTTAAGAAAACACATCCCACGAAGCTGTGAGTCTTCGATAGCTTTACTATCATTTATGGAATCATTACCCCTCAACTGTATTTTCACCGCGCCTGAAGTCCGTTTGCGCTTACAGGGAGGGACTGTCTCCCCAGCTAGCCTACCAAATATATCTCAGATTATATAATAAATAGATTACACAAATTAAATTAATTAAAAATTAAATTCGTCTTTAATCGGAATGCGTTTTTCTATGCTATCCAGGTCATTTTTAAGGATTTGGCTGTTCGGGTTTAGTTCCAGACCTCTAATCAAGCAAGCGCGTGCACCATAATAATCATTTAACTGACAGAGGGCTTGGGACTTGTGATGCCACACGGAGAAGTCTGCAGGATACGTGCTTATGCCAGCATCGCATGCTTTTATAACCTCGTCATAATCCCGTAAAATATCGAGCTTGTGCGCTAGAACGTTAAAATTTTCCAAAAGCAGCGCTTCCGGCGGCATTTTCCTTTCGGATGTTTTACCGATAGAATTTATGTTTATGTCGTACTTGTCTTCATAAGATAACCAGATGTGTGATGGGGTGCTATTTATCCTTATCCTATTTAGGATATCGTATCTTCCTAGCTTTTCAAGTGCGCAGATGAAAATAGTTGCATAGCCTACGCATTGCAGGTTTTTTGGGCTTTCTTCGCCGGGAAGCTCACCGAATTCTACCGCAAAAATATCAAACTCGAGCGGGGAAGCGTAAGCTACGCGCTTATCAAGCATGTAAATAAGAGTGCTCGCCGGCGCATCTGCAGGCAAATCAGACACTAGGCCCTCGAGCCCAGACAATGCCCTTTCCCTCAGCATTTCCTTTGTTAGGTTTCCCGTCTTTTTCGAATATGACGCTTCAACGAAAAGATCAAAAAGGTAGGCCTTATTGCTCTTTGGCCTCCAGTACTCAAATTGGCCATGTAATTTTTCCATGCTGATCGAATTTTGTTACGCTAAACCTTACACAGAAGTTGCAATATATTTAAGTCTTTTATAGGCGTTTGGATAGAATAATATATGGCTATTATAAAGACCTCCAGACTAAAGTGTCCGAAGTGCGGACATAGGTTTTATTACAAATGGCTTCCCGGCGGTTCTTTTACGTCCATTAGATTAGGTACGTCCAGATACATGCGTTGCCCAAACTGTAAAAAATGGTCCATGTTTAACATATGGAAAACCAGGACGAACAAAAAACCAAACGATAATTCTAAAAGGTACAACGATGCGATAACGACTATAACTTACGCACCGATGATAGCGGCATTTGTATTGCTGGTTGTTTTCACGTCTTTAGTATTTGCGTCTATCGGCACGAACATAGCCATCGAACTTATAATTATAGAGATTTCGGCTATGCTGTTAACTTGCTTCAGTCTTATTTTTAAGATCCTTCCGAAAGAAGAGATTTAGTATATTAAGTGTAATTATAACTGGCCGTCAACGAATTCAGGTCGAAGCCGAAAACGTTGGTCTTTCCGGTCAATTGTATGTTGCCTTTTTGCGTCGAATTCAGGACTACTACTCCAAACTTAAGCGGTTGAAGCATAAGATTCCCATTTACAACGGATACGGGCTTGCCGTTTATCGTCGCAGAGAAAGAGTCTATGTTGAAAGTATAAGCATTGAATACTACGAGATCTGTCGTGTTTCCCACGCCCTGATTCGCGCTGAACACGTTTGGTCCCGCGGATATTGGTATATTGAAGTTCGGCAGGCTTACTAAGGGGGTAGAATGGAAGACCAGTGCGCTGCCTATTATTATCACGACTATTATTATCAATCCTTCCAAAAGCGGTTTTATTATTCTTACAAGTGTTATCACTGCTATCGCTATTATGATTATTCCCAGCGTGAATTCTATGTCAATCATGATAATTGTTGTATATTATAGAATAAAAACTTAAATTGCGCAAAACAAAACAAAAAATTTAAATAAAAAAAAATAAATTGCTCAGAAGTCGTGAGCTCTGACGGTCTTTCGGCCATCATTCTTCGCGCGGTCGACGGCCTTCTGGATAAGCGCTTTTACTGCTTTATCTAGACCTTCGACTGTGTCGTCCGGACATCTCATGTCCTTTCCGACCTTCTTGACTTCTTGTTTTACTGAACTTTTCCTTACAAATTCTGCCATAAAACACCTTCTTATACGAATATACGTTTTTATGGCTTAAAAAGGTTCCTGTAGACTGTTTATACGTATACTGTCACAAAATCGAAGCCGGTGAAAGTCATTTTTGACGCTTTTCTACGCATCAGACTAGATGTGTAAGGGCCAGGACTGTCCCGCCTATCGAGGCAAAGACTAAGGTCACAAAGAAAGTCACTATTACATAGAGTATTATCGATATAAGAACAGTTGATGCTATTTTATCGAACATTTCGACCTTGTCACCCGGCTGTGAGATTGTTGCTATAGAATAGCCTATTATGATGCTTAGGGTTATCAAATATATGCCTATCACTATCTGGAAAGTGTAAAGTGGCACTGCCCCGCCCGAGAGATTAAATATCCCAAAAGCAAACGGTATGACATCGGTAAGACCGCTGCCGGACGAACCTGACAATCCGGATGTTATTGTACTTATGCTCGAGGATAGTGATCTCAAAACACTGCCTATTAGCGTAGTCAAACCGACAACTATTCCTGACATCACCGGGCTCAGAAGACCAACTTCTACCCTCATACCCGAGGTAGTCTCATCAAGCAAGTTCCTTACCTGTTCATCTATCCTTTGTAAGTTTGTGAGATGCCTTGATATATACAGCATCGCTGCCGCGGAGTTAACTATGCTCTTCTGTGCCGATTCTATGAATACTCTCATCGCAGCTATAAGCATCGGCGACGGGAAGAACCTTATTGCGCCATTCACCTTATCGAATATTGCGTCTTTAAGGGACATGCCAACATTCTGCACGTTGTTTGCTACTATATTGAAAAATTCTGACACTGGTGTGTTCTTCATAGTTGCGCTCACTTTAAGAATCGTGGTTTCCGGCGGATAACCTTGGGAAAGAAATGATCCCATTTGGAAAGCGGCTGCGGAAAACGAATGTTGTATCTGATTTAATTCTTCTGCAGCGGACTTCAGCTGCACTACCGACAGTTTGAAATAAGTATACAGCCCCATACCTATGCCTGCCGTTATAAGGAGAGATATATAGACTTGGTTTGGTGAAAATACCATCAAAACCGGCAGTAAGAGGTAGACTGGCAGGTTGAAAAGTATGAAAACGGCTGCTGCAGGTATCAATGCATTGACGGGAACTTTTTTCGAGCCTATCTTTATAAAGAAATGGCCCAGTTTTGGAAGACCGGGTATAAGATTCAGGTCTGGTGCTGCAAATCCGGCCGGTCTCGTCGTAAGTTTGTTTCTTATAAGGAAGTATATCATCAACGGCAAGCCTATATCGTACATAAGAAACAGCAGAAGACCAAAATCGGGTATCTCTACGAAGGCCATCATCATTGGTGCTAATACAAGCCCTAAGACGGGTAGCACCATGCCGAGCATGTACACCATATTTAGTGGCTCTTTTAGCGAGTTTGCGTAAGCCCTCATTGATTCAAATGTGCCATTGAGTATCTGCTGTGACGCTTCCTCCAGAAGCGCAAGTCTCTCTTCTTCTGTCTTCTGGAAAACCGAGCTCTCTACAAGAAACAACGCGTTTGTAAATGCCGGGCTAGTCTTTGCCCAGCGTTTTCCATACTCGTCAAGTGCTTCTTTTATGTTAACATACTTCCTTGCAGCAGTGTCCCATATAAGCTTCTTTAGGTCATAAGCCAGATATGTGTTTAAATTGTCGCTCGCGAAGTTTACGGCACCTTCCAGGTTCGGTGTCTGCCTCATAAATATTATCAGATAAAGTATGAAGGTCACTAAATCGCTGGATGATTTGCTCATTCTTATTTGCAATTCCCTTGAAGGATAAGTTTGGACGGCAAAAAGCGAGATCACGCCTAAGACCATCAACACCAAACCAGGAATTAGAAGTCCTACTACTGCAACTATTATGCCGAGAAGGAAAAACCCGAAAAGACAGAATATGGAGAAGCCGTACAGTGACTTTGCATCGAAGTCTAACCCTAATAAGTAAAGTGTCGTGTTTATTTTTTTTTCGGACTCCTTATTTATGCTGAATTTTACCACCTTCCCTATAGTGTCAGAGCCAAATGTGACTATCTTTGAGAAAGTCGAGGGATTCTTTGTCTTAAAAATCTTATATTCTATCGACCTAAGCTGTGTTCTGACTTCCTGATCCTTTGAATATAATTCCTTCGGCACTATCTCGTCTGAAAGATAATAATTGTTTATTAATGAATCTATTTCGTTGAGTTTAGCCATAGATCAAAAGTGCTTGTTATAAGTTTTCCCTCTGCATACCCGTACTTTTCTTTGAGACTGTTTACTATGTCATAATACTGGTCTAAAGCCCTTGATGTGAATGGTGCTTCGAGAAGTTCCGGATTTTTCATCTTTTGCGCGTGATCGGATATCATTCTAAGCATTCTCCCTCTGGCCTGTATATTGTCCAGGACTGCGTCCCAGTTTCCTGCCCAGCCTTCTACTCTGGATGCAATCTCTTTTACTATGTAACTGTTGCCTTCTAAGAGATCCGGCGTAAGCTTTGTCGTGTCTGAACCTATATCGTAAGAAGCCAGGTCTACGAAGCCGTTCTCATATTTAGGGTCCTCGTTCCAGTCTTTTCTTACCTCCGTTATTCCCAAAACCCGTCTCTTCTCCGTTATTCGGTCTATGCTTCTTATTTTGTTCACGGAGACTATCAAGTCGGTAGCCTTAAAACTGGTCCTTGGCACCCCCAGATCGTTGACAACTCTGTCAAATACGCCGTACGGGTTTTCACCGTGTATTGTCCCCATAACGACGTTCGCAAGCGCACCTACGCGCATCGCTTCATACAGTGCTTTAGCCTCAGTGCTTCTTACCTCTCCGATTATAAGTGCACTGTCACCAAGTCTCAACGTCGTACGGAGTCCTTCTTCCGCTGAGAGCTCGGATCTTTCACCCATTATCGCACTTTGTACTTTAAGAGGCAGAATGTCATAGCCTAAGTCTATAAACGAGTCTCCTGGTATCTCAAGGGTGTCCTCCACCGTTATCACCCTATATTTCTTCATTATAAGCAGCATAAGCGCGGTAAGCAGTGAGGTCTTCCCGGCCCCCCTTGTTCCGTTTATCAATACTGTCCTTGCGCCTTCAATGCAGAACCACAGCAATCCCGCTGCATCCGGCGATATCATATTGTTGCTTATGAACAAAGGCATAGTCCATGGTTTGTCTCGGTGTCTCCTGAAAGCTATGCTTAAACCCCCTGGAGACAGGGGTCTCTGCGCAATCGCGACCCTGGCACGCACGTTTTTTGTCGTAAGTTCCGTATCTAACACTGGGTGGCCTTCGTCTAATGGTCTGCCGGACAACAGTCTGAATCTGGAAGCCCATGCTTCGACTTCCTTTGCATTAGGTATTATATTTGATGAACACTCGCCATAGTCTGAATGTTTTATAAAAAGAGGCGATCTGCTTATCGGTGAATTTATGTAGACGTCTTCCACCCTCTCATCTGACAGAACGACTTCCGTCATGCCAAACCCTACCGTCAATCTGACTAATATATTTGCAAGCTTTGTGATGGATTTAAGCGAAAGATTGTATCTGTTTTTCTGGTTAAGGTCGTCTATCTGGTCTTTTCCCACATCATAGAATACCTCTCTCATCCTTAACGGATTAGTAAATTCTTCTTGCTGCGGTTTATAATCGATTAAAGACATTCGTACTTGATCTAGCAGATTGTACTCGTCTACATTGAGCAGGAGTTCCGGTGGTGCGAGGTGATAAAAGAACTGCGATACCCCAGGTATCCTGTATATTGTAACGTCTACGTCGTCCTCGCTTCTGAGTTTGTATGCGTCCACTTCTATTGCGGATATCGGTGGCTCAGCCATTATACGCGTATAAGTAAAATTAGGCCTTATCAGCGGCTTGAAAAGCACTTTATATGGGCTCCTGTCTCCTATCTTGTAGCCGAGAAGATAACTTATGCTTTTTTTGACGATATCAAATGTCGCTATAAAATTGACTATGTCAGTCATCTTAGTCAGCAGATTATCATAGTCCGAAGACTGTAACGTTTTCGCCCTTACCTTCATTTCCCTTACGGTTCTAGTGCCGAAAACGAACGCTCCTACCGGGTCTCTCTTTATGCGATCGTATAATATAAAATTGAAAGCTGATGACTCATCGGGATAATTTCTTCTTACGGCTGCGCTTATCGGCGTAACTATATCGGACTGAAAAAGTTGTTTATACTTGTCGGCCACATCGTCAAGAAGAGCTACCTCGTCTTTCACGTAAACGTAATTTCTATCGCTCGATATTATAAGGGAGGTCACGCTGCCGGACTCCAGTATCGCGTTTATCACTTTCTCGAACAATTCTTCGCTGTCTTCTGGATTTGGATGAAGCACGCTAAGAGGAACCTTGTATGTGAGTACTATGTCGCCCTCTTCTCTTGATACTGTATATTCCTTAGCTAACTCGGCCATAAAAGTAATACCATACCGTATGTTTTATAGCTTTTCTGCAAATCTGGTGCGGTGTTTTCTATGAACTTCTATTGCTGCAAGCCCTAACAACATAACCGCTACTACCCCCACTGCGAGGTATATCTGGTACAATAGTGGGTACACTTGTACATTCAACACAGTACCGTTTTGTGCACTATAAATATAGTTCTGCCCTCCTGCGTTTACATCTACGCTGTAGTTATAGTCCGGCACGTCCAAAAACGCAGCTACCCCAAACGTGTTAGTAACAGTTCTTAGCGTGTGATTGTCTATGTAAAGAGTAACGTTCGTAAATGGTATCGGCAAGATGGAGTCCAAAAGCACATTTACGTTTATAGTATAAAGCGGCAGGTTTATGGCAGTACTTGCCTGCCCTAAAGGTATATGAACTGGTGCACTCAATACGCTAAAACCACTATAATTAACCGAATATATGACTAATGTACTGTTTGGCAACGCCCATACCGATGAATTATAGTAGGTTATATTTTTGCCATTTATGCCAAACAAAAAGGATGAGGGCGATACTGGTGTCCCGCTACTGGAATAAAATCTTATTTCGTATGATATCTGTCTTTCAAAGTTAAAGTCTATGGGGTTAGAGTAGTTTATGCTGGCAAATCGAACTGCATAGCGGTATCCTTCTGCTACATAGGATGTGTTGGTGGCATTTACTTTAGTCCCATAAATTGGGTATATTACCGACATATTTGCAGCCTGCACGGCCGTAGACCAGGTCTGGTTAAATAAAGGCCTCTGTGCAACGTAATTAAGTTGTACCGGAAAGGATGCGTTTGAAATTCCGTATAACCTGACTTTTATTGCCGGTTCGGTGGCCCATACAAAAGTTATGTTCGCTGGCGCAAACACGTTATAACTATAGTATTGGGAATTTATCACGGGCCCACCGTCAAAACTTATTCCTTTTAGAGTGTATTGTTGTTGAGTGGTATTCACATAAAGCGGAGAACTCACAGCATATGCTGAAGAAGCGTTTAACCAAACAATTCCTGTATTGGTACCGTTAATGCCTTTGAGCAACGTTTTGTACTGTTGCAGAAAGCTCGCGTACACATCCCCCGAAGAATTTATGAAAAAGGATGTTGTAGGTTCGCTACTATTTATAAGACCAGCATAATCTTCAAAAACGTATCTTGTGTAACTTTTATTTATAGCGTACACGTGCAGCGTAATCTGTTGTCCCGCCGTGAAATTTATATTGGAACCTTCGGTATAGTTAATTCCATTTACTTCGAATATCGCTCCTGGATAATCAGAATTAAAAGATAGTTGATAAGATGTTTTTGATAGTGCCTGAATAAGTTGGTAAGCTATTGGCGTACCGACTCCAGTCACCATATTGTAACTCCCATTCGCTGTGTAATAGCCATTGCTTCCCGAAGATATTTTATGAAAAACTGACGTGCCTGAAGAATAGTACGCTTGGTAAATCGATTTTTCAAATTGGTTGCTCTTGCCCGATAATTTCTGGTTTAATATCGCATCTAAAGCAGCCCACGCCGGTGCCGCTATACTTGTGCCGTAATAATTTCCCCACTTGCCTGAAACATAAGCACATATATACGTGCCAGAATTGAATGCTACGTCTGGAACCATCCTGTTAGATGAAAGATCTGGTTGATATGCTGGTCTAGAGAATACACTGCTTTCGCCCCC
>JAKAPK010000005.1:5214-10209 GCA_021807125.1 Nanobdellota archaeon | reverse complement strand
TTGCCGGTCCTATTAACGCCGTCGTAGCTTACGTTCCACTTGTAGTTGTCTGGAAGACCGTATGCGACAAAGGTAGTCGTACATGAGGTAGAACCGGAGAACGTGACTGGTTTACTGCTCCCTGTCGACTGTACGCCTGAGGATGGACTTGCAGTATATATCGTAGTGCACTGTCCTGTTGCATTGGAGAGATTCTGCACGATGAAGCTGTAAGATCCTGGCAGCGTGGAGAAGGTTATGGTATTTAGAGACGATGTTTTATTAGTGCCATTATACGCTACAGTCCAGGAGTATCCAGATGGAAGACTAGATTCTGTGAACGTCGTATTGACGCATCCTGAACAATAGGTTGTCGCGGAGAAGGTTATGGGAACGTAGCTCCCTGCTGAGACTATGCCGGAGGAGACAGAGGGGGTGTAAACTGTAGTTTTACCGTCGCTGCTGTTACTTAAATTTCCTATGTTAAATGGTGAGGCGACCCCGTTAGTAGAGAAAGATATTATTGCTACGGGACCGAACGCACTTATTCCAAATGGATATTCCCTGCCTTCAAATGTCCCAATATTAGAAAGAGAAGAAGCATTGATAGCATAAATGGAATCGATGGGGGAGTAATAAGGATCCGATGCAAATAGAGAATTACCATTCGAAGAAACTGCAACGAAATACGAAGGAATATTAAGCGTATCTACTATTGAGTTGCTTGCTGTATTTATAATCTGCAAATCATTACAGCTAGGAACATAAACCGACTTACTATCGCTGGAGGCTGCTATTCCGGTGTCACATCCCGTGTAAGGTATTGTACTTACGATACTGTATGTAGATGTGTTTATGTCCTCCACCCTATTACCGGCTATTACAACGTACACTTGCTTTTCATTTGGCAAGACTGTAACGCCATATCCTGTGTTTCCAAGTGATATTGAAGTTATAACATTATGTGAAGAGGCGTTTATAATATACAGATAAGAAGCGTAAACGCCGTAAAGTAATTTGCCATTAGGAGACGCTGCTATGCCTTCTGTAGCGCAGCAAATACCCGCGTTAACCACTACGTTTGAAGACGTGTTAATTACGTATATATAATTGTCAGTAGATACATATAGTTCTTTTCCGCTCGGAGACAAAGCTTCAAACGTTGGCTCTACGCCTACGGTTATCTTTTTTATAACTTGATCTGAAGTGCTGTTTATGACGTATACGGTTGAATTTCCATAGGCAGAAACATAAACTTCTTTTTTCGCGTAGTCCACTACTGAATAGTAAGGCTCGCTTGCCGAACCTCCGATATTCGTAGAAGAAAAGGCAGTTTCTATGTTCGAATTTCCTATATGCATTTCATAAAGATACGCATTTCCAGACGCTACTCCGAAAGAATTTGTAAGAAAATAACCCGTACTGCCATTACTTGCAAGTACCATATCCGCTGGTGATTCGCTATTGCCGTCTATATTGTTTTCAAGGGATTGCAAGCCTATTAGTCTGCCATATCTTGATAATATCGAAGCGCTGCCGGGGTTATTATAATAACTATATACATAAACGAAATTTCCATCCGGAGTTACAGTCATACGCAGATCGTAACTACCTAGGCCGGTTACTTCTGAAATAACGGAATTCGACGATAAATTTATTGTAAATACGTCTGTGTTATTTGACAGATATATTAAGTTGCTTGTCGGATTAATCGATATCCATGAGGTACTAGGTACTCCGGTGCTTATGTTTGCTGCTACCTGATATGAAGATGTATTTATGCCTATTATTCTTCCACTGCTGGAAGCTAAATAAACGTCCGTACCGGCGGAGTTTAGCGTTAAAAACGAAAAACCAGAGCCGATCCCAACAGAATCTATTACGTTATGGGAAGTTACATTAAGCACTTTAAGGTAACCACTGTCTTCTACATACAGTAATTTATTATTTTTGCTTAATGCTATACCTAACGGTGAAGTAAAACTGGACGTTATGTTAGCGATAATTTCTTCAGAAGTCACATTTATTACACCTATTCCATAAGAATAGCTAAAATACACAAATTTACCGTCACTTGATGACACGATATAATTAGAAGGACCACCGTCGAGAGAATACCATGATTTCACGACTGCTTTTTTAGATAGGTTGTATGCTGTTATAGCCGAATATTGATTGCATGCATAGACGTTATAGCAAAAGAAGAAATATATCAACTTGTTGTTCGGAGTTATCGTGCCTGAATAAGTATTATAATCACCATAATTGTATAGAATTGAGCTGTTAACAGTAGGTACTTTTACAAATGAAACAGACGCGTTACCATAGTTTGGAGAGTATACATAGTAAGTCGACTCTCCAGTGCGCAAGGTCCCATTATAAGAGATATTCACTTTTCTGTCTGCAGGTAAACCATAAACTACAAAAGTAGTGGCACAATTTGTAAGGTTCTCCAGAACAAAGTTTATATTTATTGATCCGCCAGCAGTCAAGGAACCCGATGAACTGGATGGTGCATATGCATAATCCCCCTCGCAACCATTATATTTAGGGTAAATATACTGTGTTGGCACTGTGTAACTGTGTCCTCCCGCGGAAGTATTAAATATTATAGAGCTTGAATAAGAAGTATTTTGTATATTATCATATATAACTTCCCACTGCAAATCTTGAGGTATGCCTGTCTCTGTAAATGTAGTGGTATTTGTACCTGTGGCCGTTAAAGTTATATTCGTAGGTTGAAGAACAAGTGAGCCTATAGACAGTTCTGGTGAAGGCGTTGAACCACTTAATAAATTATAAAATATCATTACTCTGACGGCTATCGGTACCGAATCAAAGTTACCAAAAACATTACAGGAAACGGATTGTCCATCAAATACAGAGGCGTTGGTGCATGAAGAAGTGTAATTAGACGATCCAAACAACACGACTACTTTATTTAGTACTATTGGGAATCCTGCCTGATCTGATACTTTTAATTTTATTAAGGAAGCGTTAGCCTGGCCTCCCTCTATCACTGCGCCTGAAAATCCTGTAGAAGAAAACGGAACATTAGAGTTAGAGGAGAGATTAAATACACCCATAAAATAAAGAAGTGCTGCTACTATCACTATTATAAGGATTGCCCAGCCGTAGGTCATCATGTACTCCAATGAAGACTGTGATAACTTATCGGTATTCATAAAAAAGATATACTATGATACTTTAAAACTTTGCAGAACTAAAGCCTTGAAAATAAGATGCTGTTTATTCGTTTTTATGCGCTTTACTGCTCTCCTTAATACTCACTGAAAGTTATACTGACATCAGCCATCTTTTTATAGAAATTCGCATCAGCAACCTTGTCCTGTGGCTGATAAATAATGTGCTCTAGACCAGTCCAGATACTGAACCAGCTTGCAGGAGTTAGCAGTATGCCCAATACGTCAGTGAAAAGTTCGCTAAGGTTGAACGTGGTCGGCGTAGACAACGTAAATGCGTCCACCAGTCCTATCACTATCCCTACAATTATCAGAAGAATGGCATTTTTCCTGTATTTCTGCAACTCTCCCTTGAAAAGCTTATAGTGTCTCTTGAAATGTTCTTTTAAGCGCTGTTTTATAAGGTCCTCATTCGATTTGTTCCTGCAGTTTCTTGGTATCATGAAACGCAACTCCAAGCCAGTTCCTTTATCACGGGTCGCTCTTTTTGCCTCTGACAGAAAGTCTTCGGACAAAGAACGCTCGTTGAATGGTCTTGGGTCAAAATCGGAAAATATATCATCATAGGTGTCCAGAATAAGACTTACCTCCGTCTTGTCAAGAAGATTCTTAATCCTAGTAGGGGTCTCATAGGTCATTGATTATATCAGCGCTGCGCTGTCTTAAAGCTTAAGAATTTTATTTACGTATCCGTCCCATTCCGTTCCTTTAAGAGCGCTTTTCGTGGTATTTATCCTGAGAAGTCGCAAGCTGCTTGCCTTTGCGGCTTTCAGTAGTTTTTCCTGCTGATCTTCGTAATATGCGACCCTATCATCGATAGTTCCGCGTTTGCCTTTGCCGAGGGATTTCCTGATGCTAAACGTGTGCTCAAGGCTCTTTCTGATGAACCTTCTGTCTATAACCAGCAGTACTAACAGAACGTCAAACCACGTTAGCATGGTTTTTTCCAATTTTCTGAAATAGGCAGGATTACTGTTTGTTCTAAAGATATGTGTAAGGTGAAATCGGTCAGTTATGTAAAAATCGTACCTGCTCGTTTCCATTTCGGATAGCAGGCGTTTTAGATGGTCCAAAGCGCTCTTCTTTGACCTGTTCCTGACGAGTGATATCAAAGTTGTCCCTTCAGAAAGCGTTTTTACGCTGCCGGCTTTGGATAATCTTTCTTTCAGAAGTCTCTGCACTGTCGTTTTTCCCGAGGATGATATTCCTTCTATTATTATCAGTTTCTTCAAGGGTTTTTTGTTAATCATTGTATTATTTCAAGTATATTTCTTATTGGCTTTAGACATCAAGTTTATATTTTTATTTGCCTTTAAGCTCTTCACGAAGTTCCATAAGCATCTTCCCAAGCATGTCTTCTCCTTCAATGCCCCAAAAATCTTCACCTTTGACATCCTCGTGCAATATGGAAGTGCCGGTTTCCAGTAGTTTCTCTTTAAGCTCTTGATTCTGCGTGAATTTTGCGCGTATTGCTTTCTTCATTATACGTAGCTTTATGTCGTACCATCCTTCCACAAGATCCTTTGGCCTAGTCTGTTTTAGGGATTCTATTACGAGTTTTGCGTAAAGTGCCGACGGGGAATTCGCAACCCATTGCGCGAGCTCGGGATTTAAGACCCTGCAACTCTGGTAATACTGCTCGACGCTATTATAGGTTTTACCGTCTATCTTTACGGTGCATGGATAAAAATTCGAAAGGAAACTAGTTTCACCGCTTTTTGAACTGAAAAATACCTCATCCATATCACTTAATCTGCTTTTTACTTCTTTTTTCAAGCTCAAAGGCGATCATCCCGTATTTTCTTATTATTTC
>JAKAPK010000005.1:0-5114 GCA_021807125.1 Nanobdellota archaeon | reverse complement strand
TGAAGCTCCGCGTAACTTCTGTTGGAAATTTAGATACGCAGTTTTTGTTGGAATTATGGTTCTTATCGCCGCGTCTATGGTTTCTTGCCTCAATGCATAATCAAGACCGCGCGTTTTTGCGTATCCTGTAAGCTCATTTACAAACCGTTCCTCAGTTTCGATAAACGGCAAATTCTCTTTATTCTGCCTTTCGACTAAAGACAGCAGTTCGGTCAAACCGCCTTTCATGCGTACACGCAGCGTTTTAGCATCAGCACCATCCTCAGAGCTAAGGTTTTCAACGGCTAGTTCCATATTTTTTTCAACCTTACCGATCAATTTTTTCTTATAAGCTTCATACTGATTCAGGCCTATCAAATAACTCGTCGTATAGTTTGCTATTTTACCCGGCAGAGCCGCAACCATACTTGAGCACAATTGATCGATCATTCCTTCTATCGCTTCGGTATCGTCGGCGTCTTCTCCCATAGTTTTCAGTAATTGTTTGTATATGCCGGAGTGAACTTTATTGTAAATCGATTTTTTGTTTTTTGGGTCTTCAATAACTTCTCCCCAAAACTGCCTTTCCCTGGTATTGAGAGCCATTCTTATAGCGCATCTTGCTGCGTCTTTCTCCGTCTCATAAAGCGTCTTGGTTGCGAGATCTAAAAAATTGACTTCGTCTGTTTGATTTTCCATTATATTTCCTCTATTGACTGATTTTTTATTAGTTTCTTAGATTATAACTATTATATAAACTTTAGTTAACTTATTAATGGTAAAATTTAATGTTTTTTGGATATACTATCTGCTGTTAAAACGCTGTGGGAAAAGATATTATTTCGCTTTTAATCAGAGTTTTAACCGATGTTCTGGCAGGATGAACGGTTCCTCGTCTCTGTAATCTAATAATGGTTCAGCTTCTCGTATATACGGGCTATTCAATGTCTTCTCTTGAAGCAAGTTCTTCAGATAACCGTTAACGGTAGAATTTTTGATGCGGTTTTGGATAAAACTGCGTAGTTCAATTTATTACCCGTCCAACTACTGCGTCGACGAGAATCATACGAATCCTATCGCCATGCCTGAATTTTATCTCATAAACGGGTATAAGGACACGCTCGCAATCAAACAACACAGAAGAAGGAAATATTGCCCTTGTCCATTCTTTTTCTATGCGTTCGTCGACTCTCCTGTTAATGATCAAAGACGCGTCTGCGCTTACCGGCACGGTCCTTGGCCGTTCAGACATAAGGTTACTTCCGTAATCTCTTAGAAAGCTCTTATTGCCCTTATAGACGACCAGTTTCCTCAGCTTTAGTCTTTTCAAAGAATTGAGTGCCGCTCTTTGTCCCATGCCGAGTTCTTCGCCTATTTCATTTGGTTTCTTGCCTCTGCCATCAGCAAGCAGAGAAAGTACGTCGTAATCTTCATTGAGAAGTTTGCTTTCGCCTGCGAGCGGCCCTTCGTAGAAGCGCAGCTTGCCGTCAAAAACCACGAAACGCAGCCTATCGTCCAGCATGAGGTATCTTTCAGTGTATTCACCCTTGCGCCCCGAAGGAAGCCTTATGCCGACGAGTACGACGCTTATGAACTTTCTGTTTATACTATCTATTGATTCCACGGTTTTTCCAAACAGCAAAAACTCCTTCTTTTCCCTTGATGTTGCATATTCCCTAATATCGTCCTCATTCACGTTCTGTGGTAAGGAAAGCACGTCTATTACCTTTTTCTTTTCGCCGCTTATCGCAGTGGCAGTTATTGTTTTAGTCTTGAGCTCGTTTATCACGTTAGCCAGTTTTTCCCCTGCAGGCTGCCTCTGAAGCCGTGGCGTTGCACCTCCATGGGGAGTTACCATCGGTTTCATGTGTACAGTGCCAGTGAATCCAAGCCCAAAAGAGGAGAATTCTCCGGGATTGTGTCCGGCTATATCTTTAAGCTCCTGCCTCTGGAAGAATATGCTAACGGCGCCTATATCGTTCTCTATGACGAGCTTGCCGATAAACCCATAGGAGCACTGTGACAGCACATTTTTATCGATATTGGCCGGTCTTTGGGATATTATCATGAGACCTATGCCTTTTTTGCGGCCCCTTACCGCGATTTCCTCGAGCATTTTGTTGGCCCGGCCTTTTTGCGGTATGAACTTGTCTGCTTCTTCTACTATTACGGGATACGGTGTAGTCAGCTCCTCCTCAACAAGATACAATTCTGACAGAACGGAATTCAGTACATCGTCTTTTCGATCGATTTCGGACATGTCAATTATGACCGGCAGGCTGTTCTGTATGCTGCTCTTAAAGAGGGCATGAAAGTCGACGTCAAGGCCTACATCGCCCTTCGCCCCTCCGGCTATTATGAGCTGAAATGCGTTTCTCAACGGAAAATATTCTCCCTCTGGATCGATTATGCAAAAGGGTAGCTTCAACCTGCACAGTTCCTCGGCTATTACGCCTGCAAGATAAGATTTACCCGAGCCACTTTGGCCGATTATACAGCCCCTTCCGGTCATTATTGTCTGTGCCGGAACGTTTTTGCCTTCTGATACGTTTATGTTGACGCCACTCATAATAAAGAATGACGCACATAAATTAAACAGTATCTGAAGCGTTAAGAATGTACATCAAAGACACGGTTCCTTTCTTTTGTATGGAATGAAAAAACGACCGACGCATTATCGCCTTTTCCTATATAATTGCTTAAGTCTATTCATGTCTATATATGCTTGTTGAAGTTGGTAAGTGCCATGGCCTGTTTATCCAACTGTCAAAGCGCAATATCGGACGACACTCACTCTAAATGCGGGCGAGATATATAATGTTACATTGTATTAAACTTCAAAGTCTAAACTGTCCAGAACTTCCTTTAGAACTACTGCCTGATTGTGTTTATCATCCTTTGCTCCGAATAATAAGATTATCTTACCTTTCTCCGTTTCCAGCCTCTTTATTTCCCTTAATTTTTCGACAATATCTCTCTTAGCTAGTTCTTTTTTGTACTTAACCCTAAATTCTTCCCATTTTTCGGCATCGTGTCCGAACCATTTCCTTAGTTCGGTGCTGGGCGCTATCTCCTTCATCCAGATATCTGCATTTACCTTCTCTTTTGTAAGTCCTCTCGGCCAGATCCTGTCCACTAATATGCTAAATCCGCTTCCTCTCCTGCCGTATACGCGTTCGAGCACTATCATGACACAAAAAGTTATTCCGTAGTTTAATAGATTATGATTAAGTTTTTATTCATATGTCGGTATAAAAGTCAATATGACTAGTATAAAGGACGCTTTAAAGAAAAACACCATACTTGCGATACTCGTCCTTGCTACTATGATGGTCGGCGTCGACAGCACCGTCGTTCTATTGGCTTTTCCTACCATAGTCGGCGAGCTCAATTCTAATTTTCTTACGATAATCTGGGTAATATTAGTCTACATGTTAGTCGTGACTGTATGTACGACCCAGCTCGGCCGCATAGGTGACCTGTTTGGCAGGGCGAGGATATTCAATTTTGGTTTCCTCATATTTACGATAAGCTCTTTCGCATGCGGCCTTGCTCCTACGGACGTGTTCCTCATAGTTTCAAGGGCTTTTCAGGCCGTTGGTGGTGCGATGATGACTGCTAACAGCGGTGCGATAATAGCCGATACTTTCAAGCCTCAGGAACGGGGGCGTGCGTTCGGCTTCACTTCTTTGGGCTGGAACGTAGGTGCTATGCTGGGGATAGTGGTCGGCGGTGTGATAACAACGTTTTTTGGATGGAGATATATCTTTTTCATAAATGTCCCCATAGGCGCGATAGCGTTAGCCCTCGGGCTGAAATACATAAAGGATAACCCTATAATCAAGAGTAAGATGGATCTCGTAGGTATGTTTGTTTTCGGAGCCGCGGTACTCCTAATCTCATACGGCGCCGTAAACTCAATATCGGCATCTTTGTCTATTTATGATATAGCTATGGTTTTCACTGGCGTACTGTTGATACCGTTTTTTATATTTTGGGAGTTGAGGTCAAAAAATCCGATGCTTGATCTAAGGCAGTTCAAAAACCGCATCCTTCGTTCAAGTATTCTTGCTGCGTTTTTTATGAGTCTTGGGTATCTTGCGATAGCTTTTCTGATAATAATGTACATGCAGGGTGTACGCGGGCTCTCACCTCTGGATGCATCCCTTATTTTAGTACCCGGTTATGTACTTAGCGGGTTTCTTGCACCGTATATGGGCGGGTTGTCAGACAAACACGGCGCCAGAATAATAGCTACGCTAGGAATTTTGCTTATGTGCATTGCTATTCTTATATATCTGAATCTCACGGCAACGCTCTCTTACTATATTTATCTCATAATAGCGGCTTCCGTAGTGTCCGGCATCGGTTCGGCGATGTTCTTCCCTTCAAACAACCGGGCCGTCATGGCTAACGCGCAGGCGGGTTCTTATGGCGCTACCAACGGTCTTTTAAGAACTGTCAGCTCTTTGGGTATCATGTTCAGCTTTGTGCTTGTGATATCCGTAGCTGCATATTCCATACCGAATGGCGCTGCGTTCCAGATATTTGTTGGAACAAGCAAACTTATAGGCAATGTGTCGTCTGCTTTCATGTCCGGTGTTTATTCCGCACTGTATGTATCGCTCGCGATATTGATAATCGCGGGGATACTGTCGTTCACACGCGGAAAGGATGCGTACTGAAAGATTTGAAACTCACTGGGATGTAAATCCTATAGATTTTATAAGGAGCTGCAAATCCAAATTATGTTTGTGCATAAGCTGACTTTTTCCACCCACCAATGGTTTATTTGATTATTTCCTGGAGACGAATTCGTTGTCATTTATGTAGAATCTCAACAATTTGGATACTGTATCCACTTAGCGGTTCCGGTGTCCGTATAAGGACGGCACTAAGTCTGCTCCTCTTGGCGACTACGTTCAACTTCCAGTGATTTCCGTAGCGAAGAATACGAATTATAGATAGTTTTCACCGTAATGGTTTTCAGTCGTCTTAAAAGAGCGAATTTATGTACTTCGTCAATATCCTAGCTACGGCTACATTGCATACGGACATGTCATCATGCACGTAATAACTCTTTTCGTTTAAAGGGATATGACCTAGTGATCTTCGTTCCGAACCGATCCCCTTTT
>JAKAPK010000007.1 GCA_021807125.1 Nanobdellota archaeon | reverse complement strand
AGTTAATTTGTTTATTCGAAAATGCTTTGAGGGTGGGAAGAAAGATAAGAAGAGAGATAGATATAGGCGACAATAGCGGATTATACGGCGCGGTGACTTCTCATATTTCAAGCAGTTACAGGGCTGGTGACAAAGTAGCGATAGTCGGTTCCGGCAATGTCATTAAGGGCGTTCTTTACGACATGAAAGAAACAGGGCTCTCCATAAACGCAACTATCTTCAGCAGAAACACCAAGAAATCTGCTGCGTTAGCTGAGTTATTCGGACTTAATTACTCAGACTTCAACCTCTCAAAAATAAGAAACTGTGACATAGTTATTTCTGCGATCAAGGGAGGAAACTATACGCGTCTGAGCGGACCAAGGCTCATAATAGATTTATCGGTTCCAATCGCATTTTCAGGCGACAATGTAATTGATTTGGAATATGTGATAAAGGAGATCTCGGCGTCTTCAGTCACCGTAACCAATATTTCCGCCGCTGAGAAAATAATCCTTGCTGAAACCGCACGCTTTCTTGATAAAATTGCTTACATACGATGATATGGACGACGAAGTGATGATGTACGTTTTTGGGATTAAGCTTACGCCCGCGTGGTGGAAACTAGCTAGTATCAGCAGGCGTTCCAGATTATTAACGCTGCAGAATAAAATAAAACAGATTGAAAAAGCGGATGGGACGATTTTAAGGACATATTCATCGCTCAGGTATGATGTAGACTTGATACTTTGGTTAAGTTCAAAAAAAGAAGAGACGATACTAAAATTTAAACTCTTTGTTGAAGAATTATTCGGCGATTGCGCTTCTGTAGAATACGGTTTTATGTCCATATGCAAAAAAGGGCCTTCCGAAAGCGTCAAATACAAATTCTTTGTAGCTTATCCAATGAAAAAATCTAACGATTGGTATCTGCTACCAATGGAAAAAAGGAACAAAATAATGTCTGAACATATAGCTATGGCCAGGCTGAGCACTAACAACAACGGAATAATTTCGTATACGACTAAGTCTTTCGGTATATCAGACGATGAATTTCTTGTCCTATACGAAGTAGAATCGATTTCGCATTGGATGCACGTAGTGGAAGAATTAAGGCAATCCGAATCGAGAAAATGGATAACCAACGAAAAACCTGTGCTTGTAGGAATAGAAGACGAGTCCTTTTTATATTTAAAATGAATCGGTTAGCTATGATAAACATCGGACTATATTACACTGTAAAACCCGGCTTCGAGCGGGAATTCGAGTCGCGATTCAATGAAGCAGTTCTTGCGATTAAAAACTCGGGTTTCGGATGCATAGATGCAAGACTTTACAAAGACGTAGAGAAGCAGAACGAGTACCTTTTATACACGGAATGGAAAGACAACGACGGCTTTAGGAATTTTATTAAGAGTGAAGCTTACAGAAAAACTGTTGAAGCTGGAAGATCGATAATAGAAGGCGTTCCGAGGCACCGTATGTTTACCGAATCAAAGCAGTTGTGATGCTTCTGTAATCAGCGGAAAAAATAATTAATGCGCTCAGCTATAATACTGTCAAGTTCTTCCTTGTAGTCTACATCCGCATAATTTTTGTTTCTGAGCGCTCGTTCCATATGCGAAAGCACAACATTAGCTTTAGCGTAAATCACATAAGAAGGTTTTATTTTTTCTTTTGGTTTAGGCCCTGCGAAGCCAGAAGTCAGAAAAATCAGTGAAAGGTCTTTTATTCTGGACTGTAGCTCCCTTAAACCACTAGGCTGCGAGGAAAAGTATCTTCCAAGGGATTCACCAAATCTTTCAGCATATGCGTTTCCAAACTGGTTGTAGAAACGATCGACGACTTCACTTATCCTCTTGTCCGTGAATTCAGGCCAGTCCCTGTTTTGAAACAGCCTTTCTATGTTTTTTCTAGCATGCATATCTCTATTAGAGCATAACTTGCTTAAATAAACATTATTTAGATGAGGCCGTTGCATAATTCCCCTGCAAGCAGCCCTTGCTACCGTACGCGTGTCTCTTGCATAAAATGACCTCCAAGTTTCATAGCGTGTTATATATTTCGATATAATATTTAAGCACAGCGCGCGTGAAAAGATAATGGATTTAGAGCGCCTGTTAAAGGATCTAGGAGCAGACCATCAATTTCAGTCTGATAGGCACCTCTGGGAAGACAAAAACTTCTGGAAAAACCTTAACGATGGGCTACCAAACAGAGTAAAGAGAATCAAAGTCGATAAAAGCGGTGATAATTATAATATAAGACTGGACTTCAAGGAGAGGTTGGGGAAGGAGGTCATCGAGAACATCGCTATGAGTCTTGGATACGAGACGGCGTACAGCAAAGGAGGCAATCCAGACGCGCTGTTTATCTACAGCACAAGATATTTTCAGACAGAAAAGGGGATCGGTTCGGAACGAAGATCACTAGGTCATATCCCTTTAAACGAAAAGAGTTATTACGTGCATGATGACATGTCCGTATGCAATGTAGCCGTAGCTAGGATATTGACGAAGTACATAAA
>JAKAPK010000006.1 GCA_021807125.1 Nanobdellota archaeon | reverse complement strand
CCAGCCCTGTAACTGCTTGAAATATGAGAAGTCACCGCGCCGTATAATCCGCTATTGTCGCCTATATCTATCTCTCTTCTTATCTTTCTTCCCACCCTCAAAGCATTTTCGAATAAACAAATTAACTGTTTTGAACCGTCGGCTAATGCCCTATAACTGTTTAACGCGCTTCTTATCTGACCGATAATCTCCTTTTCACCCAAAATAGCAGAGTCCATGCCAGAAGCTACCCTGAAAACGTGACTTACGACTTTATCATCAAAAAGAATCTCTCCAACATTAGGTTTAGAGCGTTCATTCGTTCGTTTTACGTCTGAAAGGCAATGTTCGAGAGATTGTTTGCTGTCTGAATCGCAGTACAACTCTAGTCTATTGCATGTCTTCAGAAAAAATGGCCTTGCCGCGCCGTTAATCTTTTCGACTATCGGCTCCATATCATAATCATATAACCTGCCCAAGCGGATGTTTCTATAAGAATAAAGCAGTGCCCCGTAAACCATATAGCACTATGAGAGAGACCATATAAAAAGCTTTATATCAAAATGAAATCCTTTCCACCGGAATTATGGGATGGCAGCTCATGATATGATTATAAGAATTACTCCTGCAATTATCAAAGCCAACCCGGCTATCAGAAGTGGATAATACAACGTTAAAAAGAAAATCGAGAATATCGCTATACCTACAATTTCTAAACTTACCAGAACATTCCAAAGATCAAGATACTTTTCCTTGAAACGGATTAGAAGTCTAAATGAAAATTCTTCTGATAACCCGCCCAAAAGCAGAAATCCAGCGACCAAAATAGACAGTAAAACCTCAAGCGACGTTAGACTAAATATCTCTCGAAAAGCTCCGGTTAACAATCCGTATACTCCGACGGTTAAAAACTCGAATACCCCCATTAACACGTCCGATTTCAGTATGTTATAACCCTTAAACACCATAGAAATGAGCAGTATATAGTATCCGGCTGTCCAAAAAACTGTCATCAAGGCTGTAAGCAGGATTATTGGCGCTGCAGCATAAAAATCGTATCCATACAGTCCAATAATCTGAAAGACCAGACCGGCGAATACTGCTATTGTGCCCAAAATTGCAAGCAGCTTAGGGTCTTGTTTTTTCGCCTTTGCGATGAAGAAAACGAAAGGTATGACTGAAATATATGAAGCGGAAGCTACAAACGGATAATTCTGGTTCCCTATCAGCGCAAAGAATATTATGGTGCCCAGCCCAAAAAACATCCCTGCTAAAAGGGAGTACGTGAACAGGCGCTTATTTGATTTTCGTTTGCCCTCTTTTCTATATCCTTTGAACACGAAGACCAACGCCAAAGAAAGGACTGTAAGAGACGCTTCGAATATGATCAGGTAATCGAAGTAGTTAACTCGGTTCAATGACACGACGACATCACTTAATATAGACCACAATGCATAAGCTACAGAAGCGAACAGTGCAAGCGCCAGGCCTTTTACAAGTTTGTTCATACCTAAGATAGGTTAGCAGTGAGCGCTATAATAAGTATGGCTATCTGAAAAACTGTCGTTGGGGTTACTTATGATTAGATATACGGGCCCAAGTTCTTCAATCTCTTTTCCAATGAACGATTTGCCTCTTCTAAAAGCTCTCGATCACGCCTTTCTTTCTCCTCTTCGGCCGCCCGCAGTCTGTCCGCTTTGGCCTTTTTCTTCGCTTCTTCATTGACGTTTTTTATGAGATTCTCTAGTTCGCCCTCCCATTTTCCTTCTGCGTAATGTCGCACCTCGTAGGAAGGGTCGCTAGGAGCAGTACTCCAATAGTACACGTCTAGGACTTTTTCTCCATCGTATGTTATCTCCAGAGAATCCCCGCCGTACATCGTATTCGGACCGTGGTCCTTTATATAAAAACCTAAACCATTGAACTCTGATGTTTCCTCTGTAAACCAGTTGTGCACGTCTCTGTAAGTAACCTTGCCAAGTTTACACAGAACCGTCGAACATCCATCTATCAGTTTAAGAAGTCTATTCTCCCTAAGAAGGGCTTTTTTTGCCATTTCGTTTCTATCCTTTTCTGTAAGTTCATCAAGTCTTGCCATATGCGCACCTCCGCAATAATACTGTGAAAACAAGTCATATTTATTCTTTTAAGTGGTAGGGCTGAAAGTGATGCTGTACAATAGTCTACTAAAAGCAAGCACGTTTATCAAATGGGGACAACATTGGCTAGAACTGCGTCCAATTCAGGGACTTATGCATAAGCGTAGGAAGTTACTGTCTTATTCCACAAATATAATTACAGTGCTAACGGCTGATTTCCGATTGTATGCAGGGTATCTATTTCCAAATTTCTACAATAAGCAGGCTCCCTAGCCGTCTGATGCGTTTTTTTGCCCCTTTCAGATTTAAGCTTCCTGTCTCCTTTTCCGATAAAAAATGATCTTTTCCCAGAGAATATATCCCGTGCGCTTCGTCTTTATTTCGTTCGTAAAGTATTATCTTCCCCTTGGCATTTAACTTTTTAAGTAGATATCTTAAAGACTCCTCTTTCTTCGCCCAGTGGTGAAACGAGAATGATGATATAATTAGGTCGAACTTTACATTGAACGGTACGTGCGTGCTGTCGCCCAATGACGCTTTAATTCTGTCCTTAATATCGGGATTATCAAACTTTTTTCTCGCCATGCGCACCATCGCTTCAGAAGGATCTACATAGTAAAATCTTGCACTTCCTATAGTTCTCGCTAGCACTCTGATAAGATCGCCAGTGCCACCGCCGACGTCGAGAATACAACGTGCTTTTTGCTGCGCTATGTCGCGTGCTATTGTGAGATATGTACCTTTGAATAATGTGGCAGCAAAAAAAGCGTATACCCGAGAATCCAGTTTACCAAATCTTTCTTCACCATTTTTATAGTACATATAAGACCTTCGAATACGGTTAAAATTATGCAAGATATGATCCTGATTTGATAAAGAAGAATAAGCACTGCGCATTTATAAACCAGACACTATTACCGTTTGTTGTATTGTGTTATCTCTGTTTTCCGATTGTCTTTTTTGTTGTTGCAAGCGTTTTTTGGATAATTTTTATCCCGCATGTACATGGAGTAAGGCAGTTTTCCTCTGCACTCAGGTCTGTCTATTCTTATTTTAGGAGATACAAATATAGTGAAAGTAGCTGCGCAGTAAATATATCCATACATTGAATATCCTTACTTCAGAATTGTCTATCAGTAACTTTATCACTGGTTACTAACTTGCTATAACGTTAACGGTAGCACGTGCGCCTTGATTACCCTGTACGACCAATCTGTAAGTGGAATTGGTAACAAACTTTACCAGTACGTTGTTCTCTCCTAGAAGTATGGGGTTGGAGAACGTCAGTGTAACACTTTGTCCAGAACTTAAATTGTAGTTTGCATTTTCAAAATTGCTCTCTAATGAGGGGAGTGTAAGCGTTCCATTTTGATTAACTAGGAAATTGACTGTTCTGAATTCCGCTTGAGCCAAGCCTTCATATTCTACTTCTCTTTCAGATTCGTTTGAACTGTAACTTAAATTTCCGCGTGAACTGTTATCGCCGGAGCTAAAATTGCCTGATTGGTCCCTTGAAACGATTCCTGGTGAATTTATTGAAAAGTGATCTGCAACCACTGACTGGTTTCCGAATACTGTGACGTGCCTCAAAATAACGCTATTGTTCGAGTTGTCTGTTACGACGACAGATAGTTGTGTCGTATTTCCGACAGTTGACAGTACTGCGTTTGATAATGTTATATTGAGCCTTGTTTGATTGAGCGCAAGTTCTTCTTCTCTATTTAAGTCGCGGCGATCTCCTGCTGCAGAGCCTCTCAAAGCCGAATTGCTGACCATTACTGCTCTCAGTGATGGTACTAACATAAATCTTGTCGAGTTTCGTGTTAATATCGGCATAACTGTTGGAGAAAGCTGGAGCAAGATGTTAGTTGTGCCATTAAC
>JAKAPK010000002.1:104453-205741 GCA_021807125.1 Nanobdellota archaeon | reverse complement strand
ATGGCATCTATAGCTTCTTCTATGATGTTAATCTCATGAATATGTATCCAGGAGTGTATAACACGAGGATGAAGACATATGCTCTCGCGCTTCTGAACCAGTCTTTCATTAAATTCACTACGTCTTCATCTTCTTACTCTTTCTCTATAGCAACACTTTCTAATTCTTCTGGTGGTCATACGACAACGTATACGCCTTCTCCGACTTCCGGCAGTCTTCAGGCAGGATACTCGCTTCTTGTTAATTTCGTGCACTCTTATGTCTAATATATTTTGTAGTAATTTCTAAAATCGCTGTTGAATAATGCTAATTTTTCTTGAGAAAAAGTCAAATTAATATTTGCATAATTATCAATTATGCTTTTAATATTATCTGATTTCCCTTGCAGCCTACACAGAGTTATATGTGGACTGAAACTCCCTTCTGGTTTTAAGCCTAATGAATTGCACAATGAGTTATACTGTTCTCTTAAATCAGTGACTACATTTGCGAATATAACGCGTGGTCTTTTTAATGAGGGAAAAACGCCCAAGCCGGAAATTTCTATCCTTAATTCTCTGATAGATATTGATTTTATTGATGATATGATATTCTCTGTGGATATCGTCGTATCACCTAAAAATAGGAACGTTATATGTAGTTTTTCCCGGTCTACAAAATTGCCGTTTAATTCTGCTTTCAGTTCTTTTTCTACTGTAGTTAATTTGTCTTTTATACTGTCGGGAAGTTCTATTGCAACGAATAGTCTTTTCATTTAGCAGTTTCTACAGAATCTATCTCGCCGTCGCCGTCTATATCATATCCGCGCACTACGGTGTACCACGCAGCTTCATCATTGTAAGCTCTAAAAGTGGAATCGGCGAATCGAGTGGCGCCAAGCATAGCTGCAAGGGTTCCTGTGTTTCTTATGCCGCCTATTATTATTAGGTCTTTGGACTTATCAAAAGGGTTATGTATCTTTTCTATAGTTCCCTCATAATCTCTGCCGTGCAACCCAGTCTTGCCTTTAAGCATCCATCCCTCTTCCTTTACGAATTTTAGCGGTAAAAACGTGTTTACGTCTCGTGTAATAAGATTAGTCACTGGACCTCCTATGAGAATCAGGTTTTCCTTGAACATATTTCTTCCTATTATGTCCGTGTCAAGTTTTATCGGGAATACCTTCGGCAATTCGCAGAACTGGCCTAAGTACATGCCTAAGTATATTGCAAAGTGCGTATCTCTGGATATAGCTTTGTACTCGCCGTGCGGATCCGGAGACCCTACGCATATGTATCCGTTGAATTTTCCGTCCTTTATAAATTTTCTGTAGAATTTAGCGACGTTTTCGTTGTTTATGCTCTTCTCCCTTAAGTCAAGTCTTTTCTTCTGGTCATACACTTCAAGTGCGAAAGAACTAGCAAGACTCTTGTAGTTGTTTGTAATGATGCCCTTTTTATTAGAGCTCGAGATTACTTCGATCATGCCCGTTTTTTCCAACGTTTTTATCGCGGAGTATACCTTCTTTTTGTCGAGTTTAAGCTTCTTTGCTATCTCTTCCTGCGTGGAAGGCTTTTCAATCAGGCTCTTAAGGACCAATACCGCATATTCATTTGCTACGCTTTTAAGCTGATCCAGATTCTCTAACACTTTTACATCACTCGCCAGAAAATCCTTGCCATCCGTCTTTATAATGTAAGTCTTCATATCACTTTTATTATAGAGCAATGAATCCTATTTATTAATATCTTTTTGGAAGCTAAAATGCATATCCATGAACTATAATAGTCTAGTCTGAAACCTTTTTTATATAAAATGGCGCCAATACGCATTATTTGGCTGTTCACGAAGAAATGGCCGTAGTTACCCTCAGACCCCAAAAAATCAAAATTAGACGAAGATACGTTTAAATACTAGTTGTATTCTAACTAACCTTGTAATATTTTCAGATTCGAAATATGTGCGGAATAATAGCTTACAACGGGCAAGACAACGCCGTTCCATACCTTATGGACGGCATACGTAACCTTGAATATAGAGGCTACGATAGCTGCGGGTGCGTTCTTGATGGAAATAATAATAAACTTATAATCAAGAAAGACACAGGCAGGATAGACGAAGTAATAAAGAAGTATGATATCGGTAAATACTCTTCTACAAGAGGCATCTTTCACACAAGATGGGGCACCATAGGCGACATAACCAAGGAAAATGCCCACCCATTCGCAGACTGCATGGAGAAAATAGCAGTCGCGCACAATGGTATAATCGAAAACTGGGAGGAGCTAAAAGCCGGACTTATGGCGCATAAATTCAAGTCGGACACCGATACTGAAGTGTTGGTTCATTTTCTTGAGGAAAAACTTAAAGAGGGTTTGCCAATAGAAGATGCGGTGAAACTACTATTTTCAAAAATAAAAGGACTTTCGTCCTTCGTCATAATGGATAAGGATTCCGACGACTTGATAGCCGTGAAGAATGGTTCTCCTCTAGTGTTAGGAATATCTAAAAACGGAACGTTCGTTTCCAGCGATGTGCCATCTTTCTTAAAATACACAAATAAAGTGATTTATCTTATGGATGGAGATATGGTACGTATATCAAAGAGCGGATATGCTATAGATAATCTTCTAGACAACAAAATGAAACACCAGGTGTCTACAGTAAATTTTTCAATAAAAGACATAGAAAAGGGCCGGCACAAGCATTTTATGATAAAGGAAATACTTGAGCAGCCTAATCTTATAAGAAAGTTCGAATCGACGGATTTTTCCAAAGTTTATGCAGCTGCAGATCTAGTTAAATCCGCGAGAACCGTGTATATATTGGGTGCCGGGACATCCCATTACGCAGGAATGCTAGGCGCAAAGTTTTTCCTGGAGAATGGTATACAGGCTGTGCCAATACAAGGACAGGAGATACTTACTTATTTGAAAGTTATTTCCCCAAGGGACGTTTTCATAATAATATCACAGAGTGGAGAAACGGCAGATATAATAAGTGCGCTGCCTCTGATAAAAAACAACAAAAAGATAGGACTCATAAACAATGAGAGCTCCACGATTGCACGGGAAGTCGATATATTCATAGACATAGGCGCAGGCCCCGAAAAGGCCGTTGCATCAACAAAAGCGTTCACGTTATCCTCTCTCTACACGGCCTTTATAGCAATGGCGGCATCTGGCAGGATAAACGAGGCGTTCAAAGACTTAAGACTTCTTAATCTTAACATGTATAATCTGCTAGTACCGTCTGTGAACAGAGCCATAGATACAGCGGCAGAAAAACTAAAGGAAATGGACGATGTCTTTTATCTTGGTAGAGATCACGACTATGTACTGTGTATGGAAGGCGCACTAAAACTCAAAGAGATAGCCTATGTCCATGCAGAAGCTATAGACGCTGCGACATTTAAACACGGGCCATTGGCATTGATTTCAAGCGACAAATATTCGATAGCGTTGGTTTCCAATAGGTTTAGGGATGCCACAACACACAATTTAGAGGAAGTCAAGGCTAGAAAGGGCAAGATAATAGGAATATCAGACAAACCGTCAAATACCTTTGACATGTTCATAAGGATACCGGATGCGGGAATGTTTACTTTCGTGTTTCAGGCTATGGCTTTGCAGCTCCTCGCATACAAAACTTCTCTGCTTAAGGGAATAGACTGTGATCATCCAAGAAACCTAGCAAAGGCAGTTACCGTAAAATAAACATTACCGCTTTAAGACTATCTTAGACTAATATTCAGAATAATAAGGACCTATAATTTGCATACTTATAGCCTGGAACCATAACAGAAATAAATACGCAAGTTTCGTTAATTATCGTATGGCCGCGATAGTTTAGTGGTAGAATAAGAGGCTGTGGCCCTTTTGACCTGGGTCCGAATCCCAGTCGCGGCCCTCTTTTGATGGAACTAAGGTTATTCCCTATAGACATAGATTATGTCGTTATTGAGGAGAGGCCGGTTATCCGGATATTCGGTTTAACTGACAAAGGCGAAAAAAAGATCGTGTACGACGATTCCTTTAGACCTTACTGCTACATATCTGCGACAAAGGACAGGATAGAGTCAGCTGTAAAGCAGTTTCCATTCGTTAAGCAGATAGACGAAATTTCAAAGAAAAGACTGGGCAAAGACATCACAGTAAGCAGGGTTTTTACCGCACTACCAGAGGACGTACCAAAACTTAAGACGCTTGGCATGAACACGTACGATGCAGACATTCCATTCTACAAGAGATATTTCTTGGACCACAACATCGGTACATTCACCGAATTGAAACTAGACATGGATGGCGATTATGTAAAAGAGATAACGGATGTTTCGAACGGCAACCCGCCGCTTAAGGCGATAGCAATAGACATAGAGACGTTCTCCAAGAAAAATTTTCCAGATCCACGTGAAGACCCCATACTTGCAATATCGATAGCAAATTACGGCGTGAAAAAGTGCATAACTTGGCTTGATGCTAAAGGGGACTCTATAGAAAGAGTAGCAGATGAGAGGGCTCTTCTGAAACGGTTTTCGGAATATGTATCTGAAAGTCATGCACAGGTTATAATAGGCTACAATTCAGACAGCTTTGATCTGCCTTACATAAATACCCGAGCAAGCGTTCTCGGAATCAAGCTGCTTTTTCAGGGTTTCGGTATAAAAGTCAAGGAAGGAAAGCGAAAAACATCAGAGATAAACGGGCTGATTCACATAGATGTTCTAGATTTTATACGCAACATTTATGCAGTATACAATCTGAAAACAGAAATGCTTACTCTGGATGCTGTAGCTCAGGAAATGTTGGGTGAAAAGAAGAAGTCCTTTGATTGGAACAAGATAAGCGAAATCTTTTCGAACGCTGAACTAGCTACGAACTTGTGCGAATATTGTGCGCACGATTCTTATATTACTTATAAGATATATGAAAAGCTGTTTCCTTTGCTTTCAGAGTTAAACAGGCTTATCGGACAATCTCTTTCAGACGTTTCCAGAATGACTACTGGCGCTGCCGTGGAACACCTTATAATGAAAAAGGCAGTGGAAATCGGTGAGTTAATCCCGAATAGGCCGTCAGAATTTGAGGTGGGCGACAGATTAAGGCACGTAAATGAGGGCGCATTCGTGTATCAGCCAAAACCGGGCTTATATAAGGATGTTTCAGTGTTCGATTTTCGCAGCCTTTATCCAAGTATAATAGTTTCTTATAATATTTGTCCATCCACCATGGTACGCACAGAAGGTAACATATCCTTTTTAGGTAAAGAAAAACGACAGGGCCTTATACCGTCTATACTGGATAATATACTAGTACTTAGGGCTGATGCTAAAAAAAGGATGAAGGTGGACGATAGCCCGGCGCTAAAAGCAAGAGTTATGGTACTGAAGCTTATAGCGAACGGGTTTTATGGGTATCTCGGGTATTATAATGCGAGATGGTACTGTTTCGAATGTGCCGGAGCAATAACGCGTTTCGGGCGAGAATATGTACACAAAGTTATAGATGAGGCTGAAAGCCACAAGTTCAACGTTATATACGCAGACACCGACAGCAGCTTTCTTGCGGGAGAAAGCGACTCTTTAAAGGTTGATGCTTTCTTAAAGAGCATAAATTCGAAGTTACCGTATCCAATGGAGTTAGAACTGCAGGGTATTTACCTTAGGGCAATTTTCGTTAGCGTAAAAGGTAGCGGCCATGGTGCAAAGAAAAAGTATGCCATGGTCGATTCAAATGGAAACTTAATCGTAAAAGGATTTCAATCAGTACGAAGAGATTGGTCGGTGATTGCAAAGGAGACACAGACGACGGTGTTGCGAAAAATATTAATAGACGACGACGTAAACGCAGCACTTAATTACGTAAGAGAAATAATATCAAATTTAAAATCGGGTAAAGTGCCTTTAGACAAGTTAGTAATACTCACACGATTGCACAAGGAACTTTCCAGTTACCAGCAGAAAGGCAGACACGTTTCGGCAGCATCGCGCAGCGGTGTAAAGTTCTCAAGCGGTGACACAATAAAATATATAATAGCAAAGGGCAAAGGAAAGGAACCTGTATCTGAAAGAGCGCTGCTTTATGATATAGCCGTAGAGAGCGGCACAAAATATGACTCTGAATATTACATAAAACAGCAGGTTTTACCTTCTGTATCTCAGATATTTTCAGTGCTTGGTTTCATAGATGAGGACATAGTAGGAGAAGGACAAAATTCTTTAAATAACTTCTTTGTCTAGCACTATAATCATGGAAAAAAGCGAAAAGGAAAAATGGATACTGGCTGGCAAAATAGGCAAAGAGGCTCGGGATTTTGGCATATCTTTAGCCGAACCAGGTGCAAAACTTCTTGATATAGCGCTAGCAATAGAGAAAAAAATATCCGATGCTGGTGCAAAGCCTGCCTTTCCGCCCAATTTGTCCCTAAATTATTTTGCAGCACATTACACTCCAAAATTCAAGGACGCCACCGAACTTAAAAAAGGAGACCTTCTCAAGATAGACGTAGGTGCGAGTGTTGACGGTTATCTTTCAGATACCGCCGCGACCGTGTTAGTCGGAGGCGGAGAGAACAAGGTATTAGACGCGGCCAAGGAAGCGCTCAGTAATGCTATAAAGAAAGTTAAGCCAGGTATCAGGATAGACGAAATAAGCAAAACGATAGAAGAGGCCATAAGAGGCAAAGGCTGCAATCCGATAGTGAATCTAGGAGGACACGGGATTGAAAGATATTCCATACATGAGGCCGATTTCATACCGAATATCAGGGGAAATAGCAGTCATATGATAAAAAAAGAAGGGGCATTTGCCATAGAACCGTTCGCAACCGATGGAGGAGGTTACGTTGTCGATAGCCCAGAGGTACAAATACTTATGTTAGTAGAAACTAAGCCGGTTAGAAGCCAACTTGGAAGACAGATACTTGACTTTATAGCTTCAGAATATAACACGCTTCCGTTTGCGAAAAGATGGATACTCGAAAAGTTTGGTATTATGGCAGAACTAGAACTAAAACCACTGGTAAGTTCCGGCGCTCTTTATGAATTTAACGTGTTAAAAGAACAGCAGAATGGTAACGTCGCACAGTTTGAACACACACTGCTCATTGATGGTAATGAGGTGACAGTAACAACAGAATAGTATGGGTGTAAAGCTTCAGGGACTCGCTTCGCCTAGGAAAATAAACGTTAATGATTTATCTGGCAGAGTAATAGCGATAGACGCTTTCAATTGGATATATCAGTTTCTCACTACAATAAGGTTGGCCGACGGGTCTCCTTTGTCCGACAAGAACGGAAAAGTGACCAGTCACTTGAATGGTATATTTTATAGGTCAATGAACCTTTTGAGTGCCAATGTAGTACCATGGTTCATATTCGATGGAAGTTATCCAAAATTCAAACAAAATACTAATCTGGAAAGACAAAAAGCAAAAGAGCACGCCGCAAAACTTGCAGAGGAAGCGGAGACAGAAGAAGAGCGTGCGATGTACCTTAAACGTACAGTAAAAGTAGATGATTACATAATATCCTCGTCTAAAGAACTCCTATCACTATTAGGGATCCCCATATATCAAGCTCCTGCGGAAGGTGAGGCACAGGCTGCCGGATTAAACAAGGATAACATAGCTTATGCCGTCGCTTCACAAGATTATGATACGATACTTTTCGGCGGAGAAAGAATAGTAAGGAATCTTAGTATAACCAATAAAAAGAAACTGGCAGGAAAAGGCGTAACCGTAACTGTAAGTCCAGAGATGATAGAGTCTAGAAACATATTCTCGTCTTTAAACATCAATCGCGAGCAGCTGATAACATTGGCTCTTCTCATAGGAACGGACTATAATTCTGGAGTTAAGGGAATAGGACCCAAAAAAGGGCTCGCTTTGGTAAAAAAAGACCCAGTAGAAAAAATACTTAAGAGTTACGATTTCGATGCAGAATATCCGATAAGCGAAATATTCGAGTATTTCATGAACCCTGTTGTCGATAAAGTTAGCGAAAAGCCGGTTATTAAGTCTGTCTCAAAGGATAAACTAATAGGATTTATGTGCGATGATCACTCGTTCGGCAGCGATAGGATACTGTCGTATTTAGAAAAAATTAATAAACCAGACAATCTTTTAACGGACTATTAGCTATGGAAACCGACGACTTGCGCGAAAGATACTTAAAACAGAAGGATAAGATGTCCAGAGTAATCTCGGAACTCCAAGTGCTTAGCAATTCGAACGAATCAAACGATTTCCTTAGTATGGCAAACAATTATTTCAACGATGCGGCTTACTTTGAATCTGCTAACAACTTCATACTTGCTTTTGAAGCGATTGTTATCAGCTGGGCTTACGTCGATGCCGGTATAAAAGCTGGTTTTTTTACCGTCCCAGAAGAGTTAAAAAACTACTTTACTACAGAATAGTAATATTTATATACTATAACACTGCTAAAGAATAGTGTACGATGGAACAAAGAGAACGTGTATCAGCTGCAGTCGTGCTTATAATCTTTCTTATAGGAGCTATAATCGCTTATCTTATAATAATACCGCCTCCGACAAGCTACAGCTTGGTGTTTGGTAATTTCTCTTCGAGTAGTTCCAGCGGATCACATACTCCTCCACCGGTTCAACAACCAGGGTTTTTCTATAATCTTACTTCTTACGTGGGAGGTAATCCAATAAGCGAGAATCTTACGTATCCGGTCGGCACATTCGGCGTGTTTTATAACGAAGCTAACTCAACTTTATCGACGCAGGGCTCTTTTAGCCTGACATCATCTTTGATAGGCTCTGCATCTTACAACGTAGGTGTAAATACCAATACGCAGGATACGTATTTTCTTGTAATGAACATAAGCTCTGTATCAGGTCCGCCTATTCTAAAGGTCGCTCTCAATGGTAATTATTTCTACCAGGAAGCTCCTTCGTCAGGCGTAGTCGTGCTTAAGATGCCGCAAGCTAACAGTGGGAAGAACACGATATCAATCTATAACGATTTAAACGGCTTTGCTTTTAGTCAGTCGATAGACTTTAACAGCATATCTGTAATACAGGAATCGCCTAACAATGTGTCGAGTGTGAATCAGGTTGTAATACCGACTTTTGATGGATTAGGCAACTTTTATGTACAATACACCCCGATAGGAACGGGAAACCTGAATGTTGGCCTTAACGGCTATACTTTGTCTGCTGCTGGTCAGAGCAACGGCACTCCAATGACAATACGCGTCCCGCCATCTGTGATAGACCAGATGATACCTACCGGCAGTTCACCTATACTCCCTATGAATTTTGAGTTAGGATTCATCGTATCTCCGAATAGCAGATATGAAATAGCAAATGCTGCAATGGTATATCAGACGCCATATCTTGCACAGAACAATTTAACGATCCCTTACACCGTTCAAGTCTCCAACTCAGACTATGTTCTTACGCTGTACGTTAACAGTATAATAAAATCAGGTAACATAGACTTTACGGTTTATCCGTCTGGCGCTACATTTAACATGTCCTCCAGCAAATTAACCACCGGAGAGAATGTCCTTGTGCTTCCCTACAGCGATTTCGCAGGTTCCCAATCAGGGAACAGCTACACAGGTACTATAACTATGACTTCCGACGGCCTTGTAATACCAGAATATGTCTCATTAAGATCGACACCTTAATTTCCAATTAAAGGCCAATATTTTCAGCGATAGAGTTTTAAACGGGCATTGTGTTTTGATATTATGGCTATCATTAACGGTCCAAAGGCAAATCCGCCACCACAAGGACCTGGCTGGAAATGGAATAATGCTCTTAATGCATGGATAAATCCAAGACTTAACATGGCATTCTCACAAGGAGGATATTTGACTATAAAGGATTTGTATAACAAACAAGCGCAGGTTCAGACCCCAACACCACCGCCCCCGCCTCCGCCCCCCCCGCCTGCTGCGACTCCCGGACCATCTCCTTCAAACACGCAAAAAGTGGAGCTGAAAGCGGAAAAACAGGAAGCAAATGCGATGACCGAATTCTTCAAAGCTTTGTCAGGCGGTAAAAAAGCGAAAGAAAAAATAGGCAAACGTCATTGGCTTGTCATAATAATGATTCTGATATTTATAGGACTTATAGGAGCGTTCTTCTATTCCCTGTCGTCGAGTCACTCCGGTATATTCTCTTATCAGGCAGAGTTTTATTATAGCCCATATTTATCGGCCATAGGAAGTTTCCTGACACCCATAACTTCGCTGACATCGGAGGCATCGTGCGTTTTAGGGGGTTTTAGCGGAGGATCGAATTTTTACAACTGCTTTTATACTTCCACAAAACCGGTAGTCCACAATAACGCGACGTTCACGTCCTTTGTAAGCATATCGACACCGGCACAGACACAACAGCTTATATTAAACACGATTTCGGGCATTACGCCCCAAAGTGATCCGCAGTATGTGTATTATACAATAAGGAACGTAGGCAACACAGAACTTGGGCCGAACTCTCCAAATAAACTTCTTGTAAGTTTGTCGTGCTCAGGAACGACGCAACCGAGCGTTTGCAGTAACTATACAGAACCATCTTCCTCTCAGAATTCCCCGCTTTTCACTCCACAACCATTCCAGACTTTATTTCCAGGACAGCAGTTTACTAATTCTACAAATCTAGCAGTATATTGTCCATCTGTAAAGAGTATGAGACCTCCAGCGCCGATTCAGGTTAACATAGTTTCGACAGTAACGAATTATCCTTCCGCTACGGTATTTCCTATAGTCTTTGTGAACAAACAGTACGTTAAGACACTAGTTTCCTCACAGCAGTCATTCTACGCGCAGCAGCCGTCAGAGGACTTCGTGAGCCCGGGTCCTGTAGAAATAGTAGCTAACTATCAGGGACAAATGCCGATACTGAATTCGACAAAGCTTATACCAATAACCATACAAATGACAAATTCGGGTCAGGGTAACGCGGCGATAAATTCGTTCGATGTTTTCTTCAATAGTACAGACTTTTCAGCCTCTTCGCTCATTGTCGGAGGTTACACTATAAATACAGCCGGCGACTGCAAACCAGCGACCGCCAGTACTATTTTAAGTTTCGACCTGCCAGGAACAGGATACATGGACTGTAAAGTGCCTTCAAGCTACTTCAAGGCAGGTATAAACACTGTGATCAACCTTAACCTCAATATGGTCAATTTCAATTCAAACTTCCATTTCGATACGCTGCCAATAATACTCTATACAAACTATAACTACTCACAGTCACAGGCGGATACGCTCAATATAGCTAATTATACGCAGGGTTGTACGAGTTGATATGGAAAAACTTAATAAAAAAGGACAGAATGCACTTTTGGTACTTATAGTGATAGGAGTCTTTATAGTCGTGATATTCTTCGTGCTTCCATCGTTTTTGAACGCAGGATCTAGCAGATACAATGGTCCTCTTTCACAGGGAGTAATAGTGTCGGCCGTAGATATACCTTCGCAAGTATCAGCAGGCTCCACATTTGTAGCGACATTCAGTATATCAAACAATCTTAACGGCAATAATGCAAACAACGTTCTTTTTTGCCTGGACGATTTGGGGCTCGTCGCCAATACTTCAAATACATGCCTAAGCATACTTAGTTTAGCGTCAGGGTCCACGTTACCAGAAAAATTCTTCTTAAAGGCGCCTTCAGCCAGCCAGTATGGAAACATACCGTATGCTCAGTATATAGGTTATTACCTTACGTTCTCCTATTCGACAGGTGCACAGCAATCTGTTGAATTTGCATCTTCTTCTTCGACTAGTTATCCCGCACCATCCCTGTCTTCATCGGGTCAAACAGCAGGTCCTTTGGAGATAAGCAGTACTACACAATCCCAACCAGTATTATATGGGAGCGGCGGACAGCTTGCCGATGGCCAATTCATAGTGAGCCTGAATGACATAGGAAATGGAATAATATTAGGAAACGCAACGGTTTATATAACAATAGAAAAAGCGATAGTAAACTTTGTAAACGTTCCTACGGAATTTAAACTCGTAAACTCAACGTCGCTCACGGATACTTATTCCATAAACCAGACCGTAGGCGCAAATACAGCACAATTACCAGCTTTAACCTTTACGCTCAATAACACGGAATACAATTATCTAACTTCAAACAGCATACCATATGTTAGCTCTCAGATACAAATGTCAGTGAGTTATACATATGAAGAGGATGGATTTTACCCAGTATCGTTCGATACTCAACCTTGAATTGTCAACTTTAAATAGTCGTATTCCCAATAATTAATTATGTCCAATAAAATAGCTGCAAACAGCGGAATGGTATTGGTTCTGATCCTTGTATTAATCGTTGCTGTAGCTTTCCTTTATTTATCACCAAACTTATCTAATTTGATTCCAGGTAGTGGAGGTCCTGGCGGAAGCGGTAATCCCGGGGAATTCAGTGTTTTACCGTCAATACAGTCCTCTTCAGTGTTAGCTGGAAGGTCAACACAGATGGTCCTTACTTACTTCAATCCATATTCCGAAGCGATGAACATGGTCGCCGTCGTTAATGTAAGTCAGGTGAACTCGATATCGGTCTCGCCTAGCACAGTTTCATTATCGCTTCCAAAAGACATGCAGAGCGTAGCGACAGTCGCGTTTAACACAACGTGTCTCAATGCTCCGGCAAATTCTAATTCAGTGTTTTCATTCCTCGTTTCAGGGTTTTCGCAGACAATAACTAGCTCCATAGTGACGTATCCGACAGGCACGGCTTCAGATCTTATCCCTAACTCAGCTACAGGCTTTTCAAACCAGGAACTGATGTCCTTATCTGCTTCGCCTATACAAATAGTAACTGGTGTGTCCCAAAATCAACAGCAAACATCTCCAAATACGCTCAATATCCTTGTTTCGCCAAATTTACCAGTAGGCGCGACGACTAAAGAGCCAACCACCTCAAGCGGATTCTCTCCAAGTGCAGCCAATAACCAGTTGTCTTCACTCGAAGTGTCTCTGAGCAACAGCAGCGGACAAATAAGCAGCGCGTTTCTGCAGTATAACGGTCAGAACATTAATCTTGTAGCTTCAACTTCGAACCCGTCCGTGTTACAATACACTCTAAATAACGTGCAACTATCATTATTGCCTAATTCAGGATTAGCACTGGTTGTAACCGCAAAGAACATAGGCGGTGTAACGTCGGAGAACATAGTAAATGTGACAACCACTTATAACTATTTCTTCTCGGAATTAGGCCCTTCGATAAGCTGTCAATAAGAAACTATTAATTCTATACTAGTGCATCTTATTATATGAATCATAGTGGTCAGTCGGCTGGCGTATTTCTTATAATAATACTTGCAGTGGTAGTCATAGGATTTTTGTATTTTGAAGGTTATCTATCATTTCCGATCGGAACAAGTCAGAGCGGAACACCCAGTTCACCCGTACCGATCTCAGTAAGCGGTTCCTTGTCATCCCCGTCAGTGTATACAAACCAGAACTTCTCATTTATAGCACAGATATCGAACAGTTGGACCGTTCCAGTCACAGTGTCTGCCATACCGTATGGGTGCCCGTTCATAACGGCTTCGTCAAAAGACGTTTCTATTTTCCCTAATGCTTCGAGCACGTTATCATGGTCGTTTTCTTCGCCTTCTCAGGCGTCATGCCAGATACAAGTTACTGCGTGTTTTAATGCGACATCGCATGCTTATTATCCTTTCACTATAAAGAATGCCACGTTTACGGGGTCAGTGCCTACTAGTTCACCGACATTTGGCATAGCTCCTTTGAGCATATCTCTTAATGGTTTTAATCCGGTGTTTCAGGCATACCCAACAAAACGCAATCAAACGCTCTATGTCGGCGTTGCCGCAGCATCTACCGTTGGCAACGTTAAAAACGGTACTCTTAAATGGCTAGACATTGCAATAAACGGGCACGCGTCTCTTTCTCTTCAGCTTATCGCTCCATCAGGATTGTGGGGGCCATATTATGACACTAACATAAATATCACGCAACAAGGCGCGAATTCCGCCTTTATACAATTCGGTTCAATAAATATCCCATTATATATTGGTATACCGAACACAACGCCACAAGGGGGTTTCTATTCTGATAATAGCCTAAATATAACTGCAGGATACGAATATTGTGTAACTTCATTGCCAGTCTCAGTATCAATCCAGTGAATCTTAATAAAGACTATCTATGAATTCTTTTTCGTTTTTACTGATATTCGCCGGTATTACAAGGGATACAGGGGGTTTCAGAGATACTTGCTCGTTTGATAGTTTGATAAATCTTTGATCCTCGCTTCCGATTCTAGACAGCACTATAACGTCATCCCAAGCAATTATATGCTTATCTCTTTTATCTTCGATGCTCTTTAGTATCTTGACCGCCCCTTCATATTCTAAGAACTCAGTTTCGCTTTTTGCCTCCAGTAACACGAGAGTATGCAGGCCTGCAGATATGTTCTTCTCTATAATATCAAAAAAGCTTTCCGGCTTGAAGTTTTCACTATATATAGGTATACTAGCAGTCGCACCGAATCTGTAAAGGGATAATCCGCTTTCAGATATCGCGGAAAAGATGCTGGACGCGTGCACCACTTTATACTTAATGCCAGCGTCGATACATTCCTTTACAAGCGTTATATCGGTAGTCGCAGCCAAAGGATCGCCAGGCACTAAAAAAGCGACAATTTTTTCCTTCGCCCGTTTTATTAAAAAATCGCTTTCAACTTCTTCTCTAGAAAGGGCTATTATCTTCTTTTTTATTTCTTCTTCCAAACGCGGCTTGTACGATATATCGTTAAGATTTGTATATCTTTCAAAATAAATTTCATCGCATTCTTTTAGAATATTCACGGCTCTGAGCGGTATATCCGTTAAGTAATAAATACCGGTACCAATTAAGTATAGCATATGACGTATTATTCACTAGAATTAATATTAGTATTTTCTCTTGTTATACTTTTTTTGGCTTCATATTTTGACATAAAATCAAGGGAAGTTCCAGATACACTCAGTTATATCCTTATCATTGGCGGATTGATATTGCAGGCAATAAACGCGGCTTTTTTCTCGTCTTTCTCACAGATAATTTTTATGCCGATTGCGACTGGCGTGCTTTTTGGATTCTCATATGCAATGTATAGGGCAGGACAATGGGGCGGTGGCGACGTTAAGCTTATGCTCGGGTTAAGCACAGTATTCACATCTCTATCCTGGTCTAACAATTCGTCCTTCATAAGTCTGTTTATAAATGTGCTGATTTTCGGAGGTTTGTACGGCTTGTTTGGTACGATTGCACTGGGCGTGATACGATTCAAGAAACTAATTAAATTTTTGCATTTGTACGACGCAGCTATTTTGGTTTCTGGTGCAGTAATAATGTATTATCTACTGACTTATTTACCCGAACCCATAAATTTTCTTGCTGCATTCGCAGGCGTGATATTTCTTTCGATGAGATATATATACATAATAGCCGAAAATCTGATGTTCATGAACGTGCCAGTGTCAAAACTGACAGAAGGAGACTGGCTTGCTTCGGATGTTTTAGATAGCAAAGGAGATAAAATAATCGGTCGAAGAAACATAGGATTAGTGGAAGAAGACATACAAAAATTGAAAAAAGCAGGACTTAAAGAAGTTCTTGTAAAAACAGGGTTGCCGTTTGTTCCGGGTATATTTTTAGGCGCGCTTATAACCGTTATATTAGGCAATCCACTACTGTCTATGTTATTATCTTCATTTTCAGCTCAGGTTTGAGTCTAGTTAAATAAGGATTCGTCTCTTTCTATTTCGTAATCTTCATCTGGATTATCTGTCTCTCTATCCTCTAAAAGCATCTTACTCTTTCTTCGCATAATTTACCATTTAAGCGTTATAATTATATTATCATATATGATTGCGCTCCTATTTAAATATTATAAGCTCAATTATTTTATCTAAATTACTACTATAAAATAGAAATCTTTATATATTTGTTGGTTTCTTATATAACTAAGAGAATATGGAAAATTACTGCGATGGAAATAAAGTGATAGAGAAAAATGAGCAAAGCCATAATTATGAGTTTAGTCCGCTCGAATTAGAGTTAAGAAGATTCGCAATGGCCCGCAGAATGCACATGCGCACATTCAGAGAGGACGGTAGACGGGAAAATTCGGCAAGGTATGAAATATTACAGGATATATATTACGAAGGAACAAACGAATATGCCGGCAAGGTGAAGTTAGGAAGAATGTACTTATTCGGCTTAAGACCGGTAGAGGATCCAAACAAACCCAAGACAGCATTGTACTTAATCCCAGACGCTGACGCCTGTCCAGAGGATATTCCAGCTCTTAAAAGGTTCGGACGAGCGCTTGGCAAACGATTTGGAATAGAGCAGCATTTTGTCTCGACCGAGCATGGTATACTTAGCGTAGCTATGAGATATTATTATAATCCTTAAAACCAATTTAAACGATGCTAATCACTATGTATAATGAATCATATACTTGCGGCTCAACTTAAAAAGATGGTGCAAAAGGACCAGAAAGTAAGAAAACTGATGGACAAAATGTATGAAATCGACAATGAAAATAGAAAAAAATTAAAGCGCATAATCCGCAAATATGACTTTCCTACAAAAACCCTCGTTGGCAAAGATGGCGCTGGAGATGCATGGCTGATAGTGCAGCACGCCGATGACGACGTTAAATTTCAAGACGACTGTCTTAAGCTTTTAGAAAAGCTGGCTAAAATGGGTGAAGCTGACAAAAGAAACGTTGCATATCTTACGGATCGCGTAAGAACGAATAAAAACCTACCGCAGGTTTATGGAACTCAGGTTTCGATGAGACCGGCAGATTGGAAGAACAAGAAATTTGTTTATGGGAACTTAGTGGATCCTAAAAACTTGGACAAACGTAGGAAGGAAGTAGGTTTAGAACCATTCTCAAAATACATCAAACGATTCAAAAAACCGCGCGGTTGAGTTTTTCACATGTCGCGAGTAACTACTTTGTTATTCAGTGCTGTAATAGGAAAGCTTATAAACCTTATCAACTTTAATATTACTTATCAAAACTTCAAATGCACTTCTTTATACAAGACTATAAAGGAGCAAGTGTCATAGGTATGCATTTTGCATATTGATGAGGACTGTATGGTTGTCTACACCAAGCTACCAGAGGGATGACTTGGTTCGGGCGCTGAAGAAGGACGCAGCAAGTTGCGATAATGACGTGGTAGGCGCACACGGCTGTCGATCACGTCGTTTCTGAATGCGTGAAGCCCGTGCGTATGCACGGATTCCCGTCGCAAGATGGGAAGAGGAACGCAGGGAATTAAAACATTTTAGTACCTGCAGGAAAAGAAATTAATAAAGATTCCCTTAGTAACGGCGAGCGAAAAGGGAAGAGAGCGATCCGAATTCGCAGCAATGCGAAGATGTGGTGCGGTAAATGATTGTGTAAGAAAAATCAAAGTTGACTGGAATGTCATGCCAAAGAGAGTGACAGCCTCGTAAGTTTTAATTACATAATCATCGCGTTGAGTAGCAGAGGTCGAGACTCTTCTGCGAATATGGGTGGCAAAAACATCCAACTCTAAATACGTCCCGAAACCGATAGAGTATAGTAGCGTGAGCGAATGTTGAAAAGCACTCTCGACGAGAGGGTAAAAAGATCCTGAAATCTGGTAGTCATAGTTGTTGCGGCGCGTTGTGAACGCATGAATAAATAAGTGCGCTCAAGTGTTGCAACATCCTTTTAGCATAAAGGGGCAGGGAGTTTATGTACATGGCAAGGCTAACCGAAAAGGGAAGTCGAAGCGAAAGCGAACATCGTCTAACGATGTCGGTAGGAAACTGCCGCTAGTCATGTGTATAATACCCGAAGCCGCGTGATCTATACGTGTGCAGGGCGAAGTGGGGATTACTCCCCATGGAGGCCCGACCGGGTGGGGAACTATCTCCTCCGTTGATATGCGTATAGGGGCGAAAAACCAATCGTACGCGGCGATAGCTGGTTCCCCTCGAAATATCCCACAGGATAGCTTATACGCTGCTTTGTTGGGGGTAAAGATACTGATTATGCAGGTGGGGACCGAAAGGTCCCACTGCACAGTCAAACTCAGAATACCAATACGGCATAGTGTATAAGTTGGGTATATGGCGTAAAGTTGTATACCTCAAAGGAAAAAACCTGGCCATGAGTTAAGGCCCTTAAATGTCTACTAAGTGCGTAGAAGGGAAATTAATTCTAAAACAGTTGGGAGGTAGGCTCAGAAGTGGCCATCCTTTAAAAAGTGTGTTATAACTTACCAACCTAGATTTGATGACCCTAAAATGGACGGGGCTAAGCAGACTGCCGAAACTCATGATCTCCCAAAAGGAGATGGTAGAGGGGCGTGCCTATGGACTAGAAGGTTCTTCGTGAGGAGAACTGGATCTTTAGGTATTGAGAAGCCTGCGAGGTGTAGCAAATAGAAGGGTGAGAATCCCTTCCACCGCATGCGCAAGGGTTCCTTGTTTAAGCTTATCTAACAAGGGTTAGTCGGTCCTAAGTTTTGCATCGAAAGGTGCTCGACAAATGGGAATGTGGTTAATATCCCACAACCACGGTGGTCTTATCTGGTATACGGATAGAGATATGCGGAGTGGTCCTGTCAGATCACATATACTTTCGACGCATTCGAGAGACGTAATGTCGAGAAGATGCGGAAGTTTGTATAACGTAGCAATACGTCCGTAGATTCTTTGTCCCCATGAAAAATTATCAGTTATGGGCCACAGTGACCGTACCGAAAACTGACACAGGTGCGCTGGCTAAGAAGGCTAAGGTGTGGGTTTTAAACCGAGTAAGGGAAATCGGCAAATTAGTCCTGTAAGTTCGCGAGAAAGGATCCCTGGTTTGGTCTAAAAAGCTAAATCAGGGCGCAGTGACAAGGGGAGTCTAACTGTTTACCAAAGGCATAGCTGGCTGCGAGAGAGCAATCTTTAGTACAGCCGGCGACATCTGCCCAGCACAGGTATCCGAAAGTTCGTTCCAACGGATATAAGGACCTGTTAGCGGCGGAGGTAACTGTGACCTTCTTAAGCAAGCATAATCCATTGCCAATTGATTGTTGGCTTGTGAACGATGTAATGAGATTCCCACTGTCCCTACTTGGAAACCCGCGAAACTACCGTCCTGGTGCAAAGGCCAGGGACCTCCACTGGGTCAAAAAGACCCCAGGAACTTTACTGCAGTCTCTTGTTGCGGTACTAAAATAACGAACATAGAGTAGGTAGGAGACGTTATGTCCGCTCTTTCGGGGGCGGGATAGTCGAAAGTGTAACACTACCTTCGCTGTTTTATATCGCTTACCCGCTGGGAACAGCAGGAGATGGGCAGTTTTGCTGGGGTGGCAATCCCACGAAAAGATATCATGGGAGCCCAAAGGTCATCTTAAGCGGTATAGAAATCCGCTGTTAAGTGCAATGGCAAAAGATGGCTTGACTGCGCGCTGCATAGCAAGGCGCACAGAGGCGAAAGCCGGGCATAGCGAACACGAATGCGTATCTTTTTGATTCCTTCGTATGACAGAAAAGCTACCCTGGGCGTAAGAGAGTTGTTGCGGATGATAGTTCATATTGACTTCGCAGCTTGCTCCACAGTCTTTGGCTCTTCCCATCCTGGTTGTGCATAAGCAGCCAAGGGTACAGGTGTTCACTGGTTAAAGGGGACCGTGAGCTGAGTTCAGGCCGCCGCGAGGCAGGCCGGTATTTAACTAGTGGAGGTGTTCGGTGCTTGAATGGAAGATTCGACTAGTACGAAAGGAACAGCGAGTCGACGCCTCTAGTTAGCGGTTGTCCGACAGGGCACGCCGCGTTGCCACGCGTTAAGGGATAAGAGCTGAATGCATCTAAGCTTGAAACCCTCCGTAAAAAGAGGCACCGTTAAGGCCGGGGGAAGAAGACCCCGTTGATAGAATCGACGTGTAAGAACTAAGGCGAAAGCCGAGGTTTTCAGCGTACGATTACTAATAGGTCAAAATTTTTAGCAACCATACAGTCCAAGAGTTTTGATATTTTTATTTTTTATATGATTAGCTACTCGTCTTTATGTGGAAGTATTATTTGTTTGCGATCACAATGAAGGCAGGAGCCAGATCGCCGAAGCTTTTTTTAAAAGATTTTCAAAGAAAAACATTTGTGCATCAGCAGGCATAAACGCTCATTCGGCAGGAATGAAATTAAAAGATTCAAATCCACGCGTTGTAGTTTTCATGAAAGAACTGGATTTTGATTTGTCTTCTTGCATCATTAAACAGCTCGATAAAGAAGCAATCGCAAAAGCTGATCTAATTATAGTAATGTCAGACAACATGCTTCCAGACTTTCTTTCTAATTCAAAGAAAGTTAGGATTTGGGATGTAAAAGACTTCGCCTCAGACCTCGAAGCATATCGCGTTCTTAGAGATAAGATAAAGCATAACGTTGAATTGCTTGTAAAAGAGATAGGCTAAAAAATTAATTTGCAAAGAAAGAGTGCGAAATTAACATATTATGTTCATTTCCCAAATATTTAAGAGTTTTCTATAACGTTTTTATAATAGAATTTGCAAACTGTTGTCTTAAGACAGATGCCAAAAGAGCATTTGACTTAAGGAGGAAAGCATGGGAAAACTCGAAGAAGTTTTGGAATATAGTATAACGGAAGTGCTTGGCGACCCGAAAAAAGAGCCATACAAATTCGTCGATGTAGTAGATATCCACAAATACATGAGTGAATCCCTGCCAAAGCACGGGTTTGAATACAACATGGAAAAATGCAACCGTGTCCTGGCAAATTTAGTCAAGAGCGGTAAAATAATGATGTGGGAGTCTTACAAGAGCTACAACGAGGGTTTCACCTTTAAAGTAGCGTACGACAACAAAAAGACAAGAGAGCTTAGAAGGTACGATGAGCTTCAGACAAGGGACATGACCGACTGGCTTTTCGGAACAGGGGACTACAGCCAATAATTTTTTTTCTAGTTTTTATAACATTGTTTATTTCTTAGATAATATAGTTAGCTTAAAACTTATTTGAATCGCTTCTTTATCCACATAAAAGACACAAAAAGGATTAAGAAAATAGATGCATGACTTATTGTGCACATTTCACAAATCTTTCCGATAAGAAACACTTCTACAGCTATTAGATATACTGCTGCAGCGCTTGAAAGCACAGCTAGTCCGAATATGATCGAATCTACGAATGCTAGCTCTTTACGACCACGAGATATGGTTGCTGTCAATCCGAGTGCGAGAAAAACCGAGAAAAGCACGATCCCGTAATAATAGAGGGGAATACCAAATAAGTGAGAGTAATTGCTGTTTATAACGTTGCCGCAATTGAACGGCGTTCCGCTTATTGAGCAACTAGTGTTCTGTCCACTTGATATCTGCGCAGAATAAGCGTAGAGATACGACATAGACAAAAGACCTATCAATGAGAGAATAATTATAGCGAAATCATACACATTAAGGTTAAACTCAATGCGTTTAGACATCCTTTTCATCTTTTGAGATTCCTCATTTTTTGTTTATTGCTGATACGAGTATTTTTATTGCATCGTCTATCTCTGCTATGTTCTTTGCACCCGTACAAACAATTTTACCGGTGCCAAAAAGAAGGAAAGTTATCTTTGAATTTGAAAGTTTATAGACTAAGCCAGGGAATTGCTCTGGGTTATATTCTGTCTCATCTACGGCATAGGCTATCTTATTCAAATCAAGAGGGCGGTTCAAATCGCCGCTAGCGACAATGTTTTGTATTTCTATCTTCCATTTTGTTCTTATATTTACATTTATCTTTCTAAGCTCCTTCAGTAGTCTGCCCATTGCATTTATTATATCTTCCTTTGATCTACCACCAGTGCACACAAGTTTTCCACTTCCGAAAACCAGGAAAGTAACGTGTATATCTGGTAACCTTAATACAAGACCAGGAAACTGGTCTGGGTTATACTGCGTATTTTGTAATTTTTTCAGTTTATTTAGAGGTATCTGTGTTTTAAGGGATATGCTTGCGACTATGTTTTGTACTTTATAAATCTTAGCCATATCATTTAAATACTGATATAATAATTGTGTATCTATCTATATTTAAGTTTTGAATCCTAAGCAATCTGCCACTTTCTGAAAGTTCCCCGTTTACGGCGAGGCCGACCTCTTTTAATGCATTTTCATCAAGTTCCTTTTCGTACGGGTCTGAAAACCTTATGTTGAATCTTATAAGAGACCCTGATTTTATTCCCATTTCTTCGCGTATTCTCTCTATAGAGCTTATCACTTCTTTTTTTATCCACTCCCTTTTCGAATTTTCGTTCATTTCAGTGTTTATTATTATCTTTGATAAATCGCTGTTAATTACGTGCATGTTCTGTTTCAGCGGTTTCAGTTTTACGTCTTTTATAGGTATGTTATATTTTTTCCCGTCTGCGCTTATTTCTAGCCCATTAACCAAATTTCTCAGAATCGTGCCTTTAGTTAGTTCAAGAAACTTCCCTATTATCTTGGTAACTTCCATTTGGGAATATGTGCTATTTAATTGCAAAGTGTTCAGTTCTATAGAAAAGTCATCTTCGTTTATGTTGTAGCCGATCTCTATTACAGATGCCATCCTCTTCAACGCACTTTCTTCTATAGAGTCTTTTGTGACGTTTGGTAATATTACCTGACTTATTGGCACGTTTCCAGGTATTCCTAAAGATGGCCTTGTGGAATTTATTTCTGAGGCTAATTTTATCGTTTTTTCCATTCGGTCCTCGAGATACTTGTTTATAAGTGACCTGTCTACTGAGGGCCTTATTAAGGTCAGTATATCGGAACGGTCTTTCAATTCATAATATGCACAAATCGAAATAGATGGTGCAAAATATGACATATACGCGCATAGCTGTTTCATAACGTATTCTGCAGATAAGAAAGTAGTCTGGTCTTCATAATCATGTTTTAAGCCGTTAAGAAACCGAATATACACTGCGCCTACATCACCAGATATAAATTTTATTAGCCTTATAGCCGCATGATTAAATTTGTATTCTAATAGCTCATTAATGAGGTCAGATTTTATAGAGTTCCATTTCGAAACCATCCAAAGATTTTCTGCGTATATATGCTGGTTTGTCTTATAAGATTTTGTGTTAGTTTTGTTATTCTTTACCCACTGAACTAAATCCCAAAATGAATTCATTGCTGAACGTATATCTTCAAGACTGTGCACGGTCTCGGCGTCAGCCCCTTCAATAAGACACTTAAGGCGTAGTTCATCGATTCCGTATCCATCCATAAATATTTTTGATGCTTCTGGATAAGCGCGCGCTAGTTTTTCCCTATCAAATGCAAGCGACTGAATCTCAGCCTTGCCAGAGTTTTGCGTCGAAATTTCACTTGAACATATTCTGTATCTGATGAGGGCGTCCTTTAAAAAAATTGCATGTAGCCCAGCGTCGTTAATCGCAAGCTTTACATTTTCCGGCAGATTTTCCAGACCAACTTCGTTCTTTTTTGCCAATTTTTGCAGTTTTTCTAACGTTTTTCTCCTTTTTATCAGTGATGCAGCCGCCTTATCAATTTTTACTGCGTCGTATTTTTGTGAGTCCATAATCTAAATCGAAGCTATGATGAAATCAGGCTTTTCTATGATATTCTTGTATTTTTTTGCTAGTCGGCTTTTTACATATTCTGAGTTTGGATATCCTATTGCAACATTGGCGGATAATATCGATAGTGACCTGTTTTGTAGTTTTGGCTTAACCTTTGATAGTATCCTTATAAGATCGTTGCTTTTTTCGAAAGTAGTCGTTACCTCTATGTTTTGTTCGTTAAGTTTTGATTCTATGCTAAGATACAAGCGCTCCTCTTCTGATTTTTCATATAGGTCCTTATATCTCTTCCAACCGGAAAAGAATCTCTGCGCAGTCTCAACAACGTCATTTTGACCGACGCCCCAAACGTTCGATAGTTCTCTTATTATCTTTTCTTGGTCTTCTATGAAATTTATCGCAGGTTTGTACGCCATGAATACTAGCCTAACTACGCCATCTTGTATCCTTTCGGTCTTAACTATCTTTATTACTCCAACGTCACCAGTTCTATGGCAATGTAAGCCCCCACACGCTTCCACGTCATAGTCTTTTATCTGGACTATTCTAAGTTTAGCGCTTGGTACTGCACCGCCTTGATATATGCTCATTCCATATCTCTTTTCAGCTTCGGTTCTGTCAACCATACTGACCGTCATTTCTAAGTTTTTTGCAACTATATCATTCGCCATGTGTTCTATGGCTTTAATCTGTGCGTCCGTAAGATTATCGTAGTAAGTTATATCGAGATGTGCCTTATCGACGTCCTTTTCCGCCCCATTTTGATACACAAAATCGCCGAGTACTCTTCTGCAGGCTTGATTTATTATGTGTGTAGCCGTATGGTGTCTCCTAAGAAGTTCACGCCTGTCAACATCAAGTCTTAATTTTACCAATTTCCCTTCACCTTTTTTTATAGCGGTCTCTAGCGAATGAATTATTACATCTTCTTGCTTTTGAACGTCTACCACCTTCGCATCGTCGATGTATCCATGATCTGGTTTCTGTCCGCCCATTTCAGGGTAAAATATGGTACGGTCAAGTACAACGGCATCGTCACCGAATTTTTTTATTATTTTTGCTTCCGTGCTGTGTAAGTTTTCATCATAAAAGAGTTTTTTTGTCGCCGCTAATTTTGACGTATCCAGTTTTAGTTTTTTAGGACCGCCAAATTCATGTTTGTTTATTTTCGTGTAAAACGCGTTCGGCAGCGCTATATCTATACCAGAAAGTTCGGCCTCGTGTCTTATATCGTCTATTGTTATTCCGTTAGACGAATAAAGTTTCAGCATTTCCTCTTCTGATACAGAACCGCCCTTTATGATTGAAGATACTGTCTTGTTTGTTCTGACTTTGAAGTCTTTATACCTTTCAATCTCTTTTTTTATTATATCAGAAGCATCATATTCTTTGAGTTCCTTAAACCAAGATCCGAATTCCTTTTTGTGTTCTTCTATTACATCATTAAGATCAAGTTTCCAACCACTCTCGTTTATTAAATCTAAGGATCTGCGGAATATGTTTCTTAAGTTGTACCCGCCCCCTACATTACTTGGCAGAGCACCGTCATGCATAGCCACCAACAAGGTTCTTGTATGGTCTGCAATAGCATACACTGCGCGCATGTCCTTTATCATTTTGATGATTCCTGCCATATCTCCAATTTCCTTAGAAATGCCCTTTATTACGCTTTTTAAATCAGTGACCTCAAAATCGCTCTGGCCTAGTACCTTATACACTTTTTTTAATCTGGCTTCTGGATAGTCTATAGATACCTTATTTTTTATGAAGTCTATGACTTTTGGGAAAACCGCTTCGTACACTGTGGGTGTGCCTTGACTTATCCAAGCCCACCTGTTAAGTCCGGCCCCCATATCAATGGTCTTTGTTTTCAGATCCTTCAAGCCGTTATAATCAACGGAGTATCTCATATATACTTGGTTTCCAAGTTCTAGTCCACCCGCAAAAAATTCCAGAGAATTTCCAGCATATCCGGCGCCGACCCATGCGTCTTCGTTGAATACTAATTCGTTTTTATCGATGCCGAGCCCACGAGTTAACCAATCATATATATAGACTATAGCTTCGGAATCAAAGTACGTCCTTTTTGTTTTTGTATTAAACGCAGCCTGTTCTGCCATTATGAAACTTGTAAGGTGTCTGCCGGTAAGACCCACATTATTTATATCGTTAAATCTAAGGCATATCTGTGGTACGATTAAGGGGTTAGCTGGAGGTTCTGCAACTCCGTTTATAACGTATGGTGCAAAGTCGTCTATAGCCGCTTCAACAAAAAATATGTCGTCTCTCCATCTTGCGACTACAGGGTACCTTTCTATTTCTTTATGACCGGTTCCGCGGAACATCTTTGAAAAGCGTTTCCATATATTTTCTTGACTTAGCTTTATGTTGGTTATTCTGCTATCAAGGAAGGAGTAATGTCCAACACAGGATACATCACCACATACGTCGCGCTCCGAAGTAGACCAGAAATTTTTACCGCAGACGTTGCATTTGCGTCTTGAGAAGCCCCGCTGCTCAAGTTGCTTGAACGGTATGAATTTTTTTGGCTGTTTTTCTATGCTGGTTTTTATCAGTTTTTCAACCTGTGGTTTTTCCATGTATTAATTTTATTTGAATTTGTGCAATTTATGTATTTAAAGAAGCAAGTATTCACAATATGACCGTAAACTAAAAAAGTTTTAATAAAATGAACTTCAATTTTTAAAAATGGATCCTAACGAATATTCAAAACTGATAGCAGATTCTGTGATAAAAGAATATGACTTCTTCAGGAAAATAAAGGAAGTAAAGATACCTATGGCAAAAGACGTTGCTTCGCGGGTAGAAGGTCTTCTTTCGGTTTTGAGACAGGATTTGATTGAAAGTGGACTTATGGATTTTATACGTGAAGCTGAAAAAAAATATGGTGCAAATGACTGGCGCGTCGCCTTGGATACTGCATTAGAAGTCTCACACGGGAAATTCATAAAGTTCGATAAACAGCAGGATGCTATAGAAATGGGCATACGCACTGGTCTCGCATATTTGACTTTAGGGGCTGTATCAGCTCCGCTTGAAGGGTTCGTGAAACTGGAATTTAAGAATCGCCGCGATGGTCAGCAATATATATCTTGCTTTTTTGGAGGTCCGATAAGGGGCGCAGGAGGCACTGCCGCCGCTACAGTTGTTGTGCTGGCTGACGTACTGAGAGCAGAATTTAAGCTTGGAAAATATGATCCCGATGAGTCAGAAATAGGACGGATAAAAGTCGAGGTCACAGATTATAATGATTATGAAGCTAGACTACAGTATATGCCACACCCCGCAGAAATAGATTTTCTTCTTAGGAACCTCCCGATAGAGATAGATGGCGACCCTACGACAGAGAGGGAAGTTTCTGCATATAAGAATCTACCAAGAATAGCGACTAATCGAATACGTGGCGGGATGTCTCTAGTACTTTGTGAAGGGTTTGCTCAAAAAGCTGCAAAGGTATACAAAACTATAAAATCCTTTGCATCTGTTTATGGAATAGAAGAAGATTTTGCCTTTATACCTAAATACCTTGAGATAAAAGAGTTAGAACACGCCGCTTCGTCGACAAAGAAGCAGGATGGTGCAAAGGTTCTTCCTAACTTTAGATACTTGGAAGAGATAGCTGCGGGTAGACCCGTCTTTTCATATCCGTTAAGGAGCGGAGGGTTTAGACTAAGGTACGGACGAGCAAGGACTTCAGGTCTGGCAGCAGCCGCAATAAACCCTATAACAAACATAATATTGTCTGACTTCATTGCCACTGGATCTCAGATGCGCGTAGAACTTCCTGGAAAGGCATGCGCAGTGACTCCATGTGATTCTATTGAGGGTCCGATAGTTAAGTTAAAGAACGGAAGCGTAGTAAAACCAAAAACGATTAATGAAGCAAAAAATTTATTAAGCGAAATAAATGAAATACTTTACGTAGGCGACATACTCTTTAACTACGGCGACTTTTCAGAGCAAGGACACCTTCTTATGCCATCACCTTTTGTGCCGGAATGGTGGGACCGGATAGTAGAGAAAAAAGGAGAAGCAGCATTGACTGAGTCAAGAACTCTTGAATCTTTAAGCGGACATGTAGAATTCTCAAAGAAATATCAACTGCCTTTGCATCCTAAATTTCTTTATTTCTGGACACAAATAAGCTACGACCAGCTTTACGCATTATTTGAGAATGTATATACCAAAGGTAAAGTAGACATACAAGAGAAATTGAAGGGTTTTCCAACTAAGATACTCGAGTTACCAGAAAACCAGGAAATAAAAAGGACACTTGAGTTATTGGGCATCGAGCACACCAAGCCAGGAGACATTATTATAGAAAACGCAGATGCACTCCTTTTCGCTTTGGGAATGGGCTATTCATCATTTGATCGTACTAGTTCAATATTTGATAAGACAAAAAGCAATATCGAAATACTTAGTGAAGTGTGCAGCGTAAAGATAATGGACAAAGCCGGTACTTTTGTAGGAGGTAGGCTAGGCAGGCCTGAAAAGGCTAAAATGCGCGAGATGGAAACAAATCCCAACGTTATCTTTCCAATAGGAGACAGCGGGGGCAACTCAAGAAATATAATCTCAGTAGCTGGATCCGCAACAGGTACGGCATACGCTGAGTATGGAAAATTCTACTGCAACAAATGTATGCGAGATACAATTTATAATATCTGTGAAAACTGTGGTTCGGAAACAAACCAACAGTCTGTTTGCAGAGTATGCGGTGCGTACACAAAGGAAAAGATTCATCACGGCAAAGATGTATCCAACAAGATAAAAATGAAGATAAACATAAAGGATTATCTGGATCGCGCCTATTCAAAACTTAAGCTTCCAGTAAGACCAGATAACATAAAGGGAGTAAAGGGGGTTTTTAACTCTTCAGGAAGAATAGAGCGGCTAGAAAAAGGCATACTGCGCGCATATTACGATCTTAATGTGAACAAAGATGGCACTATAAGATTGGATGCAATAGAGGTGCCCATAACTCACTTCAAACCAAAGGAATTGGGCATCGGATTAGAGATGATAAGAAAACTAGGTTACACAAAAGACATTTACGGGGGTGATCTTATTTCTGAAAGCCAGATACTGCAATTAATGCCACAGGATATAATTCTGCCCACGCATGGGGAAAAGGACGACAACGGTGCCGATGTCTTATTGAGAGTATCAAAATTTGTTGATGATCTTTTGGAGAAAGTATACGGTGTAAACAAATTAAATAATATAGAGAAAAAGGAGGATTTAGTGGGAAAATTCGTTGTTGGACTAGCGCCCCACACTTCCGCAGGTATAATAGGGCGGATAATAGGCTTCTCTAAAACACAGGGGCTTTTCGCCCACCCATTCTTCCATGCAGCAATGAGAAGAAATTGCGATGGTGACGAAGCGAGTCTTCTTCTTCTTTCAGATATGCTTCTAAATTTCGACAGGCAGTTGCTTCCGGATTCTAGGGGTGCTAGATACATGGATTCCCCATTGGTTTTATCTCTTAATTTGGACGTCAACGGCATCGATGCAGAGGCTTACAATCTGGATATAGTTGACAAATACCCTCTAGAATTTTATGAGGCCACAAAGGACTATCCAAAGCCATCAGATATTAAGATAAAACAGGTGAAGGACATAATGAAAGAACCAATTCAAACAATGTTCTTCACGCACGATACCTCCGACATAAACGATGGCGTAAATGTATCTTCATACAAGACGCTGGAAACGATGCAGGAAAAAGTATCTGCAGAGATGTCTCTAGAAGAGAAATTGCGTGCCGTCGACATAGCAGATATGGCTAGGATAATAATAGAAAAACACTTCATAAAGGACATAAAAGGAAATCTTAGACGTTTTGGGACTCAGGAATTCAGGTGTGTAAAGTGCAATCAGCGTTATCAGAGACCGCCTCTCGCAGGAAGATGTGGCAGGTGCAGCGGTAATCTTGTACTTACGTCAAGTGAAGGAAATATAAAGAAGTATTTAGCATTATCAATAGATATAGCTAATAAGTATAATATAACCAAGTATCTGCGCGATGAACTTAACCTGCTTAAGACAAATCTTGACGCTATTTTTGGTGAAGAAATAAAAAAACAGCAATCTCTTTTAGCATTTTAGGCGTTTTGTTACCGGAACAGTTTTTATTCATTTAAAGTTTATAAACTTGAGTGGCTTCGCTTTATTATACACGTTTATATGTCTAAGTCACAGTCGGCTCTAGAGTACATGATGACCTATGGCTGGGCGATACTAATCATAGTATTAGTAGCAGCTGTGTTGTTCTCATTCGGTATATTTAACCCGACTACAAACGTCACTAGCACTCCGTTAATAACCGGTTTCTCCGATGTCCCAGTGACAACGGCAGTCGCCAATAACAGTTTTTTCAAGATTGCAATTACTAACCAGTACGGACAGACAATAAGGATAAACAATGTTACAGTGCTTTTCGGAAGCACTACATTTGCGCAAAATAACTGCACGAACGTTGTGCTTACACCGGGACAATACGTGAGCTGCTACATAAAAGGCGTGTTTTCCGGTAGCACAATATCAGTTATCGGAACAATATTTTATACCTTGGTTAGTAGCAATGCAAACACGTCGACTACTGGTACGATAAGAGTGCAGAACCTTAATTCTGCAGTATACCCTAGCAGTGTAATAAGCTGTTCTCTTTCATATTCAAAATACACTTTCAGTGATAATTCAAGTGGCGGTACTGATAGCCTACAATATTCCGTTTCAAGCCCGAGTACGTTCGTTGTCTTAGCCGCTGCTAGCGGCTTTGACCCGTTCAGCACGTTCAAGATGCCATCTAGTTGCTATTTCGTAGAGCGGCAGTCTTCCTCCGACGCTTTAGAGAACGCCACGCTCGCGGTATGTCCTTCGCAATCAGCAGGGACGTACTACGTAAACGATACCCAAAATTCCAACTACGTGTCACTCACAGCTTACGTTTTCGGCGGTTCAGCATGCGATTATACAGTTAATGGCTCGTCCAGCTCGACGGTACATAACGTTGCAGTGTCTTTGTCGGCTTCATCGACCCTGTTCTTATGCGATGGGGCGTCAGGAAACGGCAACGAATATCTTAATTACACCACTGCAGACGTCAACGCGACCGACTCCGAGATAGGTCATCAGTCCACGGATATATGCAACGGCTATACGAGGGCCCCGGGAAATGCAGTGTCTTTGATAGGATTTAATGCTTCTACTGCAGCGGTTACATCCTTTACAGAGACAGGTCTTCCAGCTGCTACGCTGTGGAGCGCAAAGTATCATAATATAACGGAATCCACTTCTTCGTCGACTATAGAATTCGCTACATCAAACGGCAATTTCTCGTATATGATACCTAACGTCGGCAGCTGTACAAGCACGATTTATGTCGCTTCTCCTTCTTCGGGATATATTGTCGCCGGCTCAACCGAGCTTATAACATTCTCGTCGCAACCGTGCGTTTATACCAACTTCACTGAATCCGGACTTCCTTCGTCAGCATACTGGAAGATGGAATACGATGGCCAGACCATAGCCAACAGCGCAGCTACTAAGTACTTCAGGATACCAGCAGGAAACTATTCATTCTTGGTTTCAACGGCGAATTATACCGTCAGCGGCTGTACAACAAAGTATGCACCATCTTCAGCTTCAGGATACAAAGTTACTGGCAGCTTGTACACTATAACCTTCTCCGTCGTATCCACGGCCTGCATCACAACTTTCACCGAATCAGGTCTTCCTTCCGGTACCAATTGGAATATTACATACGACACACTATATAATACCTCGACGTCAACTTCAGTTAAATTTACTACCGCATCCGGCAACTTTTCCTTCACAGCGTACAATGTCTCGAGTGGAGGATGCGTATTTAAACCATCAAAAAGCGGCGGATATGCAGTCGCGGGTACAACAAAGTCTCTCACTTATTCTGCGACGTCATGCGTAACGACCTTCGGCGAGTTAGGTTTGCCACTGTCTACTTTATGGAATATCACCTATGCGAACGTATCCGCAGGCTCGAATAAAGCAACAATAAACATTACAACAAACAAATCTGGCTCCTTCAAGTTTTCAGGAATACCGATATTTTACAATTACTGTGATCACTACCCGTCCCCGTCTTCCACTAGCTTCTCTGCAGGAGGATCTTACACACTATCTTTTGTTAATACAACACCAACGTGCATAGAGGCGTTCGTTGCAAACAACGGATCTGATTCTCTATCAGTTATTAACGGCACGTTGCACAGTGCAACGCTTTCTGTCGGATTGCATCCTTCAGTCGTCGAATATAATCCAAAAATGGGATTAGTATTTGTAGCAAACCCAGAATCGAATACGACTTCAATAATAAATGGAACTACAAATATTGATAATTTGAGCGTTGGTTGGTCGCCAGTGCTACTCAACAACAACGGTGAATTTGGAAATGAAAGTGGAGTATATGTTGGTGACTCTAAATCTGACCTTATAGAATTTTTAAACTACACCAATTCTGCGCGGTCTTCAGTTTCAATAAAGGATACATACCAATCAATAAAACCGGAACAGGAAGCGTATGATTCTGCAAACGGTTATATGTATTTTGCACAAGACTACAATGCACTAGGTGCACAATTGACGTTGATTGTGAATTCCTCTTCTGATAACATGACCGGTTCAATCTATACACCTGTCGTCATACAAAACGTAACTTACGATCCAAATAACAAATTTATCTATGAAACGTACAGGACAAGTACGGTATGCCTTACGCCATGTTATGGAGCAGGGATATACGTGATAAATGGCACCAAAATAATAGCTAATTACTCAAACATTTTCCCTAACGGCGGCGTTTCAAATTACGTATATGATTCTGCAAATGGTTATATGTATTATCTGATGATATCCAATAATTTCGGCATACCAGACAGAGTGTACGTGTTTAATGGCGTTTCTATGGTAGGTAATATTTCCTTAGGTACAATATTGTCAAATCCGTCTTTAATGTATACGAATGGATATGTTTATGTGGTCCAAAGTTGGAATAATGTAGTAGGGAGTGGATCCTATACTGGACCCTCTTCGAATCCAGCGCGTGTACTTGTGATACAAGGCACGGCTCTCGTCGGCAATACTACTGACCGTTGGGAGGGTGGTGGAGTAGTTGCAGGTCAGACAGAAACCGTAGGCAACGGATACTTATATGTAGGAGTATCTGTAAAGAATGGCGCATTTGGGTCATGTTATAACCTGTACAACGTTTCAGTAATAAGCGGTACTGCAAACGTAAATAATATAACCCTAAACGGAGGGCATTCACAGGACATGAGCGGCTGCACTTACCCCATGGTTTTCGATTCAGTCAATAATTATGCATATATCGGAGGTTCAAACGAAACCTTCGTGTTCAATGGTGCATCTAATGTAGCCAATATAACTGAACCAACAGTATCAGGTTCTCCAGCATCTGGTTCTGGTGGTATTTACCTTATACAGGGTAAAAATGGTTACATTTATGACGGAGAATATACAGTTACTAATATTGTTGGTTTACCGTCGTACGATTCGGTAATAAGCGGCACAAGCAGGCTGGCTAACGTGTCTACCGATGGAAACATAACGTCTGACTTTTATGACAGCGTTAACAAGCTATTGTACGGGCAATTTACACATGGGAGCACCGAGTACACAATCGTTATAAATGGAACACAAAACATAGGAACTTTCGATGATCCAAACGGTACATTGCTTAGTCTTAACGGGGCGACTCCGGAAGTATTAATCTACAATTCGACAGGATTGCTTTACTCTGTTAATGTGACGACGGTGACAGGTCAAGCTTTAAAAAGCAAAATGCTGGCCTTGAATTATTTCAAAAGCAACCCTTCTTATGAAGGAAGTGCGGAATTTATATCACTTAGCAGGATAATGCTTCTTAATAATTATCGTGACTTGCAATTCGGCAACGTTTCGCAAGTCGTAACCTCGCACGGGGCAGTAAAATTAAAAGCAGGGCCAGATAATTCGAATATCTACCCAGGAACCGCATACGCTCTGGACAGCACTAATGAAAGAGTAGACTTCATAAACATAACTACTGGATTATACACGAATCCAGTTCCTCAACTAATTACAAGCGCGCCCGTGCAGACGCAGCCTTCTTCCATGTTTTTTGATTCATTGAATAATCTTTTGTATGTGACGAATTCCGGCTCAAATACCGTTTCGGTATTGAATGCGACTTCGTATAAAAATATAGCCAATTTATCTGTTGGTACAAATCCATCTGCACTAGCATATGATTCCGTGAATAAACTTTTGTACGTTGCCGATTCCGGCTCCAACAATGTTGATATTATAAATACCAGTACGGATGCAGTTATATCAACGATAGCGGTAGGAACAGATCCGGTAGCTATAGCTTACGGCGAGATTGGACACTTTGTATACGTTGCAAATTACAATTCAAACACGATATCTGTAATCAATGGCACTGCAGTCATAGGTACGGTAAGCGTTGGAACAAACCCAGATGCAATAGCAACGGCATCTCCAAGATTATAAAGGACCAAAATACCGCTAATTTATTGAGAGTTCATTCTCCAAGCATGTTCTCTAGCTTGTCCAAGGCTTCTCTCATTAATAGTTCTTTTCGAAGTCCGTCAACCTTTACATTGAGCTTCTTGTTGCCGAAAACAAGCATGTTTATCTGATACTTTCCTATGACATCATGCACTTTTTTAACGTGGACCTTTATCTTAGTTATGTTTCCGAGTTTACTTAGGTATTTCTCTCTGCGGTTTATTTCACCGCGAACGAAAAGCGTGAATTCCCAGTCCTGATCGCCGGATATTTCTATACTTATTTCATCGCCCAGGTTCTTTCCACCTAACATGTCTAGTATTTTAAGTCTGCTAAGCACTCCGACAGGTACGTTGTCGTTATCCGTGACGACCGTTCCTTTTATCTTCATAACCAGCATTATTTCCAACGCCCTTCTTAAATTCATTGTCAACGATATTGGAGGTAATTCTCTGACTGCGATTTCCATAACGCTTCGGTTCTGTGGCAAAACTTCCTGGTAAAATTTGTCCTTTTTACCTGTTCTGTCCTTTACGGTCGTCTTGAATATGTACTTTAATATATCAGAAACGAGCACTTCTCCGACTACGTGGTTGAAGTTATCCACTATAGGGACGCGGTCTATTCTGTTAGCAGCGGCGAGGTCGTTCGCTTTTGCTATGCTATCTTCCGGTCTTAATATGGGGAATCTGCGCAGTATAACATCTTCTACCTTAAGGTTATCGAACACACGGTTGTTTATCAATATCTTAAACAAATCATAATCTGATACTATCCCTATGATACGTTTTTCATCGAGTATAGGTATCGCGCCAACACCGCTACCCTGTATTATTGATAGGGCCCGTTCTATCGGATCTTTAGGACCCAACACATGAGTTTTTCTTATGAATCTTAAAACCTTAGCTTTTTGATCCATTACGTCTTTTGATATAAGGTCATAATACAGAAGAAGCCCGATGTATTTGTTTTTTGACACTACTGGCAGCTCCTTTATGCCCTTTGAGTCCATAATATCAAGGGCTTTGCTTATGTTCTCGTTTCCATCGATAGAAACTACCTTTTTAGTCATTATCTTTGATACACTCATAATCTCACCAGATAACTTATTTCACGCTAAATATTTATAAATTACTCAACAGACATATAGTTGGCCCTATAAAATCCAAACAACGAACCGCACACGGCGAGTATCAAATAGGACACAAACAGCAGATAGCTAACTGTAGCATACAAAGGTATGTTCTGTCCCGTTGTTCCCAAGAAATTAAACAGCGTAACGATGTATATTGGTACAATTGGCAACGCAACAATCAAGCCGATTATCCCAGATAGTCCGAATATAACGCAAAGTATGGCACCAAGCATCACGTTTTCTCTCCTTTTTGATATAAGATAAAATGAAGCTAAAAACAGCATAGAAGCGCATACAGCCATTAACGGCAGGAACACCATAAATCCACTCTTAAGCGCTGTAGCCCCTTGTACGGCAGTGAGTATATATAGTGCTATATTCTGCGCTGTCGAATTGCCCGTCTGAGAAGCGTATACCGCATATTCATTAGCAAGGCTATTCGGATTGAAGGTCAGTATACTCCACCCTTCGATAAGTATCAGAACTACGATTGCAGTAGCACATACGGCCGAGGCAAGAGAGAAAGAGAATGAAAACAGTCTATTCGAGAACAGTTTTTTGATTTTGGAGCGCAAGACCCTTGAGTGCAACGCGCGGCCCGTTACTACGTCGGATAAGAACACTCCAAAAACCACCCCTGCTGCTAATAACAAAACTGCTAATACTCCTCCTAGTCCAATAAGTATACTAATCGCTTCACCCAAAAATAATCCCAAAATTCCACCAAAAACTTTAGATGCGTATACCATAAAAATTTAAATTTGTTATTACTATTTAAAATTTTAAAATGCAGTTAGGTGACGTTAAATTAACAGCTAACTTAAATGTATTCATCAAATTTTGAACCTTTCTCGCGGTTCACGTACACCTTTTGATTGCCTATTATGATTAGTCTTTTTGCTCCTGTTATCGAGCGTTTTATTACTTGAACCGCAGAGTTTCTTTGCCCGGCACCTATCAACCTGCCAGAGTTTATCATAAATATGCTATCCCCAGATATGTCTTTTCCACAGTTGCATCTGCCACCATAGAATAAGGGTGTATCAACCATTCTCTCTATTCCACATGCACTGCACCTTGTGTAGTAATATGGTAGCTCCCCGCCAATGTCTAGCATTGTCTTTGCCCATTTTTCAGAGTGTACAATGTCCCCGGAATCCGCTTTCAGAATGTGTGCTAGTCTGTGGGCTTCTTCATGAAGACAGGTTTTCTTGAGCCCTCCTAAAGTAGAGGTCTCTATATATTCTTGATCTACATAACATATGCCGTCGTCCTCATAAAAACAGCCATGCACGGCACCTTTGAAGTCGGCGCTGGAGAATTTCGGTATGTAAAGTTGCGTTAGCGAAAGATATTTTTTTGCGGAGGGTCGACTTTCAAGATCTTTTCGCAAATCACAAAGGGCACTTTCAAGCAAGTATCTGTCAAATATTTTCCGATCCATGAACGTCATTCCACTGGTATATGACATACCTTCTTTGAATGCCGTTATCTCTTTTATACTAAAATCCGATACCATAGAATTTTAACGTCCTTTATTATTTCCAAGAAGAGAGCGCATATTTAACCATTTAACGAAAACGGCAGATATGTTTCAGTCTTAGAAGTAATTCTGCTAGCAGTAAGCACATATAAATATTTTCGTGCCGGTCACTAAATTAAATATCACTAATTATGATATCATATAATTATGGTTACTCTTTATAAGTAACTATAGGCTTAAATATTACCGCTTGCTTTGTTAGATTACATGGATCCGAGTAAGACGGTATTGTTTCTCCCATTTTTTAATAACATAAGCAAAGAGAATGCAATTAGTTTTCTTGCAGAACTGGATTCAAAGTCGGAAAAGGGAACGATTGCGCTCGTCGGTAACACGATGCCGTATAACGATCAATTATTCAGGAATATTAAGGTAATAAGGTTTACACATGGAAGCTCGTTTGGAGACGCGCTAAGAAGCGGGCTTTCCGCTGCGATAGAGTTTGGTGCCGAGAACGTTGTAACGTTTGAGAGTTATTCCGTTAAAAACGCTCCTTGGTTTATACCTTACTTAGGCACAGGAAACATAATAGAATCGCACAGGCGCTCGATTAAAGAAACTATAGCCACGGAGATAGTAAACGTGTTCTCTTTTCATAACGTGTACAACGTCTTTTCGATGAATCGTATCTACACAAAAGAGGCCGTTAACTGTATAAAAGACTCAAAACTCACCGGTAGGGCATTTCTTTCTGAAGCGTTGAATATACTCAATAACAAAGGCCTTAAAACTAAGGAAATAATAAACAAATCTCAGGAATCCGCATCCAAGAAAATTGTTGGTATCAGAGATGTCATTTCATCGATAATAAAGAGCTTCAACAAGTCCTCACTGCTTTACAGCGTTTTCAGCTTCCTCGCTTATGTAGTGAATATCTTATTCGTATATTTTAGTCTGAGTATAGGTTTCTTCTACCCAACAGCAGTATTTATCGGAGGAGAAGTAAGTCTGCTTTCAAATTTCTTAATGAATGAGAAAATAAGTTTAAATAACAACATAAATATGCCAACGTTTAGGCGACTTGGAGCTTTTAGCATAATAGGGACGTTGGTGCTTGCAGCAGACATTATAATGATAGGACTAATCTCCATGTTCCTGCCTATCGGGAGGTTCTACGATAAAGTATTCTCTATAGCGATACTCGTTGCAATGTCCGCAATGTCCGTATTCTTTATGAACAAGCTTATTTGGAATAAAAAGAATAATATAAGAATAGAAATATGAAATTAAAACTATCCAAAATATTTGCTGTAGATGCCCTGTTGGAGGGTATATGGGTATATGGCATGCTTGTATGGGGCTACATATCCATACAGAATCTGATATCACCGGATATAGTTTACAGTCAAAACCTTTCAGTTTACATACCAATAAAGGAAAATATCCTGGTCATAGCCGCTTTTATAGTTTCCTTGGTGGCTTTCATAATCTGGAAGTCACGTTTAGAGTCAAAAACATCTAAAAGATGATTTCGGATTAACAGCGTTCAACACAGCTTTAAGCATTAATTTTGTCTTGAAAATCTAACGTTTGAATAAAAAATAATTAACTACTATATAATGAAAAGCTTTATATATTACCTGAGTTCTATAAAATGAAAACGGAGGATTAACATATGGTAAACTACGCTGAGGAAAACGGAATAACAATACCTGCATCGAAAACAGAGGCTGCAGAGGAAAAACTAAGCAATCTGGAACTCGCCATATCAGATGTGGCACAGAAACTTGGCCTCGATATAAAAAGATATGAAAGAAAGGATGATGCGACTTCTTATCTAATTTATCGTACAACTGAAAAAGTCGAATCAAAGGAATTAGGGCTATTCAAGAAAAGAACTGTACAAACAAAGATAACTCACAATCAAATAATCGGCATGATGTACGTTGGATTGAACCCTCTAGGCGGACACGAGGGTAAAGGCGACAAATGTCCCCTTTATCTTACTACTCAAGAACCTTCAAGTTATTATATATATAATACTTTTTTCGGCGGCGATGACATACGCGATGAAAGTAATAAGCCTCTTGAAACTTTTTCAGAATTGAAAAAACTAGGCACACATATCCATAATAAACTCGGTAACAATGTGATGCTGGACACACTGGAGACATGGAGAAAACGCGTTAAAAACGGCTTTGAAACAAAAATATCCGACCCAACAAGAACATGTGAATACTGCGGATTAGGAACGCCGAACAATGCCACATGCGAACACTGCGGTGCACCGTCCAAAAAGTGATATGAAACTATTCGGCAGACTACACCAGTGTCTTAACAGGTTTAATCTAGGATCGGCACTTTCCAATTTGCTGCATATGAATGTCACGTTATCATACAATCAGAGTGGCAGGTAAAATATAGCAAGAAACACGCTTTTCGATCTAGTCCAGAGGATTAATCCGAAGGACCCGGTAGGTGAGGCAGTTAGACGATTGACGGACCCCTATGACATGTCAAGATTTTATACAGGGTACTGTGAATACTTAAAAGCCGCAAATCCACTCATAACAGAAGACATGCAGCCAAATCTTGGGTTAGGCAGTATTGTGATGTATAGGCTAAAACCAGAAGAAGTTTACAACTTTGCAAGGGATTTGATATTAAAAAAGATAGGAGAGACAAATCCAGATGCTTCTGAAGGGTGGGCAAGGATAATCCAATCCGAAGATTCTCTTAGAGAAGTCACTTCGAGCGATTCAGCAAACGGGTGAAAAATTATAATTGTGCAATATGGAGTATAAAGAAACGAGTACTGATTTAACTGTAAGATATGCAGTTCAAGACGATATAGCCACCGTAAGCCGATTCTGGAGTGCTCTAATTAAAGAATTGCAATTTTCTGTAAGCGACAAAAAAGTGCATAAAAAACTAGAAACATTACTCGTAGACAGGTCCGCTTACATAAATTTATGTGAATACGGTGGTTTTCCGGTTGGCACCGCTACATTGTATATATCAGGGAATGGGCCAGAAAAGCACGCATGGATGCGGAGACTTATAACTGACGCCGATTACCGACGCAAAGGAGTCGCTTCGAGGTTGATTAAGAATCTGCTACAAACAGCACAAAATGAAGGCTGTAGCAAAGTATATCTGGAGTGCAAACCAGAATTAGTCCCCTTCTATAACAGATTCTCTTTTAAGATAGACCACCAGAGCAGCGACGGTTACGTAATGCGTTTGCTTTTAAATTGAAACCCATTACAAACAAACTATGCATTAATTTATGAAAAACTTTTAAATAAAATTATGGGAGCAATCTTCCCAAAATTGGAGAAAAACACTCGCTCGACGCGATATTTAATCCCGGCGAAGGTTTCGGTACCAATGGCAAACCGGCAAAATTGCCAAAGAAAGCAGTTTTCATTTATTCAAAGAAGCTTATCATGATGGCGAACACTCTGAAAATTTACAGGGATAATGGACTAGAAAAGACTGTAATAAATCCGTATGAAATATTTATCCATTGCTTATAAATCTAATAAAGGCGTTCGCTAGAAATTGAGCCTTTTTGCAGAGTACTTGCGTAAATAATGGACCGGTCGGGATTTGAACCCGAAGTCTCCACGATTTTCGTATTAATGCGAACGTGGCGTCTTGCCGTTGGACTACCGGCCCACCAAATTATTTAAAGTTACCGTAGTTTAAAACCATATGAGAATAGGTCTTAGACAATCAATACTCAAGAACACGTTTTTTTACGTCGTGATAGGGTTTTTCTCGGCCGTTATAATCGCGCGCGCATACATATACTTTGGCGGCGATCTCAATCTAACCTTGAGCGGAGTAACGTTACATCATTTTTTTTATGGAATAGTATTAGTTATATTTTCTGGATTAGCATCTTTTTTTTATTATGAGGAAAAATTCCGAATGCCAAGGCTAAAATATTTTCTTGCGTGGCTATTTGGCCTTGGCGTTGGCTTTATAACAGATGAGACCAGTTTTCTTATAACCGCCGGACAGGTGTACACATTAAATCAATATAACAGCATACAGAACGCCATAGCAGAAGCTATAATCATGGCCGTAATACTATTCATGCTCATATTAAGCACCTTAAGGATATACATGTCAGCGAAACGTCACAGATAACTTTAAATTACAGTAAATTATGATAAAATAGATATTCAATATGATAATAGATGCAAAGGACTCTGTATTGGGAAGAATGGCAACACAAGCGGCGAAAGCTGCTCTTAGCGGAGAACAAGTCATTATAGTGAACGCAAGCGATGCCGTTATAATAGGCAGCAAGAACGACATAGTCGACAGATATTTTCAACGTATACACGTCGGTTCAACTTCGAAAGGGCCGTTCCATTCAAGGACAGTTATAGGGCTCGTAAAACGCACCATACGCGGGATGGTTAAAAGAAAGAGCGTGCGCGGAATGGAAGCCATGAGGCACATAACAGTTTATGAAGGTACGCCGGACGATTTAAAGGACAAACCAAAAGAGGAAATTGCGAAAGTAAGATCGGACAGACCGGTGCACAAAGTAAAAATAGGAGAACTTTCAAACATACTTAAGACTAAACAGATATGAAAAAGAACGTGAGCCTTATAGCGAAAAGAAAATCTGCTGTAGCGTCCGGAATCATAAGTGACGGCAGCGGCAGGATAACCATAAACAACAAGAGCCTTTCAGCTTATGGTGACAGAGTATTGCAGTTAATGGTTTCAGAGCCGTTATCCATAGCTGGAGAACTAGCGAATAAATATGACGTTAATATACGAGTATTTGGCGGTGGGGCGATGGCACGTGCGCAGGCCATAAGAGCAGTAATAGCAAAGAGTCTGGCCAGGCGCGAGAAGTCACTTAAAAAGAGATTCTTAGAATATGACAGAACGCTTCTGGTCGATGATAAAAGAATGACGGAGCCACAAAAACCTTACCGTAGCGCAGCCAGAGCGTTGAAACAGACTTCTTACAGGTAGACAATGTTCTTTGTATCTTACACAGGTGACGATTCTAAAAGTTATGAAGATAAAAATAGTCTGCGTAGACCTTCAAAACGATTTTGCTTCGCCAAGAGGAAAACACTACGCTTTGCGGCCTTCAGTAAGCTTCATAGCAGATACTCTCATGCCATTTCTGCGTGAACACAGTATAAAAATAACGGAAATAATATCGGACTACAGACAGCCGAGACCGGGAGACCTAGGCGATTGCTGTAATCCAGGCACTTTCGGTTACGGATCTCAAATACCCGATGACGTAAAGCTTAAACCGGTTTGGATAAAATGTATGAACTCACCAATATGGACCAGAAACAATATAGGCGATCCCGGTCGCGAGCCCGGTCTTCCGTATCAGGACCCGAAAGCCTTTACAAAGTGGTTGTCTTCCTTGGTCGGCAAGCCGAAAGACCTCGACATTGTAGTGTTGATAGGTTTAACTTTAGACTGTTGCGTCTTATCCACTGCACAGGAACTAAGGTGGCGCGGTTACAAGGTCAGAGTACTGTCAGAAGCCACCGATACCTCCTCCGGGAGTCGGAAGGAAAAGAGCAGAATGTTAAAGTGCCCGCCATTTACAAATTGGGCCAGGTCAATTTCGTGGTCTTATTTAAGAGCAGTTTTGCGCAAAACAAATAGCGGTCCTCAGGCATAAATTATAACAACGATAAATTACTAGAGTTTATATGACTATCTGGTTCTTACCAGCCCACGCAAGCAATTTTATTACGTCTTCAAGAGGATACTTTCTTGCTTCCTGCGGTATCGCCTCTAACATTATTTCTAGGGGAGGAATAAACTGTCTTGCTTCAGAAGGTATAACCGAATAGGCTCTGACTAAGGAAGTCAATATAACTTCAGCATCCTCGTCCGTTATACTAGTGCCTACAAAGCCCATATCAATAATATGAGAAATACTTGCCCATCTCTGATGCAAATACACCGACTATTATAAGGATTATTCCAACAACAAGCACGACCCAAGAAACCGTTTGCAGATTAAAAGGAATATAACTCAATGCCTTTCCGGAATAATGAGTGAGGTACGGCACAGATATTAAAAGCTGCGATACCGCGGCACTTACAAATATCAAACCGACTATTACCGATAATAATTTAAGATAACCTATTGAATCTCCGCTTACCATAGAATACCTTCTCAATTAAGAAATTTAACCTTTTCTTAACCCGTTTTCGCGATAAATTCAATTATCGGCATTACATGTAAAACGTTTAATATGTTCTATGTTTTAAATTGGTTTATGCAGAGACAATGTTCAATGTGCGGGAAGGAGATGGAGAGAAACTGGGATTTTTGTCCTTACTGCGGCAATATGCTATCGCCAATGCAAAGCAATAAGCTTATGAATATGGTGCAAGACATGGTAAATAAGTTATCCCCTATGTTCAATAATCTGATATCGATTTCTGGCGCGAATTCGCAGCCAACAAACGTCAAAAGGCCCCCTACAAGACAAAGTAAAGCTGACCTTACACGGCCTGCTCAAAAAGTTGATCAAGTTGTAGAACCAATGGACGATGCGGTTAAGAGCGGTAACTCATCCATCCACAGGATAATGTTACCAGACGTTACTAAAAGATCCGATGTAACTATAACCAGGATGGAAAACTCCCTCGAAATAAGGGCATTCGCAGGCAAAAAATTATATATGAAAATAATACCGGTGGACAAACGATACAGATTATCTTCTTATGAATTGTCCGATGGCGTGCTTACAGTTGAATTAAAGAAAAACTAAATAAAGTTAAAAAAATAAAAAAGCAAAATTTACTCGTCCGAGCCTTCGTCATCCTCTTCTTCGTCCTCTAGCTCTTCTTCTAGATCTTCATCTTCATCTAAGTCAGACTCTTGCTCCTCAAACTCTTCCTCTTCTTTTTCCTCTTCTTTATTCTTACTCTTCTTTTCCATTTTCTTGGCCATATTACCTCCGAATAATTGCTTTTGTAGACCAAATACGCTACAAAATTCTTACTTAGTAATTGATTAATCTTCTTTATAAAGCTTTCCGTAGTATTATAATTTAAATATTGTAAACACTCAAGGTTATACCAGATATGATATACACAAAAAATTCGAAGATTTTCAAGGAAGACTTGCACAAGCTCGTTGGAATGGCCAGAGAGACTTACGACAGTCACAGGGCCCTTTCTCTTAGGTATTCTTACATAGCAAGGAGGCTTATATTGTCAAAGAAATTGAGGCTTGAAAAGAATGAAAAGCTTTTAATATGTAAAAAATGCAATACATTACTTATACCCGGCAAGACCGCGGTTGTTAGGCTTAAATCGGGCATGCTCGATTACAAGTGCCTAAATTGCGGGAAAACAAAAAAATTAGGTTATGATAAGAGGATTTGACGTAGAACAGGGAAAACTTACTTTGGCTATGGCCGAAGAGTTAAAGAAAGACAAGATTCTTTCCGCACCAGTGTGGTCGCAATTTGTAAAAACAGGACCAGCTAATGATAGAATACCTTCCCAAAGGGATTGGTGGTTTTTGAGAGGCGCGGGCATACTTAGAAGATTTTATGTGGATCATAAACCGCTTGGAGTCAACAGGCTAAGGACAACTTATGGTAACAAAACAAAAAATACTTACGCAGGCAAACATTTTAAGCTAGCAGGCGGCGCCATAATAAGAAAGATACTTCAACAGTTGGAAGCGGCACAATTTATAAAGAAAGCAAAGGTAGGTAACCATTATGGCCGCCTAATAACACCGAAAGGCATAGCTTTCGTGGACAAGGTCGCAAAGAATCAGAGGTAATATGCAATTTTTGAATCCAGCCGAAGATCAAGCGCTCGAGCGAAAGAAAAAGCTTGAGGACGTAAAAAGACAGGTGTTCTCTCAATACTTGACAAAGGAAGCGAGAGAGAGACTTTCAAATTTAAGATATGCACATCAGGATCTAGCCGATGCAGTGGAAAACATGCTTTTGCAGGCTGCCCTTTCAAACCAATTGAAGGAAATTATAGACGATAAAAAGCTCAAGGAGCTTCTTATGGCTATGTCAGGAGAAAAGAAAGATTCAAAAATAAACTTTAAATAATATGACACGAAACAAGTCAGCACGAAATAAGAGAGCACTTATAAAGCACGCAAGAAAGACTAGCAGACCGCCAGTGTTTGCGGTGCTAAGAAAATTTGGAAAGAGGCATACCGACAGGTCGCGCCTTAACCGAAACGTTGGTAGATAAACAATGGCAGAGCAAAGAATATTAAATATAAATCTTAGACGAGCGAAGGAACGTGTAGCTCCATACAAAAGTAGCGGCTCCGCAGCAAAATTCGTAAGAACTTACGTTTCCAGGCACATGAAAGCTAAAGAAGTTTCTATAGATAACGAAGTCAATAACGAAATATTCAAAAAAGGCGGCAAGAACCCACCTGTAAGACTGAGAGTCATGTGTAGCAAGGATGACAGTGGAAAAGTATCCGTTAAATTAATAGGCACTGCAGCCAGCGAAAGCAAGTGATGGAAGTCGACGAGAGTGAACTAAGCAACAGACTACTTGAAATAGAATACATAAGACGGGAATTAGAAAGTTACATAAGCGGTATAAATACATTACAACTAACTCAGGAGACAATACAAAAATCTTTGGATGGACTTAGCAGGCTTGGAAAGAACAGCAAGGAGATTATGATATCTTACAGTCCAGAAATATTTTTTAAAGGTACCGTATCAGATACGTCTACTGCCATAGTAAACATAGGCAGCAACATATTCAAGAAATACGACCTAAAACGTCTTGAAGAGAAGCTACAGGGCGACATGAACGAAGTATCAAAGAACATAGAACAGATGGCAACCATAATACAACAATTACAGGAACGCGGTGCAAAAATAGAACAAGAGACGTCAAAACTATACGAAGAGTACCAGAATAGCCTGAATAAATAGATAATATGTTTGATTTTATAAAGAAAAAAATCAAGGATTCTATAAACGTAATACAGAAGAAAATCGTAGGAGAAGAGAAAGCCGAAGAAGCCGTTAAAGAGAAAGAAACAAACAAACCCCAAAAATCTGTAGAAACGCACAAGGCGACAGAACACCATAACGTAGCACAAAAAGCCGTCGTGGTCGAGAAAAAGAAGGAAAAGCGGCACATAATATCACATAAAATTACAGAGTCGGATATAGACGAGATATACCTTGGTATAAAATCCGCATTAGCAGAAAACAACGTCGCGCTGTCAGTTCTAGACGACATTCACAAAGATCTAAAGACAGAATTAATGGGCAAAGAGATATCTGTTTTAAACACCAGATCGGAGATAGAATACGCTATTAAGAAAAGCATAGAGTCTGTGCTCCTGAGCTATCCCGAGGAAAAATTTCTCTCAGAAGTTCGGAGTAAAAAACCTTATGTGTTGCTTTTAGTCGGTGTGAACGGTTCTGGAAAGACTACAACTCTTGCCAAACTTGCGAATCTTCTTAAGAAAAACGGCATGAACATTACAGTTTCCGCAAGCGATACGTTTAGGGCGGCTTCTATAGAGCAGTTGGCTATACACTGCAAAAATTTAGGAATAGATTTAGTAAAGCATAATTACGGTGCAGACCCAGCGGCAGTTGCTTTCGATGCGATAAAACACGCCAAGAACGTCAACTCAGACGTTGTACTCATAGATACAGCAGGCAGGAGCGACATAAACAAGAATCTTATAGAAGAACTAAAGAAAGTTAAACGCGTAAGCAAACCCGATAAGACAATATTTATTGGAGACGCATTGGCCGGTAATGATGCAGTCAATCAAGCGAGAATATTTGACAGCGAAATTGGGATAGATGCAAGTATCCTGTCTAAGGCCGACGTCGATAAAAAGGGCGGCGCAGTTCTTTCCATAGCGCACACAACAAAAAAACCAGTTTTGTTTCTCGGTACCGGACAGGGATACGATGATTTAATTAATTTTGACATCGAAAAGACCGCCAAGTTTATAATGGGCTAACCCTAAATAAGAGTACCAAAACTTACTGAAGGCATGATACCATTTGGCGGATAAGCACGTACACGGATCCAGTTTATCTTTATAGGATTTAATTTCTCCGTGCCGGAATTTTTTCCGATAAAGTAACCTAATATTACGTATTGGTTTGTATTGTAAGTCCCTACCGCAGTAAGTTCGTTTACATAATTAACCTGCTCTCCGATCTTGCTACCGTTTACAAATGATCCGATTATATAAAATTTATTTAAGGACGGCGTGAAAGGGGAACTTAGTCCATTTTGTAAGTTATAAGACGCAGCACCCCCGTTACCTGACCATGCGTAATAACTATTTACAAGGTTGTTTGTCATCCAGAGTATCTCTGCGTTCGATCCTGCGTTGCCGCCCTGAGGGGCCTGCGAATTAGACTGCATTATGCCAGTGTAGTTAGCAGAGTTCAAAGTCGTGTATTCGGCGTACATTTCTTCCACGTTGTTTAAGGAAGAAAATACCGCCGTATTAGTATAAACTGACCCTGCGCTCAACTCAAGTCCATTATTCACGGACGCTCCCGCCGCATCGGTTGCAGACAGCCCCGATGGAAGGGAATTTCCTTCAAAATTCTCATAAAAATTGAACACCTCGGCTCCATCATCGTATTGTCCGTACACCTGAGAAAATTCGGGTGCCTCGCCCGTGTTGAATGAGTTTAATGTTGAAGAATACCTGTAAATTCTAGCGTCTATAGTTTCAGATATATTAGCCAAAATACCAGGTAGTTTGATATAATAAGTAGTTGCCGTGCTAGCAGATCCTGGAGCATCGAAGTTTATATTATTTTCCACCCCGTTAAATCCGTTCCCGCTCGAGTCCAATGAATTACCTGCTAGAGGCCACCAAGCCAGAAGGTCTTGTCCTCCAATAGGACTAGCCGCCATACCATCAGCGTAAAGGCCCGACACCTGTCCCTCATCTAATGAACTGTTATAAATCTGCACGTTTGCCATATACCCTTGTTCTATTGAACCACCAACTTTAAGGTTCCAAGTACCCCATACACCTATATCGACTTCATTACTATCTGGCGATATCGTAAACACAGGGGTTGTTAGTGGCGAACCAATTTTTTGGCCGTTTATATAAATATTTATTTGCGTGCCGTTCCACGTTCCGGTTAGAAAATACCAAGTATACGGTTTAAAGTTAAAGCTCTGAGCATCGGTATACAACCACGAATAAGTCCCATTAGAAACCACGAAATCTATCTGACTTTTAGTTATGTATAAGACATATGAGGATTCCTTATGCACAAGAACGTTTACATGGCTTAGATTCATCGTGTAGAGCCAACCCGATACAGTTAAACTTTTCATGCCGGCCAGTCCGCTCTTGCCAGTACCATTTATCCACGAATCGTTGCCGTTGAATTCTGCAAGATTCCCCGATTCCAACCATGAAGGTATCACGGAGCCGTTAGTGTAAGTGAATTGCACGTTGTTAAGCGATGCGTTCTCATATTTTGAGTATATAGACGAGTTTAACACTATACGCTGTTGATAGACGCTGCTTATGTCGTTACCGCTGTTTATAGTTATTGGTAACGTATAATAAAAAGACGTGTAGCCATATGAATTTCCGACGTTGTTACCGCCCCCACTTATGTTATACGATGGTATGAAATTAGTATTAAAATAGCTTAGAAAACTGACATATGCGTTGTATGCTCCTTGTGTTGGGTTAATGGCGTTTATTAGATTAGACTCATACAGTGCATTGTAAGTTAATGCCTTTGAAACGCTTGAAGAAGAAGCAAAAAGACTTAAAGATTGATTTGCTGATACATTACTGTACTCTAGTTCGAGCGCGCCTACGACTATTATTATAGATAATACGGTAAAGACTAAGGTAAGGAACTGTGCCTTCTTGTGCATAAAATATGAAGCACTAATAGATATTTAATCCTAATTTGGATAGTATTACTTTGATGGATAAGGAGTCTGTATTAAAAGAAAAGTTCGTGCCTATGTTTTTAGACAGGCTTACCTCTGGAAAAATAAAAACAAGAGCTGAACTTTTGAAGTCAAAAAGAGACATCTGCTCCGAGCTTGGCATAGACCGAATACCTAAGAATGGAGAAGTCCTGTCGCTACTATCAGAAGAGTACATTAATCGTTTTAAATCCGTATTAAAATCAAAACCGGTAAGGACTGCTTCAGGGGTGTCAGTCGTTGCGCTTATGACCAAGCCGTTCGATTGTCCGCATGGCGTGTGTATATTCTGCCCAGGGGGGACGCGCTTCAATACTCCTCAGAGTTATACCGGCGAGGAACCTGCAGCAAGAAGGGCTAAATTTAACAATTATGATCCTTACGCACAAATACAAGCGAGACTCAAGCACTACAAGTTCTTAGGCTACGCACCGGAAAAAATAGAAACAATAATAATAGGAGGGACATTCACGACACTACCAAAAGAATACCGCGATGATTTTATTACAAGGACATACAAGGCACTTAACGATTTTCCAAACGTTAAAAATACGGAATCAGATCTAATGGCTGAAGAGAAGAAGAACGAAACCGCCGGCATACGCTGCGTAGCTCTTGCAATAGAGACAAAACCGGAGCGCTGCGACGATAATGATATAAGACAACTTTTGAGATATGGAGCTACACGCGTTGAAATGGGAATGCAGAGCGTCTTTGATGACGTCTTATTTAAAAATAATCGGGGCCACACAATACAAGATGTAAGAGATTCGACAGCGCGTTTAAGAAATAATGCGTATAAAGTGGACCATCATATAATGATAAACTTACCGTTCTCGGACATCGATAAAGATAGGGAGACTATACGACAGGCGTACAACGACGAAAGTCTTAGACCCGATGCCATAAAGATATATCCGACTCTTGTGATAAAGGGGACCGCGCTATATAACATGTGGGAAAAAGGACTTTATTCGACTTATCCACTCGAGGACACCATAGACATCGTTGCCGAGGCGGAAATAAACGCACCAAAATGGCTCAGAATAATGCGTGTGGAGCGTGACATCCCATCTACAATGATACAAGGAGGAATAAGGATCACAAACTTTAGACAACTAGTTTTTGATAGGATAAAAAGCCTTGGAAAATCCCCTAATGATATACGAAGCAGGGAGATCGGCCACATAAAAATTACAAAATCCCCTATAATCTCTCTAAAACGCGAGACTTATAGGGCGGCCGGCGGAGACGAAGTGTTCTTAAGTATAGAAGACGAGGCGAATTTAGGCATTATAGGTTTCCTTAGGTTTAGAATAACTGACTGTTCCGACGTAGGGCTAATCAGGGAACTACACGTGTACGGCATACAAGCGCCGATATCTTACGAAGAAAAAGAAAGCTTTCAGCACAAAGGCTATGGAAAGTCTCTTTTGGAAGAGGCCGAATCGATAGCAAGACACGAATATAATCTAAAAAAGATAAAAATAATATCTGGTGTGGGTGTAAGGGAATACTATAAAAAGAATGGCTATCATCTTGAGAATAGTTATATGGTGAAAGATCTGTAAAATGGAGGACCAAATACTTTTGACAAGAAAATCCGCAGAGCTTCTTGCGGAAAAGCCGAAGTTCTTGAAAAAACTAAGAGATACATCCGTTAAATTATCGATAAAAGAAAATGTAGTAATACTAGAAGCAGAAAGTGCTTCAAACCTTCTTGCAGTAAAGAATTGCTTGGTTGCTTTTAATAGAGGTTTCGGTACGGCCGTAGCAGCTATGCTTCTTAATGACGAATATGATATACAAGTGATAAATTTGAACGATTACACGACGTCAAAGAAAAGACAGTATGAGCTAAAAGCCCGCGTTATAGGTAGCAGGGGCGCAATAAAGGACCGCTTGAGCCGTGCGACCTCATGCTTTATAAAGGTAAAAGGAAAAACTATAAGTATAATTGGAACCTATCAAAGGTTAGCCATTGCGTTTGAAGCAGTCGACGCGATTTTGAATGGTGCGAAACACGAGACCGCGTTCGTAATAATAAACAAAAGATTAGGTGAGTTGTACATAAATGGAAGTAGCAGAGGAATTAGCGAAGAAACAACGGGCGATTAGCGTTACTGAATTCTTTGAAAAGAACAGGCACCTTCTCGGCTTTGACAATAAACAAAAAGCTTTATTGACATGTGTTAAAGAAGCGGTGGACAACAGCCTCGATGCATGTGAAGAATTGGGACACATACAAGAGCAGAACAAAGAAGAAGTCTCTTTGCCGGAAATAACGGTGGAAGTTAAGGCCATGAGTGACAACTATCAGCTTCTCGACGAAAAAGTTAATGTCGCACAAATGATGGTGCAGAAAAAAGACTATACCTTACTGTACAAAGGCAAGAGTGACACTAAGCCCATGAGAGGTAGCAAGGTCGTGTTTAAGTTTGATGAAAGTGAATTTACAGTAACAGAGAACAACGATAAGTTGGCAGTGACATTAAACGGTGCACAGCTGCGGATAAAGAAAACAGCCCCGATATTCAACATAAAAATCATCGATAACGGTCCTGGCATACTGCCTTCAAAAATACCAGACATATTTGGAAGGATGTTATACGGAAGTAAGTTTCAATCAATGAAGCAGGGACGAGGTCAGCAAGGAATAGGAATCCACTCTGCCGTGCTTTATTCCCAGCTTACGACAGGAAAACCGGCTACAGTAATATCCAAGATAAAAAGTCAGAAAAAAGCTACGATGATGAAGGTTCAGATAAACATACTTAAGAATGAACCCGAAGTACTAGAAAAAAGCGAAGCGGATTTTCCATATGAACATGGCACGCAAATAGAATTGGAAATAGAAGGGCTGTACCTTACAGGCAGCAAAGGTATAGATGAATATATGCGACGCACTTCGCTTGTGAATCCTTCCGTGATAATACATTATACCAACCCGAATGGAGACAAATTCAATTATAAACGGGTTACAGAAAGTCTACCAAAGGAAGCCACTTCAATAAAGCCGCACCCACAGGGCCTTGAGATAGGCATATTCATGCGCATACTAAAGAATTCTACAGAGAGGACATTAAAAGGAGTGTTAGAAGAAGAGCTTTCTAGGGTAAGCGGTGCTGTAGCAGCTTCGACGATAAAGAGTGTCGGGTTAGATCCTCGAATGAAACCTGAAGACGTTGATAGAATGCAGGCTAATTCCATATTGAAAGCCCTACAAGCTCTTGATTTGATGAGACCGCAAACGGATTGTTTGTCCCCTATAGGGGTTGAAGAACTAGAGAAACGACTTAAACTCGAGTTCAAACCAGAATATGTCAAAGCAGTTAGTAGAAAGCCAGAAGTATACCGTGGCATGCCTTTCCAGATAGAAGCAGCAGTCGCATATGGCGGTGGGATAACCAACGATAAGGCGACACTCTTAAGGTACGCGAATAAAATACCGCTATTATTTGATTCAGCTTCGTGTGCGTTGACGCAGAGTTTCATAGGCGTTGACTTTCCCAGATACGGCGTTAAAGTCGAAAACAAACAACCGATAGGACCTTTAGTGTTTTTACTGCATATAGCGTCCGTATGGGTACCTTACACCAACGAAGGAAAGACGGCCGTGGCAAGTTACCCTATAATAACCAAAGAAATAAAACTCGCCTTACAAGAATTAGTAAGAAACATGGCGCTCTTCCTTAGCCGTAAGCATAGGAATAGGTTATTCGAAGAGAAGCTCGGGCTTTTTGACAAATACGGCGAAGAACTTGCAGCATTTCTTTCTGAACTTACAGATATAGACGAAAAGAAATTAAAGACAAAGATAAAATCTCTTATAGAGAAGAGAAAGAGCGAGGTCGAGCAACACGTAAAGGAATCTCTAAGCTCAAATGAGATAGTTACTGAAAAAATATCGTCGGATGCGACAAGTACAGAAGGTGGTAATAATTGAATATGGCAGATGAAAAACCCCGGAAGAGGAACCTTAAACTTATAGAAGAGCTCGGGACTTCTATATACAAAGAGGTGGAAAAAGGCGAAAGCCCCTACCTGGATGTTCCAATACGAAACCTTTCTAACGTAAAATACGACAAGGAGAAGAGGATGATAACACTTGGCAGTAACATGTCCAAGCGCTTCTTCTTAAACGTCGGTCACGTAAGAAAGTTCGTGCAGACGATAGGAGTTGCAGCCAAGAGTAGAGAATTGATAAGGAGTGGCTTGCACACCGGGCTCAGGGACATTTTTTACCAGATAAAACACACGATACCGGGCACAAACATCGAACTTGTTTCGGTTCAGGAAGAAACAAACAAAGCGATAGAAGACTTAGAACTTATAACCGATTTGACAAGGGAAGAATTACACATAAATGCTAACAAGAACGGGTCCATAGCAGGAGAAGTAATCATTGAAGACAGAGGCGATACTATAGACTGGTCTAAACTGGGGAGTGGCGGATGGTCGATACCAAGCAACACGGAAGATATAACATTCAAGAAGGTGGATGCTAAATTTGTTATTTATCTTGAAAAGGCAGACATTTTCGAACGTCTAAACGAAGACAAAGTATGGAAGAAATTGAACTGCGTCATACTTGCAAGTCAAGGTCAGTCTACCAGAGGTATAAGGCGACTTCTACAGCGTTTGAATAGCGAGCATGGACTACCAGTTTACGTACTTACAGATGGCGATATATGGGGTATATACATTTATTCAACATTGAAGTTTGGTTCTATAACCTTAGCCCACGCTTCCGACAAACTGGCATTGCCAGAAGCAAAGTTTTTGGGTATAAGGGTTGATGATATAGAAAAATACGGTTTGAAGAAACATCTTATAAAATTCAAAGACGTAGATGTGGCCCGCTTGCAACAGGTGAAGAATTACGAATGGTTTAAAAACAGTAAGGAGTGGACCGAAGAACTGGACAAAATGGAAAAACTCGGTGCGAAGGTGGAACTGAATGCACTTTCTTCTAAAGGCCTTTCTTTTATATCAAACACGTATCTTCCAGAAAAATTAAAGGAAGCAAAGTTTCTTGACTAACAATCAAGCGTATTTTGGAAGTGCTTTTCATCTGTAAATATAATGCTGGAAGGAGCCGCATGGCCGAACTTCTTTTCAACAAACTTTCAAAGAAGAACAGCGCTAAAAGTGCAGGCATAGGCAAAAACCCACGCTCTCCCGGAGCGGATAAGGGAGTCAGAGGCACAATGAAGGTAATGGGAGAACTCGGGATAAGGATGAAATATAAACTTGGCAGGCCGGTCACAAGAAAAGACGTGGAGCGATCCGATAAAATCGTCGTACTTTTGGACGAGAAACAATTGCATATACTGCCGAAATATGTAACTAACTCTCCAAAAACAGTATACTACGGTATAACAGATTCCGATGCAAGGTCAAAGGATTTTCTAGAACAGCACAGGAGAAACAGAGATCTTATTAAAAAATTAGTACTAAAATTGGTTGCAGAATTAGGTTGAGTATCAAAGTCCGAGCTGTGCTTTCGCAGATTCAGACATCTTACTGGTGTCCCAAGGAGGGTCAAACGTTATTTCAACTTCCACGTTTTCGGCTCCGGAAAAAGTGGAGACTGCGCTTTTTACTTGTTCAACCAGCATATCAGTTACAGGACAAAACGGAGAAGTTAATGACATAAGTATAAACACGCTTTTTCCTTTCACATCAATTTTATATACCAAACCCAAGTCGTATATGTTTACCGGTATTTCAGGATCGTAGCAATTTTTTAGTGCTTCGATTATCTTTTCGTCATTTAGTGTTGTGTTCATAATCGGATTAACATGCTCAACATTAAAAAGATGCCTAATGCCAAAAGCTCAAGAGGCCCTATAAAGGACATAGCCGGGTATGCTTTATTGCGCTTTCCAAAGGCAATTATGATCCAAAGTCCAGTCAATGCGCCCGCGAATGTAAATGTGGAAGCTATTGCACCATACGCCGTAAACACGGAATTTATTAACACCGCAGGAAATACTACATCCCCGCCCCCAAGCAGTATAGCGCGTTTTTTGATTAAATTTTTAGCCTGAAACACGAATCCAGCGAGAGAACCGTATTCCGATATTCCTTTGGCAAGTTTAATCATATGCTTAGTCTTGTACACCGCTATATAATCATAGATCGCTATTATCGCAGTGAGTATCACGCTTGGTACAAGCCCCAACGCAAGAGACAACGTAGACGCAACTGTAAGGAATATTACCACGTTTATCACGTTTCTCCCAGTGCGCCCGGAATATCTGTAATAATACAATACTAGTAATATGGAGACGATTAATGCGAATACTGCTGACAGGATAAACTGGAAAAAATCGAATAATATCAGCCAGCTTATGGCTACGAAGGACCAAAATATTATTTTTTGCAATCCTCGTTTTATAAGATAAATGAATAACGCAGTTATCCCGAATAATGCAACAAGAAGTACCAGCAACTCTTCGTATGGTGGGACAGTGTAAATTTGAGATGTGCTAACATTGAGTGAGGATAAAACATAGATTGAGTATTGTGTGAATGCGACAGACCCCATTATCGTTATAGCAAACACAGTTAACAATATCGCACTAGTTGTCGGTCGTGTCTTCATATTTGTATCACAGTATAATTAGCCCTAAATTATATTTAGAAAGCTCCACTGTATTAAGAGACCAAAGTCTCATATTAATGAGGTTTGCTTCTGATCGAACAGAGTCGCGCAGATTAACAGGGCTATGCGTGCATTTCCTAAAGACTTCTTATAAATTTTTTCAAATTCTTCAGCTGTAAATGGGTCCAGCTGCTCTGTAGGTACGTCCCTGCTAAGATTAAGCCTGTTGATCACAAGCTTCTCCAAGTCGTCATGAGATAGTCCCTTAAGTTCAAATTTTACAAATTTATGACCCAGCGCTTTGAAGTCCTTTTCTACCCCTTCCTTTCTGTTTTCTATCAATAGAATGCCGATTCTTAGCGATAGCTCTGAGATAAGTTTTATTATTTTGTCTTGACCGGATTTATCAAGTAATTCTATGTTATTGAAATCGTCAAGCATAACAAGAACTTTCTTATTTTGCGGCAGGCTTACTGCACGAAGTTTATTGTATATCGACGGCGTGAAATCCTCTTTGATTACCTGAAGGTCGCCTTTGTTCTTTAAATCAAGAAGTATCCAGTTAAGCAGCGTGCTTTTTCCCACCCCAGGATCTCCCTTTAAGATTATCAAGCCCCCCTGATTTATCGCGGAGTTTATATGTAGCTGTAATTCTACCTTTTCTTTAATCCTGTCTACGACTATCTCCTTTCCAGTTGAGGTTATCACTATAAAAGGGTTATTTGCGAGCATACATTCTATAAGAAATTTACCCGTTTTATAGTTTTTAACCCTTATTAAAGCAGGGTTTTTGACCTTTCATAGAAAAGAGTAACTACCGTCATTATTGCAAATGATAGTAGTACAAGTAGGCCCATTACAAACAGGGAAGTCGGATCTAGCCCTCCGAAAAACGCCTGTCTTATCCCGTTAACTATGTAAGTCAATGGATTTGAGTACGCAATGTATGACAGTACGACGGGAGTATTTGCATTTATCGGGTAGTATACCGAACTCGCAAATATAAGAATAGACGCGATAAATGCCCCAGCTATGTTTATAGCAGTGTACGAACGCGATATCGTCACTATCATCAACATTATAGAACCGAATATAAGTGTGCCAGCAACCAAATAAACAAGCATCATCAATACGGCCATTAAACTTATGTTTATCGCAGATATTGCAGATGCAAGCACAACGACAACGCTAACATACATTAGCGTAAACAATATCATAGATATCAGCATTGCAGCTATATAATCTAACCTTGTAAATGGCATTGAAAGAATCTGTTCTAAGTCACCTTCCCTTCTGTCTGCAACCACAGTCCAACCTGCCATAAGTCCCCCAGATAGAACCTGCTCAGCTATTATGCCAGGTATAAGAAAAGCAAGATATGTTACAGATTGTCCATTTATGCTAACACTTTGTACGAGTGCGCCCATCATCATTCCTGTAAAGAATATGAACGCTATTGGTGATAACAAAGTCCACGCGACGGTGGATATTGTGAATTGGATTCGCAGATCCCTATAAATAAGGTTCAGCAGTCTGTTAAGCCTATTCATGTTCATCACCTAATAATTCTATAAACATATCTTCCAGAGATACGTGTCTGCTGCTTATGCGTTCGATGGAATTATGAGCAGAGCTTTTGAATTTGTTTAGGGCGCTTATAACATCGTCGATGTTATTCGAGCTTATAGCTATGGCTTTTCCATTTCTGGATTCTATACGGATATTATAAGATTTTAAGATTTCAACGAGCTTGTCTTGGTTTGAGTTGACTTCCACCTCAAAGAATTTCTTCTTTTCTATGCTTCTTTTTAGATCTTCAGACCGGCCAATCTTAACTATCTTTCCGTGATTTATTATTGCAATTCGGTCGCACAAATATTCTGCTTCGTTTAGTATGTGGGTGGTATAAAATATTGTAGTGCCGCTCTTTGCGAGCTTCTTGAAATAATCCAACAGCCAGCGTTTACCTATCGGGTCCAGCCCGATAGTCGGCTCATCAAGGATAAGTAACTTTGGTATGTGCAACAATTCTCTCGCTATCTGTACGCGCCTTCTCTGGCCTTGAGAAAGATCTGACATTTTATGCGACTTTTTGTTCCATAAGTTTAATTTTCTAAGTAGATATTTTATTCTTTTCTTGAGTTCCTCTGCTTTTATTCCACGCATAACTCCATATACCCACATATTGCTGAAAACAGACATGTTATATTCGTAGCTTTCTCTTTGTAAAACTACACCGATGTTTTTTCGTATTTCAAGACCATTTCTAGTTGAGTCTAAACCAAAAACGTTCAAATCCCCTTTATCAGGCTTAAATATCGTCGATATCAACCGGATTGTCGTTGTTTTTCCAGCGCCATTTGGGCCTAAAAAACCGAATATTTCACCTTTTTTTACGTTAAAGGATATGCCGTTTACTGCTTCTCCGTTTCGGCGGTATGAGAACCAAACGTTCCGCATTTCGATAAAGTTTTCGGTTTTCATAATTCATTTATCGGTTTTTAGATTAAATACGATGAATTACAGAAATTTTGTGTTTTTACGACATTTCGTTTCTAAATAATATTTTAGATATGTTATTATTAGACTTGACGCAGTCAGCAGGATCATACAAAAAAGTTTTCCACCCTATATTGTCCGCAGCAACTACGTTTTTTTTGTTGTTGTCTACAAAAAATATCTCGTTCCCTTTGATATTTGCACGCGTTTCGCCTAGCTCAAAAATCTTTTTGTCTGGCTTCTGTATTCTTTCTATGCTGGAGTCGATAATGACATCCCATTTTAAATCAGGCATAATGCCGTGTTTATTTATCGAATTGAACATATTCGGATACATGTTTGTAAGTAATCCAACTCGGTATTTTTTGTGCGCGTTGTAGATTATCGGCCAAATCGATTTATTTGCTTCAAAGCGTTTTACAAATCCCTCTAAAAGAGAATAACCTGCCGGCAGTCTCACATCAAATCTTTCTTTTATATCCGGCAGGAGAGTTTCTACATCTACACCAGAGCATATTTCCGGTTCACGCTCATTAAAAAATGAATCAAATTCAGCGTACCTATCAGCGGCTATTCCCAACTCTTTTTTTAGTTGAGCCCATTTATCCGTTCCACTAAAATCAAGAATAACCACGCCGCCCAAATCGAAATATACAAAAGATACCATATCTGATATTTATCTAAATAGGCAATAAAATAAAAGTAAAATAAAAACCAGTCATTTAATTAAAATGCATATTAAACATTTAAAATGAGTTTACATAAACACATGCGTTTTAAATATTTGGTGCTATTCAATTATGTACAGCTCCCGTAGTTTAGCTTGGACAGAACGTTGGTTTCCTAAACCAAATATCGCAGGTTCAAATCCTGCCGGGGGCAGTTATTATAGGGGATAGTGGTATTTGCTAAAAAGTGTACGTTATTTAAAATTTCACCATTTTAAAGTACGGAAAACTTTATATACTAATTCCTTTCTATAAACGATAATAATAAGTAAAAGGAGGTAAAAATATATGACAGAAAAAAATGGGATACTTAACTTATGTGATGTATTAAGACTATCGCCTCACGAAAGAGATTGCCTCACACAATTTATAACACCAGGCAACGGATCGGAAATAAAACCGCACTTGATTTATATGAGCCCATTTGCAAGTAAATCGATGGTGAAGCAAGAGCTGTTAGAGCTGCTAGAATCGGATCCAGATTTCCGTAAACGCGCATATGAAATAACTGAAAGCTATTATCGTTCAATTTTTGGAGATAACATTTTTGACGCGTATTTTAAGGGGCGTTTCGAAGAAGCAAAAACTAAAAGGTAACCGTAGTTAATTTAAGAGAAGTGTACGGTAAGTTACTCCTGTAGAAATAAGGCTAAAAATGTATATTTTTATTTTTGTTGGTTATTTAATTGAGAACTGCTCTTCATAAAAGATGAAGAAGTTGTTGGTAGAAATTGAAGATTTTTATGTCGATGCACGGTATACTGGTAACCGACTGCGTAACGCATTGAGGATAGACAAAGAATATCAAAGACTATTAAAAGAAGAATTAAATAAAAAATCCGGGTCGCCTTAGTTCAAACTATGCGAAGGACAAAGGATGCGTTCATTTGGATAATAAACATCCTCAAAGAGCTGAGTGTACCTTTTCAGATAGCTGGTGGTTTCGCTGCTAGGATCTACGGCTCGCATCGCAGACTAGCCGATATTGATATAGGTGTTCCAGATAACGATGTAGGTAGAATATTTCCAAAGGTGAAAAAGTACATTGTATATGGACCGAAACACTACATAGACAGAAACGACGATCTATTGCTGATGACTCTTAGATATAGAGATCAAATGATAGACATCTACGGCAATGATAATACGAAGCTATATGATCTAAAAAATAGGAAATGGGTGCCCTATCGGTTAAATCTTAAGAAAGGGACAGTGAAAAACGTTTACGGCATTAATGTACCGATAATATCCAAAAAGAAACTGATAGAGTACAAGAAACTGCTTATGCGAAAAGTTGATATTGAGGATATTAGACGACTGGAAAAAAGTGTGAACAAGGTAAGTAAAAACTCTTAGAAGATTGTTATGGGATACCAGAAGTCTAATTTACTTAACTACTATCATCATAAAACCGTTTATTTCTTTGGCGAAGCTCTAATAAACATCCTGTTGCCGGTGTATTTCCTATTGATTGGATTTAGTATTGCATCGGTTATCTCCTGGTTTATACTTACAATGCTCTTTTCAATCACTTTTGGACTTAGCACAATCGCATTCGGCAACAAGTTCGGAATTAAAAAAGCATTATTTATGGGCTTAATGCTAGAGGCAGCTTTTCTTATTCTCCTCCCGTTTGTAAATCGTAGTGTCTTTATATTCATTTTTATCGCACTCCTAGCAGGTCTTAGCAATTCCTTTTATTGGATAAACGACATCACCGTTTTTACAACGATTTCCAAAAAAGACCACGAGGGACTGCAGGCAGGGATAATTGATTCCATCGAAGCTGCAGTTTCTATTGCTCCGCCGGTGATTGGTGCAGTGATCTTAACGCTTTATGGTATTGTTTATTTATCTTCCACGGCAGCTCTGATTGTGGCGCTGTCGGTTCTACCTTTACTAGTCCTTAAAAAGGTCCGGTTTAAGATGAGGTTTGACATTCGAAGCTTAGGCGTATATCTCAGACGGTATAAACTGAAGAAGAAAACCTTATTCCAGATTATGAATCGAAACATGCAAACACAGGTCATTTATACGATTTGGCCGATTTTTTTGTTTGTTTCTGGCATAAATGTCATAAGTATAGGCATAGTTGGTGCGATTCTTGCATTTGCAGGTATTATTACGCCCCTCATTATTGGCGAGTTCGCTGACTTAGATCACAATAAACTTATGGTGCTAAGTACAATATCAATATTATTTGTTTGGGCTACTCTAGCATTTACGCACACTTATTACGTCTTGTTTGTCCTATCATTCAGTTTCGGCGTGTTGCTGGAAGCCTTCTGGCTGTCAATGTATAAAAAAATCTTACTGCTTGGGAAAAAATACCATGCGTCGTATTTTAGCGTGATTTATACAGTTTTAGAGACATTCTTTAAAATGCTGGTGCTTATCATCTTGTTGCCTATAATAATCCTATATGGGATCTCGGCTGTGTTTGTCACTATGATACCTATAACTATCTTTTTTTAGTAACAATCAGAAATTAATCCACGAAATTTATGAACGCATATAGGTTACTTGTTTCTTCGCCCATGGATGTGAAGTCACTTATGTGAGATGCTTACGTTCAAGCTTGTCAGTACCGCCTTCTAACTTTGATTCCTTGTGATATATGACGCAATATAGTAAGATATCACTGGTCTTTTCCAGTATTCTATGCCAGACCTAATCTTTCCACTCTTGTGATTAATGATTGGCTTGTGTACGGGTTCCTGCGATTCTTTCAAAAACAAGAGTTATGGTCTTATCGTGACTTCACCAAAAACTTGGGAAGATATAGTTATAGGATGAAGCTCTTCTAGTAGCATATTAACTAGCTCCCATTCCCACTCCCCCTTTTTATAGGTCCCTATATGAGGTCTAGGAGCTGGAAACTGTCCAAGTGAATATGGAGAATAAAAGTCAAGTACAATGTCCCCTTTATAGGAAATACGATATTCGCTTCCATTTGCGTTAGGGCCGTCTTCGTCAATTGACTCAAAGTAGAATTTTCCGATTTCAAACGAGTGTTTCTGAAGGTAACCTTCCCCGTCTAAACATTCAAATTTCCCGTTTTTTAACGATTTGTTGTAAATGAAGCTTTCTATTCTGCGGAGAATAGATTGCTCACGACCTATTATTTTTTCAAGTTTCGACATAACGCCCCCGTAGAGCTAAATCTACAATAATACCTGTCCGATATTCTATAAATCTAACCCCACAGCAGCTATTTCTACAAATTTTTTGATTTTAAAACAAAATCCGCCTTTATCTTAAAGTTATCTTCTGATGCAAATAAACATTAAAATGTGTCAATCTTATACCTCTTATGGCATCTGGCAGCGAGTATATGTTCATAAATAAGCAAAGTGATTTTGCGCTGATAGACAGCCCAAAATTCAAAAACGGAGGCATAAAAGAGATATTTGTTTATATCTCAGGATTTAAACTGTTCACGCAATTTCTGTCGGACCCAAAACTCGTATCCTCTTTTAGAAGCATGATTGCTTTCAGACACGTAGATGTTAAAATAACACTTGCAAACAATGAAAGTCTAAATTGGAATGGAAGCGAAGAGCAGATGTCTGCTTTGAAAAGTCTTATAGACAGAGGGGTAACGGGAAAGATAGGTAAAGACGAGACATGGATCGGCTTAAGCGACTTCGCAACCAGACCCTCTTATATTTAAACTTTATATTTATTACAAATAAGTAGTTATTAATATAAGTAAATATCAAAATAATAATATGGTAGGAGAACTCGATAGGATATTGTCCGGGAATCGATTGAACGATGCAGAGAAAGCAATAGTGATGATTAAAAATAGGGACGAAAACACGGGTGTTCTCGAAGCAGTTTCTTTTTTTGACTGGAATAAGAACAGCGGGAATTATTATTATCTGATGTCACATCTGGGCGTTAAAGGAGACCCGCGCGTATCATTACGATTCTCGCAAAAACTGGATTTCAGCTTTCTTCCGCAAGAAGAAGTAAGGAAAGTTTACGATATATACAAACTACATGGAAAACTTGAACTTGGAAAACAGAAAGAATTTCATGAAAAGGGTAGAAATCTGTTCTTTAAGTCAGATTCTCCCCATGCAAAAATGGACTTTTACGTAGGTGGTGAAAGAAGAAGCTTTGACCGTATAATTTCTTCTTACTATGCCTCTGAATGCACAGGTCAATATGTCTTTAGGTTTAATCAGAAGATACTTCTCGCTAAATTAAGTGATAATGAATCACTTCTTTACAGAACAACGTTTAATGACGGAGAGCTGGCTGCCGAAAGATTGTGGCTTATAAGAGACGGAAAGAGATTACAACTATCCGTAGAAGAGAACAAAAAAGCGATCGGGTATCTGTCGGAACTTATGAAGTGGCACGAACTAAGGCTTTATGAGAAGGACTGCTCTGTAGATGTTAAGAGATCGAGTAGACTTCCGCCGCAGAGCGGTTATGATGGTTATGCATGACCATGCTTTCCTTTCATAAGAAACAGATTAACGGCGATTATGTGCGAGCATAATTTATTCTGAAGGGTATACCACTTGCAGTCACACTGCCACTTTAATTCACCTTCCTTCTCATTGAAATACATGACATTGTGCGTTCCATTTTCGCTTTCAACAATAAAAGATATGTGTTTTGACGTTTGATAGTCTGATTTAACTTTGTTTACTAGGCTGACCCCTCTATCGAATTTGTTGTTTTTCCTTAATCTTTCTAATGGAATAATATCTATAGCCATAATCCTTGTAAGCGTTTTTTGAATTTGTAAGCATAAATATCAGACTTTTCTGCAATATTAATGTGGTGCTGTATACAGCAGACCATTAAAGGAGGAAGTCCGTTCACGTAAAAAGCGTCCATAGCAATGTGGTACACAAAAGTGTAGCGAACCGCACAGAAACGAACCTTTTATCTGCATACAACCATGAAGCGAAAGCAGAGTGCAGACGTAAAGGATGAAACGGCGGAGCACGCGGTGCAAACCGGTTTTCCGGCGCTTAGTCGAATGCTGTAGCACATTATAATGACGCCAGTAAAATCTGGTCGAAATGCGACAGAAAACGGGCTATTCAGCACCACATATTCTAATAACATTTATAAACTAAAGAAATATAGACTATGGATGGATATCGAAAACAAGCTCGACAAGATATTAAACAAGCTTGAAGAAAATGAAAAAAGACTGCACGCTCTTGAAAAAATAGCAGAGGAAGAGGGCAAAGAAATAATAGCGGAAAAGGCATTGCTTCATAAAGAAGTATCCGCACCAAAAGAACTTGTAAAAGAAGAATCAGTCCTGAAAAAACAGAACAGCTTATTCAAGGTAGAAAACCGCATACTTGCATCCATAATAGGGATAGTAATAATCTCCGGAGTCGTGCTTTGGCTGGTTTTCGGCCCTTATAATATACTTAACCTTTCAAAACCGATAACACCGGTTACCTCAGCAGATTTCTTTCAGGGCCCGATAGGGCAGAGTGCCTCGAGTTCGATAGACGTGTTTTCAAATCTGTCCGCGCAGCTTCAGTCTGTTGGCGAACAGCAACTTAGTGGAAATGTGCAGTGCTTTGCGTCCCAAACTACGCAGCAGGGCCCTCTTCCAGGATACTGTGTGCTCGTAATGCCGGACAATAACTATGATGTCATCCCTCTCAGAGTGCCGTCTAACGCGAGTGTACCGCATTTGGAATCGAACGGAAAAGTCGGCCTTGTTTATATAGGTGCACAGGGTTGTCCGTTTTGTGCGCAGCAACGTTATGTGTTTATAGCTACGCTTAGTAGGTTTGGTAACTTCAGCCAACTTTTCTATGATAGATCGGCGACCAACGACTATAATATACCGACGTTTACTTTTAATTTCTCAGATAGCGTTTACTCAAAGTCAGTTAGCATTTCTCCAGTGTACCAAAATGGGCAGGCCGTAGCACCAGGCGGTGATCAAGTAGCCACAGGGCTCTTTACAGGTGCGTATTATACTTCTAATTATATTAACTTTGAACCTTTTGACGAGGCAGGTTCCTCATTTTTCATGAATTCTACAGGCTTGCCCTTGGTTATACAAAGTGAAGTATTAAGTTTTGCTACGAAATCGCTAGCAGGCAAATATGATGGATTCGGTATAAACAATTTCCAATTCGGCGGTGTGCCGTTCATGGACATAAACAACCAGTACGTATTCGACGGGGCTACAGTAAATCCGAACCAGGCATTCAGTATATACGATACTTCTTCTGCAACACAGCAGCAAATGCTCGCTTCAATGCAGAACCCAGCACAGGGTTCATGGGGCGAGAGCGTTCTCGGCGCCACTAACATATTAACAGCCCAGATATGCTCTCTTATAAATAATTCTGCGCCAGTGTGCAGCCTGTCATACATATCTGCTCTAGAAACCAAGTTATCGAATTCAACGTATTAAATTACGATATTGGCATGAACTTCTAATAAACGATTTAAACGCCGACCTACATAGGTTTATATGGCAGATGGCATAAAAGACGCAGTTCAAAATATACTGAACGTGTCTTATAACCTTTACAATGATAATTCAGAGATATATTCTGCGATTTCTAGGCTGTCATCGCTTATACAGAGCACCGCCGAACCAGGTGAACAGGTGAAAGAGAAAGTCATAGGAAAGACAACTACCGGGCCGTTGACGCCTATATTGGGAGGAACTCCTCACACAGCTTCTAAATCTCCAGATGAAGAAGAGAAACAGATTCGTGTTCTTGAAATGGCCCCTACGGGTAAAAAATTAAAAACAGAGGAAGAACCGACAAAAGTACTCGCTTCCGTACTTAATGAGCCTGCGACAAAGGGTGGAGAGCTAAGCGAAAAGGAATTGCAGAAGCTCGCAAGTCTACCGATGCTAGGTAAGTTGAAGAAGGAGGAAGATGAAGAATCAGAAGCGATGTCTATGGTCGCACAGCCGGTTATAGCTAAAGAGGAGAAAAAAAATACCGAAGAGGAACTTAATAAAGAAGAAGAAAAACTAAAAAAAGTGGAGCAAACCGCGCTTTCGCCGCCTAAATCTCTTGCTCCACTAAAGACGGCAACCTCGCAGGAGCAACCGACATTACTTACAAACATAAATCTCGAAGAGACAGATAGCAAAAATCCGCTCGTAAATATGCTTAAATTAATAAAAGCAAGGAAGTCTATAAATCTTTCGGATTTAGCTCATGAACTTGGCTACGATAAGTCACTCGTAGAGCGTTGGGCTAAGGTTTTAAGCGTTAGCGACCTAATAAAGATAAAGTACCCTCTTGTTGGGGAGATGATACTGGAGGCTTAATAGATGGAAAATACTGGTGTAGAGAGAGTAAAATCTGGTATAGAGGGATTTGATGAAGTTTTAAAGGGAGGAGTACCCCGCAGAGACATAGTCCTTTTAACCGGCTCAACAGGTTCAGGGAAAACTACTTTGGCGATGCAGTTTTTAGCGCATGGCGCAAAAATTGGCGAATCAGGGATATACTTTACTTTAGAAGAGAACCCAAACGACATGGTTACATGGTTTTCCGTTTTTGATCCATCTATAAGGAGCCTTATAGCTTCTGGAAGATTGAAAGTGGTCTCTGTTCCGCTTACTGATTACGAAACATTTAAATCGTTGGTGAGTGCTGAAATAGACGCAATGTCAGCACAGAGAGTGGTTATAGATTCCGTAACGTATCTACAGATGTTCTTTTCCGATATAATGTCAATAAGAAAAGCGATAATGGAACTTTCTACAATGCTTAAATCAAAGGAAGTCGCGACATTCATAATAGGTGAAATACCCTACGGCGAGAATAAGTTATCCTCTTTTGGAGTGGAAGAGTTCGCTTCTGATGGTGTAATAGCACTTTATTTGGTTGAGAAACAAGACACGTTCATACGAGCACTTCGCGTAGTAAAGATGCGCGGTACGGAACACCTTACGAAGTTCTGCCCATTAGAAATAACGCCCAAAGGCATAGTTATTTATCCTAATGCAGAGTTGTTTACTGAAATGACGTGATTTAGATATGGCACTTTGGGTCGAAAAATACAGACCTAACTCGTTCGATGACGTAATTGGGCAGGAAGATAGCATCAAGAAGCTCAGAGCAATGGCCGATAAAATGGATGTTCAACATATGATTTTGTCGGGCCCGCCCGGAGTGGGAAAAACTACGTCCGCAATAGTACTTGCCAAATCGGTGTTTGGAACTACGTGGAATCAGAATTTCATAGAACTAAATGCGTCTGATGACCGGAAACTTAGCGTTATACAGGGCAAAGTAAAAGAGTTTGCGAGATCAAGACCGATTGACGCCCCGTTTAAGATGATACTTTTTGATGAAGCAGATTCTTTGACTACTGAAGCGCAACAGGCTTTAAGACGCATGATGGAGGAATACAGCGCGACGTGCAGATTCGTCTTCAGTGTAAATTACCAAAATAACATTATAGAACCGCTTCAATCAAGATGTGCGATATTGCGTTTCCAGCCCCTGTCAGAAAAGGATCTTCACAAGTTTATTGACAGGGTGGGAGAAAAAGAGGGCTTAAATCTGGATGCCGCTGCTAAGGAAGCGCTCAGTTATATCTCGAAAGGCGACTTGAGAGCACTTGCAAATCTTTTGCAGTCTCTCGCCAGTATATCAAAGACGATAACGGCAGATCTTGTCTACAAGAACGGGGGCGTCACGGACATAGAGAAGATAAGAGAGGGTATAAAATCCGCAATAGAGGGAGACTATCAAAAGTCAAAGGAGATATTCAGTAAGTTTATTGAAAGTGGGGTAAATACTAAAGAATTGATAAATCAAATATTTGAGATAATAATGTCATCAGATAACTTGGTTGACAAAAAATTAAAACCATATGTTATAGAGAAACTCGCGGAATCGGATTATAGGATAGTGGAGGGCGCCACTCCGTTCATTCAATTCCAAGCCTTCCTAGCGTTCCTGTCCACACTAAAACGTTGATGATATGCTAAAACTGCCACAGGCCAGAATAGCCAGCTTCCTCGATAACTATGGAAACAGAATAAGCACAGAAGTCCTTTCTGAGATAAAACGCGGCGCTAACAATTTTGTTTTCAACGGACCAGCAGGCACGGGAAAAAGTTTTCTGGCACAATGCGTGGCAAACGAAATCGGCGCTTCGTTCGAAAAAATAAACCTGTACACTCTCGAGGATATAGAAGACATACGGGTTTCAGACATGATATTCAAAAGGATAATGAATGCGGCAGAATCAACGTCGCTACTTTCGCAGAGCAAGAAAGTAATCTATATAGAAGATATTGATAAAATATTCAGGGTGGATTCATCCATATTAAAGAAATTGGAAAAAACCGCAGCGATAATAATATTCGAATCCGAATCTGGAGAAATTTTCAAAGGCAAAAACAAACGATTTACCGGCGCGTACAAGATAATAAGATTCTACAAACTTAAGGATAATGTGTTGCGTTCGCTAGTTTTATCCATATTATCGATGAATCAAATAAATTTGGACTCCTATTCGCTTAATAAGATAATTGAAAACTCAAGAGGTAATGTAACTAGCGCGATAACAGATATAGATACCGTGCGTATAACGGGCAGCGTTCTATTCAATCCCAGGTCGTCTGAAGATTCCATATTCGAAAGGCTGTTGGCGATATTCTCGGGAAAGGACATATTTCGTGAGTTCTATCTGTCGTCGGACAGCGATGCAAGGCTTTTCGAGATATGGTTAGCGGACAAGATATATCCTAGCTTCAAGGGAAGAGCATTAAACGATGCGTTCGAAAGGCTAGCGTTTGCAGATATACTAATACGCAAAATACGCGCGCAGAATTGGGGTCTCATCAAATACATACGTACGGAGCTTACTACAGCGATATCAGTTATATCCGATAACACCAGGCCTACGTTGTCCTTCACCGCACCAGATTGGAAACTTTATTATGATTAGAGGCTGTTTTGTGTATTTTTATATCAATGCATATTCTTAAGACGTAAGGGGCAACTTCTCCTGCTCGGTTTACAGCTGCCTCTTTTATCAGCACCGATTTGCCGATTTTGCTTTTTGCGGTTTCAATAGCAGAAGTTACTGCAGTTTTCTGATCGTCACCCGCTTTTATAAAAGTATACAGGTGTATTACGGCATCTTTAGCAGCTACATCGACAGCAGCCTTAAGAAACCGGTATGAATCTAGGGGAAAATTCATTATTATCCTGTCAAAGCTGGACTTTATCTTCGGCACGACCTTTAAAGCATCTCCACATATCGGTTCTATGTTGTTTATCTTATTTGCTACTATGTTTTTTTCAAGCAACTTGATTGCTTCCCGGTTTATGTCGACACTAACTACCTTTTTCGCTTTTTTTGCGATAAGAATGGAATATGGACCTACGCCGGCAAACATGTCGAGTACAGACTCATTTTTATGGACAGCATTGTATATTCGCAATCGCTCATTTGCAAGTCGTGGCGTAAAGAACACCTTTTTTATGTCTACCAACAAGTTTATTCCGTTTTCCTTGTGCAATGCAAGGCTGGTTTTTTCCCCAGCTATCCACTTAACTTTAAATACGCGTTCAGCCCCGCTTGTTTTTCCTATCTTTTTTAAGACAGTTTTTATATTTTTGTTTTTTACGATTATTTCCTTTGCTAATTTTTTTTCATCATTTATTTTTATACCGATTGGACTCTTTATCACAGCAATGCTACCGATTGCATCGAATCCCAATCGCATTAGTGAAGGGCGTTTTTTAAACATACTATGTCTTAATTTATTCTATTTCTACAGATGGCTTACCTGGCATAGCCTTTTCATCCTTATCTTTTTGTATTATTTGAACTTGGCATTCAAAGGCGCCTTCTATAAATTGCTTTAACTCTGTAAAAGTTTTAGCTTCGACGTCCTGTTTAAGTTCCTTTTCTGGTAATTTTTGTGGGTTCTTAAGTAACTTGTCTATTATAGGATCGTTTATTCTCAAAGTTCTTCTTATTTCATTCACATTTCTGCTGTGTTTTGTTTCCATAAATACCTTATTATATAATTCGAAACGCGCGGAATTCGCGATGCCAATAGTTATTTTAGTAGGGCGTTTTTTTATCCTAGAGATTATGTTTCTTATATCCTCTACAGTGGCTTTCACGACTTCGACCTCGGATTCCATTATATTATCTATCGCATTTTCGTCGTATATCGGCCATGTAGTTTCCTCTAACATCTTTGTGTTACCAAGATACGAGAAAAGTTCGTCTGTTATATGTGGGAATATAGGATGATTAAGTTTCAATATAGTTTCTAAATATTCCATTATCAAATTTTTGTTTCTTCCACCGGCGCTTATGTAAAATTTAAGTTCCGATACAGATTCGAACAGCGCCGAGAAAACCGCGCTCCTATATCTTAGTTTTTTATAGTTATCGGTTGCAGAGTTTATTATCTTTGCTAGTTTTGATTTTAAGTATCTGTCAAGTTCTATCTCCTCTTCGCCGAAACTATCTTTGATCTCTATAATCTGCATTATGTCTTCGATCCGTTGATTTAATCCAGATATGTTCAGAGTGCTCCACTCCTCATCATCAACTCCGTTGCCGGCGGTTGCCAGTAGTCTTAATTGATCTGCACCATAAGTTTCAAGAGCTTTGTGTATAGTTAGTGAATTACCCTTTGACTTGGACATCTTTTGTCCCTGTATTCTTAACCACCCGTTTATACCTATTGCCTTTGGCCATTTGTCCTCATCGAATAGTATTACGTGGTTAAGTATGAAAAACAGAAAGTGGTTCTGTACCAATTCTTTAGCGCTTATTCTCATGTCAAGCGGATACCAATATTCAAATTCGGCCCTCATTTTTTCAAGTCTGCTCAAGTTTTTGATATTTTTTCCCCTTTTATTCATGAAAATGTAATCGAAAAGCTCATCGTTCACTTCGTTCAAATCGAAGTTCTTTATTAGATGCGCTATAGTATAATACGCCATGTATATCGTCGAATCGCTTAATGGCTCTATAAGCCATTCCCGGTCCCATGGCAAAGGCGTGCCCAACCCGCCTTTTCTTGCAACAGCCTTGTCCTCAAGCCAATCCAGAGTATTCAACAGCTGAAGTTTTACTTCATCAGGGTACACAGTCATCTTTTCTATTTCTTTTCTTGCCTTTGCTTTCCAGTCTTTATCGGAATATCTTATGAACCACTGGTTTTCTAGCACCTTTACTTCACCACGTGTGCCGCATCTGCACACTACTTCTCCTTCTAATTCAAACATGTAATCATAAGATTTTCTTTCTTTCAACAAGTCTATTATGTTATTTTTCGCTAGCTTAGCCGCTATCCCGTTCATTGTTCCAGCGTTTTCGTTTAAGACGCCCTGATTGAATTCCTTTTTGTATACAAACTTCGTTGCTTTCTCAAGACCATCCTTCGTTGTCCCGAACGCATTCATTGCGTTCTTTAATAGGTCTTTCTGATCTACAACGTCTATTATTTTTATAGGTACAATATTTCCGTATTTTATAGAGTCCTTCTTTTTTAGAACGTCCAATCCATTATAATCGAATGGTGCATGCATAGGCACACTCATTGCTACACCCGTGCCAATATCAGCGTCAACGAAATCAGCTGGTAGTATTGGTACTTCTTTCCCGTCTATGGGATTTACGGATTTTTTGTCTATGAAACTCTTAATGTCGAGAATCTCACAAGTTTTTACAGGTTTTAATTGATTCTTAAGCTTGTCCTGCGCATTTTCGGTTATTATCCATTTTTCTCCAGATTCCATTGTAGCAGCACAATAACGGACATTAGGGTTTATCCATATGTTTGTTACACCAAATACCGTTTCCGGTCTCAATGTAGCTGCAGGGAAGACATATTCACCGCATTTGAACTTTATTATTGTGAACATTACAGGGGATTCCCCTTCTCCAGCAAGCCTATCATGGTCCCCTAACGGCGTGTTTTCGTGCGGACACCACACTACGGGGTGAGATCCCTGCGTTATTAAGCCAAGACTTCTAAGCCTCCTGAACTGCCACTCTATAAAACGTGAAAAATAAGGTTCCAGACTGGTTGTAACGAATGTCCTTCTCCAGTCGAATGACATACCTATATCCGCAAAATCGCGTTTGAAAGTGTTTATGAAATATTCTGCTAAAAATTTAGGGTTTTTTCCAAAAAGACCTAATTCTTTATCATTTACACCTTGTTCCTTTAGTACATTAATTGTTTTTTCATCGCCACTGTTTATTCTATTGGACATCCCTATTATAGGACCGCCAGTGACGTGAAAACTCTGTGGAAAAAGTACGTTATAACCATTCATTCGCATGAATCTGGCGTATATGTCTGCGCGCGTCCACGTATATAGATGACCAAGATGTATGAACCCATCCGGGTACGGGATTGGCACCGTTATGAAGAACTTTTTAAGCGCACTGTTTATTTCTGGTTCAAATAGTTTACTCGCAGCCCAGATATCTTGCCATTTCTTTTCTATCGCCTTGGGCTCATATTTTACCATATGAACCTATGTTATCAGATAATAAATAAACTATGGGTAAGTTATATTCTTTCCTTTTACTTTTGCGAAACTAGTCATCCTATGTTCCTTTTTGGAGTTTTTTCCGACTATGTGGCATACCTTTATTCCGCGGATGATTAATGCATCCGCTAAAAGAGAACGATGGCATCTCCACGGTAACGCTTCTGCGCACATCAAAACTAATTTATGTTTTTTATGTAGTGTTAAAAGAGAATTTATGCCTTTTTTGAACGCAGGCGTCTGCATATAGTCCGCAAAGCCGCGAAAAGAAGCGTTTTTCCACCCGCAGTTTTTAGAGCCCTTTTTTGTATGTCTTAGACCACCCAGCTCAGGCATGTGTTTATATGATATATTATGTTTTTTAAGGAATTTTTTAAGCCTTTCTTCATTGAACTGAGGATTGTGTCTTGACATCGGGATAGCCCGGATATCTACCAACAAGTCTATCCCATTTTCTTCTATAAGGTAGAGAAGTTCCGTTGCTTTCCTTGTAGAATGACCTATAGTCATTATCACTGCCGAATCACGCAGTCTCATAATAAGGAACGTTTCCTAAGCCTTTAATATAAAATGGTTTATAATAGCCAAAAAGTTATTTATATCAGATTCAATCATATATTCACTAAATAGTTATGACAGACGAACAGACGCCCTCAAACAACCTAGATTCCATACTCGGCACCGATGTGGAAGAGCTGAAAAAAGCCATAAATGTCGCTATCGAAGCCAGAAAAAACGCAAAAACATTTCGTTCGAGTGTTGGTATAGCAATGCAAATGTACGATGGTACAATTTTTCCAGGATTTAATATAGAGACTTATGCACACAAAGGCTATCATGCGGAGGAGGTTGCCACCATAAACGCGCTCTCTGCAGGATATCACGGTACAGACTTCAAGAGAATGATAGAGATATTCCAGGATGCAGGGCATGACGAAGTGGAAATATTTCCGGCATGCCCCCTTCATTGCTGGGGTACTCTGTTAGAGTTTACACACCCATATCTGCAGATAGTTGTTGCAGACGTTTCTGGAAATGTAAAGTACTCTATAAGGCTAAATGAGCTCTTCAATACTGATAAGGGCTTTGATATATACCCTTCTGTAAAAATAAGGGAAATAAAACCAAAGCTGAATGTCATGCCAAAGCTTCCTTTATCAGAAGAACTCAAGCCCTTTTACGAATCTGATGCAAAGTTTAGGGCTTATTGTGATAATGTACTTAAAGTCCGAAAAATCTGATTAAGATATGTATGATCTTCACGCCCACCTTACAGGCTCAATAACTGGCGAAGGTTTATTTTCGCTTATATACAATAGCGGCGTTTTCAAAACCGAAAGAGAAAGAATAAATTCGCTTACAAGCCCGATAGGCATAAAGTTAGGAGATGCGATTTCTGAGAATGTCGTTTCAGCAAAACGCAAATTCTCTAAATTGTATGTCTGTCGTCCAAATGGTACGCAGAGATTCGATGAAATCATGCAGAGATTTGTGTTAATAAGCTATATTTTGGGGTTGGACAAGAGCATGCTGAAGACGGTTGGCGAGATTGTCGCGAAAGGCATGGAAAATGCGGGCACAAACTACGTGGAATGGCGAATAGACCCGTTTTCGTCGACTAAAAATCAAACCGCCGAGGAGGGAGCTGAGAAATTGAGAGAGTTTCACGACGGCCTTAAAAAATCTTCGTTAGATTTTAGATTTATAATAGGATTGGCAAAGCACAGATACAAAAATGGTTCTGGAGTGGATGTTAAAAAGATAGATTTTGCAGCAGAGCAAACCAGAAAATTGTTGGACGAATGTGACGATCTGCCGATAGTGGGTTTGGACGCTGTTAATAAAGAGGACGTAGCTATACGGGATTTAAAGCCCTTTTTTGACCTTTCAAAGTCATATAATCTGGGTTTGAGCCCGCACGTGGGTGAATGCACAAGCGACAGCCTGGAAGAAAACATGGAAACCGTTACTGATGCACTGGCACTGGGCGCGAACAGACTAGGTCACGCGATAGTCTCTTATATGCCACTGGATGTTTATATCGGCAAAAAGGACGCACATGGCAGGGTTTACGATAAAAGCAGAATTGAGGTTCTGACAAGGAAGCAGGAGAAGCTGCTTGAAGAAATAAAGGATTCAGAAGTCCCTATAGAAGTATGCCCTACATCAAACATAGTCGCACATCTCGGGTTGAAGAGCATTAAAAACCACCCTATTGACAGGCTGCTTGACATCGGTATCCCTTTCGTACTGTGTACAGATGACTACGGCATTTTTGGTAGTCCCCTAAAAAATGAAATAAGCGAATTGTGCAACGCAAAGGGTCTAGACAAGAACGCATTGGAAACCGCAGCTAAAAAATATTCATTCAAGAAATTCGGCAATTAACTTTTAAATACTCGTGTGCCGGGCAAGTTAAGTTGCCCAAAAGGTTTAAAAACGTGCTTAATCTTATAGATTAGAAGGAGATGATATGGCAAAAGGAGATGGTCGCGTCCGGCCAGTAAGTTTGATAGGGAATTACGCTCATTGATAGCGAAAGCCATAAACAAAAACCAATTCATAATTCTTGAAGCAATATCACGAAACAACAAATTGACTGCGACTGCGCTATTGAACGGGCTATCTTGTTCACATAATATTCCGCTTTCAACTTTGAAATTCAACTTCAGGCTACTTGTGAACTTACATATGGTGCGCTTTGAGTATAAAAAAGCGTTGTCTCTATCATTATTTGGGGAGTACTCTTTTTGGGTTATATCACGCAATTTTTCCAAAGCAGCATATGGCAATTACGTTTTTATAGGAGGAACTTAAAACTTTATTATGTGCGCTGAAAAACTGAAGAATATGAGGGAATCGAACCTGATAGAATGGTACAATGAAGTAGTACTCAATGCGGAAGTGGCGGATTTTTCGGAAGCGAAAGGTTTTACTGTATACAGACCATATGGCTATGCCATGTGGGAAGTTCTAGAAGAATATTTAGACGTCAAATTCAAGGCAAAAGGCGTAAAAAATACATACTTTCCCCTTCTTATTCCAGAATATCTACTCAAAAAAGAGGCCAGCCACATAAAGGGATTTGCCCCCGAAGTAGCATGGGTCACAAAGGGAGGAGATAGGGATTTAGACGTTAAGCTTGCCGTTAGACCAACATCCGAGACTATAATGTACGACAGCTATTCTCGGTGGGTGAAGAGTTACAGGGATTTACCTATCCTGTTAAACCAATGGAATACAGTTGTAAGGTGGGAAACGAAAGAGACGCGCCTTTTCTTAAGGGGCAGAGAAGTGCTGTGGCAGGAAGGACACTGTGCGTTCGCAGACAACAAAAGCGCAGAGGAGAATACTCTGGACATGCTGAATATCTATAAGGGAGCAATGGAAGAATTACTTGCAGTTCCAGTGCTTGTTGGAAGAAAGAGCGAAGCCGAAAAATTCGCAGGAGCAGTAGCAACATATACTGTGGAGACCGTATTATCTAACAATTTCGCTTCCCAGGCCGCAACCTCTCATAACTTAGGGCAGAATTTCTCGAAAGCATTTGAGATAAAATTCATCGATAATAACAATCAATGGAACTATGTGTACCAAACTTCTTGGGGTATGTCAATGAGAGCACTTGGGATAATGTTTCTTGTCCATGGCGACAATAAAGGATTGATATTGCCTCCTAGAATAGCCCCGATACAAGTTGTAGCCATACCTATACTCAATGGTAAAGACGATAAGATGATACTAAAGTACGCCAACGATGTAGTCTCAGCAATAAAATCGGACGGCATAAGATGTGAATTAGATTCCAGAGAAGGATACACGCCTGGCTGGAAATTTAACGAGTATGAATTGAAAGGTGTGCCTATAAGGCTTGAAATAGGGATCAAAGAAGCGTCAGCAGCAAAGGTTTCGGTGAAGAAAAGAAACGAAAAAGAAAAGACGACACTGGAGCTAAAGAACATAAAAATGCTTAAAGTAGCATTGGATGAAATGCAGGCAAACATGCTTAAAGAAGCGCGCAAGTCAATGGAGAGCAGAATTATTATAGAAAAAGACACGAAAAATGTTATTTCTATACTAAAGTCAGCAGGTGCGATAGTAAAGACTTCGTGGTGCGGCACAGAAAAATGTGAGGAGACAATAAAGGAAAAAACCGGTGCAACATCCAGAGTTATACCGTTGGAAAACGAGAAATTGATAAGCGATAAATGCACTTTTTGCGGAGATGACGCAAAATACAACGCCTATTTTGGACAGTCTTACTGAAAGATGGATGCAGTTGAGTATTACAACGTTATAGCAAATAGCTACGAGCCGCTATACCGGGCAGAGCAGGAAAAAAAAGTTGATAGAATCCTAGAATTAGTTAATGTAACAAAGAGCGACAATATACTTGATATAGGTGCCGGAACAGGTATACTTGAAGAGCGGCTGCAGGGATATAATATAACCGCAGTAGAACCATCTAGGCTTGCGGAAAAGTTACTGGAAAAGAAACTGATCGACGTAAAGATAGTAAGAGAACCTATAGAAAAGTTTTTTTCAAATGAAAAATTTGATAAAGTTTTTTGCATAACCGTACTGCAGGACATGGACGAGTCTCAGAGAAGTACGTGCATAAACAAGGCACTACTTTTTGCAAAGCCGGGCGGAAAGATCGTAATCTCTGTATTAGAGAGATCTGGAATCGACCTCTCATATTTAAACCCATTTTCAGTATTACAGATAGAAAATGATAAAGTATTCATATTCTCAGTTTAACGCCAAAAAAGCTTTAAAACCTTCTCCGTATAGTATAGGTATGAAGGGTGTTTCGAGTGGTTGAATAAACCCACACCTGTGACGGAGGCATTATGACAGGCATAACAAAAGGGGAACGTGTTGATGCACGCTCGATGGTTGGCAAGACCGTGGTCGGCAAGAGCGGTAAAAAAATAGGAGTTGTTGCTGATCTGGTATATGAGGTTAGGACAGGAGAAATAGTCTATTTATCTATAAAAAATCCAACGTCATACGCTAATTCATTTCAGTTCGAAAAGGACGAAACTGGAAACCAAGAAATACCATATAATTCAGTTATTTCTGTTGGCGATTTCGTTGTAGTGGCGGAAGAGGACATAGTTTAAATCCGCATACAGGATATCGATAACTGCAAGCGATACAAAGGCTTAAATATTCACCTATTTTTAAATAGACAAATGGGAAGGATAAGAGGAAGGAGTATAAGGAGATACACGGTAGATATACTCAAAAAATATAAGGATGAATTTAGTGATAATTTTGATACTAATAAACAAATACTTACTTCTTTGATACGTACGGATAAAACTACAAGGAATAAGATAGCCGGCTACATAACCCGTCTCGCAAAAGATAAGAAAATTGAAGCGTTTGTGATAGAATACGCAGGTTAAGATTCTTTCTTTATAAGTAAAGTCTGCTTTATCCTAAAAATATACGCCTCGGTGGCTCAGTGGTAGAGCGTTTCCTTGGTAAGGAAAAGGTCGCGAGTTCGATCCTCGCCCGAGGCTAAGCTTTCCAGTAGAGCGAAAAGTGCCAATAGCTCTTAAATCGACTTATCAAGTATTCAATAAATCCATCGATTTTAGAACCAGTCTTAGATAACGCTTGAACCTAGCGTAATAAAAATCGATGAGAAGAGTAAATTTTTAGTTTTCTTTTATAAGTACGACTAGGACTATTCAAGAAAGCCGTAGTCTAGAAGTCATGTAATGTCTTCTAACGCCCTTGTCTTGTAAAGAATCGCGTCGAATACTTTGGCAGACAAAATCGGCTTGTCGCCCTTTAGATTTAGCTCAAAAATAAGCAAGCCGTTTATCAGGATCCAGAAGTTATACAATACGACAGAAAGCATGAAATAAATATAACGTATTATGTATTTTCTCGAGGTAGTCTTGCCTCTGAACGCGTACTTCTTTACGCGATAACCGGTCTCGATCTGCCAGCGTCTAGAATAAAAGTCTGCTATCCCCATCGCCATTTTATCGTCGTCTAGACCAGTCTCTATATTCGTAAAGAAACCGTATCTGTGGCCATATTCTTTTATGACTATCAGGTTTACTCTAGAATTACCCATCATTTCGCCTTTTATCACAGCTACTGGGTTTGGTTCAAGCAGTTTAGAATTGACTGTCGCTTTGTTGCTTGATTTAGCAGGGATTATGAATTCAAGGCCTTTAGATTTAAGGAAATTTATAATATCGGCACCAAGGAAGCCTCTATCCATAAGGACACGCCATATCTTTATCTTGCCCAAAGCTCTTTCTATCAAGCGTTTCACAAGGTCTACCTGTGTGACCTGTTCGTCTTTAGATTTTATCACTGGCAATGCGAGCAACGTAAACCTACATTCTTTGTCGACTATGTCAAGCGTGATGAACTTAAAGCATCTTAAAGTCCCTCTCCCAGGTTTCTTACCTACTACGAAACCGCCTTCTATCTGCTTGCCGTAATAGAACCATTCATGACAGTCTATAGCTATCGTGTGCTTGGTCATTCTAGACAATAGGCCAGCCTTCTCAGCCATAGAAAAAGTTATGTCGAATATCTTCGCAAATACATTCGAGACTTCCTCTAAGCTATATTTCTTCAGATAATAGAACAAAGTAGCGCCGACTGGCACCTTAGAATCCTTCAAAGTCCTGAGCACTTTTGCGCCTTCTTTTGCGAAATCCTGCGAAAGCGAGATATGTATCAGCAAATCAAGGAATTCCTCGTCTTTGTATATGGAATTGTATTTAGTACGGTCTTTTAGTTGTTTAAGCAAAGTCTTCTTTATCATCCTGCTCAATTCCTTTGTTTTCTCCTGCGTAGCTTTGTAAATAGCAGATTTACTAAGAACTTCTTTTTCTGGTTCTTGCCTTGCACAGCTAAGATCTAAAAACGTGCCCTTAGTGTAAAGCGCGTCTTCTATAGTTTTCGCCACGAAACCAACCAGTGCCGATTCGTCTTTAGTAAGGTTCTTTCTAAACAAACCGAGCGTACGCCTATCTGGTAGTTTTACATTACCGTTCTCACCTTTATAGAACCCAAGGTCTAAAGCTTCGTCTGGACGCGTTTTTAGATAATCTACTAATTTTATATCGAACTTTATTCCCTTGAGCTTACCCAGTATTAGCAGCTTAAGCAGAGCATCTTTAGAGACTTCATAGCGTTTTCTTATCGTGTCGTCTAAAGTTAAATTACGTAAAATTTTTGATAGCCGCTTTGGATTTAGCTCGGTTACTTTGTAGATATCAGCTGTAATCTTATGTCTATCCTTTGCGTTTAATGTTAGCGCTTTCATAGTATATCCTTATGTAGTATATTATTACTAAGGTAAGATAGATATAAATACTTTACTTTACTAGTAATATACTATGTCGGAAATAACCTTAACGGTAAAAGGATATCAATGCGAACGCTGCCACCACAGATGGGCACCCAGAAGCAAAGAGTATCCGAAAGTATGTCCACGCTGTAAAAGTCCATATTGGGATAAGCCAAAAAAGAATTAACCTTGAAAACGGCATCCTTCTATGGAAATCGATGCGCAAAAGAGAAAGGATAGTACGATACCAAAACTAGGGGCGCCACCAAAGTCTAAAAATATTTCGATTTCAAATGTGATGAAAGCCAATAAGGCTAAGAATAGTGACATAGAAAAGTCATTTCTTAAAGTTCTTAAAGACTACGGGATAAAAATTATGCGCTTAATGTAAAAAATCTGCCAGGAAGCCCAGATATAGTTTTGCAAAAAACGAGCATTGTAGCTTAATTGTTTTTCTGTAGTTTTAATGGCATTTCAATTACAATGCCGTTTTAATTAAATTTGTAATGGCAAGTATTATATAGTATTCTAGACAAAAGGATAAAATAATGGAATACAATTAGATTAATTATATGGTATTTTTTTCTGATTATAGAGTCAATAAGTTGAGTTCTAAATTTTGTAAAAATGTGACTATATGACATTAATAGGTTTATTCGGTATTAATTGTTCTGGTAAAGATACAGTAATAAGAAAAATGCAAGAACTAGATAAAACGGTTCTTTTCGTTAGAAGTTCTAAAGTTTTTATGTTGGCTATGGGTTACGATGTAGATCCTTTATCTCCAGAAGTACCAAAAAAAGAATGCTATGTTGCGCTTGAGAATCTATCACAATCAGAAGCGGATTTTATAACTGATAACTATTTCCCAAAATATCTTCGGGCTTTGAAAAATATAAATCCGAAGATTATAGCAACATTTCATGTCGTTCTTTTAAAACGAGATCGCCTTAAAAAGCTAAACTTATATATCGAGAAGCAAAGAGATTGGTATAAAACAGTTTTAGATGGCGCCGCGTATCTAACCGCAAATCTAGATAGCATATGGAGAAGAAGACACAACTATGATGAAAGAGACAGGGGACAATTTACAATTGATGAGGTCGGATTGCAATTAAGTGCCGCTAATAGAGAATGGGATAGATTAGTAATAACACAATTTAAAGGAAGAATACCATATTGTGAAATTTACAATAGTGATAGCTTTGTCGCTACTGACAATGAGAAGAAAGTAGTCGAATCCGCTCAATTAGTGATTAATTTTATGAATCAGATAAGAAATGGTTCATCTGGTGGCGATAACGTATAAAGTACCAAATTTTCTTCTCGGGTTTGCTAGTTTTTTATCAAAGTTCCACTTATTTACTTTTCTAAATCCAGCGAATATTAATAAAGAATTTAATTTTTCATAATCGTAAGCCCAGAGGTGAGGAGTATAAACTTTATCATCATCTTGGTCTCTAAGACCATAATTCAAAAGATCTATGTAAGTTTTTATATACGGGAGCAAATTTCTTTTTCCAAACCAGTGATTAACCGCGGTTTTATAAAATTTATTATCTCTCCTAAAATATTTTTCTATTAGAAGTTCGGCGTCTGGTACGCCGATTATTAATTTTCCGTTATATTTTAGAATACGTGAAAATTCACTAATTATCTTTTCTGCGGACGTAGGATAATCTAAATGTTCTAAAAAATGCTCATTAAAAATTAAGCTGCAACATTTATCAGGAAGCGGTATCCCTTCTCTTAAATCACAGATAAGATTTGCTGGCGGCACGATATCGATATTTAAAAAGCCGTTTAGTGGGTGGTCGCCACCACCAACTTGGATTTTTTCTGTGCTTAAGCCATTTTTATTCATTCCCCATTTCTTAATGCCTGCTACGTGGTTTTTGTATAGAAAAATCTCTTTTTTTATATGTCTTAATGCTCTTCCTAATCCATAAGTAAAATTTTTACTCTTTATTATTTTATCCAGGGTTTCTTCAAGATTATCCAAATCGTTTGTTGCGTTTTTCATTTTAATTTTTATACGGTTTCTACAAACCTGATATTTAATTCATTAAATGTAATTTTACATAAATATATAAATATAGTTTTCTCTAAATTATAGCTCTCCACATAAGTAATCCGACACCAAAATAGTTAACCGAAAAGTATTTCGGGAAGTAACGTTCTATAATACGTAAGGAGTGGAGGGAAGTCGGACGAGGAGATTTCCCAGATGTTAGAAGAAGACGAAGCGTTGCTCAGAAGAAAGGCAAAGGAGTGCAGGAACCCCAATGAGAAGATGAGGTACTTTGCTCTCCATGCGATAAGCATTGGTGATACGCTTTCTGATACAGCAAAACGCTTTCTTGTTGACCGTTCTACAGTCTATGACTGGATACTGGAATGGAAGCACGAGAAGAGGCTTGCTGACAAGCCGAAGGAGGGAAGGTCGCTCTCCTTCGGGAGAAGGAAAAGAAGGAACTCAAGAAGCTGGTTGAGGAAAACGACCCATCGAAGCACGTTACAATACTACAATGTGGGATACGAAGGGCTTACAGCTTTACCTTGAGGGGGAAGGGATCGAGGTCTCAAGGGAGGCTATACGTAGAATGCTGCTGTCCCTGGGCGGGCATTACGTCAAGGCAGTCCACGAGTATTCGGAGGCTGATAAGAAAAGACAGCAGAAGTTCGCTAAAAAGGCCCTGAAAGCCATGGAGAAGGCTTACAGGGACGGCACAATCGCCCTCTTCGAGGACGAGATGTCCGCTGGAGGATCGTTGAGGAAAGGATACGGGTGGACTTTCGGCGAAAGGTTGGAGGTCAAAGCTCCCGCTTATCACGTGGAGAGGTCCAACGTCTTCGGTGCGGTCTCCCCGTTGACGGGAGACATCATACAGTCCTCTTCAAGGAGCGCGAAGACTCCCGCTTTCATAAGGTTCCTTAAAAGAATAATCGATAAGTCTCCAGGGGAGAAGATGATCCTATTCATGGATGACTTCCGCGTACACAGCTCTAAGAAGATAAAGTCTTTCCTCAAACGGCATCCTAACGTCAAGGTCGTCTTCATGCCTCCTTATTCTCCCCGGCTCAACCCACAGGAATACTGGTGGAACTACCTTCGGAAGAAACTTCTCAATAACAGGTTCTTCAGATCCGCAAAGCAGATGGCATTGGAGATGGCAAAGTTCGTCAAGTCCGTGCCACGCGAAGTCGTCATGAGTGTGTGTTCACTGAATCCACTCAGAAAGTTATTAAAGGAAGGAGTGTATGATTACTTTTGAGGATTGCTATAATATGCCACAAATAGAAATAGAATATCGTTCGATGGTGGATAAAAAGAAAAACGATGAATTATTAAAGTTCTTAAGTGCTCATGCAGAAAAAGACCTTGGCGAAGACGATAAGACAACATATTTCTTCATATTGCCAGATAAACTTTTGAAAGTCGTAAATAATCTGTCAAAAAGATCCGCTAAGTTGGTTCTAAAACTTAATAAAATAGGGCACGGAAGCAATTTTGAGGAGATAGAAATCCCAATCTCTCAATCCGATGTTGAAAATTCCGCAAAAATGTTTGAGTTATTAGGTTTTACAGATGTGCAGAAATCTTTCCAAAAAAGACATAATTTTATTTATAGCGGAGTAGAATTCGCCATTAAATACAGCGAAGAATGGGGTTATCATGTAGAGCTTGAAATAGTTGTGAATAGCCTAGATCAAAAACCTGCTGCGGAGAAAAAGATAGCGGCGATAGCAAAAGAACTAAACTTAAAGTTGATGACGGATGAGGAACTAAAAAAGTTCACAAAAGAAATTGATGATAAATATAGAGCAGAACGGACCGCAAAAAATGAGTCTCGTCGAACAAGCAGCCAATAAAAACTTGCCGAGTCTTCAGTATATGGACTCGGAGACGCTAAATTGGATTATAAAGAACAAGCCGAATTTCAATAAAAATTATAAGTTATCTTCTAATTTTTCGGATGTTAAAAAATTAGTTATAAAGTTTAGAGTCCCAAAAAAATGGTTTTTGAATTCAAAAATATATAATAGCCTACATGGAGTAAGACATACTTTTAGATGCATAGTATATTCCATTTTATTGTCGCGGCAACTCCATTTAGAGAAAAAAGCCGAAATAAATCTCATCGTTGCTGCAGCTATCCATGATGTCTGTAGGATTGATGATAAAGGGAGTCCGCACGGGAGAAATGCCGCGCTTTGGTTTCATGAAAATTTTGAGGAGGTAATTAAGACATTCAATATTTCTTTAAATAAAAACGATAGACGCTTAATCCAACAAGCGGTAGCTTTGCACGATATACCATACGAGCAATTCAATAAAATACGACTTGGTTTGCATGCCAAAAACAAGGACATTATTGATGAGCTTAAAGTTGTAGATGCTCTTGATCGTTATAGGTTGCCAAAATTGAAATGGTGGATAAGATCTAAATTTCTTAAGATGCGGGCGCCAATAGAATTAAAGCGTTTTGCATACGAATTGGTTGTAAAAAGTGAAAAGGCGCATCTGATGGGAAAAGATAATATAAATAGCGTGTTATTAAGCTTATAGGCATCTAAATGGAAAACGATACTCTGTGGGATAATTGGGCCGATGCGCATGTTTTTTATGATGCGCTAAAACACCAAATTTCTTACTTAAAAGATAGCTTAACTAAACGAGATGAAATTGAACAGTGGAAGTACTTAGTCGATGAAAGCCCGAATGGCAAGCTTCTCATAAAAAATTCCATGTTTGATTTACTAGAAAAGAAAAAAATTCAATTGTTGCATTTTACAAGACATTTCGATGTGGTAATGGACGAACATAAGTTATGCGCAAGCGGTGGCTGTTTAGTAGGTAGTATATATTGTACTCCCTTAATAAATGAAGATAATGTTTTGCGTTTGCATAATCTGGGTCGATATATTTTTAAAAAAGAATTAAATATGTTTTTAACCGACACGAAAGCTATGCATGAAATAAAACCTTTAATTATAGAAATAGACGTACCGAAATCTGTATCTAATAGACTTGCTGGAATTGATTATCTAAGATTGGGGGCGGTACATTTACAATTATTTAAACAACTAGAATATCTTCTTTCACAAGAGGAACGTTATAAACTAAAAAGTGTAGTATTGTTGCGAATTAAAAAATCAATAGAATTTTTGGCTATCTGCAATAAAATACACTATGAAAATTATAAAATTGGCACAAAAGAGTTTTTCGACATTTTGAATAGCGCGATACAAAATTTACCAATATTAGGTTATATTTACTTCGAAGCAGTCGCAGAATACTTACAGCTCTACTCTACCGATAAAATGACAAACGCCTACAAAGAATTAGGAGAATTTAATAATTGGGGCTATAAAGAATTGATGTTTAATTTGTATCCAGGACTAGGAAAAGACTTTGATCTAGGCCGGTTTAATCCAAATATTCCACAGCTTGCGAAAGAAATTAAAACAATCAAACTGGAGGGAGTTAGTAATGTTGAGCCAGATAAACTTTTTGATTATATAAAAAATAGATTATCATTTTTAGTAAATGCGCGGTTTTTCAATAGCAAAATATCCTCACCCCCATGGGATAAATTAAAATGGGAATTCGACGAACTGGTGGATTATTTAGGCCCGCTACTTGGTCACCTAATACATAGGGAATTAAGAAATTTTAGTAGATATCCAGATTTCTACTTCTATTTTGATCAATCAAAAGCTTTGCAGATATGGAATTATTGGAATAATATAGACGTTGTTGCACCATTTAATGGCGTTATGCCAAAAGGTGAACTCGGAATAAATCCAGCACATACTCAATGTAATTACAAAATTTATTTAGGTGAAATATCTGATAAGAGAGGATTTAGCTATATTAAAAAGAAAAGGCAATTGGATTTAAAAATTATTCCCCGCCTAGTCGATTTAAAATATCCCTTTATGGGAAAGATACAGAATAAGTTAGCTGAACTAGCATTAGACACATAACGTTCTACCGCTCAAGCACGCCTACCTGCGCTTGCGTTTTATTATTCTAATAATATTGTATAAATAACCTAACTTTTCATTGATGTTGTAGTTTAATTTTTTCTGTAGTTTTAATGGCATTTTAACTACAACGCTTTTTACACATTTTTAGGCGCAAAACATGTAGATATTCGTTTTAGTCTTCTAGATCCGATATGGTTATGATAGTATCTCGCAACGAATTCTGAGGCGGCACATTGTTCTCTCCCGGGCACCACGAATACAAACTTTCTTCTGTAAACTACGAGTTTTATCGGTAGATAGTTTGACATGAACCTACAAACAGGTATCTCGTTCTTTCTTGCGAAAAAGTATCCCTTACATAGCAACTCACCTAGTATTCTGAACATCCGCTTGCCGAAAATAACGTTTCCGTCTCTTTTTATTCTCTTCGTCCGAGTCCAGACGAATTTGTAGGAGACTCCAAGAATCGCAGCCGTAGATTCCCTGCTTAGTTCTCCTCTTACCATTGCAACAGCCCTTCTGTCAGTTTCTTTATCGTACTGCTTACGAGACGTTCTTGGCGTGTACTTTCCTATCGTAGTAGGCGATAAATGCAGTCTTTTGGATATGTCAGTCTTTGATACGCCACGTGCAAATAGGTCTTTTATCTTTTCTATGGTTTCCGTGCTAAGCGATTTGGAAGCGTTTATGTCATAAAGATGTTCCTTAACCCACTGATAAGATACACCAAGTTCTTTGGATATCAATAGCTTACTCATCCCTTCGTTAGCAAGTTTTCTTGCTCTTTCTGTCAGTTCTTGAGGATAACGATTAGGTCTTTTCAGCGTAAGGTCTAAGCACAGATTGCAAACATAGTTCGAACTTAATCCTAACCTTCTAGCCGCTTCGTTCCTGGAAAGTCCACTTTTTACCAGTTCTCTTGCTTCTGTTTTTACTTCATTGCTGTACTTCCGCATAGTTTCATCGACAATTGGTAGTAATCTACACTAGATTTAAGGCGGATTGGTCATTGGCGTTTTTCAAAAAGAAAAGGATGGAAACTTAAGTAGTCGGCTTTCACAGCGTGCTTTTAATCGCTTACTGCTTAAGGTTTATAGAGTTCATTGGCGTTTTCACACATTGAGCTCTACTGGCTTTCTAGTAGAGAGCAAAGTGCTAAGCAAATGATTTTTTACTAAGTGTTTATCGCCGTAGTCAACAGGTCTTTATGCTAAATTCATCAGTTAGGTTTAGTGATAAATGTTATTTTCGATAGAAAAGCGATGGATCAGCCTAAATACGGCTAATTGGTTTATAACATTCTATAAGAAAAATCAAGCGACTTCTAATAGGACTTTTGCGCTGTATAGTATAGCGTCCAAAACTTTTGCAGATACATAAACTTTTTAAGGAATGTAGGTATCTTTTTTATATGGCGGGTGAAAAACGCAAATCGTCTCCAAACAAGAAGCGCATTTTAATTATTTTTGTAATAGTTACAGTTGTAATTGTGATTTTGCTTCTTTTTGGCGTCGGCATTATACCGTTTGGGGTAACAACAACTGGCACTAACCTTACTGGGTCGCCTTCTGGCAATACAAGCACTACAGGTAATACATCAAAAATAAATTCCAACCAACCCGTTTATCTCACAAATGTTCAAATTATTGAAAACGGCCTCCCATTTAATACTACATGGCAAGTAACTTTCTGTAATGGAGTCACGGAACCCTCTGTATCAGCAGGTATGCTTGTAAACTATGAGTTTAACTGGACATATAATTCTGTTGGACAGCCGACCGGCTGCAGTTATTCAATCAGTACGGTAATAGTATCCGGAGTTAGATATACGGCGTCCCCGTCCTCAGGAGTTCTAATAGGGTCAACCTTTATAACTGTTAATGTCAATTTCACCGCCAGTAGTAGCACTACTAATTTATCTAATTCCACAAAAACTAACTCGCATGTGTACAGCATTCTGCACGAGTTTATTGGAGCTCCGAATGATGGTGCGAATCCGTATTACACTACACTACTTCAATCGAACGGTGTGCTCTACGGCATGACAAGAAGTGGAGGTAACTACACATTTGGTGCCTATGGAACTATCTTTAGGGTTAATGACAATGGAACAGACTATAAGGTCCTTTATAATTTCACTACGCTTGAAGGTATATACCCTTATGGCTCTCTTCTGTTATCAGGTAATACTCTTTACGGCACGACTACAGATGGTGGCAGGGCCTACAATGGGAATAATGGAGTAATCTTCAAAATTTATATCAATGGCAGTGGTTATAGTCTTCTTCACGTTTTCAATCTTACAGACGGAGCGAATCCTGAAAGCACTTTGATACTATCTGATAATACTTTATATGGGACGACAGAAAGCGGTGGTAGCGCCAATGAAGGTGTAATATTCAAAGTAAATATCAATGGTACAGGTTATACGACTATTCATAATTTCATAGGCAGTAATCCTCTTTTTACAGGTAATAGCAGGGACGGGGTCGCTCCCATAGGTTCCTTGATGTTATCAGGTAATACTCTTTATGGCATGACGGAATTAGGAGGCAACTACGATGATGGGACGATTTATAGTATTAATCTTAATGGTACGGGTTATACAATTCTCCATAACTTCAATGGCACTAACCCGTATTACGTCGGTGTAAAAACAGACGGAGCAGAGCCTTATGGTTCTCTTACATTATCTAGCGGAATTCTATATGGTATGACAAAGTTTGGAGGCAACGCCCGTGCCGGTACAGTTTTCAGTATTGGTACTAACGGTACAGATTATACAATTCTTCACAGCTTTAATGGCAGTAATGCTGATTATTCTGCTAATAGCAATCCAGATGATGGAGCAATTCCTTATGGTTCTCTTACATTATCTAGCGGAATTCTATATGGTATGACAAAGTATGGGGGTAGCGATGGGGGTGGTACTATCTTCAGTATAAGTACAGGCGGCACAGGATTCACAATACTTCATAATTTAACAGGTGTATCTCCTGATGGGGAATATCCTTTAGGTTCATTAGCGTTATATAATAACACATTGTATGGCACTACAAACACAGGGGGTAATTACAGTAATGGCGTCATATTTGCATACCGACTTGGTTGATTTTTAAATATGTATGGCGGTCTTAAATACGCGAAACGGATGCCATCAGTCATGTCCGCTTGATTCTCCACCAAGGCGTTCTTTAACAAATTCTATCGTGCTTTCTATTAAGTACTTTTTGTTCATACGAGATAGGATAAGCTCACAGTTTTAATTAATAAACTAAAAAGCTCAGTACACTGCACGATCATCCATTTCTTCAGTGTACGTGAAACCGAGGTTAATAAGTCTCTGTGCATACGATCTGTCTATGAGCGTTTGTCCTTGAAAATATCTAGAAAATCTTTGCGCCCGTATTCTTCCGGTGCGATCCGCATCGAATAAGGGTATGACTTTCTTTGCGCCCGTCATTATAAACTGCTCTAGTTCTCTTTCTGGATGCTGGGCGCACTGCAGTATCCTCTCTTTTTGTATGCCAAGACTCGTCAACGCTTTAAAGTCTCTTTTGCCTTCTACGACGATTATGGCACTATCTTCGTTTGATAGGTCATTTATCAGGCTAACCAAAGAGTCTCTGTGGTGCTTGTATGACATACTCAAACCTTAGATTTAATCAATTATTTATACTTTTCTTGTGTTTGTAAGGAAAACAATTTTCTCTATTTTCGACCGTCCCTGTGGCAGTACACGATCCAGCTTGTCCCTTTCAAGCTCAACGCTCAAGTTTTCTCTGCATTCTTTTTGTATTCTATTTAATACTTCTTCCCTTTTAATGTTTCCAGGGGCTAATTTTATAAAATTACTTTCCGGCCTGTAAGGCAACACTATTATTTTGTATTGGACTTGGTCGAATTCAATTTTTATATATATCTCCAGCGCAGACTTTTTTATGTATTCTCTTTTTCCGTTTATATAAAATGAACCGCGTTTCAAATATTCTCCAGAAGGAGGGGTCTTTGTTATTTGCTCGGGTTTTACATAATAGACATCAATGCTGTTTGCCCCGGCTTTCCATGCGGATGAATATGCGCCGACTAACTTTGCGCACTCTTGTAAATCCAAATCAGTAACTTCAACGTCTTTGCATTTCAATATACAGAATGGGCTGCCAAAAACGTCCGCATGTAGTATGACGTCAGTTTTTTCGACATGTTTTTCTATCAAAGAAACATTTTGGTTATTGTCTCTCCCAATAATGAATAGTTTGCCAGATGAAGTAGTTGACCATCTGAATTTTGAATACCATGCCGATTCGTCTACATAGTCCAATTTTGATGCCCTTACAGTTACAATTTTGGATTTAGAAAGCGCATTCTTAAGTTTCTTTATTTTTGTGTATCTTTGCTCTGTGCCGAATTGTATGGGCCGCGTTATGTCTATAGACAAATTCGGCGCCGATAATAAAGTTATTGTTTTGCCGTTAAGTCCCCACCCCAGTTTAGTCAGCATCTCGACCCTTTTTTCTAGCTCTACGTCGGAGTTTTTAATCAACTCTATAGCAGTATATATTTTTTCGTAGTTTTCCTTTATGAAATCTATTTCCGAAGATAGTTTATTTATTTCATTTTCAAGCTGTGACTTTGTGGTAGTTTTCTGCTTAGATCTAACCGTCTCTTCTCTGAAAAAATTTATAACTGCATCATTTATGGTTTTAAAATACTCTTTTTCCGTGTGCAGGTGCGTCAGATCTATAACTGAAAGCACTTCTGAGTTTACTATATTAGGTTTAAGTGGTTCGTGCAATATCGCTTCGATAGCAGAATAGATAGCGTTTTTTTCCTCTTCTAAAAGTTTATTAGGGCTTTTCATTTTGTCTATACCCGCTCTATAACAAATTTCCTCTGAGTACACGCCCCCAAGTGAAAAATCTACGGCAAGCGCCTTCACTACAGTCTGTTTATCTGATTTAGCAAGTTCGCCTAGGATACTTTTCTTTTCTGAATGCAAAAAATCAAACTTTTCTGGAGGATAAATAAGCACCTCTCCTTCAGATACATTTCTTGATACGTAATTTCTTGTAAAAAGAGCATGTTCGATGTTTCCGCCGTTTGTTAGAATGATGTTACCCTTTGAGAACAGCTCGACAACTAATTTCTTTTCCAGTGAATCAAGTTCTAGGATTCTGTCTGACCTGTGCATAGACAGATTTATCCTTTTATTCAGGAATGATGACCTCATCATTTCTGTAAATCCAAATTTTATGTTCTCTTTTGGTTTAGTATTAGATACAGAAAAATATTTCCCAGGTACGAGTTTCAACCAAAAGGTCTGGTTTTTATAAAGTTCAATAAATATCTCATTTTTTCCGCTCCGGACGTCTCTAATGACTGCGCCTTGTAGATAATCGAGTTCTTCTATAAACCTGAATAGGTCAAAAGAGGTAAGACTCCTGTTTTGCATACACTATTTAAGCGAAGTGTGACTGCAGAGTATTTTTTATGTTTTGTATGTCATTGTCAAATGTGCGTTTTCTCTGGTCTATTTGCGCTGCATTCATTTTATCGTATATCGGCCTTACCAACTTAGATATGCCGGTGGCCCACTTGTCAAGGTAATCAAGAAGAAGGTCGGAGACCATAGTTACCTGCACAGTGCCGGTTTTAACTTTTACAGGTTTTCCATCCTTCATAGCGCTTGTTTCGGTCATGTTTCTGTAATCAAGCACGAATTTTATTCTGTATGCCATGTAATCATCTATAAGTTTGTTCGCAGACCATTCTATATGATAATTCGGACCGAACTGCACATACTTGTTTTCACTTACTTTATAGCCGTTGCTCTGAAGCGAATCTTTTGCGAAGTTATAGAACTTCTGGTCGTCAAATACGCCCTCATACTGAATATTAGTCGTTCCTACAGGGACTATCTCCATATCTATTTCCTCCAGTCGAAATATTTAACTCTTTAATAGGCTTTAATGATGTTGCTACATAATGTTTGTAGTTCCTTTACTGCATCCTCGACTGTAACAGAACCACTATTTGCGTCAAAGCACCAGCGATTTATGCGTATTTACCAAACAGTTCTTTTAATGTTTTTAAGTAATTGTTTTTACTTTACGTACAATCTCCGCCGGTTTTATATTTTTTTAATAAAATAAGTCTTGGAAAAAGGCTCTCATAATCGTTTAGTGCTGCAGTTATGTCAACCTTGGGCACCATAATGTCTTTAACGTTATTCGCGTCATCCCTGTGGTATAGTCCATATGGGCGTATTAGGTAAACGCTGCCGTCGTCCATAAAGATGTACGCGCCAAACCAACCCCCAAGCAAAGAAGTGAAATACATGTTGTCTTTTTTAAATCGCCAGAGGTGATTTTTTACCAATAATCGCTTATTTTTAAGTTCCGCTTCTGTTGTGATATAAGCATTGCATTTTACTCGGCTGTAGTAAGGCAGTACACGTATTTGTTTTTCCTGTGCGGCGTCACCAATATGTGTTAAACTTACCGATGCTTTTAATGATGAAGAAAGTATTATTTCTGCAAGTCGTTTTTTGCTGGTTGTCATTTAAATATACAGTTATCTCATTAAATAAATTGATAATCAACCAACAACGTAAATTCGGCAGCCTATGAATCGAATATAACTAAAGGTATTTCCATTTCCTCTTTCGATAGTCCGCCATGGTGTGATTTAAGGTGCACTGTTCTTTTATTGTTCTTTTTATCTCTGAGATCATAATCATAGCTGTATGCCGTGTTGTCAGCCGGCACGGCCACAAAGTCCGGCAGAACCTTATACGTGTTTTCATTCACATCCCCAAAAAGCTTTAGACTTTCATCCTTAGAAAATACTCTTAGATTATACTTAGACAGGTCCTGTCTTATATCATTTCTAGTCCTTAACATCAATGCTCTCGAATCCCCATAGGGGGGGATTTCCAACTTATCCATTAGCGCATAGTCTTCTTCTAATTCTACGGTGTTCGATACACTTGAATGTCCATGGTCTGAAGTGACCATTCCGAATACGCGATTAGAATTGCGGCCAAATATCTCTTTTATGCCATTATAGATAAAGCGTGTAGCGTTTCTTACGGAGTTGTCATTTTTCGTGTAATTGTGAGCTAAAGAATCTATGTAAGGTATATACATATATACAAAACGTGATTTGCCCACGCGCAGTTCATTTTCCAGCATTTCAAAGCTATCCCATATGTTGTGGTAGCCAATCACATTTGTTGCTCCCGAAATAATTAACTCGCTGTATTCGGAGTGTGAAATTTCTATAGGAGTTATTACAGTACTTTTAACGCGTCTTTTTCTATATAGCTTGGTAAATAGATTCATAAATGGGAAAAAATCCCGAGCTTCCCCAATGGGTCCAAGTGCACCCGGGCGCGGTATAGCAGCATACGTGAACTCCAGCGGTTTTATTATTCCGGCAGCTCGTTTATAGAAAGTTTTGTAACCTAATATTCCATGTTCTCCAGGAGACATGTTAAGCAAAAGGCTGGCAAGGACCGTAGCCGTAGTCGATGGAAATACAGTAGTCATTTTTCTTAATTCCACTTCGGCGCCGTTTTCATAGTGCGATAACATGTCAAGACCTAGCCCGTCCAAGACTATTAAGCACACTTTCTTTTTACTCGGCACATTTAGGTATATAGAAGGTTTATTTGTGTCTATACCAAAAGTTTGTAATATGCTGTTCGAAAGCGAATAAATGTTATTAGAATACTCAGGATAAACAAAGTTAGCCATAATATGAATACGCGTATGTCATTAAAATATTAATCCTATAATTTTGTCGTCGATTTTGCTTAAATACCGCAGAATAACTGCGAATAGCAAACTTCATTGTTAAGCGATAGAAAGATTTATATATGTGTAGAAACGCTTATTAATAACTATATAATAATGTAAAAAGGTGATAAAAAATGGCGCAAGGAAAACCACACATGAATTTGATCTTTATAGGTCACGTAGACTCGGGTAAATCTACCACAGTCGGGACACTTTTGTTTCAGACGGGCAGCTACAGCGAGCAGGATAAGGCTAAGATTCAGAAGGAGATAGAGACCTTAGGAAAGGTAGAATTTGAGTTCGCTTATTTCTTAGATAAATCTGCAGAAGAGAGAAAGAAAGGAGTAACTATAGACTTGAGTCACGAGAAGCTCTCTACCGAAAAATATGACTTTACTATAATCGATGCACCCGGTCACGTAGACTTTATAAAGAACATGATTACCGGTGCGTCTGAAGCGGATGCCGCAGTACTAGTAGTAGACGGTAAAGAAGGAGTGATGACACAAACAAGAGAGCACACCTACCTTGCAAGGGTTTTCGGTATAAAGAGCTTAATAATCGCAATAAACAAAATGGACCTTTTAGGTTATGATGAAACTAAATACAACAATGTAAAGAATGAAATAATCAAGGCTGTAAAGATGTCTTATCCTAACGCAGAGTCATTCAACTACGTACCGATATCGGCAAAGGAAGGATCAAATCTTGTTAAAAGAGTGGAAAAGATGTCTTGGTACAAAGGACCGACCCTGCTCGAAGCTCTTAATGCACTGCCATTACCTGATAGACCGACACAACTCCCTCTTAGAGTTCCAATAGAGGACGTTTATTCTATACAAGGAGTAGGAACAGTTCCAGTTGGTAAGGTAGTAAGCGGAATAATGAAACCAGGCGACAAAATAATATTTGAGCCCTCGCATGTTACTGGTGAAGTCAAATCAGTTGAAATGCACCACCAGAAACTAGATCAAGCACTCCCTGGAGACAATATAGGTTTTAACGTTAGAGGAATAGAAAAGGATCAAATAAGCAGAGGAGATGTAGCGGGTCTCGCTTCATCGGCCCCAACAGTCGCATCTGAGATTACAGCGCAAATAATAGTCTTGCAACACCCAACAGCTATAGCTGCAGGTTATAGCCCAGTATTGCACACCCACACCGCACAAGTACCAATAAAATTTGTTAAAATACTAAAGAGACTTGATCCAAAGACGGGTGCAGTAGTCGAAGAGAATCCAGCGACTATCAAACAGGGTGATGCAGCGATAGTTCAGCTTCAGCCTCTTAAGCCACTTTCGATAGAAAAAGCAGACAATATACCTCAATTAGCGGGCTTCGCTATAAGAGATATGGGCTTAACAGTAGCGGCCGGTCGTTGTATAGATCTCGTTGTATCTAAGAAAGAATAAACCTTCGTATATACGGTCCTAAGCGCATAGTTCCATATAGTCAGAGCTAGGCATGCGTATACTGACATCATATGTCTTTTTCAGAAGTACATTTCTAAAAAAAGAATCTTCCGCCAAAGAACAGATTTGCGTTAAATTGATTTGACGCTTGTTAGAGGGACTACGACTGCTTTTTTTCGTCTTGTTTAGCAGGCTTGGCGACTGCCTTCTCCTCCTTCTTAGGAGGTTTGCATGCCGGATTAACGCAGAAGATATACGTTCGCTTGCTTTCTTTTCCGTGCCACTCGACCATGTGTATCCCGCACTTTGGACAAGTCTGTGGCGATATAAACATATAACCGGACTGTGGCAATGGAAGTCCAAAATGACATTTCGGATAGTCGCCGCATCCGACAAATCGTTTGTGCGTTTTTTTCGACACTATTAATCTTAATTTTCCACCGCTTTTTGGGCACACCCCAAAAACATACTGCTGTAACAACGCTTTATGCATAAGTTCCTTTATTGCAGGTTTCTTCTTGAAAAGTTCGGATAATATGTCTTTGATTAATTTTCGTGATTCGTTTACTACCTCGTCCTTTGTTTTTTCTCCCGACTCTACACTTTTCATTTCCTCTTCTATGTGCGCAGTTAATTTTGGCCCGGTTAGCTCTTCCGATATTTTCTTGAGACTCTCAGTGACTGCGAACGCGACTTCGCTCGGTATAAGGGTCTTACTAGCTGATATGTAACGTCTTTCCATGAGTTTCTTTAAGATTTCCGGCCTAGTGGCCTTCGTTCCAAGACGCAGGTCTTCCATTATTTTCAGTAAGCCCCCTTGTGAAAAATGCGATGGGGGAGAAGTTTGATCCTCTTCCTCTTTAAAAGATAAAATTTTTAACTGCTTTCCTTCTTCAAGTTCTGGCAGAATGTTCTCTTCATATTTTGAATAAGTGTAGGCTTCTCTCCACCCGGGTATTATTATTTTGGAACCCCTGGCTACAAATTCGTTGCCTTTTATATCCAGTTTCACATTTATGACTTCTTCTTTAGACGGCTTGGAAAGCGTGGCCAAAAACCTGCGTGTTATTAAATCGAATACTCTGTTCTCCTGCGACGATAGTTTTTCTTCTGGAAGTTTTACTGGGTGTATAGGAGGGTGGTCCTTCGCTTCTTTTCCCTTTGTCGGGATTATTTCACCAGCCGCGAGGATTTTGTCCGTGTGTTTTTTATAACTCTGGCTTTTTGAAAGTTCAGATAATATGTCTTTAAGATCCAAAGTAGGGGGATACGCTTCGCTGTCCGTTCGTGGATATGATACATATCCTTTCATATATAAACCTTGCACTATCCTCATTGCATTTGGAACGCTAAATCCGATAGATGCTGCACTTCTTAAGAAACCAGTTGTATTAAATGGCTTTGGCGGGGACACTTCCCTCACCTTTTTGGTTATAGATTTTATTTTTGCATGTTTTTCTTTCAAAAGTTTTCTCAGTTTTTCTGCGGTTTTTTCGTCAAAAATCTTGCCTTCAGAATGTTCTGCGACGAATTTTTCACTGCCCGATTCAATTTCAGCAACATATCTCCAGTATTTCTGTGGTTTAAACGCTCTTCGCTCAGCATCGCGGTCAACTATTAATGTAAGGGTTGGCGTCTGCACTCTACCAACAGAAAGGAAAGCGTTTCCAAGTCTATTTGCTGACAAAGATACAAAACGCGTAAGTACCGCACCCAATATAAGGTCTATTTCTCTTCTGGAATCTGCACTGTCTGCTAGGTTCTTATTCGGTTTTTGCAGTTTATTAAAGGCATCTGCAAGTTCCTTTGAAGTTAAAGAAGAGAACACGCTGCGATATATCTTTGCAGTTTTATTGACTTCCTTTACCACAGATATTGCTTCAAAGCCTATAGACTCTCCTTCAGTATCGTAGTCTGTGGCTATTATTACTTCGTCGGCGTCCTTTGCGTATTTTTTAATCACATCAATATTCGCTATTGCATCCGGCTCGTACAATAATCCAGCATCAATCATTTTTACTAGAGTTGCTTCATCCCACTTTTTGAACTTTTCAGGGTATTTCACGTTCATTATGTGCCCTTTTAAGGGTATTACTACAGAATCCTTGCCATTTATTTTTGTAAACCAGATTTTAACAGGACCGAATTCCTTGCTTTTTAATTTGCTCTCGCCTATATTTTTTGCTATAGTCTCTGCGGCAGTACTTTTTTCTGCTATTATTACTTGCATTTTATTAATTTGTTACATTATACTATATAAATTAGTCTGTTTGCGACGATGCAGTCTTATATTTCTTTCGTTCGCCGGATTCGTATATTTTGTTGAAAAGAACGTAGGACAATGCAGTGAACACTATTCCAAGGCCGAACGTATAAAGATAACTAGAATAAGATGATATTATCCCCGACATAAACGAGCCTAGAACGGCGGACACACCGATTATAGCCGTCCACAACCCTATATAATGTCCTTTTTTTAGTCTTTTGATGTGTCCAAAGATAAGTACGGAAGATGCGATATTCCACAGCGCGTATGCTAATCCACCTATGAGATAAGCCAATACATTAACGTAGAGGAAACCGTTCAAGAAAAAGAAAATAGGAACAAATGCGATTGTGTATGCTGTACCTCTTAGTAATGTAGAAAAACGGTAATACGTGTGCATCCTTTTTTCGCTTAGGAAAAATATGAAAATAAAATATACAGATATTTGACCTATAGTGTTAGCGATTTGTATGAAAAAAACATTGTAATAGCTTACTCCATAATGTATAAGATATGGGATATAAGAAGTGTTAAAAAGGCTCATCCCTATCTCGAACACAGCAATAACTATGAGCAACGTGTAAACCTTTCTGCGTACAGGATTCATGAAATTTTTATGCAGCGTCTCGACGAGTCTTTGTCCAGTTAGTATCTGTGGCATTGTGCTAAGCATGTTCAGTACTGGAAAGGACTTTATGCTTGTTTCAATTTTATCTTTGGCTACTGTTTTTGGGATACGCTCTTCCAAGAAAATAAGACCTAATATTAAGGCAGAAACATTAAGAAGCAGTAGGAATATCAGATATAAACCAATATAGCCGTTGTCTATGAACAGACCGGGCACCAGCCCTACCAAAGAACCGGCCAAAGATATTATGCTATATCTACTGAAATATTTCGGCAACTTAGGATTGGTTTTTCCAGACATGACTAGTATATTTAATGCTGGTGAAGCGGCAGTGGCTATGAAAGCGAATATTCCGTACGCGTACTCTAAAACAGGCACAAACGCAAGAAAATATATTATCATTATTATGGGGAATACCCCAAGAACTGACAACACTATGAAGAGTTTTGTTCTTTTGAATCGGTCAGTCATATCTCCCCAAAACAGAGAGGCCGGTATGCCGACAAGGTTGTATAGTGTTGTAGCTATCGCTATATTAAAGACAGTTCCATGTAAATAGAGGATATATAACGGTATTATCATTCCAAAGCCCTGTGAAACAGCAGAAATCGGTAATATAGACGACATCCACGCAGAGCTGGTTCTCATATCGATTAAATAATACACTACCCGACTTTTAACCTCATTTAGTTATAAAACGTATTAAAATACTAGAAGAGTTACCCTAATGTGAATTATGGCTTTTAACAAGCTATTCCTTGCGATTATTGTGGTTGTGATAATCATAGCAGTTACAATGTATCTGTTATTTGCCAGCGGCATGTCTTACATAACAGGAAGCAAATCATCTTCTGGCCTGTCCTTTCAAGGGCTCTCTACGGGTCAGCAAGTGGAGAATGAAGTAAGCCTAGGGATAGAAAACAATAACTTCAATTTATCCTATTCAGGAGGGTTTATGATAACATTAGGGCCTGCGATAACAAACAAATTCAACGCATCTTTAAGCGCGATATCCATACCCGCAACCTACTCAATTTCCAAATATGGGAATTTTTTAAGATCATATACAGGTGTAAATATAAGTGAAATAGCAAGTCTCATCCTGCCTTCTTTAGGTTTTATTTACAATAGTTTACCGGGCTATACAATGCCACGCATACCGGCACTATCTAACTTGATAAAGTTGTGGGACATATACAACGGTACAGGCGACATCGGGTGCGTCAATATCGGCAACGGCACTGGCTGCCAATACGATGCAGAACTGCTCAATGTTAGCTCAGTGCAGCAGTGGAACCGGCTTTCAAACACCACGATATTTTCAAATAGTTTTTCCCTAATTTCACATTTTGGCAACGCCAGTTTTCAATATTTAGGAACGCGAACGTACAGTGGCGAACAATGCTCTTTGATGTCAACAAACGAATCAGATTTAGTAGGCGGTATCGCGTATTCTTTGTATAGCCAGTTCTGTTTTTCAAATACGATAGGACTGCCTCTGTATTATACTACAGAGGTAAAACTTACGAATTATTCGAACTCTGAAGTTATAGTCACTATCCAGATATCCTTTAATTCAGCACCTACGGTAGTTTCAGCCTCAGGCATAATCGATTTACCAAGCGGATCAGTTTTTACAAATCTTAGCAACGAATTTTTAGGAAATAGCAATGGACAGAACAAAGCAGTTTCTGGATTCGTCCCGTTCACTCCAACATTTGGAGCAGAGTGTTCCGCTGTATCTGGGATAACCATACCTTTAAGAAATGACAATAACGTAAATGTAACTATCTGGGAAATTCCAGGCGTATCCCCTTCAATAATCCAAAGCACGAATCTGTCCGGCAATCATAACCTGCAACTAATCCCGTTATTCAATGAGTCGCTTACTCTGCGTCCAACGACTGGATTTGTCATAAAAACTAACGGCACAAGTCCATGTCAAACAAAAGGTGTGCAATACGATGCTAAGATAGATTATATCTATACGTTAGAAGGCATTAACTACACCGGTTCCGGAGAAATTTCAGGAAATGTAAGTTCTTAGGTTTAGAACTCAACTTAAGACGGTGCCATTTACTTCTTCCTTGTTCAATACTTTCTTAATATCTTTCAGATCACTCGTTACAATTACTCGTATATTTGCCTTTTTACACATTCTTGCAGCTTTTGGATCAAATATGAAATTCATACCGGGTTTTCTTGCGTTTTTTGTCTTAGACAAAAATGTATCAAATGAAATTTTTTTTAAGAGTTTTGCATTTTTGTGCTTTTCAGGGTCCTTATCATATACTCCCTTCTCCTTTGATAGATTTAGCAAAGTTTTTGAATTAACTGAAATAGCAGCGATAGCAGCAACAACATCCGTGGTGTTACCAGGTCTATATTTTCCACCATAAAACCCACCCATCACGTTTACCCCTTTTTTCGGCGTCTTGTCTGGTGAGCCGTTGTAAAATTTATATTTTAATGCTCGTGAGATTACAAATGCATTTAGTATGGTAGCCTTTATGCCGACTATGTGCAGTTCATTTGTGCTTAAACCAAGATACTTAGCGAACGAAATATAATCTCTACACAGTCGCCCGCCGCCGACGACTATAGTAACATTTCTGTGAAATGAATCTATAACGCGCTTAAGTTCCTTTAATTCTTCACTTTTGTTGAATATGAACGAACCGCCAAGAGAAATTACTATCGGTTCTTTTTCTTCCACAAATAACGATTACTTTTAGGCTATTAATCTTAACGCTTATAAGGTATTAAAAGATACCTATGTTTATGATAGCGGGGTGGAGCAGCCAGGAGTGCTCGTCGGGCCCATAACCCGAAGGTCGCCGTGTTCAAATCCGGCCCCCGCTAATTTTATTGTATGAATAACAAAGGACAGTCGGCCCTAGAGTACATAATGACTTACGGCTGGGCTATTCTTATTATAGTGATAGTAGTACTGATAATGTACACTATGGGCTTATTCAACCCATCTTCATCATTTAACCTCCCTTTCTCAGAAACAGGATTCTCCGGGATAGTTGTAACGTCAGCACATGCAAACTATACTTTCTTGGAATTCACGATGTCGAACCAGGTAGGTTACTCTGTAAACATCACCAATACGACTATACAGCTGGGAAACAGCATGTACAAAGCATCCTGCACGTTGAAAATAATGAGCCCCGGCCAGGATAACGTCTGCAACGTTTCCTCGCTATCGCTGTCATCAAGTCCCTTAACGGCAATAGTGAACGTAGCTTATACGATAATAAGAATGGGCGCACCATCTCTAGAATTATCCAACGGAAGGATAGAAGTCCAACTGCTGGGAGTACCTTCCAATTCAGCTTCTTCTGTAACGACCTTCACAGAGACAGGTCTACCGACAGGAACATTCTGGGCTGTGACATGGGACGGACAGACTCAGAATTCTTCAGCTCTTCAGATTTCCTTCACAGGTATAACGGGCAACTATTCGTTCAATGTCTCCACACCAAATTTTCCGCTTTTAAATGCGACATGCCGCAAAAGCTTCTCGACTGCGCCAAAAATCGGCTATCTTGTCAATGGAGGTTCAAAGACCATAAATTATTCTTCCCCGTGTAACACTACCTTTGTTGAGTACGGTCTGCCCCCAGGATATAATTGGAACGTCACATACGACAGCATCCAGCAGCGTGAGAAGACTACGCCTTACATCTTCGTGCCAAGCTACACGAGCTCTAACTCGAACATCACCGTCCTGA
>JAKAPK010000002.1:0-104443 GCA_021807125.1 Nanobdellota archaeon | reverse complement strand
GAGTACGGTCTGCCCCCAGGATATAATTGGAACGTCACATACGACAGCATCCAGCAGCGTGAGAAGACTACGCCTTACATCTTCGTGCCAAGCTACACGAGCTCTAACTCGAACATCACCGTCCTGAATAGGACAGCGAACAACGTAGTCTCAAAATATAAACTAGGTACTCTGTCCTATGTGCATCTCGCGGCGACGTCACAGGACGGAAAACTTATGCTGCTGGAAGACAATGCTTATAACATATACATATTCAACACAACTTCTTTCGCCAGGATATCGTCCCTGTACATAGGATACTATGCCTACAGCGCTGTGTTCTCTAACAACGACAAGTATGTCTACCTTGGCACATCAAACAATCTCGTAGTCGTGGTGAACCTAACCTCAAACACCATAATGAAGACGATTCCCGCGCTGTATCCGTATGTGGTAGTAATGTCACCGAATGGAAAACTAATCTACACGACGGATGCTGGCAACAATAACATAACCGTGATAAACACGACATCAAACACAAGGATCGCAAACATAAGCCTCAACAAAGGAACCTACGTTTACGGCGTAGCGCCGAGTCCGGATGGGAAAACGCTCTATGCCCTGGGTTATTATTCCTCAAACTCAAAAATAAACATCACCGCGATAAACGCCACGTCGCCGTTCAATATAGAAGCTACACACGCGGGAGTGTTCAGTTCAGGCGATCCATATTCATACGCCTATCCCGGTGATTTCTGGGTATCGCCGAACGACAGCGTCCTGTACGTATCCCTGTACAACTCAGGTTACTATTTGTATAAGATACCGACATCGACTTACATAATTAGTGGAGTGTCGTTCCCTACAACCGCTACGGAGGGTTTCGCGACATCCGATGGCAAATCCGCATACTTCGGTCAGGGTTCTAACTCTTACATCGTATACGTCAACCTGTCTTCGTTTGTCGAATCGACGATATCGATTCCTTCCGCAACTTATGCAGTTACCGGCTATACCCAGATCTCTGACATGCCTTTCCGCACGTCTTCCTCTTCATACAGTTTCTCCGCCCCTACATTGTTCAACAGCACGGGAGGGTGTGCGACTATATTCACTCCATCTTTCTCGTCAGGTAACCTGCAAGCAGGAGAGCGTCAGACCTTAGTCTACTCCAGCTCTAACAATTGCACTTTCACTACTTTCACAGAGTCTGGTCTGCCGTCAGGAACGCCATGGTCAGTTACGTTCAACAGTGTAACTAGAAATTCCACCGCAACCAGCATGACAATACCGACAGCCGCAGGAACTTTCTCCTTCTCAGTCCCATCAGCCATTCATCCAGCGAACCAATCATTAGACTGCAATTCGACATATGCTCCGACTCCATCAAGCAACACCGACACTGCAGGAACCCCGGTCTCGATATCTTTTTCAGTATCATCAAGTTCATGCATAACGACCTTCACAGAGTACGGTCTGCCCCCAGGATATAATTGGAACGTCACATACGACAGCATCCAGCAGCGTGAGAAGACTACGCCTTACATCTTCGTGCCAAGCTACACGAGCTCTAACTCGAACATCACCGTCCTGAATAGGACAGCGAACAACGTAGTCTCAAAATATAAACTAGGTACTCTGTCCTATGTGCATCTCGCGGCGACGTCACAGGACGGAAAACTTATGCTGCTGGAAGACAATGCTTATAACATATACATATTCAACACAACTTCTTTCGCCAGGATATCGTCCCTGTACATAGGATACTATGCCTACAGCGCTGTGTTCTCTAACAACGACAAGTATGTCTACCTTGGCACATCAAACAATCTCGTAGTCGTGGTGAACCTAACCTCAAACACCATAATGAAGACGATTCCCGCGCTGTATCCGTATGTGGTAGTAATGTCACCGAATGGAAAACTAATCTACACGACGGATGCTGGCAACAATAACATAACCGTGATAAACACGACATCAAACACAAGGATCGCAAACATAAGCCTCAACAAAGGAACCTACGTTTACGGCGTAGCGCCGAGTCCGGATGGGAAAACGCTCTATGCCCTGGGTTATTATTCCTCAAACTCAAAAATAAACATCACCGCGATAAACGCCACGTCGCCGTTCAATATAGAAGCTACACACGCGGGAGTGTTCAGTTCAGGCGATCCATATTCATACGCCTATCCCGGTGATTTCTGGGTATCGCCGAACGACAGCGTCCTGTACGTATCCCTGTACAACTCAGGTTACTATTTGTATAAGATACCGACATCGACTTACATAATTAGTGGAGTGTCGTTCCCTACAACCGCTACGGAGGGTTTCGCGACATCCGATGGCAAATCCGCATACTTCGGTCAGGGTTCTAACTCTTACATCGTATACGTCAACCTGTCTTCGTTTGTCGAATCGACGATATCGATTCCTTCCGCAACTTATGCAGTTACCGGCTATACCCAGATCTCTGACATGCCTTTCCGCACGTCTTCCTCTTCATACAGTTTCTCTATCCCAACGCTTTCGAACTCGTCAGGTATTCATACTAGCACTTATACACCGACACCAGCCACAGGAAGTCTGCAGGCAGGTTATATAATACCGATAACCTTCACAGCTTCTTATTCTTAAATTGTTAGACTTATATTCTTATGTAATTTTAAGAGATTATGGGGAAATTTTACGTTACAACACCTATATTTTACGTGAATGACAAGCCACACATAGGCACGGCTTACGCAGTTATAGTGGCTGACATACTCGCTAGATGGCATAAAATAAAAGGAGAAGATGTTTTCTTTCTTACAGGAACTGATGAGCACGGCGAAAAAATAGAGAAAAGTGCGGAAAAGATGGGTAAATCACCAAAAGAATTTGTAGATGAAATAGCTGAAAAATTTAAGTCAACATGGAAAGAATTGAATATTGAATATGACAAATTCATACGAACAACGGACAAAGACCATGAATATGCAGTAGCCTTTATTACAGATTTGATAAACAAGAAAGGGGACATATATAAGGGAGAATATGAAGGATGGTACTGCGTTCCCGATGAAACTTTTCTTACAGATTTAGAGCTAAAGGATGGGAGATGTCCAGCCTGTGGCAGAGAAGTAAAGAAGATGAAGGAGGAAAACTATTTCTTCAAACTTAGCAAATATCAGGAAAAACTGCTTAGTCTTTACTCTAATAATAGCTCGTTTGTTATTCCCGATTTTAGGCTTCGTGAAGTTGAGAACCGCATAAAAGAAGGGCTGCATGATTTAGATATAACAAGAAAATCCGTAAAATGGGGAATACCATTCGAACTGGATAAGAGCTTTACAATATATGTATGGTTGGACGCTTTGACTAATTATCTAAGCGGAATAGGGTGGCCGAATAACAAAGATTTCACTGAACTTTGGTCAAATTCAGTGCATGTTGTAGGAAAAGAGATAAACTGGTTCCATTCCGTAATATGGCCGGCATTCCTGATGTCGGCAGGGATTGATCCTCCAAAACAAGTCTTGGTGCATGGTTGGTGGACTATAGATGGCAAGAAGATAAGCAAGTCGTTTGGAAATGCAATAGACCCTGTGGATCTTGTCAAAAGATATTCATCCGACGCTTTAAGATACGCTCTTATAAAAGAGAAACGCATATGGGATGACGGCGATTTTTCCGAAGAGTCGCTAAAAGCGAGGATAAACGGAGAATTAGCGGCGGACTTAGGCAATCTCGTGTACAGGACTCTTACATTGGTAGAAAAATTCGAAGGCGAACTGGAAGGTACTCCAGAACTAGACTCTAAATTGAAGCTAAATAAAATAGTTGAGGCTATGGACAATTTCGACACTTACTTGGCTCTTTCAATTATTTGGGACTTTATCAAGGAAACGAATAAGTACGTTACAGATAGGGAACCTTGGAAATTGAAGGAAAAGGAATTAGGAAATGTGCTTTACAATTTATTGGAAGCGATAAGGATAATAGCCACTCTTCTTTATCCGTTTATACCACACACATCAAATAGAATATTTTCGCAGCTTGGTATAAGTGCAAGCAAATTGGAGGATTGCAAATTCACTGAAATACACTCTAGACCAAGGAAAGGAGAACCTCTTTTCAAAAAGGTTTAGAATTAAGAATATATTTTGAAATCTACAGCGATAGCACCATTTTCTGATACAAGTAGAGGGTTTATGTCAATGTCCTTTATCCAGGGATTTTCATCCATTAACTTTGCTATTTTTATTAGGTAGGTTACTATTTCATTTAGCACTGTTTCTTTACATAGGGCTTTTACTATTTTTCCAGCCTTAGATTCTTTTATCTTTTCTATGTCATAATCTGATACTGGGGACAGTGCGAAACGCATTTCGTTTATGATTTTTACGTATTCTCCACCTATTCCCAAGCCCACGATTGGACCGAATTTTTCATCCCGATGCCCACCGAGTATTATTTCGTAACTGTCTTTTGAATATTTGTTTGCATCCTCGTAAAGTTCGTAATAAGGCACTTTTATTGATTCTGTGCGCATCTTCTTAGACATATCTTCAAATTCTCTTTCTAACTGCTGTAAGTCTTTTATGCCGGTTAGTATTCCTCCAACTTCACCCTTATGGGATATGGAATCTGAACCGATCTTCATTACGCATGGAAATCCTATCACTCCAGAAGCAGCTCTAAGTTCTTTTTGATCTTTGAATTTTACACCTTTTACTGTGCGGATGCCAAGTTTATCAAATATCTCTTTTGCATGCAATCCGAACAAGTTTTCTTGCGATTTTAATTTTGAAACTTTTATTTTTACGCGATTTGATTGCGTGTACTTAGGCTCGATGAATCTTTTGTGAAATACAAGCCCCTTTACTACATCAACAGCTTCGTTAGGATATCTATAACAAGGTAATTTGTTTTCAAGTAGAAGTTTTTCCCCTTTTTCTACGCTTGCACCCCCCATAAACACAGGTAATAAAGGTATTTCAGGATGCGAATTGTGTGCCTCTATTATCCCCTTTGCCGTTTCTATAGGCATAGCCATTTCTTGAGGGGCAAATATAGCAATAATCGGCTTATTTACACGTAACAGCATGCTAAGCGCTTCCCTGTATCGTTCAGGTGTTGCGTCACCGAGAATATCGACAGGGTTGTTTGAATTTATCCCTTTAGGGAAGGATTTTCTTAAATCTGAAGAGAGTTTTTCAGGTAGTTTTGCAAGTTTAAGACCTACACTAGCCAGGCTGTCTGTAGCTACAACTCCTGCACCCCCTGCATTTGTAAGTATTACTACCTCATCACCGTTTATGCTCAGAGAAGGCGCATCTCTAATAAAATTATACAAGTCATCTATGTTGTAGACAGTTATCGCGCCGCCCCTCCTAAAGGCAAGTTCATAGGCCCTGTTGCTACCTGCTATAGATCCGGTGTGTGAAGAAACTGCGCTTGAAGTTTCGCTAAATCGCCCTCCCTTTAATATTATGACTGGTTTCTTCTTACTTGCTTCAGTGAGCGCATCCAAGAAATCCTTTCCGTCATTAACTTCTTCTATGTACATTGCAATTGCATCCGTCATCTCATCAGTAGCGAGGTGCCTAAGAAGATCGGCTTCGGTTATATCAACAGCATTTCCAACACTTATTATTTTGCTAAAGCCTATCTTACTCATAGTAGCATCGTCTACGACTGCACTTAGAAGAGCCCCGCTTTGGGATATAAAAGCAGTTCTCCCTTCTATAGGTTTTGAATTTGGATCCATGAAAGTACTGTTGTATGGGAGATTCACATTAATAACGCCGAGGCAGTTCGGGCCTATTACTCTTATTTTTGCCTTGTTTAAGAAATTCCTTATATCTTCCTCAAGATGTGCGCCAGTATGACCGGATTCTTTGAAACCCGCACTTATTATTATTGCGAATTTAATGTGTTTTTTTTCACATTTTTTTAGTTCGTCCAGTACTTTTTCCGCTGGTATAGCTATTATCGCCAAGTCTATAGGCTCTTTTACTAAAGATATGCTTTTGAAAGCACGTATGCCTTGTATCTGATCTACAAAGGGGTTTATTGGGTATATATCACCTTTGTATGTTATCCTTATGTTTTTAAGGACTGCACTTCCCACCTTACTTGGGTCCCTAGATGCTCCTATTATGGCAATACCTGACGGATTGAAAAGCCCATCAAATTCCATTATTAATATAGTATAAGCGTGGTCTAAAGTTAAACTTTTTTTATACTATATATATGCTATTTTTATACGTTGGCAACGAGAAACAGGCCAAGAATAGAGGAAACTTCTGCTACTATGTCTACAAACATATTAACAACTGCGCTTCTTTCAGACTCTCTTTCAGAGCCTATAACTCTGTTTTTTTCATAAAACCAATTGAACGAATCACATAATCCGTGCAGATAATCGCACAGTATATTAGCTTTCATCTTTTCTATCGATTCTTTGAACGTTTCTCTCCAGAACATCATACGTCTTAAAATTTTTTCCTCATCAGGATCAAACTTATAATCCGAATTTTTTTGCGGTTTTAGGTTGTCAAGAATATGTTTTGCTCGTGCATAGGCGTAGTTTATGTATACTGCAGTATCACCTTTTATGTTAAGTGCTTCTTCCATGTCAAATATAACCATCTTGCTCGGTGAAACCTTTAGAAGGCTGTATCTCAAAACATTAGAGGCCAGTTTAAATGCGTCGCCTTCAGAAAGCGATTTCTTGTTCTCCCTTGCCGTTTGTATTATTTTTTCAGTAAGCCTCGACAATAGAGGGTCTACTTCTATCGTTATTCCCTTTCTGCCGCTCATCTTTGCAAAACGGCTATCGACATCTAAGCCCATGGCCTCAGCGGTTTCTTTTGATAATGCCACCATTTCATATGAGTAGTGTATGTAGTTAACCGAGTTATCCAGACTTTTGACCGCATAACTTACTGCTTCTTGTTCGTCATTCTGCTCGGAGTCTACTAGCGTTATAGACATGTCGTATTTTCCAAGCGCCTTCGATTTTCCGTCGTACTCGGATAAAAATATTTGGGACCCGTCTGGGTTTTTCATGAATTCTTTCCACTTCACGTCCTCTTTCAATATCCCATGTTTCCAAAGTGCATATGCTATATCTTTTGATACATACAACGAAGTACCATCAGAGCGTCTTAACACCCTCTCTTTGTCCCCATATTTTATTACTATACACCCAGCATTTTTGCCTTCCTTTGGAGAGTATACAACGTGTTTTTCTTTTAGAATGGCCAATGCTCTTCCTATTAATCCAGAACTAAGGATGTAACTCTCCATATTTAAAAGATCGTATTCTATTCCCTGTTTGTTCAGTGTTTCCATCTGACCGCTTAAAATTTTAAGCACAGTTTCTCTCAGGAAATCTACCGTTTCTTTGTCGCCGCTCTCTATTTTTTGTAGAACGCCACGCCTTAATTCAAGAAGCTTTTCGTCTTTAGAATATTCTTCATTGACCTCCTTGTACACTTTTGAACAGTACAAATCAAATTTCATGTTTGTATCTATCGGTTTTTTCAGCAGTTTGAAAGCAACTACTATATCTGCGACCTGAGTACCGGTGTCTTCAACAAAATTTGCCGTAATAACGTTGCTTTCCGCTCGCTTGAGAGCTCTTCTTAAAAATTCACCAATGTACGAATTTCTTATATGTCCTATGTGTAATGCTTTATTTGGATTTACAGAAGTGTGTTCTAGAAACACGTTTTTTTTAGAAAATGAGCTGTTTAGTGGGGCACCTAAGTTTTTTTGCATAAGTTTAAAAATTTTGTTAAAATCTAAGTAAATGTTTACGTAGCCGTTGGCGGCTTCCACTTTATTGATTATATCTCCATGAACATACTTTGTAGCCTCTTCAGCCAACGATTTTGGATTTTTTCCAGTTTTCTTTGCTTGATCGAAGCAAGCAAACGTTAATTCCCCGCGTTCGCTTATGCCTAATTTAGCCCACTCCGGTTTTTTTATTAGACTTGCTAATTCTTCTATTCTCATAATAAAATACGTTAATTTATCCCATTATATAAATTACTCCTACGCTTAGTGATTTAATATATTTTTCTTTATTAAAGATGCGCCATATACTCATAGTCAGATAGGCTACGTACCGTGTACTACGAAAGATTTAATAGCCAAAAATAAATTAACGGTAAACTTCAGTTATTAATAACATTTGCGTAAAACTCGCGTGTTTTAGCCGCAAAGATCTCAAATAAAAGTATATATAGTCCTAGTCTACTTATTAATGAAATAAGGTGAGAAAAATTCAAAAAAACAAATGACAGAAGTCTGCCAGGTTTGCGGTTTAACTAAGGATCTTTGCATCTGCGGTACAATTTCTCAGGAAACGCAAAAAATAAGAATTTATACCAAGAAAGTCTCGTTCAAGAAACTTGTTACAATAATAACTGGTTTTGATCAAAAATCCGTCGATATAAAAGCGTTGGCAAAAACATTAAAGATGAAGATAGCTTGTGGCGGTACTTACGGTGACGATTTTATAGAACTTCAGGGAGACCATACCGACAAGGTTAAAAAATTGTTGATGGACAATGGTTTCTCGGAATCTTCTTTCGAATAGAATATCTTTATAAGTAAGAACATCCAAAACTAGCTTAGCTTATGAAAGATGATGAGCTAGCCAAATTCTTTGCTCAAGGAATACTTGTTGATGCATCGGTACAGAGCATGGATATACCCGATATTGATAAGTTGATATCAAAGATGAACGACCGCGGCGCTACCTTTTTAGATGCGAAACTTCTATATGATATCTCAGAAAATAACATCGAAAATGATGCATTTTCTGTGGAAGTCGTAAAGACATACGGCGGGGAAAGATCTCCCGCTAAGCCAGCCGACTGGGTAGCTTGTTTTAATGATAGATTTAATAGGCTAAAAAACATACTTTTGAGCAAGCCAGAATGCAATAGTGTAATGTCAATATCAAATATAAAGACGGCGCCAAATAATTCTACAGTAAGCACAATAGCGATGATTTCAAATGTGTCTATAAGCCCAATTAAAAAATTCATGATTCTAGAAATAGAGGACAACACAGGTTCATTTAAAGCAATTTCATCCCAAAATAATCTTGAGATAGTAAAAGACCAAGTAGTCTTCATATCTGGAAAGAAGTCAAACGACGCTATGTTCATAAATCAAGTAATATTTCCAGACATCTTTGTAAAATCACAAAAAAATGATAATGTGCCGGATGCATACGCCGTCTTCATCTCGGATGTGCACATAGGTTCAAAGCTATTCGCCGAAGATGCACTAAAAAGATTCATATCATGGTTAAAGGGCGAAATACCCGAGTTTTCTAGTATAGCAAAAGCGGTTAAATTCATATTTCTGTGCGGCGATCTAGTTGATGGGATAGGCGTGTATCCAGATCAGGAAAAGGAATTAAGCATAACTGACATACGCGAACAGTATGATAGTCTCTATAAAATGTTAGACCAAATTCCTAAAGGCATAAAACTTATAATATCTCCAGGCAACCATGACGCAACACACATAGCCGAGCCACAACCCTGTATCAGCAGCAATTTTGCCGGTAGGATATATAACTTAAGAAATGCGGTTTTCGTTTCGAATCCCGCTTACGTTAATATAAGATTCTCGACAGAAAAGATAGGTGTCCTTGTTTATCACGGATTTAGCATACCATACTATGCAGATACAATAAACAAATACAGCAAGATGGATACGGACGATATCGCGGCGATAATGAAGATACACTTAAGATCTAGGCACCTTTCCCCTACACACGGCGCATCGCAGATACTCCCGTTGCAAAGAGATTATCTCGTAATAGACGAGACGCCGGATATCTACGCCACGGGACACATACACAAAACACTTCTTTCAAAATACAAGGAAACTATACTTGTAAATTCTTCGTGTTGGCAATTTCAGACGGACTACCAGAAGAAATACGGTCAAAAACCAGACGTCGCAAAAGTGCCCATGGTAAATTTAAAAGACAAGAGCATGATAGTTTTGGATTTTCTTAATGAAAAAATACAGACTTACGAAAAAGGTATAAAAGCACACGCTTCATAAGCCTCTTATGAGGGGAAAATTCATTGTGCTTGAAGGTCTGGACGGTGCAGGCCTTTCCACTCAATCAGTACTTCTTGAGAATCATTTAAAATTACGCGGACTTAAGACTATGCTTACAAAAGAGCCAACGAATGGGCTTTTAGGGGGTATAATCAAAGCTTCATTAAAAGGAGAATGGAAGACTTCGTACAAATCTCTTCAGTTACTTTTCTGTGCCGATCGTGCACATCATCTCGAAAATGAAATAGAACCAGCACTTGTTGACGGTAGGATAGTCATCTCAGACAGGTATCTTTTTTCTACGCTCGCTTACGGCTATGCGTCTAACGTAAATTACAAGTGGCTTAGATACATAAATCTTAATTTCAGGTTGCCAGATCTTGCCATACTTTTGGATGTTTCTGCGGACACGTCTCTTTCAAGAATATCTGGTGGAAGATCAAACTTAGAATTGTTCGAACACAAGGAAAACTTAAGTAAAGTGAGACAGGCTTATCTTCATGCCGCGAAGGAATTCCATATAAAAGTTGTCGATGCAAACGGCAGTATAGCTGACGTCGAGGGCAAGATAGATAAAATAGTGGATAAGTTCCTTTCTCTTCGGTAATATATGAAGTTTAATGGAAGAACGCAGTCATCTCTAGAATACATAATAATAATAGGCGCAGGCCTAGCAATTTTAGCAGTTTTCCTTGCTTATTCTTTCATTTACTCCTCTTCGTATACTAACTATCAGACATTGCAGAGCACTTCATTGTCAGTGCAGACAATATCAAAGGAAGCGAATTACATACTTACTCAACCTTTAGGATCTTCAATAACCTTTTCCCTACCACTACAAACACTGGGAGTACCAGCATCATTTTTCTGCAACAACTATTTTATTTTTTCAACTAACACAACGCAGTCAATCGGGTACGCAAATTCTAATATAATGAGTATTATCCCGCTCAGCAGCGGAACTTACCAAGCCACCGCACAGGTTTCAAATATTGTAGGTCTAACCACGGCATACATAAAATTCAATCTGCCGGTGTCATACATAAATTATTCATACGCGTTAAATGCGACGCAGTTGTCCTATAATTTTTCATTTTATACCTTATCAGGCAAAAGGAGCACTATAAACACACCGTACACCGTTACAGTATACACAATGGACAAAAACCTGCTCGGCAAGACCACGAGTCTGATTGCTATAAACGGGAGTGCGTCGGGTGCAGTTTCAATATCTTCAGCAACACCGCAGGTCATTGTCGTAATATCGCTGTCTGACTACAAGATAGCCTCATCGACTTGTTTTCCTTACAAACAGATGAATCTACCTCAAAATATAGTAGTCTATGCACCAATGGTTATAAACAATACACAGACAATTGCGACTTCAAGTCGGTTCCAGCAGATGATAAATCTGTCTCTTTCAAATTTCAGTAAGTACATAAACGAGACTGCACAGTACTTCGGTCAAAACGTTGAATTTTTTTATCCCAACGGTTCGGTAGTGCCTTCTTGGATGGAGTATTATAATGCGACAAAAGGCTATGCTATCTGGTGGCTGAGATTAGGTTCGATCCCGGAGCACTCCTCAGAAACGCTTTATGTCGGCTTTGCATCAAAAAATGACAACCTCTTTAGCATATCCAAAGGCGTTGGGGAATCTCCAAGACTTTCTTCGGTGTATGGGGAATATGATGATGGTGCGAGCATATTTAATTATTACTTTAACGGCTCATCAAGTACTGAGTGGGAGATACACGGCACTTCAGGAGAAACGCCATCCGCGCCAGCTGGCTCTCCTTTTGGACCAGATGCTTTTTATGCCAACTCTGGCAGCGGAGACTATATGAATACTTCTTTATCCGGATTTTCTTCCACAAATAATTACATTGTAGAGTACTACATTTATACAACCGGGCTTGGAGACACTTTCTTTACTGTATCTTCTTCTGGCACAGGAGTTATGTCAAGATTGGATAGTCGAGGAGGGGGTAATTATATAGGATTGGCCAAGACAGCCAGTTGGACATCATGGTATTGTCCCGAATCCGGAGTTACTGCTTTAGCAGACACATGGTATCTTCAGAGCGAAGTTATAACTGCCAACGGAAATGGGATAAGCAGCTATATAGGCTCTGGCAGCAATAATATAAACAATTTAGGTACTGTTGTAAACGCGAATAGTACAACCTATACGGACGGGTGTGGTGGCGGGACAGAAACGTTTAGCGAGAATGGAAATTATATCGGGTTAATTGGAGATGGGTTGGGGTCGTCTTATATAACTTACTGGAATGGAATAATAACGCGAGCTTACCCACCTTACGGCGTAATGCCTTCAGTAATTTTTGGCACAGCAGTGTAGTTTTGCATTCTTATAATATATAAAGGAATCGAAGTTTATACCGCTTTATTTGGATTCTAAGTATAAAAGCATCAAGCTTCGTCTATCACATAACCGGGTGCTATTTATGCTGCAAATGCAATTCATTCCTATGCCAAAAAACAGCGTTAAAACAGTAGTCACAATTGGTCCGGCATCCGATTCAGTTCAAATGATTAAGATACTCCTAGAAAAAGGCGCTGATGTGTTTAGACTGAACGCTTCTCACAATGACTTAGATTACCATAAACGCATCATAGAACGCATAAGATCGCTTGAAAAATTAATGAAACTAGACATACCAATCCTGCTTGATTTACCAGGACCAAAACTTAGGACAGGCAAAGTTAAAGAGGGCAAGGTAAATTTAAAAATCGGGGAAGTATATACGTTCGGGCCAAATGCGGACATTGAAATATCCAGCTCAATAATAAACAAAATACGTATTGGTGACACAATAAAGCTTTCCGACGGCAAATTTGAGTTGAAAGTTATATCAAGGACTGACAGTACATTCAGGGCAAAATCACTTGATTATGGCCAGCTGCTAGAAGACCAGAGCATAAATTGCGAGCATTTGACTTATGAAAAGGAATATCCGACTGAAAGAGACCGTGAGATAATCAGATTTGGACTTGAAAATGGTGTAAACTGTTTTGGACTATCATTTGTTTCAAGTGCAAAAGACGTGATGAACGTTAGAAAGTTAACAGGGGAAGATTCCATACTAGTATCAAAAATAGAACGACCGGATGCGGTAAAAAATCTTAAAGAAATTCTTTCTTGTACAGATGTAGTGATGGTCGCAAGAGGGGATCTCGGACTAAATGTCGATATTTCAAAACTTCCGGAGATGCAAAGATCGATGATAGCGTTAGCAAATCAGGCGCACAAACCAGTAATAGTCGCGACGCAGATGTTGGAATCCATGGTAGCGAACCCGATTCCTACAAGGGCAGAAGTTAATGATGTTTTTACCGCAATATACGAAGGGACAGATGCAGTAATGTTGTCAGAGGAAAGCGCGGTTGGTAATTATCCTATAAAATCATTTGTCATGCTAAAAAAGCTCATAGATTCGTTCGACAATAAAATAATTCAAAAGCCAACTTACAAAATGGAAAATGAAGAGGATGGCATAGCAGACGCAGCGGTGCTCCTATCTGAGCGAATAAATGTCAACAATATTCTTGTGCTTACCAGTTTAGGGGGCTCAGCGTTCAGACTTTCACGTTATCATTCTGACAAGAGGATCTTCGCAGCTACGGATAAAAAATCCACTTTTTATAGGCTTTCCTTTGGGCGGAATATCTATCCTCTGCTATTCCCAAGTTTAGACGGTTTTAAGGGGGAAGCCATGCATAAAATAAAGAATTTGACTGATGCCGATAAAATAATAGTGCTTTCGGATAGCTTCGTGGAGGGTCATAAGGCCAAGGCGATATCACTTTTGTATCTTTAAGCTCCAAAAATGGCTTAAGGTAACGCTTATAAATAAATCAAGATAAAGATGTTAAATAGCGTTTGGTTATAGTAATGAACAATGGGACATCAAATAGGTAAGAAAAAGAATCCTCGAAGGGGGAGCATGCAGTACTGGCCACTAACAAGGACAGACAAGGCTTATCATAATTTTCCTAATTTTGGCGCGCTGGAAAATGGAGAAATAAGCGGGTTTGGAGGCTACAAAGTCGGCATGCGTAGTGTCGTATTTGTTGACAGTAATAAAAATTCTCCAACGTTCAAATCGGAAGTAATGACAAATGCTACCATTATTGAGTGCCCACCATTGCTCGTTTGCGCAGTTAGGTGTTATAACAACAAAGGGACAGTGGGAGAAGCATGGGCAGAAAACATGGACAAAAATGTATCAAGACGCACAAGTTTCAAGAGCAAGAACACCGACATAGATACGTTAAAGAGCAAAGGGAATTCATTTAGATTACTGGTCTCGACCCAACCGTGGTTGATAAACCTTAAGAAGACGCCCGAACTGTTTGAAATAGCGATTGGCGGTGATAAAGATGCACAGTTTAATAAGGCTAAGGAATTGCTCGGCAAGCAGCTTGAAATGTCATCTGCTATAAAGGATGGCGCTTTTGTGGACGTTTCTTCAGTAACAAAAGGAAAAGGATTTGTAGGAGCTGTAACAAGGTTTGGAGTAAAGATATATCCTGTTCACGCAAGTAAATCTAGAAGAAAAGCCGGTAACCTTGGCGCAGAGTCCATGGCAAAAGTGCAATTTACAGTCCCACAGCATGGTAGACTTGGCTTTAATTCTAGAGTCGAATACAACAAATTCGTTTTAAAGATCATAAAAGACCCTAAAGAGGCGAATATTGCAGAGGGATACAGGAGATACGGTAACGTTTCCTCACAAGCTTTGGTCTTAAAAGGTTCAGTACCTGGAAGCACCGGTAGATTGATAATAATGAGGAAAGCCCTTAGACCGACGAGGAAAAGTGAGCCTGTAAAGGCCACATTGATTTAGATATGGTAGACGTTTTTTCGCTCGAAAACAAGAAAGTAGGAGAAGTTGAATTGCCAGAATTATTCAAGAATGAAATAAGGCCCGATGTCATAATGAAGGCTTTTCTAGCAGAACAGTCTAATGAGTTTCAGTTGAAATACGTAGACCCATTGGCAGGCAAGAGAAAGGCAGCCGTCTTAATGAAAACTAGAAGGACATTCAAGACTGTTTATGGTCACGGTATGAACAGGACGCCAAGAAAGACAATGTCACGAATGGGATCACATTTTTCCTTCGAGGGCGCATTCGCACCCCATACTGTAGGGGGTCGTGAGGCGCATCCGCCAGAGGCTAACAAAGTCATAACAAAGAAAATAAACAAGAAAGAAAGACTGTTTGCGATAAGAAGTGCTATAGCTGCGTCTGCGGTAAAAGAATTGGTTTCAAAATACCATAGAATAGACGCTATAAAGCATTTACCCTTAGTAGTTGATGATTCCATAAACAAGATAAAGAAAACAAAAGATGCAGAAATGGCACTTTCCAAATTAGGACTAGAGGGAGAGTTAGAAAGAATAAGTAGTAGAAAAATACGGGCTGGTAAGGGCAAGCTCAGAGGTAGAAAGTACAAGAGAAAACTAGGCCCACTTATCGTAACAACAGACGCAAGCAATCTTAAGCGTTCTATGTCTAATTTGAACATAACAGTAAAAACACCATCGAATCTTGGTGTCTCGGATGCCTCTCATGCCGGCAACCCAGGCAGGCTAATAATATGGACAAAGGAGGCACTTTCGTCTTTGAAGATTTAACCATGGAATCCAACATAAAACATATAATAAGCATCCAAAGCGGTGAGAAAGCAACACGCTTAATGCAAGAACAGAACAAGATAACTTTTATAGTAAATCCTATGTCCAATAAAATCGAAATAAAAATCGAAGCAGAACGACTTTTTGATATAAAGATATCATCCATTAATGTCATGAATAGAATGAACGGCCAGAAAATAGCTATAGCAAAGCTCAAGCAAGGATATAATGCTATGGATGTAGCTACAAGATTAGGGTTAGTATAATCAGAATAACGTTTTTAAAGGAATGTTTTCTTTAATACCTAATGCTGATAGGAAATAAAGTTTATGTGGTTGAAAAGGATATGACTGGAGAAGTAGTCGACGAAACAAAGAACACGCTGACATTGGAGAGCGGTGGTAAGTTGAAAAGAATTATAAAGGATAGTAATAGATTTATTATATATTTGGGTGATAAAGCCATAAACGTTATGGGTAATGAAATAAAGTTTAGACCGTGGGAATATGCGATACGATGATCTTGTAAAACCTGAAAAAACGTGTTCGGACATACACTGCCCATATCACGGTAACGTGAGAGTGCATGGCAGAAGATTCGAAGGTGTGGTAGTTTCCGCTCGTGCACACCGCACAGTGTCCGTGGCATGGACTAGATTCCTTAAGCTTAAGAAATATGACATCTTCATGAAGAAAAAGACTAAGGTGCTAGCTCACAATCCAGATTGTATATCAGCAAAACAGAACGACAAAGTAATAATATACGAAACTAGGCCTATAAGCAGATGGAAGCGTTTCGTGGTGGTAAAAAAACTTTAGGTTTAAAATATGGGAACAGGAAGAAAGGGCGGTGGTTTAAAACCCCTTAAAGCCAAAATCAGCAAGTCGCTTAACGTCGGCAGCTATATAAACGTTACAGATAATTCTGGTGGAAAGATAGCTAAAATTATTAGCGTAAGGGGATATCACGGTATAAAAGGAAGACAACCCAAGTGCGGCGTCGGCGATACAGTTTTTATAGTCGTTAAAAAAGGCTCACCGGATACAGTGCACAAAACATTTCCAGCAGTTATAGTGAGGCAAAAGAAGGCGTACAGAAGGCTTGATGGTACAAGAGTGTCGTTTGAGGACAATGCGTGCGCCGTTATAAAGGACATTGTAAAGTACGAGCCGCAAGGCACAATATTGAGGGGACCTCTGCCAAGAGAGATATCAATAAGGTTTCCACACATAACTAAGACTGCTTCGAAGATAGTATGAACAAAAAATTTAGTTTGAGTTGGAAAGGAAGTTCTAGTCCAAAAAAGCAAAGAAAATATCGCGAAAACGCACCATTAAATATAAAGAGAAAGATGTTGGCAGCGCACCTTTCAAAGGAGTTACGTTCTAAATACAAGACTAGGAATGTGCCTCTTCGTAAAGGAGATTCGGTCGTTATAATGCGCGGGAAATTCAGCGGTACAGAAGGTAAAATAGAAAAAGTATTTACAAAGCAATTAAAAGTCACCGTAGACAGCGCTAAGATAACAACAAAGAAGGGTAACAAGGTGCCGCTAAAACTCAGACCATCAGTATTGCTTATAAAGGATCTTAACCTATCTGATAAATTTAGGGCAGAATCGTTGGAGAAATATGGCAAAGCACGGTGAGTCTAAGCATTACAAAAGAAGTGTGATTTCCAGTTCGTTAGTCATACCTAGGAAGAAATACAAATATTTTATAAGACAGATGCCGGGTAAGCACGAGGCCAAATGGTCCGTAGCACTTCTTGGTTTCTTGCGTGATGTTCTCAAGATATCTAGCAACGGCAAAGAAACAAGGTACTTGATAAAAAGCGGGTACGTGTCAGTAGATGGACGGGTTGTAAAGGATGAAAAATTTTCGGTTGGTTTCGGTGATATAGTCAACATAAAGACCGTCAGTTTCAGATCCTCGATAGACAAAAATGGTAAAATAGTCGGTGTAGAGAATCAAAATGGTAATGTTAAGACCTTAAAATTGATTTCCAAATCAAAAGCTAAGGGCAATAGAATAGTATTGCGTTTCAACGACGGTAGGAACCTCATAGACGAAGGAAAGCATAATTTACAGGCAGGAGATTCGGTGGTGCTTGATTTGACTACTAACAAAATTATAAAGACAATGTCCTTTGAACAAGGTAGCAAGGTTTTAATATACAAAGGAAAGAATGCGGGGATAGACGGCAAGATAGTGTCGATAGACGAAGATACTGTGAAAATAGATGCCAACGACCGTGAATTGACGGTATCAAAGGGAGCGTGTTTCGTTCAATAAGTACTATGGAAAATAATCCAATGCGTCAAATAAGAGTCGGTAAAGTTACTGTTAATATAGGCGTCGGCGAACCAGGCGATAAGCTTGAGAACATGTCGCGGCTGCTCAATCAGATAACAAATTCAAAACCAGTAAAAACAACTACAAAAAGAAGGATACCAGAGTGGGACATAAGGCCAGGCTTACAAATAGGTGTAAAGACTACTCTCCGAGGCAAGGAGGCAGACGAATTTCTCAGACGCGCATTGGTTGCGGTCGAAAACAAGATAAGCAAGGCTAAATTCGATAAATATGGTAACTTTTCCTTTGGAGTGGGAGAATATGTGCACATACCTGGTGTAAAATATGATTATTCCGTTGGAATGGCAGGTTTATCGGTTGCCGTCACTCTTTATAGGGCCGGGTTTTCGATAGCGAAAAGAAGATCAAAGGCAAAGATAGGTAAGAGTCATCTGATATCAAAGGAAGATGCAATAGAATTTATAAAGGAGAAATACAAGGTAAATATAATCTGATCATGGAAACCGCATACGAGAGAATATTGAAGACGCTTAAGAACAAGCCTGCAAAGAGTAAAAGATTCGCAAAATTTAATGCTCACAAGTTGCAGCCACATGACATGAAGGCTAGAAAGTGCACAAGATGTAATAGAATGGAAGGGCACATTCGTATACACGGCTTAAATTACTGCAGAGAGTGTTTCAGAGAAGTTGCACCTGAGCTCGGTTTTAAGAAATACGGTGCAGAGGCATAATATGGCAGACCTTCTTTCTAGTGCATTGAACACGATATACGTCGCGCGAAAAAGCGGCAAAAGAGTATGCGTTATAAAGCCTGCATCAAAGTTTCTTTTAAACGTACTTGACATAATAAACAAATACAACTACATATCAAAATACGAAATAATAAACGACGCAAGGGGCGGCTTTGTAAGAATAGAGATTAATGACATGCTTAACCGCTGTAAAGCAATAAGACCTAGGGTTCCGATAAAAAGCGGAGACATACTTAAATATGAGAAGAGACTTCTTCCAGCACTTGGTTTTGGTATAATAATACTTTCTACGAACAAAGGACTTATAACGCACGAAGAGGCAAAGAAGCTAAATGTCGGGGGATCTTTGATTGCTTATGTCTACTAAATTCAAAGTTAACGTTGCTGGATTCGATGTTGCTGTTAAAGAGAAACTTATAGAAGTAAGTGGCAAGGAGGGAAAACAGTCCATCGCCGTGGAGTATCCTTTCTTAAAAGTAAGCAGGCAGGGCGATGTTATTTTCATAGACGCAAATAAGGACGTCTCTTATCAAAAAGCTATAGCCGGCACATTGGCGGCAAATATAAGGAATGCGATAAAAGGCGTTAATGAAAAATACACGGCGGAACTAGAACTAGTATACCAACACTTTCCGGCTTCGATGAAGGTCAGCGGGGAAAAATTGATAATTGAAAATTTCGTAGGAGAGAGAAAACCGAGAGAAATCAAGTTGCCTAAGGATGTTAAAGTGTCCGTGAACGGCACTAAAGTACAAGTAGTTGGTATAAACAAGTACGCAGTTGGTCAGGCGGCGGCTCTTATAGAGACTAAAATACAAGTCAAAAACAAAGACCGACGAGTTTTTAAGGATGGGGTGTACATAACAAAGAAACCATAAATATGAAATTCATAAAACACGATGCTGTTCGATTTAAAAGAGTAGGCTTCTCTTGGCGAAAACCAAGGGGTAAGAAGAACAAGACGAAAGTAGGCAAAAAAGGGCACAGGCCAATGCCTTCAAAAGGTTTTATGTCCGACCGCAGAAAACGGGGCATGATAGCTGGAAGAATACCGGTACTTGTACACAATGTGAACGATGTGCAAGCTTTGAGTGATAAAAATATAGTTATAATAGCATCAGCAGTTGGAAACAAAAAACGTAATGAAATAGTTTCCGCCTGCGACGCAAAAAAACTTAAAATTGTGAACTATGGTAAACTCGCTAAAGACACAAAGACGACTAGCAAGTGATATCTTGCGCGTCGGCGAAAATAGGGTGTGGATCGACCCATCTAAATGGAAAGAAGTTAAAGAAGCGATAACACGCTCTGACGTAGAATCACTTATAGACAAGAATATAATAAAGGGCAAAGAACTTGTCGGTCAATCCAGAGGACGCACAAGGTACTTAAAGAAAAATAGACTAAATCATGGAAAGGGAAAAGGTAGCCGAAAAGGAAAGAAACATGCACGAATGAAATTCGAATGGAAGGATAGGGTGCGGGCACTTAGAAACGAGCTTTTCAAGATGCGTTCTTCTGGTAAAATCGACAACAAACAGTTCAGGGTGTTATATTCCAAAATAACCGGAAACGCATTCCACAGTGTGAATCACATGCGAAATTACATAACCGAAAATGTATCAAAGGAGAACAAATAAAATGGAACGCAAATCAAATACAAATTATAGAACTCGTTTAAAGTTATTGAAATCTGGCTTGCCAAGACTTGTGATAAGAAAAACGAACAATATAATAATGGGGCAGATAATTGAATATAAAAATGACGGGGACGCCACACTTGATTCAGTATACGGCCCTGAACTAAAGAAATACGGGTGGCTTTTTAGCACAAAAAATACTCCTGCTTCATATCTTCTCGGCTTTTTATTGTCAAAGAAATCAAAGTGCAAAGAAGCGGTCGTAGACAAAGGACAGACAACTCTAAAGAAGGACAGTTTCGTATACTATTTTATGAAAGGCGCACAGGACGGCGGGATAGACTTACACTCCTCCGAGCTGCCGATATCTGAAGACCGGATGTTTGGAAAACACATAAGTGGCTATGTAAACACATCAGGAAAACAGTTTTCAAAGATAGGTGCGAAAACAAAAGATATAAAAGATGACTTTAATAAAGTATTAGAAAACATAAAAAACATGAAAACAGCATAAAAATCAATGGAAGAAACAATTAAAGAAGCAACTGGAAAACCTGAAGAGACGGCGGGAAACAAAGAGTCACAGGCTCAGGAGAACAAATATCAACAATATAATTTTAAGACTGATCTCGGTAAGAGGGTAAAAGCCGGTGAGGTAAAAAACATAGACGAAGTACTTCGTGCTAATGTAAAGATTCTTGAAGATAAAATAGTAGACTATCTTATGCCGAATATACAGACCGGGTTTCTATTTATAGGACAATCCAAAGGAAAACTTGGCGGCGGGAAGAGACGTATAATACGAAATACACAAAAGGTAACTGCGGAAGGAAAAAGACAGCGCTTCTCTGCAATGGCTGTTGTAGGAGATGAAAACGGGCATATAGGCATAGGCAAAGGAAGCGGCTTAGAGTCCGTTATAGCCAAGGAAAAAGCGATAAAGAAGGCAAAATTAAGCTTGATACGCATAAAGATAGGTTGTGGTAGCTGGGAGTGCGCGTGTAAGACGCAGCATTCAATACCTTTTAAAGTAACCGGCAAGAGCGGATCAGTGGTAGTAACTCTTATGCCTGCTCCAAAAGGTATCGGGTTTGCAGCGGCAGATGACATAAAGACAATATTAAAACTAGCCGGTCTTAAAGACGTATGGTCAAAGGTAGAAGGCCACACGGGTACGAGAATAAATCTAGGTTATGCAACTTTTAAGGCGCTTAAAGCTCTTAATCTTTACAGATACGGTGAAAATGAAAAGGCCAATTTGGGTCTAGAGGCATAGTATGGATAAACTTTGTGTTATTAAGATAAGATCGACTATAAGATGTTCCTCGCAAGTACGCAGAGGAATGGAGACTTTCGGGCTTGATAAAATATATTCGTGTTCCGTAGTGGATAAATCCGAACAGAATCTTGGTGTGCTCAAAGTTATTGACAGCTGGGTAACTTACGGCGAAATAAATAAAGAGACTATGAAAAAATTGTTACAAAAAAGATCGAGAATATCCAACAGAAAAGCCATGGAATGGAAAGATAATGATTTACAAAATTTTGTAGATAAATTATACGAAGGAAAAAGCTCAATAAAAGAGGCAAAAATAAAGGGGACCTTTCACCTCCACCCTCCAATAAAAGGCTTCGAGAAGCACGGTAAAAAAACTCCATTTGGAATAAGCGGCGCATTTGGTTATAGAGGCGACAATATAAACCAACTACTAGAGAGGATGATATGAGAAGGAAGAAGCTTAGAGGCAGTAATACAGGAGGAAGAGGATACGGAAAACGTGCGAGGCACGCCGGTAATAGAGGAGGTCGCGGCCGCGCCGGCGGTGGTAAAAGAGCGCAACAGAGGTTAGTAAGTTTCAGAACCAATAAACATTCTTATAGTGAAGTAAACGAAAAAAGAGTGCCACTAAATCTAAATCATATAGATAAGCTTGTTGAAAAACTGCTTAAATCTGGACTTGCCAAGAAAGACAGTGATAGAATAGTTCTTAATCTTTCTGAATTAGGATATTCGAAAATCTGTGGTAGATTTAGCAAAAACAAGATTAAGCTTCTCGTTTACGGGGCTGCTTCCGAGCGTGCGAAGAATGAAATAATCTCTGCAGGCGGAGAAGTACTATGAATGAAAAGCTTAAAAACTTTTTATCAAATCTACCTTCCGTACCAGTTCCTACAGAAAAACTGACGCTTAAGACCAAATTAAGTTGGACATTAGGCATATTGCTATTGTTCATAGTTATGTCGTTTATACCTTTGTTCGGAGTAAGCAAGTCATACAATCTAAATTTTGAGATATTACAAGTTTTGCTGGCTTCTCATTTTGGTTCACTTCTTTCGTTGGGTATAGGCCCTATAGTCAGTGCAAGTATAATCATACAGATGTTGCAGGGTGCTGATGTCATACACATAGATACAAGCACAAAGGAAGGGCGGGTCCTATTCCAAGGTATGCAGAAGCTTGGTGCGATAGCTTTTGTTATAGTCGAAAATGCAGTTTATGTTTTGAGTGGAGCAATAACTCCCGCCGGACCCGGATTAGGATTTCCAATAGTAATGCTTTTACAATTGGTATTAGCAGGCATAATACTTATTTTTATGGACGAAGTTGTCAGCAAATGGGGGATAGGTTCGGGAATAAGCCTGTTTATACTTGCAGGTATAGCGCTTCAGCTTATAAACACGACTTTTAATCCATTCATAAATCCAGTAGGAGCAATACCAGCGGTAATTTCCGCTTTTTCATCTGGTGTTCCAATAGATGCATTGTTTCCAATAATAGCCATAACGTCTACGGTCGCTCTCTTTGCAGCGGCGATATGGCTGCAGGGAATAAAAGTGGAACTCCCGTTGTCTTTCGGTAGATTGAGGGGATATGCCATAAGGTGGCCAGTGTCTTTATTCTATACAAGTATAATACCGATAGTACTCGTAGTATCGATGGTCGCAGGGCTTCAATTTGTTGGACTAACTTTATATAACCAAGGATACACTTTTCTTGGCACATTTTCTCAGGAAAACACGCTTTTCGGTACGCAGCAGGTTCCCGTGAGTGGAATAGTCGCTCTGCTTTCCCCACCAACCATACAAACACTATATATACAGGCAACGAGCGGGGGCATAACCTTTTTGGATATAGAATCGATAATAACTTATACTCTTGTTTTAATAATAGGCGCAGCAGCCTTTTCTTATATTTGGATGTATTTGGGTGGTCAGGACCCGAAGTCCGTTGCAAATCAACTGATGGGATCAGGTCTGTCAATGCCGGGCTTTAGAAGAGATGAGAGGGTACTTACAGACATAATGAAAAGATATATAATACCCCTTGCGATAGTCGGCGGGGCACTTACCGGATTAGTTGCCTCTCTTGCGACTCTACTTGATACACTTACAGCCGGTGTAGGCATACTTCTTGTCGTAATGATAATATACCAGTTCTACTTTTCCCTTTCACAAGAGAATGCGGATGAATTTAGACCTATAAAAGAAAAACTAACTGGAGAGACAATGGATTAAATTATGTTGGACTACTCTTTGTTACTAATTTTAATATCGATAGCCGTCGGCGCAGCCGGACAGATAGCTTATCTAGTAGTAGTCGATCACGAGTTAGTACGAGCCAGCAAGGGGAAAATAAAGGAGATACAGCAAAAGGCTAAACAGTATAAACCAGAAAGCCAGGAATATAAGACTCTCCTAAAGGAGATGCTAGCAGAAAATTCAAAAATAATGAAACAAACATTCAGACCGACGATAATAACCTTTGTGCCGTTTCTTATAGTGTTCCTTCTCATATCACATTTCTTCAGTTTTGCACCTGTACAGACAGGGGTACCGATACAGTTGTCTTTATCTGGCAATGTAAATGGAACCATATCATCTCAATCCCAATGTATAACCTTTTCAAACTCTTCTTCGCTTTCGCTATTGTCTAACAAGAGTTCAATTACCACACAAGCCACCGTTAAATCAGATAATTGCACAATGCTTTTCGTAGTAAGTAACGGTACTAAGTACAATAGCACCCTTTCAGGACTTATAGGGTCGACATCACAACAGACTTATACTTCTGGAGGGCTATCTGCACAGTTCTCACCGAGCCCACTTGTAATAGTTAATATGCCTTTCAGCATACCGCTGATAGGTAACCAGCTTACATGGTTCTGGACGTATCTGATAATAACGTTCGTAGTATCAATGTCTCTAAATAGAGTATTTGTACACTACAAACTTATAGCGTAAAGCGTGTCATGATAATAAATGTAAAGGAGTTCTCTCTAGATAAGACGATTGAGGCAGGACATACCTTTATCTGGCAAAAATATGGAGATCACTACGTTTCATATCTTGATTTCCCTGCTAGACTAAAACAACTTGATAATGGTGCCTTAGAAGTTAATGGGATAAGTGATAAAAAAACTAAAGAACTTTTAGGGCTTACAGATAACATTAATGAAATTAATGCGGAAATAGACAAGGACAACTTTATTGATAGAGCTATAAACTATTCTTCAGGGATTCGTGTGGTAAAGGAAGGTATTTGGACGTCTACTCTTGCGTTTGTGTTGTCCATACAGTCTAATGTGCCACTTATAAAGCGAAGGATAGCCGCACTTTCAAAAGAGTACGGAAAATATGGAGAAATAGGCGGTGACGTTGTTTATCAATTTCCCAACTTTGAGAAAATATTCTCTGGAGGCATCGAAAAACTAAAAAAGTTCAAACTGGGATTCCGAACAAAGTTTGTTTTTTCTGCTTCTGAGTTTTTTCATAACAATTTAATTTTAGATGAAGAAAACTTTGATATTTTGCGTTCAAAATTGATTAATATTCAAGGGGTTGGTGAGAAAGTTCTTGATTGTATTATGTTATATGGAGCACATGACCTATCTGCGTTTCCTATGGATGTTTGGATAAAAAGAGTTCTGTCAACTAACTACGGCACGCTTCTCCATGGCTTAAAATCTTACAAAAATATAAGTAAAGCGATTACCGATTATTTTGGCAAGTATGGCGGATATGCACAGTTATACATGTATAATTATTCGAGGATGAACAAACTAAAGTGAAATTATAGTAATTTATATCACAGAGGCGATACTAAAAGCTTATGCCTCTTCTGTTCTTTTTTAAGTTTCTTCTTTTACTTAAAACTTCGTAGATCTTTGTCTTGTAGGTGTCATAAACGTGGCTAATTTTGAGTAGGTATGGTAGCGTTTTTTCACTAATTTTCTGAGCATAATCAGCAACCCCCTCAGCAAGGTATAATCCGAGCCCGTCTAAATCCCTTATTTTGCGCTTGTATTCTATCTTATTTTTGAGATTGTTTACTGCACCCAAGTTTTTCTCAAGTCTGCTTGCATTATCATAAGGATTGTCACTCGCTATGGCATAGTTAGACCTGCTCATAATACGTTTTGAAGCTGCTTCAGCATTCGCTTTTTGCGTAGCGAACCATGAATCAATAGCCTTTTGTGATTGAGCTATAAGCTCATCTATGTTAGTAGGATCGTTTGCAGATTTTTTCCGTTCTCCATTTTCTTCAGTCATATCCCAAAACAGCTCAAAAAATTAACCCATGCAACAACAGCACGGGCTTTTCATAGATTTTAAAGAAGGAATCCCGTATAAATAGCTTAAACTATTAAAAACGTCATTTATTCATGTTCAATAAGTCTAAAGGTTTTATTTCTATTATCTTCATGTCTTTAAGCGTAGCTTCAATTACTTTTTCAATATTTATTTGTCGTTCCAAATCCTTTATTTTTTCTTGGGTTGCTGAAGTCGAAGGATGTTTGGAAGTTAGAGAACAACAATCTTTATACTCCTTTATGGAAGACAAGTATGTATTATACGTTTTGGATTTATCTATTATTTCGTCCTTATTATACGCTATTAAGGGTCTAAACACAGGAATGTCAATACCAAAGCTTATAGCATTTATATTATCAAGAGTTTGTGAAGCCACTTGCGATAAAGAATCCCCCGTTACAAGCGCTTTGTACCCATATTTTATAGCGACAGCTTCAGCTAGCTTTAGCAGAAACCGCTTGAATAAAACTAGTTCATATCGCGGATCTATGTCATTTACAGCCGTCGCAAATACATAAAATGGCGCAATATAAAGTCTGCAATCATGGAATTTAGATAAAAGCCGAGCTATCTCCCCTATTTTACTTTCCATTACGCTCGAATCGTTTGGAAATGCATAAATATGGAGAAGATCCACTTTACAGCCGCGTTTCATTATTTCAATAGGGGCTATAGATGAATCTATTCCCCCAGAAAAGAGAGAAAGTGCCTTACCCGCACTGCCAATTGGAAGCCCACCAAGTCCCTTTTTAATATTATAACTTATTATAAATGAATCAGTCATTATATCAATCCGCATTTTAAAACCGCCTTTCTTAGGTTCTAAACCCGCGTCTCTTTGAAGTAAGGATTTAAGATCTAGAGACGTTTTTTCGAATTTCTTATCCACTCTTTTTACGTCGTACTCAACTTGTTTTCCGACACCTATTTTTCTTACTGCTTTTTTTAGTAAGTTAATGTCTCTAGGTATTATAAGTGCGTCGCCTGCCCACGCAACACCAGGGGTAAGAAGAACTGCTTTCTTGTCCGAGTCGGTGGCATCTTTTAGAATAAGTCTGCCGTTATATCTTTCTGGCTTTTTCTGAGTAGCTCTTTCTATGTTATAATACAACATCTTTTCGAATTTCGGTCTGTTTTTGCCTTTAAGTGCTATCTCATTGTAATGTATTGCGATTCCTTTTGTAGTCATATGTCAATCACCACCGTAGTTCTCCATGTTTTCCCTCGTTTTTTTATGTTTAACATATGCATTGTGGCGGCCTTCGCATCCACTATGTACTCATGTTTTAATGTGTTCATTTTTTCTCCACACGCTTCGCACTGTAGAGTAAATGACACCCCTTTATTAATTTTTATATTGTATCTATTGAATATTAGATTCTCAGAGTCTTTATAAAATATTATTTCGTTGATAAACTCAAATAACAATTTTTCCAGTGTGTCTGTCGATATGACAAATCTTTTTTTTATTTTACAAGAAATTGATTTTGTGTTCTTAATCATTATCTCAGTTACTGCGTTTGCGCAATCTTTGAAAAGACCGGAAAGCGAGCGGTTTTCAGCATTAAAAGCTACATCCGCCATTGAAACATCCTCTACAAAGCTATGTGACATATCTATCCCTTTATACCGCCAATAGGCAGCAATTTAGCTACTCTACTAGAGATATTTGCGGTTTCTACGGATAGTGCTACTTCATCTATGTCTTTATAAGCTAATCCTGCTTCTTCTGCTATTCCAGCCATAGAAGCACTTTTTTCGTATATACCATTGGAAAGCATGGATTTAATTATATCTTCACCACTAAACGCTTTTTTTGCGGCAGTTCTGCTCATAGTTCTCCCACTTCCATGTGCAGTACTACAGAATGTCTCCTTAGCACCCTCTTTTCCTATTAAGAGATACGATCCAGTTTCCATCGAACCACCTATTATAACTGGAGATCCATCCTTTCTGAATTGCACAGGTATTTCTTTTCTGCCTTTATAATAACTAGCAGTCGCACCCTTCCTATGTACCAAAAGTTTTCTGCGCAAGCCATCAATTTCATATTCTTCAAGTGAAGGTCTGTTGTGCGCTATATCAAATAATTGTCGTATTCCTAACTTATCTGCGTCTTTCTTAAATATTGAAGAAAAAACGTGTCTTACGCTGTTAAATATTATTTGCCTATTTGCGAAACTTATATTTACACCACAGCCCATAGCCTTGTAATAATCTTGGCCCTCTTCAGAATAAAACGGAGCAGACGCAAGTTCTTTATCTCTTAATTTTATAGCGTATTTTCTTTCCATAACATCTAAAAATTTTAGAAGATAGTCGGTAGCTATCTGGTGACCAGCACCGCGAGAACCACAGTGGAACATAATAGCCACCTGTCCATCGAATATACCCCATTTTTTCGCAATTTTTTTGTCGAATATATTTGATTCAGTTATATATTGTATCTCCAAATAATGATTACCAGAACCAAGAGTACCTATCTGTTTTATTCCTCTTGAAATTGCCTTTTCAGAAATTTTTGTAACATCCGCCCAATCAGCAACACCATACATTTCCGTTGCTTTAAGGTCTTTAGTGTCTCCACCTTCCTTTTTAACAGCCCATTCCGCACCATCAACAGCTAATTCCTTAAATTCGTTCTTTGTCAGATTTAGTGCACCAGAACTGCCGACGCCGGAAGGTACGGCTTTAAAGAGTGCGTCTATAAGTTCCTTTATCTTAGGTTTGATTTCTTCTTTTGTAATATCGGTGAGTATCAATCGCATTCCACAATTGATATCAAATCCAGTTCCTCCAGGAGATATTACACCTCCTTCATCAACATCGAAAGCGGCTACGCCCCCTATTGGAAAACCATATCCTGAGTGGCAGTCTGGCAGCGCAAAAGCATACTTCTTTATACCTCTCAAAGTTGCAACGTTTGTTATTTGGTCAAAAACCTCTTTGTCAATTGTTTTTATTATTTTTTCTGTACCATAAATTCTAGCTGGCACCAGCATTCCTTCTTTAAAAGAAGGAGATACTTCCCATATTATATCCGATATCCTTTTTAGAGTAGGCGATTTTGAGTCTAGTTTTGACATAATTAATTTAGAGACGCATATTCATTTATAACGTGAGAATTGTCGCCGGTATTTTTTACCTTAGAAAGTAATTTATTTTTTATTGATTCTTTGTCAAGACTTTTTGAACAGATTATTATCATATTACCCGACATAGGCGGTGTTATTTTGTAAACTTTGAATAACTTTCTTAATCTGGAGAGATAAGGTTCTAAATATACAATTGCAGTGAATCCTAACGCATAGTTTATCGCGAGTATCCCATCATTCGTAAGCGCCGCAGCGCAGTCATTTATAAATTCGTCTTGTATAAATGGTGCTGGTATTCTATCAGCAGTATATGCGTCTAATATTATTATGTCATACACGTTTTTCCTTTTTTTCACGTATTCCAGCCCGTCAGCATTTATCACGTCGACCTTTTTGTTTTCTCTTAGTCCAAAATCCTTAGCTAGTTTTATCATTTTTTCACTTATTTCTATAGCATCTATATGTAGATTTTTGTTTGGAAATAGTTTCAGAAATTGTATCGCTATAGTGCCGCCGCCAAGTCCTATCATTAATATTTTAGGTTCTTCATATAGTGCAGGAAGTGGAGTGAAATAGTCCCAATAACTACCAGTGTACACAGAATCTTCTGACAATTTTGAATAAACGATGTTATTGAATCGTAACTCCTTGTTCGCCCCCGTTTTTACTATCGACAGTTTGTCTTTGCCATCATAGGCGTATGCTACTTCTTCTTGCTTGTTTTTTCTGAATATCTTATCAAAGATGTTCATAATTTTTTTCTTATTTTTGATGGCCACCAGTTATACTTAGATAATATCATCATCATCGATGGTATAATAAACAGCACAGATATAAATGTATCAGTTATTATACCTATTCCGACTATAAAACCAACTTCGGCCAGTAATGGTATACCGCTGCTGGCTATGGCAAAAAACACGGCAGCTAATATAAGTCCAATGCTAATAATCACAGGACCGCTTTTTTCAAGCCCGCGTTTTACTGCGATTTCATTTTTCATCCCACGTTTAACGTTTTCTCTTATGCGTAGTACTAAGAATATATCATAGTCTATTCCAACACCCATTATGTTTGTTATGAGAAATATTTGTGCTATGACTATAAAGGGGAGAGAATAAACAAAATAAAATATGAACACGGTTATCGCATTGGCGATGGATAAAATAGAGATTAGCATAAGGACCAAACGAAGAGGAGTATAAAACGCTATTAGAAGGATAAAAAGTATAACAAAGATTACGATTCCAAGCACTAAAATCATCAACGGTATTTGGTTGTATATACTATAGAAACTTTGACCTACAAATGCTGGTAGTCCCGTCATATTGTAACTAACTCCAGATTTTGTAAGCAAGTTATTTATAGAGCTGTACGTAGTCAAAGCCCCTCTTGAAAAACCGTTGTTTGTAAAAAAGACATTTACATATGTAGTTCCATTTAAGGCTTTATTGTAAATAGCAGTATAAACTCCAGGTGTGTTGTTTATTCCTTGAACAATGTTTTGAGCAGAATAAGCCCCGGGGTATATTGTTACGAGCATGCTGTTTATTGGATCATAACCGAATTTACTGGGAGCAGTCAACAACGTCTGGGTGGCTTGCGAATTAGGGATTAAGCCGAGAAGGTTGAAATCGGGCATAAACGTAAAGAAAAAGTAGATTGATATCATAGCTATTATTGCGAATATTATTATTATCGGCACTGCGTTCTTGTTGTCAAATTCTGCTATTTTGTGGAATATGCCCAGTCCATCAGTTTTCATCTTGTATTTATTTGGAAACATAAGTTTATCCCCAAAGGTATACAGCATAGCTGGAAGGAGTGTAAGTGCAGACAAGACGACTATCATTATTCCAACTGCATTTGTTAATCCCGAACTGGACACGAATGCAAGGTTAAGTATGTAAAGTAATACATACGAGCTTATTACAGTTATGCCACTGAAGAATACTGCTTCGCCAGACCAGCGCATCGCAAGATAAGTGGATTTTTTTTGTTTTATACCCGCTCCGCGTTCCTGTCTGTATCGATATAAAATATAAACCAAGTAATCTGTAGAAAGACCAAGCATCAATATCGAAGTCAATGTAGGGTCAAAGAATGATATTTGCGTGTTTAAAATCCTACTGAACACGAGATAAAAAATAGAATAAGCTACACTCAAATCTATGCCGAATATTAAGAGAGGGACGAACGCAGCTACGGGAGATCGGAATATCAGTCCAGTAACTAGAATTGCTATCATAACGCCGACTGCAATTGCAAGGAAAGTGCCTATAAGAGTGCTGCTCTCTATCCCATTCGCAATCGCACTTGCGCCGCTGACATATGCAGTTGAATTATAATTGCTAGCAAGCTTGCCAACCGAGTTCTCGACAGAAGAATAATTGGCGTTTTGTACGATTATTATCATAGCGGTTTTATTAGGATTTACAAACCCAAGACTGACCTGTCTGCTTGCAAAAACGGGGAAATTGGATACATTATACTTGTTGACTATGTAACTTGGTGAAGAATTGACATATCCTTTCAGTATCCCATAGGTAAAATTATTAAGAGAGCCGCCGGTTTCAAAATTATATTCTGCACTCATATTCACTGCGAGTGCTGAAAGATGCGCAGAAGCCAGTCTTATTATGGTTTCATTAAGTACAGGTGAAACAGTGGCTGGGCTAACGTTGAATTCATTGTACAAAGCGCTTAGTGTTGTCTGTGAATATGCATTTATTAGGTAATAAACGCGGTATAACAGCTCTTGGTCTATTGAAAATATAGAAGTTATATTGCTATTTGTTATGTTTGCCGATAATTTGTTCACAAAACTTTCTGATGAAGAGGACAATACATTTTTGTTAAGTATGAGAATTATTTGTGTGTTGTCTGTACTGTTTGATGAAGAATTGGAATTTGAAGGGCTGCTAGTTATACTGTACGAGACAACGCTAAAAAGTTTTATAGCAAACGGGACAGATAATACAAAAACTATAATCCAGCAAATTATTATGTATTTCTTATTCTTATAAACAAATTTATCAAGAGAATCCAAGAAGTTTTTCATAAATTCAATTGCACAATGCTTTTATATATGGCAACGTATACTAATAAATAGTTGGTTCTAGTACTAGTGTAAACTTTAAATACTTAAGATGATATGTAGAATGTATACTACTTTTAAGTAGGGTAAATTTTGGAGGAAGTATGGCATTGAATTTAGGCGAAGATTATGTGGCTAAGATAAGAAGGCTGTTTGGACTTAACTTGTACGAGGCTAAAGTTTGGCTCGCACTTCTGTCTCAGGGCAAATCTACAACCGGTAGATTGAGCGAAATAGCAAATATCCCTAAGTCCAGATCCTATGATATACTCGCTTCTTTAGAAGGCGCGGGGTTTATAGTACGTGATGTGGGAAAACCAATAGCATATAGAGCAATAGCCCCATCCGAGCTGATTGAAAAATTAGAAGAAAAAGCTAAAGAAGATCTTGATATTAAGCTTGACAAGCTTTCAAAACTAAAAGGAAGTTCTGTTCTTAAGGACCTTCAAGAACTTTATAGCAGAGGTATAAAGTACGTAAAGGAAGAGCACGTAGTAACTTCATACCAAGGCATGAACTCTGCTATGTTCAGAATCAAGAAAAGCATAAAGGAAGCTAAAGATGAAGTATTGCTTGTAACCACTGCAAATGCCTTATCAAGCAAGTTAAGAGCTCTTAATCGTGCATTAAAGCACGCAAAATCAAAAGGTGTAGCAATACATGTTATGGCGCCGATTGAGAATCTTACAGAGGAAATTTCGTCTGATATAAAACAGATAGGAAAATTTAATAAACTTAACCTTGATATTGGCAGATTCATAATCGTAGACAAAAATGAAGTGTTTGTCTTCACGCAAAACGAAAAAGAAACGCACCCAAGCAGTGAGGTTGTGATAAACATAAAAGGGCCGTACATAGCAGAAAAGTTTAAAAACATCGCAGCTGCTCATACCCACCAAGGCTAATTCTGAATTGGTTGACCTATCGCTAAAATCTAGCGATTTTGGCCATCTTTTTTAGTTCTTTTATTCTTATTTCAGCTTTACCTCTTATCGGGAAATGCATCACGAAGACTTTTGATTCGTATATACTTTTTTGCCATCCAAAGCGGACTTGTTTAACTCCAGCGAATTTTTGAAAGGTTATCTTTCCTATAAAGCAAACGATATTCGGCCTGTATTTCTTAATAGAACTAAAAATAAGCTTTCTACCTTTATTTTCTTCGTCTTTTCTAAGATAAGAGACATTTATACTTGGACGATTAATTATATTAAGCAGATTGAATCCATATTTTTTTGCGAATTTTGAACTGTAGACTTTTTTTAGTATTCTGTCATCCTTTAATATAGAGGCGTCTTCTTCTATTAACCCTGCAGAATTCAACAGATACCAAAAAGTTTTATTGTTTGAAAACGGTACTCCTCTTTTGAATGAACCAGGATGTGGATTTATGCCTATAAAGAGTATCTTTGCACCTTTTGATAATTCATATCTTATCATATTCCATCCAGATTGCCAGCATAAACACCTAATTTAATGTAAATTTAGCCTTGCACTTCAGAAAACTATAGAAGTATATACTTTTATAATTTAAGGAGCGATTTAGATTATATATTATAAATCAAAAACCAATAATATCTGTTTATGGCATTTATAAAAGAGATAGAGCTGGATAATTTTAAATCTTTCAGCGGACACGTGAAGCTGTCGTTCATAAAAGGTTTCAATGCAATAGCGGGTGCCAATGGTTCTGGTAAAAGTAACATAATAGACGCAATAATGTTCGTTTTTGGGGGTTTATCAAAAAAAGAGATGAGGAGTGAGTTGCTAACAGATTTAATATTTAACGGCGGTAAAACTCACAAAGAAGCAGAATATACCAAAGTCACACTGTTCTTTGATAACTCTGACAAAGCTATGGAGAAATATGACACTGAAGTTAGCTTAAGCAGAAAGATTGACAAGACTGGGAAGAGCGTTTTTAGGGTAAATGGCGAAGCGTCGACACGCGAAGAAATAATAAATCTTCTTTCCAATGTAAAAGTGAGACAAGACGGGTATAATATAATTCCCCAGGGAAAAATAGTCGAAATAGCAGATTCTTCACCTGAAGAGAAATTAGAGATAATAAAAAACATATCTGGTATAAGCGTTTTTGAGGAGAAAAAAGGTAAAACAGTCCTGGAACTAGACAAAGTTGCATCAAATATATCAAAAATGGAAATGCTAAGAAAGGAAAAGAAAGCGATGATGGAGGAATTAGATAAAGAAAAGAAAAGGGCTCTGGATTTCAAGTCGTTAAAGGATGAAAATATCCGTTTAAGCTCTTTAATTGCACTGTTAGTGCATAAAAATGCTAAAGAAAAATATGAAGCGTTCACCTCGCAGATAAACGAAATAAACGGCAGATACAAATCGCTGTCCGAGGATTATAACGCGGCTTCTAATAAAGTGGAAGACATGAAATCCGAATTAAACAAGATAAACAATGAAGCCGAATCAAAGGGAGAGCAAGAACTGATAGCCGTTGAAAAAAGAGCAACTGGATTAGAGTCAGAGCTTGCTCATCTAAAATCGGTGCTTGAAAACAACAAACGTCAATCGGAATCTCTGGAGATGGCTTTAAACCAGATAAAATCGGAATATAATGATACTCTTAACAAAAAAACAAAGGAGAACGAGTCATTTAAAATATCCAGCAATCGATTAACTGGGCTTAAAGATCAGAGAGAAGCGTTAGTTAGTAAGATGCTTTCTTCTCAGGAGCACTTCAAAAAACTTGATTCTTTAAACAAAGAATATGAAAGGGTAAATAAAGAGATACTCGAAGCAAGAGTAGCACTTTCTGCTTATCCGCAATTAGCACAATTGCAGGCTAGACTAAGCGAACTTAACAAAGAGAAGTCAAAATCTGAAAGCGAAAATAAAGAAATAACACTTCAGTTTTCGGAACTAAAAAAGGAAGTTGATATTTTACGCGACGGCATTAGAAGAGAAGAAGAATCTATTAATGGAATAAACGATGAACTTTCTGCACACAGGAACGCATTATACGCCGTAAATAAGGCAACAAGAGTTTCCGCAGAACTCAAAAAAGACGTAAAGGGCGTGTATGGTTCAGTATCAGAATTGATTCTTATACCAAACAAATCCCACATCGATGCAATATTCAGTGCGCTCGGAAGGCGGTCTGATTTTATTATAGTTGAATCTGAGCAGGTAGCGCAGGAATGCATATCGAAACTTAAAAAGGACAAATTAGGAATATACACCTTTATACCGATAAATCGCATAATCTCACCGGTGATAAGTGAGAAGCCTCAACACGACGGTGTAATAGACTATTTAATACATCTTGTAAAATTCGAAGACAACGTAAAAAATGCGATGAAATTCGTATTTGGTGACACAATACTCGTAGAACGTTTTGATCAGGCCAAAAGTTTTATGAACAAATATCGCATGGTTACTTTGGACGGTACGGTTTTTGAAAAGACCGGGGCTATATCAGGGGGTTCAAGCGAGCGTATAAGTTTTTCTGTAATAAGTAGGAAATATAATGAGTCCCTGAGCAAACAGAAGGAACACACTGCAATAAAATCCAGGTTAGAATCCGAGTTCCAAAATAAGAACGCGATATTAGGTTCGTACTTGACGTCACTAAATGTTATAGAAATAAAACTGAAAGAGATAAGCCAGTCCATACGTGAGGTATCACAGGAGATATCAAAATTTAAGGGCTCTGAAAACGACCTGTCTAAAAACATAAACGATCTTGAAAAAGAAAGTTTGGTCTTAGAGGATCAGATTAAAAAACTAAGATCAATGAACATCGAGCGTTTAGATCATGGAAAACAAATAGAAACAATGGACTCCGAAATAAGAGCGCTAGATGTTTCAAACGCTACGTCTCTTAATAAGATACAAAATATATTTGATCCTTCCTTGGTGAACCTTTCAAGGAGACTTATAGATGAGGCAAAAGAGAAAACAAGGTTTACAAATGAGACAGATATTGTGATAAAACGTATAGACAAAGTAGATAAAGATCTTAAGGAAATTAAGAGCGAAGTTGATAAGAAGCGAATAAATCTAGATGAACTACGCAATAGGCGCGATTTCCTTTCTGGGCAAATAACAGAAATAGAAACCAAGCAAAAATCTATATCCTCAAATATGGGGGATGTTCAGTCTGAAATCCATAAGAAAGAAGTCGAGCAGGCGCAAATAAAAGTTACACTAAGTCTTGCGGAAGAGGAAGTAAAGAAATACGACACTAGCCAGCTTAAATTAGAAGAAAATGCAAATCAAGACTCATTAAAGAAACAGCTTAAGCAGATAGATACTAAATTACAGTCATTCGGCCCAATAAACGAACTCGCAGTGGACACGTATGATAAATTATCTTTAGAGTTCACAGACATAAATACAAAGATTTCCAGTCTTACCGACGAAAAAATAAGGATAGAAGCACTTATATCTGAGATAGACCAGAAAAAAACAGATGCATTTATGCAGACACTAAATCAGCTTAATGAGATATTTGCCAAGGTTTATGGATATGTTACTGGTGGCAAAGCCGAACTGGTACCTGAGAATAAAGAAGATATCTTCTCAAGCGGATTGACTATAAAAATAAATCTCCCAAACAAAAAGATAAGCGGCTTACACGGGTTGAGCGGAGGCGAGAAATCAATACTATCAATATCTCTTCTTATGTCAATATCTAAGTACATAAGTGTGCCTTTCTACGTTCTAGACGAAGTCGATGCAGCTTTGGACCCGCTTAATGCCTCGAAATTTTCTAGTTTGGTTAAATCTTATGCTTCGGATACCCAGTTTATCATAATATCACACAGCGAAACTACGCTAATAAATGCGGACGTAATATATGGAGTTACTATGGATCAAGAAGGGATTAGTCATGTAGTTAGTGTAAAGATGCCTGCCGATGCGGTCGCTTCTAAGCATTAAAATGCTTGCCTATATCGTTCTTTATAAATTCTATAAAATACTTCGTCTTTCTATAATCAAGTTGTCTCAATGTCATGTTGTCTATATCTTCTATTTTTTCTAGGTCTTTTGAAAGCAAACCCCTACTGCCATTTTTAGTTGAAGCTAACATCTCACGATGCGTTCTCAATATGGCGTTTTTTAGCGTCATCTCATCCTTTGACATTATAGCCTGTATATAATTCTTTTTTTTCTTTGAGAATTTTATCAGTTTGCTGGTAACTCGAGGTGAAGGATAAAATCCGCTCGGTGGAACATCCATTATATAATCAAAACTAAAGAAGTTATTCAATATTATTCCCAACTTGCTCTTATTAGTTTCTGGATCTAGAAGGTTCTGACATATTGTATTTGGAAGTATACCGACTCCAAAATCGAACTCATACTTGGACAATTTGATCAATACCCTGTCTGTAATCGAATATGGCAAATTAGCTATCACTTTATTGAATTTAGGGAAAATTATGCGAGTCGCATCATCGTTTATTAGTTCCACATTATGGTCTGTTTCGTACTTGTTTATTAGATAAGAATACAGTTTGATGTCCTTTTCTATAGCTATACATTTACACAGCTTGCGCGTTCTGTCAAGAGTGAATCCAAAACCGGCACCTATATCCAGCAGTACATCACTATTATTAAGTTCTTCAGCCTCTATTTCCTTTGAAAGAATAGCTTCATCTACTAGAAAATACTGCCCCTCCTCTTCAGGGGAAGTTAACGTGTAAGAGCGGACCAAGGCAACGGCCAAGTCTCTTATGTCACCCATAGTCTATTTTGTTTTTCCCAAACCCATCATTCTTTTCTGTTTTTCCAAATGGTATTCATTTTTACATTTTTTGCAATAGAATACTATAAACTCTTTATTCTTACCGTTTTCTCTAATCTTTTTTACATTCAATTGTTCCTTGAATTCATTACTGCTGCCACATTTTGGACATTTAAAAACAAAATTGTATTCGTTTTCATCTTTTAAGTTAAAAATGAGTGCCGATTCCTTTTTGTCATCAAACATCAGGGAAGCTCTTTTAAAGAAATTACAGTCTATAATCGAAGGCAGCATAAAGATATCTAATATTTATTGGTTGATAACAGCTTATATAACTTTCTATCGAAAATAGAGTTAAAAGTTTAGTATTATGACAGTAATGTCTATGGCGCAAGAAGATCGAATAAAGCTTCAAGCTGTGCTTTTTTACCATCAATCGATGCTTTAAGTTCATCGTATTTATTTTCGCTTATTTTACCCGCGGTAAAGTTTCTTTCTAAGTCTGCGGATTCTTTTTCTGCCTCCTTTAAGCGCAAAAGGAGTTTTTGATTCGCACCTCTTCCTATAGAAAGTCCAGATGTAACACTGTCATTGAAGTCTGATTTCTTCAGTTTATTAGAGTATTTTCTGGATAGTTCGCTATAAAGTTCACTCATATCACTTTCTAACTTAGCGTAGGTATCTTTGTCTGCAAATTGACATTCCGCTGCAAGTACAACTCTAACATTTGAGCTAGCTTCAGTCGGATCGTAAACTCCTATTATCTTTATCCATGAAAACATAGGCACTGTGAATCTTACAGCTAAAAATATAACTGCCAGCGCATAACATGCAATAGTCGCATATATAAAAAGTGTAGGCGGCGAATAGCTTAATGTTTTTATTTGATTGTACACCGAACTGCCAGATATCATAACAGCCACAATTGTCAATATAACGCCAACGACTAGAAATGTTTTCCAAAGAACAGGATACTTTGAGCCCTTGTAATTGTCTTTCGCAGATTTTAGGTACACTCTAATAGGTTTCGCGTTTCCCCCTCTGAAAAGTTCCTCCATTCCCGGATCGTCAAACTTTGTCATTTCATTTAAAAGTGTCTTATAACCTAAATCACTAAGCGATTCGGACACCTCATTCCTTAAGTCTTGTGCATCATCTGTCTTTAAATACAGGTCATAGAATACGTGTTTGTTCTCTAAATTCTCCGTTGAGAACTCCTTCTCATAATCCCTTACTAGTCCGCCAAACATATTATTTATCCTCTTTTTCTAAATAAATAAGTTAATTCACGTTTTAGGCAAGTCACGTAACGTGCCATCTTTCAAAAGCACCCTATTTTTGTGCCGCATACTAACTATTAATTCTTTCTCAGTGTTTGAATACTCGTAAAGCCATTGTATTGCGCCGTCGTTAAGTCCGGTTATTTCGAATTGATTTTCATCAGAAATTCCAGTTAATGCAGCGACTACGAATTCCTTTATGTCATGCACAAAGTTGCAATCCTCCGGAAACCCTTGCATATTCATGTTAGATATACCCGTTTTTGTTATCGTTTTTTCTATATTTGGCAGTATTTGCTCGTTTATATCCCGGCTATTAATTCCTTTATATATCTCTCTTTTTGACACTATTCGGTTCAGTAAATTGAAATAGAAACACTCATAGAACATCCTATCGGACGGCATGATGCCTAGTGAAAGGGCGTAGGTGGTCAGATCAATGCTACTTATTTCGCCGCCTTGAAAATATCTTGCGTGCATAGCTCGTTGTTTGTAGAATACCGTCTCTTCAGGCCTTAGTTTTGACGCGAACCCAGCATATGGATTTGGGTGCGAATTGCCGTCTCTTGTGCTTTTTGCACTTTTTAGTGCTGAAACGACATCCTCTAAAATCAAATTCAAGTCCATCTTAAACTGTAGAAGAGGTATAGTATTTAAATATTTCTACTTACAGATAGTCCTCATTTTAACATACGCTGGCAAAAGCTCGCTATCTTATTGGATATCGTAGGTAAACTAAAAAAATTATATAAGATACCTTTGGACAATAATAATATGGATGCATACACACTTGGCTTCTTTGCGCTTTCAGCGCTTTTAGTAGTCATATCAATGTTGTGTGTGGCGAGTAGAAGACTCGTACATTATATCTTATTTTTATTTTTATTCGTTATTGTAGTTTCAGCGTTTTTTATTTACCTAAATGCGATATTTCTCAGTTTAGCGGAATTGATAATATATAACGGGGGTATAGTAGTGCTTCTCGCAATAGCAATATTTCTTATGCCCGAAGGAGAGTTTTCGTATCAGGACAAAAAGTATATTTTTATACTACCGTTACTTATACTTGCCTTCTTGTCATTTCTCTTATATAACGGCAGGGCGAACCCAGTAACTTCTAATCTAAACTATTCGGGACTTGGATACAGCTTATTTATAGATTATGGGCCTTTGCTGGCGTTGCTTGCAATTACTGCGATAGCGACTTTAATATCTTCCATATATCTCATAACAAAGGAGGACAAACATGATACCTTATAATTATTTTTTATTGGTTACGGGCATGGTTTTTGCAGTAGCGATTTATGGAATACTTTCAAGGAGGAACGGCATAACACTTATCGTTAGTGGCGAACTCATAATAAACTCAGCATTGATAAATATCGCAGCCGCAACCGAGTCATTTAACTTATACAATGGCGCGAACTACGTGCTTATTATATTAGTTGTAGCCGTGTTGGAAAGCGCGGCCTTCATATCTCTCCTTATAGCCCTTTACAAAGAGACAGGTAGTTCTAATCTGTCGAAATTAAAGGAGATAAAAGGCTGATAAAATATGTTGTACATAATTCTTTTGCCAATGTTACTGTCGTTTATTTTAATACCGCTCATAGGAAATAAGAGATTCAGGAGCGATGCGATAGCACTTATGGCATCAGGTATAACGTTCGCAATAGCACTGGCATTTTTGTTTTATTATCTAAATCACAACCTGTATGAGAACTTCACATGGTTTTCTTTAGGTGGGCTCAGTTTTGATATAGCACTTTTAGGCGGTAACCTAAATCTCATAATGGCATTATTAGTGTCGTTTATCTCAATGATGGTGCTATTGTTTTCAGTTTTCTACATGAAAAACGAACCGCAGGAAAGATACTATGCGGAAATGTCATTATTCATATTTTCGATGATGGGATTAGTAATATCCGGCAGCCTGCTTCTGCTCTATATTTTTTGGGAGCTTGTTGGAGTATCATCATACTTGCTAATAGGATTCTATTACAGGCGCGAATCAGCCTCTGCAGCCGGCAAAAAAGCGCTTATTATGACTAGAATAGGCGACATAGCTTTCCTGTCTGCAATAATCATATTGTTTACCAGCCTGCATTCCTTTTCTATACCTTATCTATTGAACAGTTATTCCATGATAAACCCAACATTATTAGCGACATCTGTCGTGCTTCTTATCATTGCCGCCCTTTCAAAGTCTGCACAATTCCCATTTTATACTTGGCTTCCCGACGCAATGGAAGGCCCGACGCCAGTAAGTGCGCTTCTGCATTCCGCTACAATGGTAGCGGCCGGTGCTTTCATATTAGTGCTTCTGTCGCCGATACTTTATGCTACAAATCTATCCCTTGTCATTGTAATAATCTCGATAATAACTTCCTTTATAGCAGCCCTATTGGCATTAAAATCAATAGATTTCAAAAGGATACTAGCTTACTCTACTATTGAGAGTCTTTCTTTCATGTTTTTAGCAGTTGGAGTTTTCAACACTGGCGGAGCTGTATTCTATCTTATAACACACGCGGTATTCAAGTCCCTGCTCTTTCTAATAGCAGGTACGCTACTTATATTGCTAAGTACACAAAATATATATTGGCTAAAAAGGAAAAACTTATCTAGTTCGTGGCTTTATTTTCCAACACTTATAGGCCTCTTTTCGTTGTTAGGCATACCTCCTTTTATGGGATTTTTTGCGCATCTATCGCTAGGCTATACTTTTAATATTGCATATGATATAATTTTTGCAGCAATGTCTTTCCTCACAGCGCTATTCTCATTCAGACTGTTTTTTACCGTTTTTCATTCCTCTGGAGAACGCCTTTTAAAACCAATTTTTTCCTTTTTGCCCATAGTTATATTGTCAATTATATCAGTTATGGGCGGGATACTCCTTTTCTACCTTAATTCATACTTGTCGATACCTTATTCTATTACGCTTCCGGAGATTGTAGATTTGGCGTCCGTTGCACTTGGCGGTTACATTTCATTTATTCTATTTTATAAAGACGAACACAAAACTGGAATAAGAGTTTTTCTTGCGTCTTCGGAAAAGATTTTTAAGATATCTTATAATGATATGCTAAATGCATTTGGAAATGCCATATTATACGCCGGCAAGCTTGCAAACAAGTTCGATTTTGCTCTTTCCAGCTTTTACAACGATTTATCCGATGTTTCATTTAAAGCTTCTGCCTTTTCAAGGCGTTTTCAGGATGGTGACGTAGAAACGTATATATCAGCTATACTTATAGGTGTACTCATACTCATTTTCTTAGGGGCGATCTTTATATGATTCAACTTTTAGGTTTCATACTTATACCGACTATAGGCATAATCGCAATAATTTTGAGTAAGATATTGCACCGTCCGCTAAGTGAAGAAAAAACTACACTTGCAGTTGCTTTAGCAACTAATTTCATTTTTTTCTCAGGACTTATCTTAGGATTTCAATCTTTTTCTGTTACAATAGTAAATAGCATAGACTTTTCATTTAATTTTCAATTGAATGCGTTAAGTTTGCCGTTCATGCTGCTTTCGGTTGTGCTCCCTGCTCTTGCACTGTTGCCAGCCAAGAAGGAAATAACCGTTAACAAGGGGCTTTTCTACACGCTTTATTTATTGATCTATATGTCTTTGATATCCGTATTCATGTCTAATAATTTGATAGCATTTTTTATATTTTGGGAAATAATACTAATTTCCTTCTTTTTTATAATTGCTTATTGGGGGGAAGAGAACAGGAAGCGAGCAAGTATGAAGTTTCTCATATTCACACAGTTTGGAAGTTTTCTATTGCTTGGTGCATTCATAATAATGTTTATCTACACTGGCTCTTTCACATTGACGACAATTCAAAGTGGGGTAGAGTCTATTCCATTTGCCGTTGCACAAGTCGCATTTGTTTTTGTTTTGGTCGCTGCAATTATAAAGATGCCGCTTTTTCCACTCCATGTTTGGCTTCCAGATGCACATGTAGGAGCGCCGACCGTAGGTAGCATACTTCTCGCGGGGGTCCTCCTTAAGATGGGCGGCTATGCGCTTCTCCTCTTTGGAACGCTTCTTTTTCAAAATGTAGTACGCGCATTTCAACCATGGCTCATGTGGCTGGGGATATTCACTGCAATATACATTGTGCTCGTAGCATCAGCGCAAACGGATTTTAAAAGGATAGTAGCTTATTCCAGCGTGCTTTATATGTCGTTGGCCTTTATAGGTGCAGTCTCTTTAACAACAATTGGGACTTACGGAGCGGTTTTTATAATGGTTAGCCATGGTTTTATTGCAGGCATGTTGTTTACAATTGCAGGGATAATGAAAGAGAAGACAAAGACACGTGAAATTAACACATTAGGGGGATTAAATGTTAAAATGCCTTTCTTCGGCATGTTTTTAATGCTCGCTATAGTTGCTACGTTAGGCGTGCCTGGGTTAAGTAATTTTATCGGAGAAATGCTTTCTGTACTTGGTGGGTACGCAGTATATCCTTTGGTTCTAATCGTTCTTTTGTCAATATTAATAGCGACTGGCTATTATCTTAATGCCGCTAAAAGAATACTTTTTGGAAATTTAAATAAGTTATTTGTGTCGCTTACGGACATCTCTTATATTGAGAGATTCCAGCTCAGTATATTCTCTTTCTTCATAATAACTTTAGGGATACTACCGGCAATAATTTTTAATATGATGGGCAATATATGATAAACCTAAACACACAGTACGTTTTAGCTACCGGTATCCTATTCTTTATAATTGTAGATCTTTTACGCAGCAGATTTTCTACAAACAATAAGAAGATCATGCATATTCTTTCTATATCAATATTGGTCGTTTCATTAATTACTGAATTGATATTCGGAAATCTAAACACGACGTTTTTTTCAATGACCCAATTCTCTTATTTTATAAACGGGTTTATACTTTTTTTAGCAGTTTTAATATACGCGTTCATGTACCTCACTTATGAAGAATATAGTACCAGCATGGATTTGTTGTTCATGTTTGCTGTTCTAGGCGCAACTCTGGTAGTCATATCCAGTAACTTTGTGTCTTTGCTTATATCTATAGAACTTTTGTCAATACCGTCATATGGCATGATATTCTTCGAGAAAAATAAACGTAGACTCGAGGGCGCAGTAAAGTATGTAGCAACAAGTTTCATATCTATGGTGATACTCATTTTTGGTATTTCGCTCGTTTACGGCGGTGCAGGAAGCCTTAATTTCTCTTCTGTGGCACTCATAAATTATGTACCCCTTGTCGCAGGTATAAGCCTCGTTGTTGTCGGACTGGCATTTAAGTCGACGCTTGTGCCGTTTCATATGTGGGCACCGGATGTTTATGAGGCTGCGGCGTCACCTATAACTTCGTTCCTAGCATCTATATCCAAAGCTGCAGGTCTTATAGCAATAACCCGCGTTTTTTTCTTTGCTTTTCCATTAGCGGCAGGGTTTATACAGCCAATGTTTGTTATACTTGCATTATCCACTTTGTTCTTCGCAAGTTTTCTTGCAATAATACAGGAAAGAATAAAGAGAATATTGGTATACGCCAGTATAGCTCAGGCAGGTTTCGCATTCATAGGGATATCTTTATTGCCTTATGTCGGTGCTGGCGCAGCAGTGTTTTACATATTCAGTTTTGCGATTGCGGATTGTTTGGTTTTCTTGGCTTATACTATATTCGAGGAGCAAGGTATAAAATATAAAAAAGACATTGCCAAAATACCAAAGATATCTCGCATAAGCACGATAGCATTCTCTTTGGGACTTCTTTCACTTGCAGGACTACCCCCAACAATAGGATTCTTTGGAAAACTGCTGATATTTCAGTCACTTTTGGTTAACGGTTATTTTTATTTTGTTATAGCAGTTTTTGCAATATTACTCTTTTCTGCGTTTTATTATCTTAGTCTCTTGAGGGAGATAAATCCAGTTGTTGCGCCTTCTAAATCAAAATATAAAGATGGTTATCATAATCTGCGTTATAGGGAAATAATACTATCTGTACTTGTAATCTCACTTTTTATCGGAGTATCTTTCGTAATAATTTAGTTATCTCTATATAAATGTGCTATTTAATCTTTCAATCTTTTCTCTAATTTGTGATACTCTTCCCAAAGTTCCTTTGGTATCCTGTCACCGAATTTAGCGAAAAATTCATTAGTAGCTTTGAGCTCCTCTAACCACCCACTTTTATTGACGTACAAAAGTCGTTCTATGGTTTTATTTTTTATTTTTAATCCGCGTAAGTCTAGCGACTCTAACTTCGGTACGTAGCCTATTGGCGTAGCTATTGCATCAACTTTATTGGTTAGTCTATCAATCATCCATTTTATAATTCTGAAGTTTTCAGAAAAACCAGGCCACATATAGTTACCTTTTTCGTCCTTTCTGAACCAGTTTACAAAAAATATTCTAGGCTTCTGTTTTAATCCTTTATAAAAGTCTACCCAGTGCTTGAAGTAATCTGCCATATTGTACCCGCAGAACGCAACCATAGCCATCGGGTCGGCTCTTACACTTCCCATCTTAGTGTCTATAGCAGCAGTAGTTTCAACGCGCATCATGGCACCCATTAGAATACCATGTTCCCATCCATAGGCTTCGTATACTAGAGGAACCAAGTCTGCTCTTCTCCCGCCAAAGATTATGATTGAGATAGGCACACCATCAGGGTTGTCATATTCAACCGATTTCATCTTATACTGCGACAAAGGCGTAGAATACCTCGAATTTCGATTCGCCACTGTAGCGCAAGTAGTTTTTAACCGTGCTTTTCCAGTCCAATCGACTACGTCTTTAGGCACGGTGCTCGTTAATCCTTCCCACCAAGGCGTTTTTTCCTTTGTTAGTCCAACGTTTGTGAAGAGAGTATTGCTTCTTATGCAATTTAGTATGTTTGGATTTGACTCTATACCAGTATTATAAGCTACTCCAAAAAATCCATTTTCAGGATTAATGCCTATCATTCGCCCTTCTTCATGATTATGTAACCAGGCTATATCATCTCCGACAGTTCTAACTTTCCATTCTTTGAATATTTTTGGAGGTTTAATCATAGCCAAATTTGTTTTTCCGCTCCCGCTAGAAAGCGCACCAGCAATATACACGCGTTTTCCATTTGGATCTTCTATCTCAGATATAAACATATGCTCAGCAAGCCAACCGTTTCTTCTGGCTTGCACGCTGGCTAACCGTAACGCATGCGGTTTTTTGCTTAATGATGCGTTTCCACCATAATTTGTATTTACACTCATAAGTAGGTCTTCTTCTGGAAAGTGTACTATGTATCTATTCTGCTTGTCTAAGTTGCCGATAGAATGTAAGCCTCTTACAAATTTGTCACCATTTTTGTGCGTCTTTAAAGCAGTTTTTCCCATTCTTGTTAATATGCCAGTTGTTAAGACAACTAAAGGACTGTCAGTAACTTCTAATCCAAATTCGGAATATTTAGAGCCCAACGGCCCCATGATGTAAGGCAGTATATACATTGTACGCCCGTTCATTATACCGTCAAACAACTCGTTTAGCATTGACTTTGCTTGATCTATCGACATCCAATTGTTGGTAGGGCCTACATCGTCCTTATTTTTAGTACATATTAGCGTTCTATCTTCCAATCTAGCGACATCGTCCTGACGGTTCCTAAAAAGATAACAATTTTTATACACCCGTTTGTTTAGTTTTATTAATTCCTGTCTTTTTACCATCTCTGCAGCTATTTGTTTTGCTTCTGTTTTGGACCCATCGCACCATACAACTCTAGAAGGTCGAGTAACCTTTGAAACGTCCGTTATCCAAGCGAGCAGATCTGGAGCAACCATAGCCATATCTTTGTTTGTAAGTGACGTAAATTACCTCCAACAGCATTAATTATACTATTAATCAGAGCTAATATTAAATCTTTGATGATACGTCTGGCCGCCAAAAGCTAGATTATAACGTATACTATAACCCTTAATTGCACGATTAAGTAATTTCTCTCGTGCTTTGCTTTTGCTGAGCGCAAAGAATACGATCTTGTTATCAGATACATAATGGATAGCGAATTTTTTATTTATCGCCTTATCAAGTCTTTCGCATATTTTAAGTATATACGGCTGTCTTCTTACTCGAGGTATAAACTGAAATATCAAAAGTATCGAATTTTTATCCATTTTACGGTATACGTTTCTAACTTCTACATACTTTAGATGAGCTTCCTTATTATTTGTATCGCTTTTTATTTCCAAACCAGTGTCAGGGTCAAGGAATATTATCGAATTTTTTAACAAATTGACTGGCAAGTTATCAAAGTAATTGCTTCGGGTCTCATTTCTGAATAAGTTGTCTTTGCTATATATTTTAACGGAAAGCCCAGAGCAGCTTTTTGCCCTATGGAAAAACGACTCTATATTTCTTATGTCTCTTCTTTTCGTTTTTATGCACATAGAAAGAAATTTAACAAGGTCATTTCTCTGCGTTCCTGGCCATCCATTTTTATAATTTGTCAATGAACCGTGGGTAGTTGAAACGTCTGGGGTAAGCATAGGAACAAAAGTGAAGTTTTTTGCTAACTCGTAATCTGACATTAAACTTATTATTAGGTCGTACTTGAAAAGATCACGAGCATCCGCGAAATATTGGTTTTTCATTTGATATTATACTGAATTAAGATTTAATTATGGCAGTATACGTAAAAATGCGTTTTCTCATCATTTTGGCAGCATTTCGATTGTTGTGCAGCGTTTAACATCAAGATACTTTTTAAGGAAACGTTTCAGATCATTGAATTTAACAGCTTTGAGCGCATTCTCGTAGCCAGAGGCGTCGTGGATGCGTCTTACGAGATAAACGTGCGCTGCTCTTATTGCGCTACTAATACTGTCTTCTTGCATAAGTTTGAAATCTGCTATCATAGATTGTTTAACGCTTTCTATATCCGCTTCTCGTTCGGATAGCGCATGCATCATTCTTATTTCTTCGAATATAGCCGCCTTTACTTTATCTATTTCATTAGGCATCGCACCGGCGTTCACAAACATAAGTGAAAACATTTTATATTGGTATATAGACGCATTTACCTCATATGCAAGTCCTAGTTTTCCCCTTACAAAATCATAAAGTCTATTTGAAAGCAATTTACAAGCAACCAGTGGCGTTACCTCATCCTTATTTAGAGACTCATAGGTTCTTGATACTGGTGGTGTCTTAAGCCCCATAAGAAAGATACCCTCCTTTAGTTCAGGTCTATATAATTTAATGCTTCTACCTACTGCAGTATCATCTACAGGTTTAATTTTTGTGTCTGGCATTTTGCCTTCAAATTCATTGAAATATTTTCTAATGCATTTTATGCCGTCTGAGCTTTTTACTCCGCCATAGACGGTTAGAACACTGTTCTGCGGTGTGTAAAATTTTTTGTAGTTTTCAATAAGTATTTTTCTGTCTATGCGTCTTATCGTTTTTTCAAATCCAATAATGGGTCTGCCAGCAGGATGGTTTTTTAGCATAACTTTTAATAATTCTTCACCTGCTACTGACCAAGGAGTGTCTTTAGATATCAGATTCTCATTTATTATAGGGCCCCTTTCGCGTTCTATTTGTTCTTCTGGAAATGCAGGGTTTTTTACCAAGTCAGAAAGGAACTCAATCGCATTTTCAAAATTATTCTTGTCTATCTTTAAATGAAAAACCGTTGATTCAAAATCGGTTTCAGCATTATGGCTTACTGTTATCTTTCTCAACTCTTTTTCGATATCAATCCAACTACGGTTCTTCGTTCCTTTGAATAGCATGTGTTCTATAAAGTGTGCTACGCCAGCTTGTTCCGGTTTTTCATAAACAGAGCCGAATCTTACACCGAAAGCTACGCCAATGGATTCAAAATAAGGTTTGGAATCTATTATTACTTGCAAGCCGTTTTTTAGCTTTATAGCCTTAGTCCCCATATCATTTTTTTTCTGGAGCAAGATTATGTGGGTCAAAAATACTTTCTATTTGTTTATCAGAAAGTAAACCCATCTCTTTAACAACGTCCTTTACGCTCTTATTTTCAGCAATGGCACGCTTTACAACTTCAGCTGATTTTTCATATCCTATATAAGGGTTAAGAACTAGACCTACGCCGGGAGTTTTTTCTAGTAGCTCTCTCATTCTATCCTTGTTCGCGATTATTCCTTTAGCAGCTTTGTCCGTAAATGCGAGTATCGCATTTCGAAGTATTATAAGATCACGAAGCAGACAAAAGTTAATCAACGGTGTCATTACGTTTAACTCTAATTGTCCGGCCTGCGAACTTAAAGATATCGCAGTATCATCGCCAATTTCCTGAAAGCAAACCATCGTAAGCATTTCTGCCATACTAGGATTTACCTTACCAGGCATTATCGACGATCCAGGCTGTACTGCAGGAAGCTGAATCTCTCCAAAACCCGTAATCGGACCAGAATTCATAAGTCTTATGTCATTCATTATTTTTACCAAGTCTGCAGATAGACCCCTTAATACAGAAGAGAGCATCAGAAAATCCGTAACAGATTGTGTTGCTTGAGGTAGATTTTCAGCGCCTTTAAGATCTAATTTAGTAATCCGACATAAAATTTTTATGACTTCAACGACATATTTTGGATTTGCATTTAACCCAGTACCTACCGCTGTCGCGCCTATATTTACTTCTAATAGACTTTTTATTGCAGCTTTTAATTGGTCCATGTGCTTTTTTAAGGTAAGCGCCCATGCTTTGAACTCCTGCCCTAATCTTATGGGAGCAGCGTCCATAAGGTGCGTGCGACCACTTTTTACTATGCCGTCGAATTCTTGTGATTTTCTGTCAAATTCATTACGCAGCAACTCTAAAGCATCGATTAATTCTTTTGTGAGCCATGCACACGCTATTCTAATGCTTGTCGGGATAACATCGTTCGTAGACTGGCCCATGTTAACATCATCGTTTGGGTGTATAAGAGAGTAGTCACCTATTTTTCCCCCTAATAATTCTATGGCCCTGTTTGCCAAAACCTCGTTTGCATTCATGTTGTTTGACGTGCCCGCGCCAGCCTGATATACATCAACCACAAACTGATTTGCAAGTTTACCTTCAAGTATCTCGTCTGCTGCGTGTATTATTGCCTTCGCTTTTTTTTCGTTCAATAGGCCTGCTTTCATATTTGCCTCTGCGGCAGCACGCTTTACGCTTATAATAGCCATTGTAAACTCTTTGAATGGCTTTAATCCTGATATAGGGAAGTTGATAATCGCCCTTTGTGTTTGTGCGCCCCAGTAAGAATCTATAGGCACCTCTACTTTACCCAGATAATCATGTTCTATCCGAAATTCCTTTTTCGATGCGCTGCTTTCTGCCTTGCTATTAGTGACTTTCTCGGCCATTTTTATAATACTTTTTTTAAGGATATAAAGTCTTATTTCGGACCAGGTTTGTCAACTATTTCTTCTTTAACTGGTTTTTTGCCCAGTATAACTCGTTTTGATATCTCTGCCTTAAGCATTTGTATTGCAAGTGCAGGATCGACAGATTTTGGACACACAACCGAGCAAGCGCCTATGAAATCACACCCCCATACGCCTTCCAGAGTATCTATTATATCCAGTCTTTCTTTTCCGTTCACGTCCCTCGAGTCTTTTATGTATCTATATGCTTGCCCAAGAGCTTGCGGACCGATAAATTCTTTGTTAGTGTTCGTTACTGGGCATGCATCAACGCATAGACCACATTTTATACACTCTGAAAATGGTAAAAATACGTCACGTTCATAAGAAGTTTGAGGATATTCTTTTTTTGGCTCGAACTGTTCGTTAATGTCAGATGCGACTAGCCATGGTTTAACACTTTTGTGCTTGTTAAAAAAATCATCGAAATCTGTGACAAGATCACGCAAAAGGGGAAATCCTCTTAATGGTTCAACAACTACGGTTTTATCCTTGTAAAATTCGTGGGTCAAATTAGTTTCGCAGGCCAAAGACGGTTTTCCGTTTATCACCATCGCACATGAACCACAAATCCCCATTCTGCAACTGTATCTTAAAGATAATGTAGGATCTAGATTTTCTTTTATGAGCAATAGTGCGCTCAACACACTTGTGAATCTGTCTGCACTTACTGCATATTCTCTTTTATAAAATTTTTTGTTTGAAGGATCAAATCTTTCCACTCTAATGTTTATAGATTCTAACTTATGTTTGTCTTTATTTTGCATGTAAATACACCTGCTTTATTCCTATAACTCCGAAAACAACAGAGCCAATGCCTACAAGTAAAAGCAAAACAGCTTTTATTTCATTTAATATAACTGCGTTTACAAAAGAACCAGCAAACACGCTGAACGATAGCAATACCAATAATATTGGCACACCTATCATCGCACCATAAAAGAAGAACATTACTTTGAAACCGGATATTTTTAATTTCATATAAAATTATACCATAAAAAAACTACAAATCCTAATATCCAAACTGCAAGCACAATAAAGGGTAAAAGTACGCCGTATCCCTGTTTCTTCCCGTAGTTGACTTTAATTGTGAATCTATATTCTTCATTGAATCTATTGAAATCCGCGCCACCGCTTCTTATCATTGCCGCGCCCTTAGCCGTTTCGAATATTTGAGGTGTAAAAAGCACCCATACTACTAGTGTAAATATAGGTATTATCCAAGCGGGATACACAAAAATGAGAGACGTTAATATAAGAATACCATATATAGGGGCGACGAGTACAAGCACACGATAAAAAAAAGCATGCACGAAACCCTCTTTGTAAAATCTTGCTAATCTGAATATGTTCATTTGTCGTCCCCGCACGTCGTACAATTGTTTTTCCATATCAGTACTTTCTTATTTCAGGTTTCCACTTTGTTATTTTTACAGGTAGGTAGTCTAGTCTTATGCCTTTAGCACTTTTGAACGCAAGTGTGTGTTTTAGCCAGCGTTTGTCATCTCTGCTTGGGTAATCTGTTCTCCAATGTCCGCCGCGGCTTTCTGTTCGATTAAGCGCACACTCTGTTATAACCGCCGACAGATTCAGCATATTTTCTAACTCAAAAACGTCTCTCAGATTTGTATTATATATATTGCCTTTGTCACCGACGTAAATATTAGAAAAGCGTGCGGTTAATTCCTTAAGTTTTTTCTTAGCTTTTGTAAGTCTTTGTTTATTTCTGAAAACATGCACGTTTTCCTCCATAGTCCTCCAAAGCTCCTTTCTTATCTGATAAGGATTATGTTCACCATGGCTATCCAGAAGCTTTGATATCCTCATGTCTTCATCCGTAACAGCCCTTTCCAGCCATTTATCCACGGCCGAAAGTCCACGCGTTTTCAATGCACTTTTTGCGGCTGCCTCGCCGGCTATTCTTCCCCATATTATACATTCGCTGAGAGAATTGCTCCCAAGTCTATTGGCACCATGTACGCTTACTGATCCGCACTCGCCGGCCGCCCACAAGCCGCGTACTTGCTTCTTCTTTGTGTATAGAACGCCAGCCTCCTTGTTTGAGGCTATACCCCCCATTGTAAAATGGGATGCTGGTCTTATCGGAAGGGGCTCATATGCAGGATCTATTTTTAGCATCTTTATCGCAATTTCCCTTATCATAGGTAGCTTTTCATCAAGTATCTTTTGTTCAAGATGTCTAAGGTCAAGAAGCACATAATCCATGCCCGATGTAGGGTCTTTTATCCCGCGGCCCTCTTCTATTTCAGTCATTATTGCTCTTGATACTATGTCGCGTGGAGCAAGTTCCATTTTTGTTTTTGCGTAATTCGCCATGAATCTTTCATTTTTAGAATTTAACAGGTATCCCCCTTCGCCTCTCGCGGCTTCACTTATTAGTATCCCGCTGGGAACAAGTGCAGTAGGGTGAAACTGTACGAACTCCATGTCTTTTAATGGCAGCCCCTCTCGATAGGCTAAACCCAGACCATCACCGGTACTTGAATAAGAAGTGGTTGTGAACTCGTAAACCCGTGCAGCTCCGCCAGTAGCTATTATTCCTTGTCTTGCAACAATGAGTTTTCTATTTCCAGTTGCAAGATCTATAACATAGAACCCCTTGAAAACGCCTTTGTCCAGTAACATCTTAGTGGCGTAATATTCATGAAACACATCTATGTTATCAAATCTTAATAAAGTATCGTAGATAGAATTCAACATAAAAAAGCCGGTCTTATCGGCTGCAAATGCAGTCCTCGGTGTGCTCATACCCCCAAACGCTCTAAATTGTATTTCACCGTCTTTGTCTCTATTCCACGGCACACCAAGATGCTCAAGAAGTCTTATTTCGTGTGGGGCGTTTCTTACAAGCATTTCCACTGCGTCTTGATCAGCAAGGTAATCTGAGCCTTTTATAGTATCGTATGCATGTAACTCAAAAGAGTCTTTGTTTTTATCAGGATATAATACTCCAGATATACCCCCCTCCGCTGCGACAGAATGGCTTCTCATTGCGTGTATCTTTGATATGAGGGCTATCCTAAGTTTGGAACCGCTTTTCTTAGTGGCTTCCAAAGCTGCGCGCATCCCTCCAAGCCCAGTTCCGAGAATTACTATGTCGTATTCAAGCTTATCCACTAAATATGGATATCATATTCAAATATAATTCTTTCAATTTCATTGAACAAGGCTATATCAATATACAGAAAAGCATAATAGCTACAAAAAATATGGAATTATTGTCAAAATAATAATATATGACATATAAACTCACAAAGAATCGTCGGCATAAAGGTCAATCAGCATTAGAATATATGATGACTTACGGCTGGGCAATCTTGATAATAGTTTTAATAGCAGCGATACTTTTCTCCTTTGGTATATTCAATCCCTCTGTAAGCGTTACCAGTACGCCATTGATAGTCGGTTTCTCACAGGTACCTATCACAAATGCAGCAGTGAACGATTCCTACTTCAAGCTAACGATATCCGACCAGTTCGGTTCAGCCATAAGGATAAACAACGCGACATTGCTTGAGGGAAACCAGCTGTTCACGGTGAGTAATTGTACGAATATAATCCTCCTACAGGGACAGTACACGGGATGCTATGTTAAAGGGACCTTCTCGGGAAGCACCGTTTCAGTTGTAGGGACGATACACTACACGGTGATAAACAGCCTTTCGAACCTCACCTCTACCGGCAGTATACGTTTGGGAAAGCAATCTGGAGACATTTTCTCAAGCGTTTCGTCCTCGCTTCCATGTTCTTTGGTATATAATCTTTATACGTTCACCGACAACGCCAACACCAGTCCGGACAGCATGACCTATACGGTAGCCGATCCAAATACATTCACGGTGATAGCCGCAGCCGGACTCTATACTTATTCTCCGTTCAAGATGCCCTCTGACTGTTATTTAGTAAGACACGAATCAGACGGGAGTTATGAGAACTCGACGATAGCGGTCTGTCCTTCCCAGCCATCTGGAACGTATTATGTCAATGACACGGGCTCCAGCGACAACGTGGCAATGGCAGCGTATGTCTTCCATGGCTCCGCTTGTGACTACCAGGTTAATGGAAGCATAAACAACTCGGCAGGATACGTAAGGACTTCTCTCCCTTCCTATTATTCGATGTATGTCTGTGACAGTGCCACGGACAGCGGCAGTCTCATCTCGATGAACCAGACGACCGGCATAGATTCCAACGCTTCCTACGCAGTAGTCGGTCACCAATCCCTTAACGTATGCTACAGTGATACGACTGCTGCAGTGAACACGGCATCCTTCATAGGAATAAACACATCCACGGCAGTCGTGACGACATTCGTCGAATCGGGTCTTCCATCGGGCAAATTATGGAACATGACTTATGACAGTATCTTTGAATCGACGACCTCCCAGGAAATGCAGTTTGACACGCCGTCGGGCTCTTATGCGATTTCTGTCCCTACGATCGATCCAATAACAGTATACGGTAGAATAGTCGGCGGAGGAGGAGGCGGAAGCTGCAAGACCCTCTATACTCCCTCTCCAAATTCGGGCAACATAGTCGCCGGCACGAACAACATAATCTTGTTCTCCAACAGCACGACGTGCACTAGTGTGTTCTCTGAAACAGGTCTTCCCAGCGGGACGAGATGGAATCTTACATATGATTCCGTATATAATAGTTCTACAGCAACATCAATGAGGATAAACACGCCTGGAGGCAGTCACCTTTTCACGATATACAGGCAAGTAGTCAACGGTTGTACATACATCCCCTTAAATTCTTCTACTAGTCTGCCCATATTAACTGGAAGTCTGACGGCCGGTAAGACACTTAGTATAAATTTCAAAATTTCGTATTGTCTGACGACGTTCACCGAAACGGGTTTGCCTTCAGATACTTTGTGGAACGCGACATTCAACGGCACCCAAGGGAGCTCCACGTCAAGTCAGATAGTCATAAACACCTCATTAGGGGGAGCGCAGTTCACCGCCGACACAGCTTGGTCTTCGGGGACTCCATACTGTCCTACGCCGAATTCAGGAGTCATATCTGCCGGTTCCACGCAGAGCGTGACTTACGCAGCAGGTTGTCTTGTAACGACTTTCTTAGACACAGGACTGCTGCCTTACACTAATAACTCTGTCTCTCCAAGTTATAACAGTAGCTGGTATGTTGATTTCATCAGCGTCAACTCCTCAGACTTAATAAATAGGAGCATATACATAGATACTCCAAGCGGATCTGCATCACCATTCAGCGCCGGTATCTACACTAGTGTCTACAAGTACGTCGAAGGATACGGATACAAATATGTGCCAATGCATTTGAAATGCACTTCCTCAGGGAACTCAAATAGGGGCGCCACTAATACACCAACATGGAGCTGTGCCACCAATGTATCAGAATCGGGTCTACCGACTAGCTATTCGTGGAACTCCACTTATGATTCAGTTTATCATTCGGGGATCACGAGCCCGTCGACCTCGTTCACGACGGTGGAAGGCGTATTCAGCTATAATGCATACACGCAGTCAAACTCTACTCTTGGCTGTACGACGACTTACACTCCTAGCCCAACCTCAGGTTCATCGCTCGCAGGTTCCAACAACACCATAATATCTTATTCAAGTTCCACGTTCTGTATTACTACCTTCACAGAATCTGGTGTTCCATCTGGCTACAGATGGAATGTTACTCAAGGATTATATCCAACGTATAACTTAACAAATTCATCCTTTACAAGTCAAATCACTTTTTCACAGTATGGCAAAGAAACAAATAAATATTGGATTGCTAATATTTCAAATAAAACAGGAAACTGTATGACTACTTATTATGTTTCTCCCTCAACGTATAATATAACCTCCGGTAGTACAACTTCTTTATCATTCTCTAGAAGCACTTACTGCAATGAGACTTTCGTTTTTCCAGGCACATTAAGTTATTATGGAGGTTGGTGGGTTTATGCTTGGTATACTGGAAAAGACTTAGTCAATAACACTATAAATGTTAGCGGTTATATATCTGACGGCTACAATAGTCACATAATAGTTCCTATAAACAAAGGTCTAAATGGGGAATTCCATTTTGAGGCAAATAGTTATCAATCAAATTTCAATTGTAGCGCACCGAGTAACATACAAGCAAGTGTTTACTATGTTAACGGCTCGTATATTACCCCCGTATGGACTTGTACAACAACATTTACAGAGGCAAGTTCGCATTCCGGCACATGGTGGGTAGATTATAACGGAAGTGTAAAATCAGCAGCAACAGGAACACCAATAATATTTTATACGACATTAGGAAATTTAGGTACAACAGCGGCTGTAACAGATTTTTGTCCGTTACCACCAGCGGTAGATGTAGACTCCCAATATAAGGGCTATGCAGATGTTCATGCAGGAGCCGATTATAACTTCGGTGGTTGCACTTCAAATTTCTATGCTTTAGCCGAAGGCGAGAATGCTGTTTATTTTTTAAATGGATCCACACTTGATCGTACCGCCGTTACTATAACCGGCTTTTCTAATGTAAATGCTCAGCAAATGGCACTTACACCTAATGATAAGTACTTATATGTTCCAAATTGGCCAACAAATGTTTCTGTGATAAATACTTCTTCAAATAAGATAATAACAAATATAACTGTAGGCAAAGACCCATGGGCCGTCGCTATAGCGCCAAATGGTAAGCTCGCCTACGTTACAAGTTTTTACTCAAATATCACTTCTGTAATAAACACCACGACAAACAAAGTTATAACTAACATAGCTGTAGCGGCAAGACCAGAAGGTGTGGAGGTAACTCCTAATAATGAGTATGTCTATGTTGCGACGTTATCTAATACGTCAGTAATAGATGCGTCTACTAACAAAGTAATTGCTAATATATCCGGAAGCGCACAAAATATAGCTATTGCACCAAACGGTAAGCTCGCCTACGTTACAAATGATTTGTTAAACAAGTTGTCTATTATAAACACCTCTACAAATAATATTATTGGGTCTGTCGGGCTTTCAATATCCCCATATCTAATATCAATAACACCGGATGGTAAGTACGGGTACGTTACGCAATTGAATGGTGTAGATACAGCAATCGTTAATCTATCATCTGATAGTGAAATAACCGCTATACAGACTAGCGCCTACAGTAACAATGCTGGGCTAGCAATTACACCCAACGATAAATATACACTAATTGGTTCACTTAGTGCAAGCAGTAATATAGGTATCTTGAATACGACAACAAATTCATATTTTGATGATGTATACGCAGAAAATTATGTACTTGGTATCGCCGGCGTGTTCTCAATAGTAACCTGCAATTACCTTTGTTAATTTATTTTATAAGGATATTCAGATAGTCTTTTATTCCAACCGTGTTTACTTTATCTTATACTGAATATGGTGAAACTTTTAGAGTATCAGGGAAAAGAATTGCTGTCAAGATATGGTATAACTGTTCCAAAAAGTATTATAATAAAAAATGAGACTAGCATTCCTGAATTTAAAACGACAAGTTTCTTGAAAGCGCAAGTGCCTGTCGGCCACAGGGGCGAAAGAGGCGGGGTAGTAAAAGTAAATAACAAAGCAGAAGTTGAAAAAGCAATCCAAAATATAAGTAAACTAAAGTTTGATGGTTACACCGCCGACAGCTTTCTGCTCGAGGAAGAGGTGCCACACGATCTCGAGTTTTATGTAAGTATTTCACTGGATAGGAGTACGAGGCTTCCAGTGCTCCTAATATCTAAGAAAGGCGGCGTTGACATAGAAAAGATAGAAGATAGCGAAATATACCGGTATTCAATAAATCCTTTGATGGGGATATCAGACTACTTTTCTAGACTCATTTCAAGACAGTTATCTCTGCCAGATATATTAACCATAAGTTTGCTGCAGTTGCTTAACAGTCTTTTTAATATCTATAAGAAAGAAGATGCGGAGCTAGTTGAGATAAATCCGCTAGTTTTAAACTCAATGAAAAACGGATTGATAGCCCTTGATTCAAAGGTTGTAATAGAAGACGATGCGATGTTCAGACATAAGGAAATAACAGATTATACCTCAAGATGGCTTGACCCTCTGGAGCTAGAAGCTAAGCAGAAAGGGATATCCTTTGTACGGCTGGGCGGTAAGATCGGAGTTATAGCCAATGGTGCCGGCCTTACAATGGCGACTTTGGATATATTGAAGAATAATAATGCAGATGCAGGAGATTTTTTGGACCTAGGAGGCACCGATGATCCAGAAAAGATAACGCAGGCATTTGAGCTTATAAACAAAACAAATCCAAGCGCATTATTTGTAAATATATTCGGCGGTGTAACTAAATGCGACGTTGTTGCGGATGGGCTAATAAAAGCGATATCAGAATTCAAGCCTAAATTTAATATCGTAGTGAGGTTGAAAGGATTCCGTGAAAAAGAAGCAACCGAGATTTTAAAATCCAATGGTATAAATTCATTTTCTGACATGGAAGAAGCAGTAAAGAAAGTCATTGAATTGGCCGGGGTTAAATAAATGGTAATAATTCTTGGTAAAGAGTCAAAAATAATCGTTCAAGGGATAACTGGGCATCAAGGCATGTTTCACGCAAGAGCAATGAGAGACTTCGGCTCAAAAGTGGTCGCAGGTGTTACGCCAGGCAAAGGGGGAGAAAAAATCGATAATATACCAGTCTACAACGACGTAGACGCCGCGGTAAAAGCAACTGGGGCCGATGTATCCGTTGTATTCGTGCCTGCACCATACGCAAAAGACGCAGTCATAGAAGCAATAGATGCTGGAATAAAATTGGTTGTCATAGTTACCGAACACATACCTTTTCATGATGTTGTGGAATTGGTTCTATATTCTAAGATTAAGGGTGCTAGGATAATAGGACCGAATTGTCCAGGAATAGCTTCGCCAGGTCTTTCCAAGGCAGGCATAATGCCGAACATGATATTCAAGCCAGGTAATATAGGCGTGCTATCAAGAAGTGGGACTCTTACGTATGAAGTGGTAAATTATATAAGCGATTTCGGTTTTGGTGAAAGTACCGTGATAGGATTAGGCGGTGATCAGGTAATAGGCACTACCTTTATAGAAGCACTTTCTTTGTTTGAAAAAGACCCAGATACAAAAGCAATAGTCATGGTTGGAGAAATAGGTGGTTCTGCAGAGGAGGACGCAGCCGAGTTTATAAAAAAGAGCGTTTCCAAGCCCGTAATAGCATACATAGCAGGTAGGTCTGCACCGCCAGGAAAACGCATGGGCCATGCAGGAGCAATAATATCAAGGGGTAAAGGCACTGCAGAAAGTAAGATTAAAGCTCTCGAGGCTGCAGGAGTAAAAGTAGCTGATTTACCAATTAATATACCAAAATTAATAAAGAAACAACTCATATAAAGTTAAAACCTTTAAGATGTCTAAATTTTAATACTAGTAACGTATTTTCTTTTAATGACTGATTTGAACTGGATGACCGGCGGCAAACAGGGAAGCGGGATAGATTCTGCACTTGAACTTTTTGCAAGGATAATGATGAAGTGCGGTTATTATGTTTTTGGCTATAGAGAATATTTCTCTAATATAAAAGGCATGCATAGTTTCTTTACATTAAGAGTATCAGACAAAAAAGTGCGCGCGCTTTCCAGTAAAGTCGATCTCGCTGTTTTCTTCGACAAGGAAGCTGTTTTCGGAGAAAAGAATAACTTTGGGGAAGTTGTACACGAAGGTCATCTGAAAGATCTAAGGCCAAGTGGGACTTTAGTAATTGATTCTAAAATAGATGCGAACGGTATACAAAGAAAAGACATAAACGTCATCCAGTTTGATTTTGATACCGTTATCAATGCAGTAGCCAAGAAATTCAATAAACCGGCAAGCGATGTAATGATAACCAAAAACGTTATGGCGGTTGCGATATCCGCACATCTTCTTGGGCTTAGCGAACAGAAAGTAACAGATATAATAAGTGATGTGTTTTCGCATAAACCACAGCAAATAATAGACATGAACATCGCAGTCGCAAATCAAACTATGGAATCAATGGACGCACTAAACATAAAAAAAGTAAGCAGCTTGCCGATACTAGATAAAAAGGAATTGTTGTATACCGAAGGGTTTGCCGCTTCTGCAATAGGTAAAGCGCTGGCAGGCTGCAAGATGCAGGTGTATTACCCAATAACTCCTGCCAGTGATGAAAGTGAGTTCATAGAATCGCATCCAGAACTTGGGATTAGAGTAGTGCAGCCGGAAAGCGAACTCGCTGTAATTTGCATGACGACCGGCGCAGCGATAGCAGGTATACGTGCGTCAACTTCCACTTCTGGTCCAGGATTATCCCTTATGACTGAAGCGATAACATATGCAGGGATGTGTGAAGTGCCTATAGTAGTAGTTGACCACCAAAGGGGCGCTCCAGCGACAGGACAGCCAACAAGAACAGAGCAAGGAGACCTTATGTTCGCGGCACATATAGGACATGGTGACTTCGGGCATATGATATTAGCTCCGGGAAACATAGAAGAATACATAAGTACGGTTTCTATGGCATTCAATTACGCGGAAAAATATCAGATGCCAGTAATAGTTCTTGGAGAGAAGGCAGTTGCACAAGCTTCTACAACTCTAGAAGCCTCTTTTGTAAGAGATTTAAAGTCCAAGTACAAAGTTGATCGCGGGAAACTTATTCAGTCTCCCGGTTCGGATTATAAACGATTCAGGTTTACCGATGACAATATATCACCTAGGGTGCAAATGGGTGATCCATCAACTATTGTTTGGTATACTGGTGATGAACACGACGAAAGAGGTCACATAAGTGAAGAGCCCAACATTAGGAATAGAATGATGGAAAAAAGAAATTTCAAGTATGAAAAGATACTTACTGAAGTTCCTCCCGATGAAAGATTTACAATATTTGGAGATTTAAAAAAAGCGGACTTAGTGGCTGTGTCTTGGGGAGGCCCTTCCGGTGCAATATCAGAAAGTCTTTCTGATAAGATTGCTTTTGTACAAATAAAGATGTTGAATCCGTTGCCGCTTGACGCATTAGAGCTGATTAAAAAATCTAAGAAGACTGTTTGCATAGAGCAGAACATAAGCGGCCAACTAAGGCAACACATAGCTTCACAGACAGGTTTAGTTATAGCTAATCAGATACTTAAGTACAACGGAAGGCCGATGCGTAAAGAAGAGGTCAGCGACGCCTTCTCACGCGTATTGAAAGGGGAAACAAAGGTGATACTGAATGACTATTAACCTTAGTGATTTGGATTCACATGAACAGAATGACTGGTGTCCTGGATGCCTAGATACTAGTATATTGTTATCTGTTAAAAATGCGATAATCGGCGCCGGGCTAGACCAGCATAAGACAGTGATAGTTTCAGGAATAGGATGCTCCTCAAAGTTGCCCCACTTTGTCAATGTAAATGGCGTGCATACGCTTCACGGTAGAGCGATACCTTTCGCTGAAGGTATAAAATTAGCCAATCCAGAATTGAACGTGATAATTCACAGTGGCGACGGTGACACATACGGTATAGGCGTAGGACATTTTATAAGCGCTGGCAGGAGAAATGTAAATATAAAATTATTCGTTCACGATAACGGCGTTTATTCGCTTACAAAAGGACAGGCCAGTCCGACTTTGCCAGAAGGCAGAAAAATTAAATCACTACCAGAACCAAACATAAATTCTGCTTTGGACCCTATGTCATTGGCATTGATAGCTGGATACACCTTTGTTGCGAGAGTGAGCAGCTACAACGTCAAAGAACAGACTGATTTAATGATAAAAGCCATCAAACATAACGGTCTTGCTCTTATAGACGTATTGCAGGGTTGTCCAACATATAATCCAGAATACACATCCGGCCAGTGGTTAATGAAGCACACAAAGAAACTTCCAGACGGTTATGATGGGGTAGTCCATAATGCATCAGATGCCAACGAAGTTAGGCAAAAGAAATTAAGTGCTTTATCTGTCATCGCAAACGATGATGAGGATAATCTAACGACAGGTTTGTTTTTCCAATGGGAAAACCCGGACACATTTGAAGACAGACTTATTAAGCGAGGCATAAATCCGCCGATAACTCAAAAGATAGCAGCAGATGACGGCTCTTCAACTATAGATTTATCTAAGGTTATAGAGAGCCTTTCTGTTTAGTAAATCACTCCTAAGTTTTAATACGCGAGATATAAATTAAAATATGCTTCGTTCATGTTTTTTATCTAAATTTAAAATTTAAATCTGTGTATTGACTCGTTTATTTAACGACTATGAAAAAGAAACAGGCGAACAATTCCTTACAGGATAAATTTAGCACATTGAGCTATCTTAAACTCAAGTCTGGTAAAACTATTGCTTATTATTCACTTCCTCTGCTTAAGGATAGAGGATTAGCGGACGTTTCAAATCTTCCTTTCTCTATAAGGATAGTTCTAGAATCATTACTTAGAAACGTTGATGAAAAAATGATAAAGAAAGAAGACGTGTTAAGCCTTGCGGACTGGAATTATAAGACCCCCCTAGACAGAGATATCCCCTTTAAAGTGTCACGTGTTTTGATGCAAGATTTCACAGGAGTTCCAGCTGTTGTAGATCTTGCAGCTATGCGCGATTTCATAACTAAAACCGGTAAATCCGGCAGTATGATACAGCCAGAAATACCAGTTGACCTCATTATAGACCATTCCGTGCAGGTAGATTTCTTCAATAATCCAAAAGCACTTGAATTAAATCAGAAAAGGGAAATCGAAAGGAACAAAGAAAGATACGAACTTCTAAAATGGGCGAGTATTTCATTGAATGAATTTAGAGTATTCCCTCCCTCTGCAGGCATATGTCACCAAGTAAACCTAGAATTTCTCGCGACGTGTGTGACCGTGAAGAAAGACGAAAGTGGCTACCTCGCATTTCCAGACACTCTAGTCGGAACAGACTCGCATACGACCATGGTGGACTCACTTGGGATAGTTGGCTTTGGAGTTGGGGGGATAGAAGCTGAAGCAGCGTTATTAGGGCAGCCAGTATCCTTTGTTACTCCTAAAGTGCTGGGCGTTAACTTAAAAGGCAAATTAAACGACGGAGTTACAGCGACAGATTTTGCACTTACTTTGACAAGGCTTCTCAGAGAAAAAGGCGTTGTTAACATGTTCGTAGAGTTTTTTGGCGATGGGCTAACTAGTCTTTCATTACCAGATAGAGCAACACTATCAAATATGTGTCCTGAATATGGCGCAACAATAGCGATTTTCCCTGTGGATGAGCAAACTTTTGAGTACTTAAGAATGACTGGCAGAAAAGACGAGCAAATCGAGTTGGTACGTGAATATTACAAAGCACAGGAAATGCTGAATATCGATTATTCTAAAGTAAACTTCTCCGACATAATCGAAGTAGATCTCGGCTCGATAGCTCCATGTGTTTCCGGACCGAGTCAACCAAAACAGGAAGTGCCACTTGACTTAATACAAGAAAGTTTTAATTCTGCGTTCATGTTACCTGAGAAACCAAATAATGGTGGTCATAAACTGACTGATAAGGATTATACTCGCTGGTCTTCCGAAAGTATGACGCCTGAGAACGGTGGAATAAAAGATGCCCCAACTCATATCGATAAAAAGAGTGTAAAAATAAAATACCCTGACGGGTATGAGGTCACATTATCTGACGGAGACGTAGTTATATCATCGATAACTAGTTGTACAAACACAAGCAATCCAAGCGTCATGATAGCCGCTGGACTTTTGGCTAAAAAAGCGTTGGACGCTGGTCTAAAGATAGATACTAGAAAAGTTAAAACGAGTCTCGGGCCTGGCTCCAGGGTTGTTATAAAGTATCTCGAAAAGGCAGGATTACTAGAGCCGCTTGCTAAACTTGGCTATTCTCTAGCTGCATTTGGGTGTATAACATGTATAGGCAATTCTGGACCATTAATAGATCTGCAAAGCGCTGCTATAAATTCAAATAATTTGTCTGTGGCTAGCGTGCTATCTGGGAATAGAAATTACGAAGCAAGGATACATCGAGACATACGTGCTAATTACTTGATGTCTCCACCATTAGTGGTGGCATTCGGAATAGCAGGCACTGTTCTTAAAGATATTACAAAGGAACCTATTGGCGTAAGTGACAAAGGAAAAGAAGTTTACTTAAAAGACATATGGCCTTCACAGGAAGAGGTAAAAGTTACCATAAACAAAGTACTATCTGAAAGCATGTTTGATAAAGAATATGGGGAAAATATCTTCAAGGTAAATAAATACTGGAACTCTATTGAGAGTGCAAAAAGAGAAGCTTATGCATGGAACAATAAAAGCACATACATAAAACTTCCCCCGTTCTTTAATGATTTCAAGGAACTCGCAGATAAAGATGTTAACATAAGCAATGCTGCAGTTCTTGCAATATTCGGTGATTCTATATCTACAGACCATATCTCGCCAGCAGGTGAAATAGGCGAGGATAGTCCAGCCGGTAAATACTTAATTGAACACGGAGTAAAACCACAGGATTTTAATACATACGGTTCCAGAAGAGGGAACCACGAAGTGATGATGAGGGGCACATTTGCAAATAACAGGATTAAAAATTTTATTATTCCAGGAACAGAGGGGGGCTACACACTCTATTTCCCACAAAAAGAGAAAATGACAATATACGACGCCGCAATGAAATATAAGCAATCAGGCACAAGTCTTATCATAATCGCCGGGAGGGAATATGGCTCCGGAAGTTCGCGTGATTGGGCAGCAAAAGGTCCTGCCCTTTTAGGAGTGAAAGCTGTCGTAGCCAAAAGCTTTGAAAGAATACATAGAAGCAACCTAATAGGTATGGGTATATTTCCTTTGCAGTTTAAAAATGAAGATGGTTTTGAAACGTTAAAAATTGATGTTTCTAAACCGATATCGATAGAACCAATTTCCGCTCTAAAGCCAAGACAGGACGTTAAAATGACTTATTTTAGATCTGATAATGGAAACAAATCAGAAGTCATGCTACTAAGCAGGATAGACTCAGAGATGGAACTTGAATATTATAAATCTGGCGGAATACTAAACTATGTTATAAAGTCAATAGGTGCATGAAATATGGCTGTAAAAAATTGGAAAATTGCATTTCTTCCCGGTGATGGAACCGGACCGGATATTATGCATGCAACAATGTACGTATTAGATGCAGTTAAAGAAAAATTTAAACTTAATGTCGAGTTTGTTACAGGAGACGCCGGATTTAACTGTATAGAAAAATATAAAACTAACCTGCCGGACAAAACGTTGGATCTGCTAAAAAACAGCGACGCGGTTATAAAAGGGCCGATGACCACGCCAGAGGGGCCTGGTTCAGAAATGAGCGTCGCAGTAAAAATAAGGAAGACCTTCGATCTTTACGCGAATATAAGGCCATGTAAAACTCTTCCAAATGTGCCAAGTCTTAAACCCGATGTAGATCTCGTTATCGCACGCGAAAATACTGAGGGAATGTATTCTGGATTAGACTTTCAAATAAATAACGATTCAGCGATAGGCATACGCCTTATAACAAGAAAAGCATGTGAACGAATAACTAGGGCAGCATTTGAACTTGCAGTGAAAAGGAAAAAACATCTTACTCACGTACACAAAGGTAACATACTAAAGGCTTCCGACGGTCTTTTCAAGGATGTAGTCGCAAAGATGGCAAAAGAATATCCGGACGTAAACGTTGACGATGCACATGTAGACGCAATGACACAATGGCTGATAAAACAGCCGGAATACTATGACGTAATCGTGACGGAAAATCTTTTTGGGGATATAATATCTGACGAGGCAGCTATGGTAGTTGGAGGTGTTGGTGTTGGCCCTTCAGCAAACATAGGAGAAAAATATGCTATGTTTGAACCTATACACGGTTCAGCTCCAAAATATACGGGCATGGATAAAGTCAACCCGATAGGCACAATACTCTCCACAAAAATGATGTTTGACTGGATGGGGTACAAAGACGTTGCGTACAGCGTTCAAAGAGCTGTAGAAAACGTCCTAAAGGAAGGCAAGATACTTACTTATGATCTTGGTGGCACGGCAAGATGTTCACAGGTAGGACTAGAGATAGCTAAGAATATAAAGAGCAAATAATCAGCTAAAATTCAGCTTACTGTCAAAGAGTAACTGCATTTATGGCATTTGAATATTATAACCGGCAGCTCGTCAGACGGACCGACCCGCTTCTCGAAAATTCTTGTTTGATTATCTTCCCGGTTATAGCAGATTTCGTGATCAAAGTTGACGTCACTGAACTCTTCTTTTAGCTTCTCTCCAGCCCAGTTCGTTTTTCATATAAGCACACAACAGCTCAAATTTATAAGCAAAAAATGATAAACATCAAAATGGCGGAAAGGGTAAAAGGAGTAAGAGATTTTCTTGGAAAAGAAGCCGTCGCAAGACAAGCGACATTGGACAAGATAAAAGAATCATTTTCAATCTTTGGTTTTGAACCGGTAGAGACGCCGGTCCTTGAGTATCTTTCGCTTTTCACCGGTAAATCCGGACAGGAGATAGAATCACAGCTTTATTCTTTTTCTGATAAAAAAGGCGAAAAGCTCGCGCTAAGACCAGAGCACACAATTTCGAAGCTTAGAGTCATTTCAACCAACAAGTCTCTGCCAAAACCGTTCAAAGGTTACTCTATAGGAAATGTGTGGAGGTATGAAGACACTGCAAAGGGCCGCTACAGAGAATTCATACAAGCAGATATAGACGTTTACGGCTCTTCAGAAGTGGCTTATGACGCAGAAGTACTAGCATGTATCGACTTTACGCTAAAACGTTTAGGAATAATAGGCTATAAAATTCACGTAAATAACAGGAAAATACTCCAAGATATGCTTGATTCCTTAGAAGTTCCCTTTGATACTGGTTTACAGGTTTTAAGAGAGCTCGATAAAATAGACAAAGTCGGTAAAGAGAAGGTGTTAGTGAATATATCTGCTCTAATCGGGAAAGATAAAGCAGAAGGGATAGAGAAATTCATTGACGGATCAAATAAAGTTGGCGGTAAAGGTAAATCGGAGACAGATGAGCTTATGCGCTACCTTAAAGAGTATGGAATAGACAACGCAGTGGTGGATAACGCACTCGTGCGCGGACTTGCGTATTATGACGGCAATATATTCGAATTTATAATGGACGGCGTTAATTACGGGACAATAGCATCCGGCGGAAGATATGACAGATTAAGCAATAATTTCGAAGTCGAAATGCCTATGGTCGGTTGCTCAATAGGTTTTGAACGCGTTATGGACATAATACTGTCAAATTCAAAAAACGATGAATTTACCGAACAGTACTGTGTTCTGAACGTGGACAATCCCGAGATGGCGCTGAAGATTGTACAAAGACTGCGTTCTAAAAACGTTAAATCAGACATCTTGCTAGGAGACTATTCCCTTTCAAAGGGCCTGGACTATTGCAATTCAAAAAAGATAAGATACGCAATAATAGTCGGCAACCGCGATCTTAAATTGGGAGATGTAACGCTGCGGGACCTGCTTAAGAAGGAGGAAAAGAAAATAAAAATAGAAGAACTATGAATACCATGGGGAAGTTATGCAAATAACATCTTTGTGGATAAGAGGAGGATTATGTCAGTTTTAAGCGGTGATGAAATAAAGCGTCTTATTAATGAAGGTAAATTGGGAATAACTCCATTTACAGAGTCCCAAGTAGGCCCAGCATCCGTAGACTTACGACTCGGCGACCTTTTTAGAGTCTTTAATAAAACTAGGGATATATTCCAGGTTACAGACAGTTCGGATTACAGCAATATAACGCGCATGATACACGTGAAGGAAGGAGACTCTCTGCTAGTCATGCCCGGGGAACTGGTGAACGGGATAACCCTCGAGAAGATAAGTCTTCCGGATGATATATGCGGTAGAGTCGAGGGAAGATCAAGATTTGCAAGGATAGGCCTCCTTACCCACATAAGCAGCAGTTTTCTGCAGCCCGGAGTTTCTAACAAGATAGTTTTGGAGATAGCAAATCTTTCTCCAACACCGCTGGCGTTGCATCCTGGTACAAGAATATGCCAGATAGTTCTTGAAGAATTGAAAGGAAAAGGCAGATACAAGGGAAAGTTCAGCACCCAGACGAAGCCGTGAATTAACCGTAAATCTTTATATCGTGACGGATTAGCTTACCATGATCATATTCGAACTTAGCGGAAAAAAGACCTTTCTTGTCTATGAGTTTTTGAAAGATCCTATCCCCTTCAAACATTTCCTTGTGTTCTAACTCATTGTCACTGATCCATTCCAGTACACCTTCGTGCGATTCATTTTTTAGTTTTCCAGAGAATTTTTCGCATCTGAAAACGAACACGTACCAGTCCTCCGTATTGAAGTCCTTGGGGAATGTTATAATCCCTTTTAGTTCGGGGTTTTCTATGCTAAGGCCACTCTCTTCGTAGACCTCCCGTATAATGCACTCTTCCGGACTTTCACCGTTTTCCATTTTGCCACCCAGACCAACCCATTTTCCCTCAAGCATGTCGTCCGGCTTTTTTATCCTATGCATCATTAGTGATTTACCATTTCTTTTTATGTAGCACAAAGTACCTATTTTCATAAAAGAACTAGAGCGCTTGTCACAATATAAGTTTTTATGTCTGTTGAGTCATATTATTTTATGGCTTTGGAAAAGTACACCGTTAAAACTGTTAAAAGCGACCAGTCTGCAGGAACCAAAGTTAATTTGGTAGGTTTTGTGCACAATATTAGAAAGGGAAAGAATAACGTTTTCATAATGTTAAGAGATCCAACAGGAGTCATACAATGCGTTTCTCACGCAGGTGACCAATCATTCAGCACTGCAAGTATGGTTACAAGAGAATCCTCATTGGAAGTTTCCGGAACAATAAATAAAGATGATAGAGCCGATGGGGGGTATGAATTGAAGATAGAGTCCATAAAAATATACGGTCTCGCTGAACCATTTCCGATAAAGAAAGGGCAGTCCAAAGTCTATCTATTCAGAAACAGACATTTATGGATGAGAGGTCAGAAAGTGACCTCTGTATTAAAAATAAGATCTACAATCTTCGAGAGCATTCATGAGTTTTTCGTAAAAGAACACTTCTACGAGATACAGTCCCCTATTTTTGTCGGAAGCAGCGTTGAGGGAGGATCGACTCTTTTTGAACTGGACTATTTTGGCAAGAAGGCATTTCTTTCGCAGAGCTGGCAGCTTTATGCAGAAGCAGAAGTGAACTCTCTGTTCAGAATATACACGGTTGCACCGTCGTTTCGTGCAGAAAAAAGTAAGACCCGAAGGCACCTAACAGAATTCTGGCATGCGGAGGCCGAAATGGCGTTCACCGACAATGATGAATTGATGGACGTAGAGGAGAAACTAATAAAACACATAGTAAAAAGAGTGCTTGAAAATAACCACGATGACCTAAAACGACTGAACCGTGACGTATCTGCGTTGAAGAACACTATAGATAAACCTTTTCCCAGACTAAAGTATGAGGAAGTGATAGACATAGCAAAAAAGAACGGGCTTGAATTGACGTACACATCTGATTTAGGAGCGGATGAAGAGCGCGTAATAACTTCGAAGATGGACGTGCCAGTGTTTGCCACGCGATATCCCAAATCTTTAAAGGCTTTCTACCACAAACCAGATCCTTCTGATCCGTCACATGTTCTTTGCAATGATCTATTAGCACCGGAGGGGTATGGCGAAATAATAGGAGCAGGTCAGAGGATAGATGATAAGGAAACTTTGCTGTCTAGACTTAAGGAAGAAGGCTTGAACGAAAAGGATTATGAGTGGTACATAGACTTAAGACGATACGGATCTATACCTCATTCAGGTTTCGGACTCGGAGTCGACAGGTTAGTTATGTGGATATGCAAACTTCCGCATATAATGTATGCAGTTCCTTTTCCAAGGACACCAAGATGGCTTATGCCTTGAGTATCAGCTATTATTTTAATTTTATTATAAGTCCGCCGAACCCGTCAAGTGTATCCAGTGAGTCATCTTTCTCATCAAAGAAGTAAATGTCCGCACCAGTCCTGTCAAGTCTTTCAATTATACTTTTATGACTTACAGCGAATTCCCTTGTTACTATCGCAGAATCAACTTCACTCTTCATCAAAGCGTCTTCTATATTTCTTTCTCCATAAACACAGCTTTTATCCCCTCTTGAAATACGTCCGAGAAAATCTTCTATAAACTTTCGCTGCGTCGCTATTTTTGTGCTGCTTACAACCTTATTTATTACGTTTTTTGCAAGCAACTCCCTTAATCCGGTGTCTGCATATGAAACAGTGTCATAGGTTGCATTTACCTCTTTTAACCGCTCCTTTAAGGCCTCATTATCCAGTCCCTTTCCACCAATTATAAACGCAGTCCACTTCGTTTTTTGATACTCTTCAGTGAGCAAGCGTGAAAGCTTTTCGAAGAAAACTTCACGTCCACGATTTTCGAATCTTTTTCCCGGCACGGAAAGGTTAAGTTCATACGTTTTTTTTAGTGAATAGTTGGTTATCGCGTAGAATATTGCGTGTCCTTCCTCATATACGCATATGAATATTTTCGGTGACCTTTGTACTGCTTTATCAAGCATTTCAAGTTGAAAGTTTAGGAATCTGTCCTTATAAAGGACAAAACCCTTTTTTACGCGCAGGTCTACGGTGTGATATTTGTGCAATGGCACGCTTTCCTCTGAAGAATAAAATATTTTTCCGCCTATATCAATAGAATCTTCTGAAAGCTTAATAGATTCTACTTCTATGCCAATTTTTATGGTTTTTATTTTGCTTGATTTTCCAAGCGTTATTTTTCTTCTTGAAAAAGCGACTAATCGGTCTCCTTCTTCGATAACATAACTTAATATTATAAGATCGTCGTTCGCTTTTATTATGCCCTTTAATATGCCCTTCTTGCTGTCGAGCTTGACAATCCTCATAAAGTGTACACCAATGTATATGCGAACCCTATTATCATTACGGCGACTGTGAATATAATTGATGCAATTCCGCCAGGCGCTCTGTATTCTCCTTTTTTGTATGTTTGTCTCTCCTTGTATACTGCCACTATTATGAGCAGGGATAAAATTGGAAGAAGTAATCCGCCTATCACACCAAGTACTGTTACGAAATTAAGGTTTAGAACTGCTAGCACAAGTGGTATTGCCATTGCAAGCACGAAACTAGTCGGTCTTTTAAAAGAAAAATCATAATAGAAAGCATCAACAAGTATCAGGCTTACCGCTATATACGGTGTAACTACAAGGAACATCGTTATCGTGTAGAATAATATCTTGTAAGCACCCGAATTTATTGATTCCGTAGCTATAGACTGTACATTATTCCCAAAAGCTCCTATGAACGCAAGTATAAACAAAGCGTATACCAGCATAGATATCGAATACGCTATTATCATGACTTTATTGAACTTTTCTTTTCTGTTTCCCAATTCTGCTTTCACTTCTGGTACTACACCAAACACCATAACTGTAAAAAGTGTGACGCCGAAAGATTGGAATACAGTATACGGATTGTAATATGTCAGGTTGTCAGAGCGTATTGAGAAAACTACGATGCTGATTACCAACAGTATAAGCGCTATCTTTATGAAAGAAAGGGGCGTTTCCGCCGCTTCTACAGAAGCGTAGCCCTTGTATATCAACGGTGCTGAAAGAGCGAATGCTATAAGCACACCGACATAGTATGGCACATCGAATAGCCCGCTTATCGCCGAGCCGAGTGCTATGAGATAGGCTATGACTATGCCGTAGAATACGAGTATTTGTAGCACTAATACTACGGACCTGAAGCTCTTACCCGTATATTTACTTATAAGTACAGGAAGTTGATGCAGTCTTTTCTGTCTGAAGGATAATTCACCAGTGAACATCGTTACGAGTATTGATGCAATGCCGAGCAGGAATATTAACAGAAGCCCAAGAAAGAATCCAGATTTTGATATAGCATATGGTAGTGCCAGCATGCCCGCACCAATCATAGTTCCGATTATAGTGCTTATCGCAGCAAGCTCTCTTTTGTCCATTATTTTCCCAGCAAGAAACTAGTACCAGCCTCTGGCTTTCATCGCCTTTGCGACTCTGTCCACAGCTATTATATAAGCAGCATCCCTAGGCGTTATTTTGGTACCCTTTGTCTTATAACTGTCTTGCACAGACATTACTGAATTGAAGGAATTCGTTACTATCTTGTCAAGTCTCGCATACACTTCTTCGGAAGTCCAGTAGTACTGTTCTATATTCTGTGCCCACTCGAAATAAGAGACTATTACTCCTCCTGAATTCACAAGGAAATCCGGAAGGTCCAATATTCCTCTTTCGAAAAGTATCTTGTCCGCTTCAGGTGTAACAGGGCCGTTTGCAAGTTCGAGTACTAGCTTCGCTTTTATTTTATTAGCGTTTTCCTTTGTTATCTGGTTTTCTATTGCCGCAGGTATTATTACATCTACATCATAATCGAACAACCCTTTGTTCGTTATCTTGGTGCCGCCTTCGTAATTTTGTACACTTCCAGTCTTTTCCTTAACTTCGGCGAGGGTTTTGTAATCAAGACCGTTATCTGAGTATGTACCGCCTAAAGAATCAGTTATAGCGACTATTTTACATCCCAATTGCGATGCGAGTTCGAAAGCGAAGCTGCCGGCGTTTCCAAAGCCCTGTATTGCGACTTTCGCTCCCTTGAGCTGTAATTTTAGTTTCTTCGCCGCTTCGCGTAGCACATACATCGCACCCATTGCAGTTGAATTAAATCTTCCTTCCGAACCCCAGACTTCCATTGGTTTTCCAGTTATCATCGAGAACTCGTTATGACCTGCAAGTTTACTGTATTCGTCCATCATCCATGCCATTATCTGAGGAGTAGTGTAGACATCTGGGGCTGGTACATCGGTGTCTGGCCCTATGAATTTTGCAAGTGCTCTCACATAGCCCCTGGATAACCTTTCCGTTTCGCTTTCCGACAAAGATTTTGGATCGCAGATAACTCCCCCCTTGCCGCCTCCAAAAGGGATGTTTGCAAGAGATGTCTTCCATGTCATCCATGCTGCCAACGCTTTTACGGTGCTAAGGCTTTCCTGAGGGTGGAACCTTATTCCCCCTTTGCACGGTCCTCGCACATCATTATACTGTACTCTGAATCCAGCGAAGGTTTTTACCTTCCCGTTGTCCATCTTGACAGGTATATTAACTATTATTGTACGCATAGGCTCTCGAAGAATCGCATGTGCGGTCTCATCGAGATGCATTATTTCTGCAGCCTCATCGAGTTGAGTTTGTGCTATTTTAAAAGGGTCGAGTTCTTCCATAAATTTAGGAATATTTTGATGGATTTAAACCTTGGCAATTTTGTACGCATGACATATTATAGTATCGCGAATACCAAATTATTACTATAATCTAGTCAAACAATTGTCTTAAATTAACCTTTTAAAGGGTATAGTAACTTTCAAAATAGTATCTAGATACCCTTAAAGGCTAATTTAAATTTAAAGCTATAAATAGCTCCAAACTCATAAATAGAATTTCATATCAGTATATACTTTGTGCTTTCTATGGTACATCCGCATGACGTGCACAAGGTCATAGGCAATAGAATGATTCTCGATGTTTTTGACATGGTTCTAGACACAGAGGGAAGCAAAGGGATGTATCTGCGCGATGCTAGGAATGGCAGAGACTACCTTGATTTTTTCGGTTTCTTCGCCTCTTCAGCCCTTGGCATGAACCATCCTAAGATGTTCGAGCCCGTTTTTTTGAAAAAACTGCAAAGGGTCGCAATAAATAAACCAACAAACAGTGATACAGTTACTGTAGAGATGGCGGACTTCGTGGATGCCTTTTCAAGACTAGCGACACCCAATTATTTCACTTACTACTTTTTCATAGAGGGCGGAGCGCTTGCCGTTGAAAACGCGCTGAAGACGGCGTTCGACTGGAAAGTCAGAAAGAACTTCAGCAAGGGAGTAAAGGATGTGCGCGGACACAAGGTTATACATCTTCAGGAAGCTTTTCATGGCAGATCTGGATATACTCTTGCCTTGACAAACACCGCCGATATAAAGAAGATACAGTATTTTCCGAGGTTTAACTGGCCGAGAGTTCTAAATCCAAAAATAACGTTTCCATTGAATGAAGATAACACAAAGAAAGTAGAAGAACTTGAGAAGCAGAGTCTGGATGAGATAAAACAGGCGATAGAAGAAAATCAAGATCATATAGCCGCATTCATAATGGAGCCAATTCAAGGGGAGGGAGGGGACAATCACTTCAGGAAGGAATACCTCAAAGAGATAAGGAAGATAACCGCCGAGAACGACATAATGTTCATAGTCGATGAGATACAAACAGGTATGGGGCTCACAGGCAAATGGTGGGCTCACCAGCATTTCGATGTTAAACCAGACATAATGGCTTTCGGCAAGAAGACGCAAGTGTGTGGAATAATGGCGGGTCCAAAATTGGAAGATATAAGCGATCATGTGTTCAAGGTGCCGAACAGAATAGATTCGACGTGGGGAGGGAACCTAACTGACATGGTACGCGCAACCAGATACTTAGAGATAATGGAAGAGGATAGACTCGTAGATAATGCCGCAAATACCGGAAACATTTTTCTTAAAGCCCTTCAGGGCTTGCAGGACAGGTATCCTGATAAAATCTCGAATGTCCGCGGTCGCGGGCTTATGTGTGCATTTGACCTTCCAGAGGGGAAGATAAGGGATGAGTACTGGCAAAGATTGTATCCAAACGGACTGATAGCACTAAAGACTGGCCAAAGAGGAATAAGGTTCAGACCGGCTCTGATAGCAGAAGAGAAACACGTCAACGACGCTACAGAGATACTTGATAAGACATTGAAGGAAATGATAGCCGACAAGAAGCTGTGAATAATAAATTCACATAATAACGGTCATAAGCTTATTAATTTTGACGTCTAAAATATAATGATGGAGGAACCATGGTAGAGAACTATAGGATGTTTATAGGCGGAAAATGGGCAGACTCCGAATCCAAAGAAATTTTTGATGTCATCAATCCAGCGACAGAGGAGACAATAGCACGGGTGCCTAAGGGCACTAAGAAAGACGCACAGAAAGCGATAGATTCCGCAAGACAAGCGTTTGACAGCGGAGTGTGGTCCAAAAAAACTCCGGCTGAAAGAGCGCAGTTATTATGGAAATTGGCCGAAGCCGTTGAGTCAGATATCGATAAACTGTCAAAGCTAGAATCGATGACAGTGGGAAAGACCATCAAGTATGCGAGAGAAAACGATTTGCCGTTTGCGATTGATAATCTAAAATTTTTCTCGGGGGCTGCTAGAATGCTTGAAGGAAAATCTGCTGGAGAATACGCAGGGATAGGCACAAGTATAATTAGGAGAGAACCGATAGGAGTAGTCGGTGCGATAATACCGTGGAACTATCCTCTTTTTATAGCGATATGGAAGCTCGCCCCGGCATTGGCGGCAGGCAATACGGTAGTCGTGAAGCCGTCGAGCAGGACTCCTCTTAGTGTGCTTGAATTTGCTAAATTAGCCGAGAAGATACTTCCTGCAGGCGTGCTAAATGTCGTGACCGGGCCGGGAGAAACAATAGGCGAGGAAATCGCGATGAACAAAAAAGTCGACATGGTCGCGGTGACCGGCGATACAGTAACTGGAAGACGTATAGCTGAGCTAGCATCGAAGACTCTAAAAAGACTTAATATGCAGTTAAGCGGAAAAGCGCCGCTTATAGTACTGTCTGATGCGTCTATAGATGCGGCGACGGAAGGCACGGTAGTCAGTGCATTCTGGAATAATGCAGAGGACTGCACGGCAACTACAAGAGTGTACGTTCACGAATCGATATACGAAGAATTTTTGAAGACACTTACAAAAAAAGTGAAGAAATTGAAGGTTGGAGATCCAATGGACAAGAAGACGGACATAGGACCATTGATATCCAAATCGCAGTTAGAAAAAGCAGAAAGTTATATAGACTCGGCATTAAAGGACGGTGCAAGATTATTATTAGGCGGACATAGGAAAACTGGCTTCAAACACGGTTTCTTCCTGGAACCGACTATATTCGCAGACGTTAAGCAGGATTCTAGACTCTGCAGGGAAGAGGTCTTTGCACCTGTGCTCGCAGTTATGAAATATTCTTCCGTAGATGAAGCCATACAGAAAGCCAACGATGTAGAATATGGGCTGGGTTCTTCCGTATGGGGAAAAGACATAACCGTTCTAATGAAAGTCGCGAACTCTCTAAAATTCGGAGAAGTTTGGATAAATGACCACGGCATACTTACTTCGGAAATGCCACATGGCGGTTTCAAGCAGAGTGGATTCGGAAAGGACCTTTCGCTTTATTCCTTGGAGGATTACACACAGATAAAACACATCTACATAGACCAGACTGGACTAGTAAGGAAACCTTGGTATAATACTGTGTTTGGTGATGAGTAATGAAGATCACATCGTTTAATCCATCTACAGAGAAAGCAAATGGGGTCTTTGATGCTCTTACAAAGGAGGAAGCACTCGCCGTAGCCAGTGACGTAAAATCATCCTTTAACTCATGGAAAAATTTGAGTGTAAAAGAAAGAGCATCTTATCTCCAAAAACTTGCTGTTGTTCTAAAGAAAAATTCACGTAAATATGGGGAGATAATAACACGCGAGATGGGGAAACCACTCAAATCAGCCGTTGCAGAGGTCGAGAAGTGCTCATGGGCCGCCGAGTTTTTCGCAGAAAACGCGGAAAAATGGCTTGAAGACGAACAGGTTCAGATAGACAGAAGAAAAGCTTTCATCGCTTTCGAGCCGTTAGGTGAAATATTGTGCGTAATGCCGTGGAACTATCCGTTTTGGCAGTTAATAAGGTGTGCGGTACCGGCGATGGCTGCAGGCAATGTTTGTCTTCTTAGGCATTCAAACGTCGTACCAATGTGTGCCTTAGCAATAGAAGAGGCATTTTCTGAAGCAGGATTCCCGAAGAATACTTTTCGTACTGTGATTACGGATCACGAAACCGTAGATCATCTTATACGCAGCAAATTCATGGATGGAGTATCAGTTACTGGCAGTATAGAAGTTGGAAAGCACATAGCTGCACTTGCAGGAGAAAATATGAAGAAGTGCGTCTTGGAACTGGGTGGATCAGACCCATTTATCGTGCTTGACGATGCGGACATAGTGTTAACGTGCAGCAACGCAGCGAACGCAAGACTGATAAACGGGGGCCAGACATGTATCGCCGCGAAAAGATTCATAGTTACAAAGAAAAAAGCAAAGGAATTTACGCAAAAGTTTGTTGAGTTCATGAAAGCTGCAAAAGTCGGAGACCCTATGGACAATGATACGATGGTGGGGCCAATGGTTAACCGCCAGCAATTGGATAAGCTCTCGGCCCAGATGGAAGACGCAGTCAACAAAGGGGCAAAAATATTATTAGGAGGGAAAAGACTTGACAGAATCGGTTATTTCTTCGAACCAACTGTAATAACTTGTATAAAAGAAGATATGGTGGTCGCTAGAGAAGAAGTCTTTGGACCCATCGCTCCGATAATAGAAGTAGATAACGAAGAGGAAGCCTTATCAGTAGCGAACTCCACAAGCTTCGGCCTTGGTGGTAGCGTGTGGACAAAAGACTTGGAAAAGGGGGAGCAGTTTGCAAGAAGGATGGAGGAAGGGCTCGTATATGTTAATGACACGGTAAAATCAGACCCTCGTCTTCCGTTCGGAGGCATAAAGGACAGCGGCATAGGAAGAGAACTTTCAAGATATGGTCTTTTGGAATTCGTTAACGTAAAATCTATCGTAATAAATACAGAGTGAAAAATGGCAAAGAAAAAATCTTTTTCGCTGAAAAATTCGTGTAAGTATTATACTAAGGCGTTAAAATACATGCCAGAAGGCGTAAGCTCAAACGCCAGGCTATGGAGAAATCCGAGATTTTGCTATGTAGGTCCGGCTGCGGCAGCAAGTCTGTTCCTCAAGAGAGCATACGGGTCGCATGCTTGGGATGTCGACGGTAATGAATATATTGATTACAGGCTTGCGTTAGGCCCGATAATACTCGGTCACAGCTATCCGGCTGTTGAGAACAAGGTCTGTGATCAAATAAAGAAGAACGGTACGATATATGGTTTCGGCCATGAACTTGAACTAGAAGTAGCAGAACGATTCCATAAGGCCGTGCCTTCCGCAGAATCCGTAAAATTCTCATCCACCGGAACCGAGGCGACAATGCACGCCGTTCGACTTGCTCGCGCTTATACTGGGAGAAACGTAATATTGAAGTTTGAAGGACACTATCACGGTACGAACGATTATCTTCTATTCTCGACACACCCTCCTTATACATGGCCCCACGACCAGCCACACTTTCAGTCTGCAGGTATACCGTCTGATATTGGCAGGCTTGTAATAGTTGTGCCGTTCAACGACTTTGAAGCCGTTGAAAAAGCTGTCAAAGCAAGGTATAACGAGATAGCTGCCATAATACTTGAACCTATAATGGGAAATGCAGGCGCAATACCTCCGAAGCCGGGCTTTCTTCAGTTCTTAAGGGAACTTTGCGACAGATACGACATACTTCTTATATTTGACGAAGTAAAAACGGGATTCAGGGTAGCCTTGGGCGGCGCACAGGAACTGTACGGAGTCAAACCTCACATAAGCACTTACGCAAAGGCAATGGCAAACGGCCATCCTATATCTGCGATAGCCGGAGAAAGAGAAGTGATGGCTTCATTCGGTCCGGATGCAGGCCAGGCAGTACATGCTGGGACATTTAATTCCAACCCATTGTGCATGACGGCTGTGAACCAGACTATAAAATTGTTAAGTGACGGCAAAGTGTTCAAATATCTAAAGTCATATAATCAAAAGCTGATGAGCGGAATAGAGAAGATGGCCGATGAACTGAAGATACCGGTAAAAATAAGCGGAGTACCCGGGATGTTCCAGATATTCTATACAGAACGGGACGAAATAAACAATTATGACGATATAAGAAACTCCATAACAGACTTCTATGTCAAGGTACAGTACGAGCTTATGAAGGAGGGAGTACTGATAGATGCAGACAACCAGGAGTGCATATACACGTGCTACTCGCACAGTAACAACGACCTTAAACGGACGCTGAACGCATTCAGAAATTCCATGGACAAGGCGGCAAAATCTGAATATGAAGTAAGACCTTACGGCGAGCTAGGATAAAATTATATATTAAACGAACGCAAAAATAGCGTATGGGAATATTTCTTTTAGGATGCGGAGAAATGGGCCGTGTAATAGGAACGGACCTGATGGAAAGATACGATGGCGAACTTGTATTCGCGGACAGGGAACTAGACAGAGCGAACAACTTGACAAAGAGATATCTCGAAAGGAAAGTGAGAACTATGTCGATAGACATTAGGGACAAAGCCGCGTTGGTTGCTGCTATTAAGGAATCGCATTGTTCAGTTCTTGTAAACGCAGTAAACTATTACTTCAACGTCGATGTAATGTCTGCGTGCTTGGAGGCAGGAGTTAATTATCTGGATTTAGGAGGGATGTTTCACACTACGAGAAAGCAATTGGAAATGAACAGCGAATTCAAAAATAAAGGGCTGATTGCAATCCCTGGTATGGGGTCGTCACCAGGTATCACTAATGTGCTTGCAGCTTATGCAGCAAAGAAACTCAGTAAACCGGAAACGATAGACGTCAGCTTCGCGGACAAGGATTACACAAAATATGATACGCCGATAGTACTCCCTTATACCATACTTACACTATTTGAAGAATTCGGATACAAACCAGTAATATTCAGAAACGGCAGGTTTGAGACAATAGAGCCGCTTACCGGCATGGAAGACAAAAAATTTCCCAAGCCATTAAACAGTGCGAAATGCTTCTACACTTTGCACTCGGAAGCGGCTACGCTCGCCGAATCAATCCCTGGCGTAAAGAATTGCTGGTTTAGAGGCGGGTTCGATCCGGTACTGGTCGATAAGATGAAGTTTCTCATAGATGTGGGTTTCTCAGCAAAAGATGACATAAGGCTTCCAGGCGGGCAAACGGTGTCGCCCAGGGACATTATAGTTAAAATGACTGAAAAGTTCATACCAACCGAATCTACAAAGATAAATGATTTGGAGTTCCTAAGGGTCGAAGTTATCGGAAAACAAAAAGGAAAGAAAAAGAACATTGTTGCTTATTGTGAAAGCTTCACGAACAAAAAATGGAACATACCGGCCGGTTCATGGAATACAGGCGTGGCACCATCGGTAGTCGCACAGATGATATTGGAAGGTGTAATAACTGAAAAGGGTGTCGTTCCGCCGGAAATAGCCGTTAATCCGGAGCCATTTTTTAAGGAACTGGAAAAAAGGGATATGAAAATATTCCTTGCAGCAAAATAAGTTTTCGTCGGCAGTTTGTCTTTAAATAAAAGCCATTCTAATACATAGATTATATCTGCTCCCATAGTCTAGCGGCCAAGGACAGTGGCCTCTCGAGTCACAGACCCGGGTTCAAATCCCGGTGGGAGCACTATTTTTTGTAACGTTTCGTCGTCAAAGCACTGATTAGGTGTCTTCAATCTGTCGTCGTTGGTTTAAAATCCAGACGTTTACTATAATTTTTCTTTGAGAAATTATTTTTTATTAAAGAACTGGAGTAAGCAATATATTTTAAGTTATGAAGATATATTCAAGCATGGTAAGAATAAAAAAGGAAGATACAATCTCGGAGAGAGACACCGCTATTTATGGCGACTTACTTAAATTGGTGGCAGCTGGAAAAAGCGATACCTTTGGGTATGTAAACATAAAGAAAAAAATGCATCCCGCTTTCAAGGAGATAGTTATTGAGTATAGAAATAAAATAGCGGAGAAAGGTAGACACGATAGTTTTATAGCTACGGACACGCCTGAAAATATCGAGGTAGTTCATAGTCATTTTAGCAATCCAAAGTGGATAGATCATTTCACAGCCAGGTTCATCCCTGAACATTTAGTGAACGTAGATTGTGATTTTTATCTGTGGGACGGTAAAGTAGGAGTATGCTCGTTTGAGAATAATAAAATAAAGACAACGGTTTTAGATAACCCAACCGTCTATCAGCTATACAAGCAATTTTTTGATGTTATTTGGAATGTCGCTCTTGAAGAGCCATTGTTCTTCGGTCCAAGAACTTCCAAAGAGACGGCGCTTGAACGGGAGCTGTACACAAATCCAGGCGATATTGTAAACTTAACTGCTAGCTACCCATCCGGTATAAATCCGAATTGGATTGAGAGTTATAGAAAAAGCATCGCGTCAAAATTCATCAAAATGGACAACAACAAACTGATAAATAACATTAAAGGGTTTTTTTCTAACGTCTTTAAAACGGACAATATCAAACTTATCCAGACTGCCACTTATGCGCTTCTCATTGCAATAGATTATGCAATAATTACTCCGGGTGACGAAGTAATAATGTTTGAACCAGGTTATGATGCATATCCAAATATAATCAGGTCTTTGGGGGGCAACGTAATTTATGCGAAGAGGCATAAGGATTTCACCCCCGATATTGAAGACTTACAAAAGAAAATCACAAATAGGACAGTTGCAGTAGTACTGACTATACCTGAGAACCCGCTAGGCAAGATACATGGACAGAAAACCATAGAAGAGATAGCTAAACTTTGTGATGGGAAAAGATTGTTAATATTGGATTGTGTGTTCGCCCAAATTACGCCATTTAAGATAAACGTGCCTATGCTTACGCGTTTGAAGCTGCCGCATAAACCTTCTTATATGATTATAGGTGATACTGGCAAGATACTTGGTTTGGACGGCTCAAAATTTGGATGCATAGCCTATTCAAAAGACATTGAAGATAGACTGCAACACAGAATTGATAACATGTTTTTTCAATTGAATAAATATGATTTATGCTTGCTTTCGAGCGTTCTCACCGACAAAAGATTTATCAGTTACCTAAAACACCTTAATGATATCGTTGCGGAAAATTACAATTACATAAAAGCGAATATAGACCCAGAAGTATCCTTGCATCCGCTTGAGGGTTCATCGGTTTGCATGCTAGATGTCAGTAAAACAGGTATGAACGATTTAGAGTTTGCTGAAAACCTGAGAAATTTCTACAAAGTCGCCGTTATCCCGGTTTCTTATTATTATAATTTTGAAGCACCCGGAATCCATGACAATGTTAGAGTTGCACTTGCAAGACCGCCAAAGGATATAATAAAGGCCGTTGCCGCAATAAATAAACTGCTTGAACATAGCGGAAAAGTTGACAAATAAAGAATTTTAGCGTTAAAAATAGGAAATAAACAAATGGAGACAACAAGGAACAAATTGATCATTATACGAGGAGCCGCAGGTTCTGGCAAATCGACGATCGCGGAAAAGTTAAGAACGTTCTTTCCAAAGAGCAAAACGGCAATAATACACACTTCAGTTTTTTATCATGAAATCGTAGATGGAGACGCACCCGAAATTGCTATGGAAAATACAAAAAGGATACTCGACAATTATCTGAAAAACAAATATACAGTAATTATCGAGGGGACGTTGTTGTTTAAAAATAAGAAGGGCAATCTGTATTCAGATGAATTTATTACGACTGCAAGAAAATATAAAGTGCCAGTCAAAAGGTTTTTTTTCACGGCATCGTTGGGAGAGCTAAAAAGAAGAGAAAAGAAAAGGCGAAAGATATCCTTAAGAGCCGTATCGAAATTCTACAATTTAGCCATTGATTCCAAAGAGAAAGGCGAAACTATCATAGATACGACTGACAAACCAATTTCGCAAGTCTTAAGCTTGGTTATTGGAAGGATACGTCAAATTTGAGCTTATATAGAAAAAAGCTTATTACGCTAACATATGAGTGACAAAAGGAAGGCATTGTTTATAGATAGGGACGGCACGATAAATTATGATTCAGGATACATACACGAACCAGACAAAATAAAGATATATGCAGACGCACAGAACATGATTAAAAATTACAAATCACTTGGCTACATTATAATAATAGTAACAAACCAATCTGGGATAGGCAGAAAATATTTCACAGAGAAAGATTGCATAACGTTCAATAAGGAGTTGTCTCACAGGCTTTCCGATAACGGCGCAGTAATCGACAACGTATATCATTGTCCACACATACCTGAAGATAATTGCAATTGCAGGAAACCAAAAACCGGGCTTATAGAAATGGCCGTAAATGATTACAACATTGATCTTAAAAATTCAATAGTTGTAGGAGACAGGGATGACATAGAGGGCGAAATGGCAAGACGGCTTGGTATAAAGTACATAATACTTGGCGGCGACAGGAAATTTGTAGATTGATTATTGGAATTTATAAAATTCTAGTATTTTCAATTTTTAAAAATTCAGCTATTTTGAAAAAACAATCTCTTAGCGTTTTTGTATAGTACATGTTCAATCTCATTTGATGTTAATCCGCATTCTGATACGAAATTTATATAATCGTGCATGCCGGCCAAGGGCCAATCAGTGCCGAAAAGAATCTTGTCCTTTCCCCCGAACCGCACCAAAAATTTCAATTTGTCTTTCATTAAATCCATACTGTCGTTTTGCGGCTTACCGAAGAACCATCCTGAAATGTCAGCATAGCAGTTTTTATTCTTGTAAACTATTTCTGCCGTGTCTTCTGTCCACGGATTCCCAGAATGGGCTATTATTATCTTCATTTCCGGATGCGTTGTCGCTACCTCATCTATATTTAGCGGATGAGAATATTTTACCATAGAACCTTGTTTTGATCTCTTTATAGACTGCCAAGTATCGCCGGTATGGAATATTACAGTCATATCATTGTTCTCTGCCAAGCGATAAAATTTATCCAGTCTTTTTGAAAAAGGATATACGTTTTCGTAGCCTAAGTACAATTTTATGCCTCTGAAGACTCCAGACGCTGCCAATTTCTTTAAGCCAGCGTAACTTTTCTCAATAGTCTGCGTTTCGACACCATAAATAGGCAGGATATTCCTATTTCTATTCGCAAGTTCGGCTACACAGCGGTTAGAAGATTCATCAAGTCCGATAGCCATGCAACCAGCTACACCGTTTTTTTCCATCTCGCGCAGCAGACCGCTTTCTGAGTAATCTATATTATTCGATTTAGCTGCATCAGAAAACATGCTAGAGTTGAATGTGGGGTGCGTATGGCAGTCAAACACTTCCATTTCAACCTAGCCTTTCCTTTAATTTCTTATGTATTACCAAAAGCTCAAGGCCGATTCTTGCAGCCCTGTTGTTTTTAAGATAACCATTTGATTTAAGGAAAGAAGAGACTTCTTTGCTATCACAAAACCAAAGCAGAGGGAGTGTCCTTTGCAATATCGTCGAAAACATCAGCGAATCCTTATATATAGAATATATAATTTTGTGGTTTAGTTTCAGCCAATCCCACATCTTTGGAGCGGCATCCTTGTTTAGGGCCATAGTGACTATCAATGCAGCAGATTCCTGCTTTCTTAACTGCCCGGAAAGCACGTACTTAAGCACTTTTTCAACGTTTTCTCCCTTTAACATGCTAAGCGCAGCTATCATATACTGTCTTTCCTCGTCCATTGTTGAGGCTTCAAGGCGCTTTTTTAATTCATCTATATTGTTTTCTGTAAGTGAATAAGCCACCGCTATCGCAGTTTTTATATTTGGATCTTCATTGTCAAAATTAGCAAATTTCTGTGCTAAATAATGCGCAAAATTCCAGTCTAGCATAGAACGTGCAACATATAATCTTCCCCTCAAAATCTTGTCAGTGTCAACATCGCTTTTGTCTACTCTTCCAATCTGGCCGTTTATAAATTTCAATGTAGCATCCTTGCACAACGCCCCATTAATTCTCCATAAAAGCATGAGTTCACTTAATACTTCTGACGCAGGAAGGTTCTCGTTTTCATTTTGGAAAAGCTCGACGGTTTTAATATAATCTTCGAATCCAAGCCTCCCTGCAGTCAACAGCGCAAATTTATCCGAAATGAAACCCCATCTTTCAAAAGCAGAAGGCTCCGATTCCCAGAATTCCTTTTCAAGCCCTTCATATCTAGTCCTGTAAAAACCAACATTGCCATCGTTTATTTCTATTGAAGATATATCTTTTAAGTTTAATTTGGAGTTTTTCGACTTTAACATAAAAACGGTCTTTTTACCATTTATCCTTACAGTCATCGGCACATACCACACGTCGTTGTTCTTTTTACCGTTCAATTTGAAAGTTTCTTGGGTTATGATTATTCCGTTTTTATCCTTTCTTACAGTTAACAACGGATAACCTTGCCTTTCGATAAAACCGTGCATAATCTTTTTTATAGGTTTTTTCGATTCGGCTTCGAACGCTGACCACAGATCATCGCTTACTGCATTTGCGAACTTGTGTTTCTTTACAAAGGATCTTACGGCGTATTCGAACGTCTTCTCGCCGATAAAAGATTCGATCATGCGAAGCACAACTACGCTCTTGCCATAGCTGCTTATGTTGTCATAAACCTCATTTGCTTCCTCGTTAGTTTTTACGGGTATTATCACAGGGTGTGAGCTATCAAGAGAGTCCAAGAGCAATGCACTTGTAAATCTTAACTCGAAGAAATCATACATCGGTTTCCATCCCGCAAATTCCTTGCTCAGAAATTTATAACTCATTAAAGTGGCGAAACTCTCGTTTAACCATATGTCGCTCCAGTCTTTCGTTGTTACCAGATCCCCGAACCACTGATGTGCTATTTCGTGCGCCACAGTATCGGCAGCGTTTAGTTTCGTGATTACGGTGCTTTTTGGACTGACTATCAGACTGCTTTCTCTGAAAGTTATTGCACCCCAATTCTCCATCCCGCCAACCGAGAATTCCGGTATCGATAGAAGATCAAGTTTAGGCAGAGGATATACATGCCCAAAGAACCTTTCGAAGAAATCTATTGAGCGTCTCGCTATATCGAGTGCAAAATTACCATATCTAGATTTACCTTCTGTGGCTATTACGGATACCTTTTTCCCGCTAACGTTTTCCGAAATCCTGTCGAGTTTACCAATTCCTATGTATAATAGATAAGTGGACATCTTCGGAGTCCGTATGAATTTCACAGTTTTTTTGTGTTTTTCAGCATCAACACTTTTTATAGGCATGTTTGATATGCAATCAAGGGCCTTATCCACTCGTACAGCTAATTTAAAAGTAGCTTTGTACGCCGGATCATCGATACAAGGGAAAAGTTTTCTTGCATTTGTAGACGAAAGGAACGAGGATAACATGTAATTGTTCCCATACCCGGCGCGGTATAGCCCGGTCAGCGTGTCATTTATTTTTCCGCTGAATTCTATTTCAACAATGCCATCAAAAGTCCCAGGTATAATTAGAATATCCTTGTTTAATCTGAATTTTACGTTCTTTCCCTGTTTTTTTACGTTTTTTACAGTCAAATCTACGCAGTTAAGCTTTATGCTTCCAATGGCTTTTATTCTTATTTTATCCGTTCCTTTGAATGTAAGCTCGTTAAAATCTATATCAAATAGCAAGTCATATGAATCCACCTTCATTCCTTTGGTTATCAGGGTTTAAATAAAAATTTATTGATTAGTTAACAGAATGCGACTAAATTATTAATATCCCGGATTTAATAAATCTAGTGAGTTATGTTGAGTAGAAATGCTCAGGTAGTCATAGGTATCGCGGTAATCATACTTGCAGCCGCTTTTCTCCTTGTAGGAATCTATTTTGCCCAGTTGCAGGGCGTTTTCCTGCAGAACGGAGCAGATTCAATTTCAATTTTCGGCGCTAATCTAGGCGCTATACAGAATGCCCTATATTCTGCACCATCATCGATGAGAATAACACTTAGCGGCAATAATTCCCTCTGTCAGTGGTCTGCAGCGACGGATAAATACAATTGTGCAGGCGGTTCTGACATAAGGAATATATCTTATGCAAGCGGTCCAACGCTGGATGTTGGCACGGCAGAATACAGTTTTGCGATATGTTTCATGCTTAGTGTAGGTCCCAAGTCAAAACCTGGGCCCATAAGCGTCGGTACAGACGCGGAGAGAATGACCTTATCAGCGAGCGATAAAGTCCTTGCTGATACTCTACCCGAAGTCGAAAATCTTAAAGGAAGCGCAGTGGAGCAGAGCGACAGTTTTATAACCCAAGATGGGGCATATGCTATGAAAGCCGGCAAGCTTGGCAAGAATGAAATCGCTTCGACAAGGTTTACTAGTGCAGACTACGTGGAATCGAACGATCAGTTCATAGGTGCATTGTCTCCTGCAGTGAAAAAAGGAGTATGGCGCGATGCGACTACAGGTAAAATACTTTCTTCCACCGAAGTGGAAAACAGACTGAAGAACGCAGAAACAATAACGGTAGATGTGCCAAACAGCCTTCTCCAGATGGCAAGAGCGAGAGGAAACGGGGTTCTTGCATATATAAAGTATGTCGCCAATAACGTCAAGAACAATTTTAAGCAATCTATAGTGAAATCCGCTATCCGTTTCGGATTGAAAGGCATAACATTTTCGGTGGCGTTTTTATCAGCGGCGACAGTCGTCAATTCTTTGACAAACGGTTTTCATTTCGACCAATACGTAACGCCGCTGTCCGGGAATTCCCTTTCGAACGGCTTGGAGGTAGTTTCTTCATACCAGAATCAGCAACCTCTTCCACCGCAATTAACCGCCTTCGATTTAGAGCTCGATCATTACGTTCAGCAGGCAAACCTGTCTGGCCAGTACAGCAACCTTGGACAGTCATACTACGCACAGGACCAGATAAATACGGCCGTGCAAAGTGCACAGCTTAGCCAGGATCTTCTCGGAGAGTTTTCGAATAGCAGCACCTCCTACAATCCTTATTCCACGCCTCAAAGCGGCGTTTCTGTAAAATCCAATACTTTGTCGTCAAACAGCGCTTTCATAAACAATATCCCCGTCAACGGGATAGGAGACCCGCTTCTTTCTACAGTTGCGCTTGTGGGACGCACAGGCCTTATGGTCGCAGCACGTACAGCTACATGTTTAGGAGATCTTCCGACGGCGTCTTCGCTCACTTCTTCTGGCAGTAATCTTGCAATGGGCGCACTTTCAGAATATGGAGCGCTTACTACATTATTTGATGTATACTTTAAGCAGAACGCAGTTCAGCCTCTCGGCTCGTATTTTATCGGATATGGCGGAGAAGTTTATCTAGAAGGACAAGCAAATGGAAGAGCCACTGTGGCTTCGACGCCGGTAATAACCGATCTGGCGGATATATGTACTCAAGCTGAAACCACCCCTCCTCCAGGAAACACGCTCAAATCCTTACTTTTACCCGAAGGCAATGGTTCACTGTCTTTTGCAATATCTCAAGGACTTTTCAATACGGAGTGTCCAGAGAATAACTTACTGTTCCCTCATACACTTGCTTATTTTGTGAATGAGATCCTAAGCACAAGTTCTTCTAAAAATGTAAGTATACTTCTTCCCTCTTATTTAGGTCTAGGAATTTATTCCCCTCCAGGTGGCAGTTATTCTACACTTTGTATTTATAATCTTATAACAGACGATAACGGCGCACCGATATACACTACCTCCTCACAAGTGAGCGGCGCCTTTGTCAACGCCGTCACGCAGAATAATATAACAGAGTTCGGCACAGCCATATCATGTATTAACCTGACAAACATGACTGGAGGCAAAAACAGTATAAAACTTATCAATCCATATTATAGCTCGGCAACAACAGCCTATCCACAATATTATATAAATAATAATTCTATCCTAGACTTCTCATCTCCGCTTTCATCGGACTCTAATTATATACCAGGTCCGCCAGATATACAACGGTCAATAGTAGGCGTGGAGGTGCTTCCAGGTTTAAGCAATATACCTGGTGCCAACACAGTAACCAATTTTATAAACAGCCATATACAGACAAATGCCTTTACATCTCTATATAATGGGTTTGCATTCCCGTCAGGTCCAAGCGAGTCATTCTATCCGACAGAATATTCAAACATTACTTTTCAGGTTACTAGCTCTGGCAGTGATTTTACTCTGACATTTTTATCGAACAACAACGTCTTCGGCGTGGATCCGAACACTCCCTCCACTACTTTATTAGGCTATAATTATAATACACTAGCATTAGACGGAGGATTAAGCCTGGTGCAGACGCAAGCAGGAGGCGTGTACACACCAACGGTGAGATAATATGCCATTAGCGGAACTGATGTCATTCACGAACTCGGCAGTCTTGATACTGTCGTTCGCTTTGTTATTAATAGTGTTGTCATTTAGCATATCCAACGTAAACAGCGTAAGCGTATTCGCAAATGCTCAGGCAGTCGCTTCCGCTATCGGTAGTCGTCTTATAACCTCTCCAAATTGTTTTGCTTATCAGCAGACAGACAATTATATGACAAACATTGCAGGGAAACAGACGATAATGACAGAGAGCAACACCGAACCTGGCGTTATAGACGTTTCAAAGATGGCCGAATCGTCATTTTTATCATGCGTGCAGTATGATTACTCGCCAGGCGCTTCACAGGTCCCCTTTTCTCAGGATTTAGTACCTGCATTTGCCGGTGTGTCAGCAACGATAGTCGATACTCAGAATCCCATGGATTTATCTCCCGGCGGCGCAGTTTCAGTATCAAACTTCAACCAGCTCAATTATGGCAGTGCCTTTACAGGTACGGAGCAGGTAATAGCGCAGGACGCTCAAATAGCAGAGTATGCAGCGTTTCTTATAAGCATACCCTTAAGTATAGGAGTTCAGGCGATACCGCCCGGTATATTCAGCGGTAGTCTGATATTTGCAGTCGGCTCGAACAACTATAATAGCATAAACCCGCAATATGCTTCATCGTCTATATTTTATTCCGAAGATACATATACAGAGTCGTTTCCGGTAATATTGCAGTTCACAGATGCGAACCACAATCCGTTGTATCAAGACAGCGGCGTTATGTATGTGACAATACATTACTTAGTAGCGCCACAAGGTACATATGTTTAAACTTACTCCCAGAAGAAGAGGACAAGTAACTATACTTGATATAATTTTGATACCTGTGCTTGCGATAGTACTGTCTGTAGTCTCGGCTTTCTTTATCACAAACACGACTGCAAATATAACCAATATGGTCGCATTGGAGCCGCTCTCAGAATCATGCAACCTTGCTATTGACAATATATTCAGTCAATACTATGTGCACACTCAGGCCACGCTGAAATATCTGCAGGAATTTCATCCTAATCAATACTCCGCTGCGACAGCTGAAGCGTTTCAGGAGCAAGTAGCTAACTGTGGTAGCAGCTGTCAGATTGGCTTTACGACAATACCGACTTCTCTTACTAGCTCAGGTTCTATCTATGTAAACTTCATAAATTACTTCGCCTCGTTCTCTCTCAGCGTGTTCAATCTTACAACAGCAGATGACAGATTGGAACTATCTACTCTAGGAATGTCTGTTTACATGAACCAGATACCCTCAGGATTCCCGGCTACAACTGTGTGTAGTCTGCCGGTGTACAATCCACAAAATCCTTCGGAGCCGTATACAGTTTACGGTACCGTGAGTTGATATGATATCGAGTAGAGGACAGGCGAACATAATTGCAGCAATAGGCATGATAGTAGCCACGATACTTGCGATAATGAACGCGTTCGCCTACATAAACAGCGTTGGACTAAGCTCAAAGATATATGTAACCGCGGAGAACAGCATATATCAGACTCTTGCAGCTAAAGACTATGCCACGCAGCAATTGGCATATGACTTTGACAAAGCCCAACTAATGGACGGTTTTCTTTTGCGACCCAGTGGAGGCATAACTCCGTCTGGGCAGTTTGTTCCGACTTTGAACTGTGGCTATATCAACACAAGCAATACTCTTTCGTTTTTCCCAGTGCCGCATATTTATTACTGGAGAAACCTCGCCGGGGATACGTGCCTTCCCAACAATCAAGAACTTGAAGCAGGGTTATTAAACTTGTTGGATCAGCCGCAGTATTCAACTCTGCAAAATTCTTCAGGTATAACTTCTATTTTAGACTTTAACTTCACACAGCCTTCTACATGTACAGGTTCATGCAAACAGCTTTATTTCGCAAACTTTAGTGCACCATATCTTAAGGATTGGTACAAATTCCAATTCAATTCTTCTGACAATATAATTACGATTTATAATATCAACGGCAGTCTTACAGTGACACCAGGCGGTTCTATTTTAAACGGCACCTTGGGACAACAATTCTCATTAGAAGGCTATAGTTTTAGTTTTGGTGCAGAACAAAACGTTGTAGATAGCGTATTGAACCAATTTGCGGACACAAGCTTTTTTAGTACTTTTTCCTCCTTTGGGCTTGCGCTATCAGGCAGTGCACAATATTCGGTAGTGACTATGCCAAGCGGCCAGGATGCGATAATATTATATAATCCTCTACCGAGTTCAAAGGACTTTTATCTGATTCCAATAGTTAATCCTTCCGCAGACAATATATATGGAGCTTCCGGAGGCACATCATTTTTTAGTGTGACACAAATAAATGGGGACACATGCACACCGGTCAGTGGAGCAACCGGAGTAGGGTATTCTTGTTCACAAGCCGGTCAGATAATTTCCCTCCAAAACAATACAGTATTCTCCTTTGATGGCATGCAATTCAATTCCACTTTTTTTGGTACTTCTAATCCAATAGCCACTCTTGTGCCAGTCGGCTCTGTGATTATAGGCATACAGCCCCAGTTCGTTTATTATAAATATATAATAAACCGCTTTGATCTCAGTGGACCGCAGAACCTGCTTTTCCCTAATGGGAATATACTCCACGTATCATTAGCACTGTTCCCCCTCTACTATCCGCAAGTGTGTGTTTCTGAGAACGAAATACAATTTACTGTACAAAATTGTTTGAGTCTCACTACAAGTATAGGCGCACAGGATTATCTGAGTAATCTTCTCCAGTTGGCGATAGCTTTCGTAAATCAGAGTTTCCCTATAAGTTCCCAAAAAATACAGGGCTTCCCGCAGTACGCGATATACAATTACATAATGTACACATCACATGCGGTAAATCTCAAGACTGTATCTGTAGCAGGAAAGCCAAAGTATGACTGGTACTCCGCTATGATACTTGCATTCGGTTCAATCACGCAAGGCACAGCATCCTTAATAAATCAGATAAGTTGCGCAGCGACACCTTATTTTGGAACTACGATTTATAACTGCGGTAAGACTCCATCATGCCTTAATACTTGCAGAAGCGTATTGACTAACGCGTTACAGTCAAATATACAGAATCTCTTCAATTACCAGATCCCGACAGAAGTCAGTTTCCTGGCAGCTACGCCTTTCGATGTCAACGTATTAAATCTATCTATAAATGCGCGTGAAGACACCTCTTGTCCGGCTTATTACTCCAATAACACCGGTTCACCAATATCCGCACAGAATTACAGCATAGACTCTTATTACGCATACACTCCTGCTCAACAATCGCACTACGAAGTTTACGTGAGTGAAGGAAGCCACGGTGCGATGCTTTTATCCGCAAATGGGGAATTCGCAAAGAATATCACGAGTATAAACAATTCATATTCGCTAGCAGGCGCATCGAACATAGATTATGTGTATGCAACGCACAATCCAAATTATAATTCTAATCTGTCTATAATAGACGGTACTATAAACTCGCAGGTTTATAGCTTAAGCACAAGTTATTCGGATAGCGCTTATTATGTATCACAAAGTGTATTGGGGAATCCTTACAAGTACATATACGTTGTAAACGGAACCGGAATACAGGTCTTTAATGCCACGGGTGGCGCTTACATTACTACGATATACGGTGCTTTCACACCCGATGGTGCGGTCGTAAATTCAAATGGCACAAAAGTCTATGTGATTAATAGTACACAGAACGGGATAGACGTTATAAGCACATATTCAAACTCGATTATCTCTAAGATAAACGTTGCAGGACTTAGCGTAAACGGGCTTACATGTAATCAGCCATACGCGTATATAAATCAAGTGTTAATTTCATCAGATGGAAAATTCCTTTACCTCCTTGGAGATATCTGTGATTGGAATAACGACGTTTTTGTATTAAACATGTCTTCCGGTTTGGTCATAGCTAATATAAGTGCGGTGCCTTCAGGCGTAGTGCCGACCGCACCAACAGCAATGAGCATGACACTAAATGTACAGCTTAATCGTTTGTACGTTTATTCCGCCATGCCTTTATATTATGTACAAGGAAATCCCAACCTTAAAACGAACCTGTCAAGTTTTATATCTATAATAAGTCTGTACAATTTCACGAATTTCGATTCTATTTATCTCCCTCCGAACACTTCATATCTGCGTAACACGTTTACCCACTTATACCCTCCAGGTTTTCCAGGCGGTTCTAACAATATGGGAGTATCTCCCGATGGAAGCCTTTTGTATATAGCATTAGTTAACAAAAACGTAACGGTGATAGACACATACGACAATCAAAAGCTTTTCAATGTAAAGTTGTATGGTACAAGTCCTTACGGCAGCCTTGTAGTCATGCCAAATGAATCAGCGCAGGGAGGCTCCGAAACGTTGGGAGTCCCAGTTTCGCTTAACTTCGGTTATCAAAATTCATTGGATTTACTTCCAACAGAAACTTGTGGCATGCAGAATTCAATCTATAATACATGTTACCCCGGGTTTTCTAACGTTTTAGTTGCACAAAACTACACATTTGCCTGCTGTAATTCGATAATACCGCGCCCGTTATTGAATACAACATGCACAGCTGACCTGTTTACAAACAATGCTGGTGCAGAAAGTGCGATAACTTCAAACGGCGGGCAGTGTACGACAAAGACAGTCGGTTCAAACACATATTACAATTGCACATACTCTTTCAATGTTTTCAATCAACCATCCGAATACCTGCGCTGGTTGACGCAAAGTAACTCGTGTCCTTCAAATATAACAGTCGGAGGATACAAATTCAGTGTTGGCAACGGACAGTCTTCCCCTAACTTCTACCAAATGATTTCTGATATCGGGGGCGGTGCGATAGTCTCTGCGGATAATCCATATAACTGGAGCATAGGCGCCTTTAGCGGGAAGTTAAATTTGCCTTCTGACTTTGCTTTGGATGCTGGCATATATTTGGCTGGTCCTGCTCCTATGATGAATGTCATATTATCTTCCAATAGCATTATATTGGGAGGCGAAAAATTCGAATACGTACAATTCAATGGTTATAATGACAACAATGGGTTGTATAACTATTCTGGAAATTTGCTGTCTCAATCATCTTCAGAAACGACTCCAAACATACTTGATAATATAGAAATCGACAACTATTGCTCTGGCGGAACATGCTACTTGAAATCATCGTTAAACGGCAAGAAAGACCTGCAGTATTCAGCATCACCCGGTTTTCTTAGCACTTTCGGAAGTTCACCGCAGTTTATAGGTTTCTCTACTGACCAGTATCCATCAAACGATTCAGTGTCCTACGCGTTCGCTAGATATTACATAAATGGATACAACGCCGTGAGATTTGCAGCACAAGAGAAACCAGCTTTTCTTTTGAATAATAAAATAAGCAGTGTTTTGTCTACTTACAATGACACATATTTCAACCAGTATGTGATGAACACATCTGTATCTCTTTCGCAGGATTATCAAGTAGAACTTATTCTCGGTGCTGACTTTAACTCCTCAGTGTTCGCGGCAGACGGATTAAATCCAGTTACTTCCGTTAAGATAGTTGGAATTTTCGGCAGTAAGATTTTAGGCACCATCACTAAGGAGCTTTATTGGTGGAATCAGACTCAAATACAGCCGGGAGGCGTGATTTGGGTAAACGTAACAAACAGCATGCCGAGCTCAATATATATTCTTTATGGGCTGGGCGCATCAAATAGAGACAAGTACCAAAATAACGGGGCCGCCGTCTTCCCCATGTTTTATTCAAATTCTTCAGCTTCGGACAAATTCAATTACTTTAATTATAATTCCGGTTCAGCGACGGCGACTTCAGGCACCTTAAAACTGACATCTCAATATCCTATTGTCCCATTTATTTATTCTTCCACTCAATCTACGTTTTCGAGTGAATTTGCGTGTGTTTATAAGAGCCAGACAAACCCGTCACAGGTGGGAAAAATAATAATGTTCAATGCTACATATTCTATACCTTCCCAACAGATAAATATCGGCAACTTGTATGGGATATATAATCCCTTGTACCCTGATCTTGTCGCTACATGGCCGCTTCAGAAGTACACGGGCTGGACTTGATAAGGGTCTATGAAACAACATAGCAAATTTAAAATAAAACCAGCGTATTCGCGCGGAAGATATTATATGCTCGTAGTGGTGCTCTTTGCGCTTATTTTCGCGTTTTCCGCCAGGGTTTACGGTAATTTCACCACTACAACGCAGCAGCAGGATGCTTCTATATTTAGCACGTCCACAAATACAAGTACAGATAATAACATCGGAGGAGGTCTGCCCCCTCAATCCACGTTGTCATCTTCCAATAATATAAATCCAGCAGTGATAAATTCGGAGATAAGCGCCAACTCATCAAATTATTGGAATTGGTATTCAAATTTCCAGGGTGTTGGCTCGGCACAGAGCGATTCGAACTATAACGAGAAATTTATTCCAGGGCGAGTTTTTAGTTTTAGCAACGGCCAATTTTACTGTAACGAAACTGGCACAATAACTCCTTCACATTTTTCAGTAACATGGAATGGGTGGTTTCCTAGCCTTACTAGTTCTATTACTTGGGCGACTGCCAATTACGTAGGTAGCGTGTCAGATTCTAATGCTGGAAAATGGGAACAGTTCACAGGGTTCTTCGGGTTCCCCTCAACGACTCAAGCTGCAGAAGGAGGCGGTTCGCCATATCCAGCCTGCCAGGTAAGCCAGGCACCGCAACTATTCTCTGCCTTTCCAGATTATCCTTTTGATCCATTTGATATGGGATATTGTATAGGAGATGGGTCTGGACAGGTACAGCCGCAGAACTATCTAGGTTCTATACAGCAGGATAACCCCCCTGGTCCAGTCGTGACAGGATATAATAAATCTAGTCTAGGCTTAGGAGTCATACAGAAATACACAGGTACGGATCCAACAAATTCCCAGGCAAGCTATTACTATGCCGTCTTCGACAGCAACACCCAACAATTCTCGCTGCCAAATGATAACGGAATACCTAATAATGCGGAACTTATAATACCTTCCATATCCTGTGGTTCAACTTTCATAGACAGCCATACCTATTTTGACGTGTTAGGTAGATCCTTTTACCCGATATATGATCTTACCGGCTTTACGCCGTCCGTCGGGCTTGCGAATAGTATAGGTCTTGATCAATCTTTGTCTACAATGTATCTTGAGGACGGTTCGACTTCTCCATGGCAATTTCAGGGACTACTCGATACTATTCCATCCGATGTGAATTTTTCAGACCCGCACATAAACTACGCGGACTTTAAGGGGTCAAAAGCAGCTCAGACGATGAAAAGATACTTGGACGTTCCGCAGACTTTTGCCACCGAAATAAACGATACCTACTTCACAGGATCCGCACCGGGCGATGTCGGGTCTGGATTCGTTAGGATCTTCGTGGACGGGGCTCCGCCGTCAATGACTTCAGTATTTTCACAGTCTAACAATCCTGCGTTTGTGATCGCTTATTATGAAAATCAGCTTTCAGCAGCCCTCCCCCCATTAGACTTACAAAGTATTTTAGACGGGACATATTCATCGATATATAAGATACCGAACCTGCAGATGGAATATTATCCAGGCATAGGGAATACAAACTTTGCTACTGCGATAGATATAATAACTGCACCGTACCAATTGGCTATGCTCGGGATAACGCACCATTTTTCCGGACTGTACCCTTATGCGTACGATTCCTTTGCATTTGACGGCGTATACCCGATTTGCAGCCAGATACCCGGTCTTTATTCCCCTGGAAAAGGGAATTGCACGTTTGAACAAAGTTCCAGCGTAAATACGATATCACCGACTCTTTTTTGGGATCAAGTAATTCCGGGGAGTTATGACGTGTCAAGTAAATGGCCGGTAGGACAGTATGTATTGGGTAATCCTTTGGTTAATCTTTTTTCAAGTTCACTTGAGACGATCTGGCCGCAAACTTTTTTCAATATGGAAGACATAGGCCCACAGAACCCAGGCAATGATCTTGCTTTTTCATTAAACAATTTTACCCAGAAAGCGCTCAGTAGTTTCTGTTTCTACGGTGAAAACTTCAATACGGCGTCAGGATTCTATACGCCTCCGAATTTCACAGATGTCCTTGCACCTGATTATTTAGAGAATTATTCTGTAGCTATAGGACAGTGCAACTCGTTCTTCCCAAGTTCAGACTGCTTCAATTCGAGCTTCAGCAATAATTATATGAATTTTAACCAAGGGATTTATGCAACAAATATTGCATGTACGCCAAACGGTATAAATGTAGGTAAAATATATGATGCATGGATAACGTCCGTCTACATAGCCAACAATGCAGGACAGTACTGCGGCGAGTTTAACGGGATGAAGAATCCAGCCAACCCACAGGCATCAAATACGATATTCGCCTCGGCTGTTGCCGATTGTCCATCCTTTAACGCAAACAATACGGCAGTAGTACCTCTCGTAGTGACAGTAAGAAACGTGGGTACTTCAAACATAACAAATCCGTACTTTGTCGCGCTATTCAATGACAATAACATAAGTCAAATGTTTTCTGTTGCAGCACCGAATAATGATAATGCGGGCAATAAATACGCGCTTTATAACACTTTCCTTCAGGCTATGGCTCCTACTACTGGAGTTATACAAGTTAGATACAACAATTCGTTCTCAGGAAGTTTCACAGACATGTTCGTCACTATGCCCGGCCACCCGTTTAATCCGGTACCAATACAGCAGCTGTTCTCTCAAAGCACTCTATATTCTAATGGGCCATTTAACGATTCTCTGCTCGGCATGTGGATGTACGCTAACACAGGTACGGTCACTGCAACAAGCGGCGGCACGTCAAATAGCATGGTAATAAGGACAGCTAACACTTTTCTCCAGAGTGTCAATAGTTCCGATTTAAACGTGCAGCAACCGGTAACATCACAGCAAGATCCTATGATAGGCCCGGGCCAAAATGCAACGTTTACCGTTGAGATACCGATGCCTCTGTTCAAAAAACTTCTTGCTGGAGAATTCCAGTTAAGTGTTTACTTTGGTAACATGTTCAATGTCTCATGGTATACGAGCAGCCCAGGGACATTGAGCCCCTCGTTCAGCATGTTACACGGCTACAGCGTAGACTCACTTGTGCAGGCAGGTATAAACAACAGCTTTACAGATTATAACAATGAATATATAACTTCATCTGCATCACAGTCCCCGCTGCCACAGTCACCGCTGTCTCAATACATGGCATCATATGAATTTTCAATTCCCACTGGCATATGGGATGTAGTACCTGGCGTCAAATTCTCCTTTCCGAAGTCACCATTCGCAAGCACATCAGTGTATACTGATAACTTTAATTTCAGTGTTTCAGCAACAAATAACACTCAAACAGAATTGAACGTAAGCGCGCAAACGGATATGATATTACAGAATGGGACTGGAATATACAATCTAACCGGAAATTATCAGATGGCGAAGTGCGGCCAATTGTCTTTGTTAGGTGCGCTTCTCGGATGTGTGTCTACTGGAAACAAGCCGCCGGCGACTGCACCGCCTGCACCGGTAGGTACGACGATATCATGCTTCGCTTCTCCTGACAATATAAGGGACTTCAGCGTTTTCTGGTCCATACAACCGGTCAGTCCCAGCAGCATAAACTATGCTACACAGGCTTTCTTTGAACCGCCAAGTCCGTCTCAGGTAACTGTAATAAACCGCTGGAGAGGTCTGCTATTTATGCCTTATTCTGATGTGGTTGCATTGAATTACAATAACATGCCTCTGCTGTATAGATCAAGCGTGTCGATGACAATCGAGAAACCACAGCTTAATCCTCAGGTTTCGTCTCTTTCGAGCGAAGCAGTAGCCTTCTTTGGTTCGGGCAGCCGGTCTTCACTTATTAACAGCTTAAATCAGGTATACTCGTTTTTGAACGACACTAACAGCTATCTTAGTATTGGGAATATAACCTCCTTCCCTTCCGCTGTGGCAGGGTTCACGATAGCAGCTTCTGCTTTGCCTTATAATGGTACATATCAGTACAATGTAGGGGGCGTACCTTATACCGAAGCAAGTCCAAATCTTCTAAGAATCCAGATGATAAAACAGGCTTATAATTACTCTAACTTTTCGGGGCAAAAGATCCAATTCTCACTTCCAAATGGCAACTGTCCAAAATCCAATATAACAGTATCTACGGGATTGGGCAGCGGCGTTACTTCGCTGAACAGTACTTCGTTTGGATCATGTTTCCCGAACGGCGGCAACTTCGTAATAAACGTCTCATCTGCAATAGGGCCGTTCAATGTCATAATGTACAACACTTCCAACCTCAACGTTTCAAACACTTCTTATCCTGGAAAAGTAATACCCGTGTCAGCTAACTTTTCCTTGGTTAACCCGGTAAACGGCAGATATGTAGCACAGTTACTCATCAATAGGACTACTTACCCGACGATAACGCAGGCATCGTTTGTTTTCACATATGCATCTGCTACTTATGTACCAAAAGGGAACAGCGTGAACTTCTATATGTATTATCTTAACGATACTCCCTTTTCTTGTGTCAATAGCTCTATTACTCAGATACATGCGGGAGAATACGTTTCCAGCGCCGGCAGCGTCACGTGTTATTTGGATTCTGCGATCCCAGAACTACGTGTAGTCGCAATCAATGCGTCCAATAGTCAATACATTGGTAGTGCAGACATTGGGACCGGCCCGGCAGTACAAGGTTACTTTTCCTCATCAAACAGGTTAGGCTCGCTTTATTTGACTTACGACGGTTTGCCAGTGACATCTCAGAATGTTACGATATATAGTGTTTCGGTTACGAGTTCAGGTTCGCTACCGGCTATGAATAGTATATGTGGCACATTAAATGCCCAAGACGGGAACGTTACTTTGCCATCATCGCCGGCAAATTGCCAGTTAAGTTCGAAAGGTAATTATACGTTGGTATTTACAGACAACATCGGCAATGTGAAGGTTAACAAATCTATAATAATTCAGAATCTTACTCTTGGAACTGGGACTTCAGAGGGAAAGATAGACGGATTTAGTCCAGAAGTTTATGGAGACAGTGCTTCAGCAATATATAACCTATCGCTTAATTTGGACAATACCGTTCCCGTTCCAGTAATTTTTTCCATGCCACAGTCAAGTACTTCTTGTAGCAACATAAAGATCACTCAAGATTCGCCATATCCTTATGCCGAGGTGCCTTCACAAATGATACCTTCAATAACAGGAGGATCATGTTCATATATTTTCGTAGCCACGCCCCTCTCCACAGGAACGCACCAGTATCAAATACTGTACGGGATAACCCAGCAGCCAGTGTACGTTAACAACTGGATGAACGTATCCCAAACCGCGTATTCAGCATCGCTCAAAACCAACAATTATTCTGCCGATATTCTTGCATATTGCAAGCCAGCATACGGTCCATGCGTCAGCAACTTTTCAATGCCTTCAAACCCGTCTTTGGGTGATCTTTTGTTCAACAACGTATCCGCCACATCAAATTCACTGTCTATTCTTGCTGAGGGACCAGTAGTGGATTGTTTCGGAGTGTCTTACACGGCTTCGCAGCAAGTACTCTGGCCAGAATCTGTCGGCGGCATAAGCTATTCGAACAAGCTTTACCAAGTAACTAACCCGTCTCAGACGATAACTAGCACTTATTGCTTCTACAATGGCGCGCCGGTCGTTACAGACACTTTATCCGGGGCAGGCTCGCCCATAAGCTTCAATGTATCTAACTCACTCGCATCAAGTTTTAACGCAGCCTTGAGTAATAACAACGATGCGTTTTCGGTATTGGGTCCGGAATATACCGGCTGTTCTAGCTATTCTTCATACCTATCTAATAGCATACAAGACAACCCCGTAACCGTTAATGCCGGGACATATCTCCAGAACTCATGTGTAGACGTTTCGCAGAGTTCTTCTGTTAGTGCAGGAACATTTAGCCTGCCAGAGGGCACACCGGTAAGCGCGAACACTTTATCCAACACAGGTGCTCAACTGTACTGCATGCCGTTGTATTTGGGAAGCTATGATTCGAATTTTTCTGTCGCATCTTCCGGTAACGAGATCGCTTATAATGGCCAGAACATAGGGTTGGCTTATGAACCTGGCATTTTAAATATCACACTGGGATCTGGCAGCTATTCTGTTTTCGATGCATGTCAGTTTTCTAAAAACGTTACCACTTCCGGAGTCGCAGTCGTAAAACAACCCCAATTCTATGTTGGTGGAAGCTGGAGTAACTATCTACCAAGCAATCAACTAGAATCAAATATAACCGAATACAGCGGGCTGCCAGCTGGTAACAATTATCCACCAATAACCATAGCCTTGCCGGATCATGGGAACAGTGGAGTAATAGGCGTCTCTACGTGCCCCGTAAATACGACCGTATCAATGTACACCCTGTGCGCAGCACCGGAGGTTCAGCAGTCTTTGTATCCGCAGCAGGGCAGCTACAATTCTATAGAGTGCGCACCGCACATCGAACCAGCAGAAACATCAGGTATAAATACGTCCGTTTTCCCGGTAGGGGGCGGTTGCCTTGTCGGCTCGCTAAACGGTAAGACATACTCGTGTGCTCCGACCAGCGGAAACCTCACAGTATATGATCCAAATTCTTACACACAACCTTCCCCTTCCAGATACAGCATAACAGAGTCCATAAACATGAATACTGCTAACCTAGTCCAAGTATACAATCCGAATTACAACAGCTCAATATCCTGCACAGGAAACGTTCAACTCTGTTATAAGACGCCTGGAAACGCCTGCCGAACGGTAAACTCCAAGCCGACTTTGAGCGTGACGCCGTCCAGCACTGGCATTTCTGCTAACTGTTCCGAGACTTCAGACCTGACGAACAGCGCATTCACGGCTATAAATAAAAGCAGCGGTTGGATAGTGACCAACGCAGGTATAACTTTGGCCAAATTTAATGCATGGACGAATGTGACCGAAAAAACGGGCTTAGGAAACTCTTTCATATGCGAGAATCAATCAAGTGCCGTGCCGACTGACCAGGGTATCTCAGCAACTATTGACAATGGCCTGACAGGGCCTTCCTGGTCTTGGTCTGCGTTCACAAATCCTTCTGTACCAAACCCGTATAGCTCTTCGACTTATAGTATACTTCTTGTCGGAGGATGCGAAGCGTGCAGGACGACTTTCAACATAACACAGCCGACCATAACGAATGCCAGTGTAAGCGGAGGATGGCAGGAGACATATAATTGTCCTTCAGGTTATTCTGGCACGATACAGGCGTGTTCAAGCGCCGCGAGCGGAAGCGGTTCAAGTATATCAAATACGGCAATTTCCAACGAATCCGTAAGTTATAGTTCAACTTGCCCAAGTGCGTCATACACTAAATACAACTTTACTTTCATACAAAATAAAATTATACCTCCGCCCGGTACACCTCCAAGTTCGGCTTACGGCGCAGTTTGTGAATCGTGCAATAGCGCGCTACCCGGTTATACAACGCCCCAACCACCTTCGTGCGTTGCGTACGCTCAGATTACTCAATCATCTCAGAACGATTCGTTCGTATTACAGTCTACAGGCACGGGTTCAAGCGTTGTAGGGATAGGCATAGGCGTCCTTGTCGGGCCGTATCCGACGAACGTTTCCATGGCGCCTAGCAACGCTCAGAACCAGATAAAGGACGATTATATGAGCGGATTGACGGTGTCTCAATATGAAGCGCAGACATTGTACAACCAGATTTATCCGACAGATCTCTTTTCTTCATACCTAGAATCAGAAGCACTGTTTAAGTCGTCTATCTATCCCTTTGATATGTTGAACATCATAACTCTCCAGAATCCTTACTTTGGCATAAGTGGACTGTCTAATTTCGTTAACGGCAGTATGTTCGATTATGCTTTAAGTTTCTTCACTGGCGGTACGTCAAGGAACTGTGTTGGAAATATTAATCCGACCTATCTTTTCGGAAACGGACAGCTTTGCTCCGGAACGCAACCTCCGAGTCTTTACTCAGCAGGGACTTACGTTCCTTTAGGCATGCTCAATTTGGGAGTGCACTCATTAGAATTTTACAGCATTAGCGAAACTGGTACCACCTCAGCACCGCAGGTCAATGTGTACGACAGCGTCGGAAAAGCTTTCGTCCTTAATGGGGCCTGCGCTGGCGGGTCGACACCAGTATTCACGTCGACCTACAAAGGCGGAAAGACATGGGAGTTCAATATAAGTCAGGACGAAGAATGCAATCCTATTAACAATGTGCTTTATGGATACATCGTTAACTGTATGCTCCAATCACCAGGGAATCTTACCTATGCACCTTTATCCCAGTATTATATGGCATACAATCTGCCGACGGTATGGAGCATAAGCTACACGCTGCTTGTTTCGCCTAAAACATACAACATAATACCCGTACAGATAAACGATATAAATTGGACAAGCAACCCTATACTTTCATTCAATGTCTCGACAGCATTTATAGAGACCGGGCTTCCGAATTTCACCAGTTGGAC
>JAKAPK010000003.1:76048-81252 GCA_021807125.1 Nanobdellota archaeon | reverse complement strand
CGCCTAAAACATACAACATAATACCCGTACAGATAAACGATATAAATTGGACAAGCAACCCTATACTTTCATTCAATGTCTCGACAGCATTTATAGAGACCGGGCTTCCGAATTTCACCAGTTGGACCGTGACCTACAATGGCGTATCCCAAAGCGCGCTGACTCCTAGACCGATACATTTCTTGACAGCAAATGAAAATTACGGGTTTACAGTTCCGACCGTAGGCTCCGCAGGCTTGAGTGGTTGTTCTGCTGTATACGCACCGACTCCAAGTGATGGCTATGTACAGGCAGGTTCTACAGAAACAATAAGCTTTACGGAACAACAAAAGTGTATAACTGCATTCACAGAGTCAGGTCTTCCTTCGGGGACAGCTTGGAGTGTTACTTATGATGGCTCGACAGTTACTTCTACATCATCGATTATACAATTTATTACATCTGTTACGACACCATCATCTTATCCGTTTTCGATAGGCGGTCCATCCACGGGTGTGCATTGCCCATATACAGCGTCGCCTTACTCGGGTACAGAATCACTGGGTTCGACGAATCCTATAAATTTTGCCCTTACTCCGAAAGGATGTATTTACATAACGGATAGTTTAGCAGATAAAGTTTTGGTTGTAGATAATTCAACTTATAATATAGTCTCTACAATACCCGTTGGCAAATCTCCTGAAGGCCTAGCAATGACTCCAGGCGGAAATTATGTTTATGTAGCAAATAGTAACTCGAATACTGTATCGGTAATAGACACGGCCACGAATACGGTTGTTTCAACTATAAATGTAGCCGTTGATCCAATTGACATAGCGATAACACCAAATGGGCAATATGCTTATGTCGCTACCGAAGGAAATGAGGTTTCAGTGATATCCACTTTAACAAACACAGTAGTCGCGCACATACATGTCGGTTGGACTTTTGGCGAATTAGGCGCATATGGCGTTACTTTAAGTCCGAACGGGAATTACCTGTATATTTCGGATTACGGGATGAACCAGATTTCTGTCGTTAGTACCGCTACAAACACTATTATAAAAAATATATCCGTCGGATCAGCACCAGCTAAGATGGCATTTGGTTATTACGGCAATGGGATTAAAGAATTGGACTATCTTTATGTTACAAACGCCTTATATAACAGAGTAAATGTAATAAACACTTCAGATAACACAGTAGTCCCTGGTTTTGCAGTCGGCACCGCATTTAATCCTAACTCTCCAGACTACTATGCGATTGTAGGTTCACAGAATGGAAATCTTTATATTTCAAATCCATTTAACAAGACTGTTTCTGTCATCTCTACATCATCGTTTTCGACTAACGTAATTTCGAATATATCCCTCGGTGCTACTCCCGAAGGATTAGCCGAATCTCCCAATGGGCAATACATTTATGTCTTAACCCACCAAGTCGCATCTGGAAATAAACTAATCGAAAACTTGTCGATAATAGACACTTCTACAAACAGCATCGTTGAAAATAAAAATTTATTGGTCGGAACGTGCTTCGGATTATTTTGTTCAGATAATCTATTTGGAGTCGCAACAAGTTATAATAATGGCGCCCCAATCGATTAATAGTGTCGCCCTAAACCCTCGGTTCTTAGTAGGCGCTTCGCTGCCGTCGTTCTGCTAAAAAATCTTACGTGCAAAATAGGAGATACTGCAGACAACGCTCGCCGTTCCAAACTAGCAGACTCACGGCTACTAGCAAAACTACAATGATAAACTTAAATATATTGTGCGGCGTACAGTAAGATAATATGAGTTTAAATATAATTTCTGTAACTCTGCCACAGATTAAGGACGTGAATGTAGTGCTTGGGCAATCACACTTCATAAAGAGCATAGACGACATGTACGAGACTCTGGTTTCGTCATCGACTTCGATAAGATTCGGTTTGGCGTTCAATGAGGCTTCGGGAGACAGACTGATCAGATACGACGGAAACGACAAGGAGCTAATGGACGCAAGCATAAAAATGATGAAGGATATCGGATGTGGACACTGTTTCATTGTGTTATTAAAAAATATTTACCCGATAAGCGTATTGAATCGCCTAAAATCGCTAGACGAAGTAGTGAGCATATACGCAGCAACATCAAACCCCCTAAAAGTCATAATTTATGACGATGGAGAAGATGGCAGGGGTATACTTGGTGTCATAGACGGAAAGAAACCACTAGGGATAGAAGGCGACGCCGATAAAATCAAAAGACATAAATTTCTTAGGGACATAGGTTATAAAAGATAAGTCGGGGTAGTACAGCGGTAGTACGTCGCCCTCATGAGGCGAAGGTCGTGAGTTCAAATCTCACCCCCGACAAGCAGGTAGGAAAAGCCTAATAAAAACCAGAAGCCACAGATTTATTGTTTAATCTGCTATCATTAGTATGGACAGCTCTCTTTTGGAAGGTTTAATACTAGGCGCATTGATAGCCACAGTTTTAGCTTTTATTTTTGGTCGGTACTTTGTGAACTTATTCGCACGCAGAATTTTTGATAAGTGGAAGGAATTAGAACTTGCTAAAGAGATACAAAGAGCTTTGGGCACTCAAAGACCTATAATAAAGGGTAAGATAAGCGAACAAATATTTCCTTTACTTTCGAATAAGATAGGAAATCTGTCTGATTTGAGGTTTATAGGAGACCCTATTGATTATATCTATTTTAAAGGACTATCAGATGCACGTGAAGGGAAAATAACTGACATAGAGATAAAACTGATGGAAGTAAAAACCGGAGAAGCCAGCCTTAGTAAAAGCGAAGAATTAGTAAGAGATGCAGTAAAGGGAAAGAGAATAGAATGGGAAGAGATAAAGCTGTAGAAATGCTTGTAAAAAAGACACTCGGCGCACATTTTATACAGAAACTACGCTGTTATACGCCCCTTATAAATCTAATGTAATTTCTAAAAGGAATAGCTGTAGAATCGATGCTAGAAACAGCATACACTCGTAGATTTTAAAGAATGAAATAAAAAAATAAAGGATTCTTAATTTTAACATTAGGAAATTTCCTAACAAAAACACAAGTTATATATTACTGCTTCTGTATAAGCTAACCATGAACAGTCCAATGCTTATAGCAATATCGGTGATAGTCGCGATAGCCGCGGTAAGCGTCGCATTGTATCTTTTTATACCGCCCAAAACGACGGTGATCCATCCGGCAATGACAGTATCGCCAGGTAACATTTCGTACAGTTCTTCAGCATGTCCGGCGCTCATTAATGGAGAAGTAGATTCGGTTATAAGCACTTTTTCTACTTCGGGATTCAGTGTATACAATGTTTCAGGATACAGGGACTATGTCATACCTCCTGGCAGATCAGGCTCAATCACAGTAGATGTCACAAGAGAGATCGTAGGCGGAACAGCGAACCAGTACACGAACACCTCTCTAATGAATATAACGGACATCGGGGGTTTTGGGTTGTATTCTGCTAGTGCCCAGACGATCCCTGAAAACGTTTATGATACTTTGATACCATATCCCGACATAACCAACGTTACCGGAAATTATTGCTTCAGCGGTTCGGGCAGCGCATGTAATATAGCGGGGCCCGTAATCACCGGGTTTTCGGAGATTGGTCCTATACAAGCAAGCTGTGGTCGAGGAACGTTTAATATATCTCTCGGTGATTCTTTAAGCACAACGGTGAAACTAAACAATCTTACTGCTTATGTCTATTTGACTGAGAAGAATGGCTCATTAATAAGATCAGATCTTGCCCTATCGTCTTTATCCAATAAGACGTTATATCCGGGTGAAATTGAACAAGTTTCCTTTACAGGCAATGCATGTGGGGGTAGCACGAAAAATTATACGTTCTACGCCTCGATAAATTACAGTTTGATAGGATCAAACCTCACCTCCCTTTCGTCCGGCGAAATAAAGGGTGTTACGCCTTCGTATACTTTTAACGGTTTCGAATCGAAATTGATGATACCTGCCCTTGCAGCTACTAGGCAAATGCCGATAATCGTGAACTTCAGTGGAGGAATTCCCAGCAACATATCAGAATTTTTAAAGGACCAAAGCGGAATGAACGTATCGATTTCCAGTGTGCTCAACAGTTCCGGAACAGTAAACGCCACATTTTTGCTTGGATTACCGATTTATATCCTGCACCCGGGTGTGACAACATCAGTCGAACCTGAATCGAGCGAGCTATCAGTGAACCAATCCTCAACTTTTAATACGACTTTTAACACAACTGCGAACGCTACCGAGGGAACTTACTGGATATACCCTAAAGTTTCCGGACAGTTCCCTTGTTCATATCAATATTATGCACTTCTAACCATTGGAAGCGCACCTTATAACGGTAGCTTAAACATAGTAAGATTTGCATGAGAAATAAAAATCGTTGCCGCGTATAATAGCTAAATGGAAGACGTGATATCCCTTTCTGAAAATGACTTGAAGGCACTTTCAGGCTCTCAGCGCCTTAAAATAATAAGGTCCATAGCCCATAAGCCAAAAACACCTTCTGATATAGCGGTTGAACTGCGTAAGAGCACACCTACGATCATAGAACATCTGAATTTGCTGATGCTGAACGGATTTGTTGTAAAGTTGTCTGCAAGCGACAGGAAATACGTTTTTTATACACTGTCGGAAAAAGGGAAGTCCATATTCGAGCGATCCAAAAAAATAACGATAATATTTCCAATGGCCATAGTTTTGATATTAATATCCGTCGCGATGATTTTCTCTAATCTAATTCAACAGCCAAGTAACACCGTTGCAAGTGCAAGCCCGATCAGCGGGGCGCAATCATCACAGCAGGGATTTATAACCGACTATCTTGGATCGCTTGTATCGGTCGCGATGCTTGCCGCAGGGGTGATAACTTTCGTCTTTTATCTCACGCTGAGAAGAAAATTATCTGCAGCCGTATAGTGCCTCATGTCCCAAATAAACACCGTTAAGTCACGTATTTATGCATATGTTTGATTTATACTATGTGCAAAACGTATGTCTAACTTCAACGTGCCGCCGCCTAAATTACCTACACCCCAGAGCAGCTTGAGTGTAAAAGTAATGAAATCGGAGACAGGACCGTCTAAAGTACGGGCCAGTTTTATACTGGCGACAGTGATAGTTGCAGTTTTAATCGTGTCTTCCTTGTTTCTGACAGGAATTTTAAGTTTTTCAATTCCATTTGTGTCTACGTCGCAGGGCCCGAC
>JAKAPK010000003.1:0-75948 GCA_021807125.1 Nanobdellota archaeon | reverse complement strand
GGCAATTTTTCGTTTACAGCATCAGATATAAACACCTCGTCATGCATATTCTATGCAAGTCCTGCGTCAGGTGTAGCAGTTGCTGGTTCTAGTCAACTTATTAGTTTTTCTCATTCCTGCACGATTACAACATTCGTCTCGCCGTCTCCGTCCACATTTCCAGGTTATAAATATTCAGGAATATGGTGGATAGACTATGGACCGGATAATTCTTCAGCTACACTTGGCAACAATTTGATATTTTCATTTAACTCGTCATTTTCTAACTCTTCTTTACAGTACAACGGGGGAGCAGTGTTTTATAACAACAATATTATTCTTTACTGCTCCTTCGCAATAAGCAGCGCGAACACTGGCAGTGTAATAAACACATCAAGTCAATCGTCGTGGAATTGTGACACTTATTTCATGGAAGCAGGCCTTCCTCCAGGAAACATTTGGGTGATTTCGCTGGCAGGCACCAACATGAGTTCCAACTCAAGTAAAATCAAATTTTCTGAGCATCCAAACGTATACTCTTTCGTGTCGTATCCCGTGTCTGTGAACAAAAGCTTATATATTCCGGCAAACACGTCCGGAACCGTTCGTGCAGGTTCACTAAACTATGTATATTATAGTAAAAACGTGTCTAGACCACAAATCACTAGCTTCACCGAGTCTGGACTCCCAAGTGGCGTTACTTGGTCAGTGCAGATTATCGGCACGCCGAAGTGTGCACTTGGCACTGGTCCGCACTGCGAAATCGCAGGGTTATCAATAACTAATTCTTCTGCAGACGCCAACATAACTTTCAGTGCCACGAATTCGACAATATACCATTATACATTCTATATTCCAAACGTTGTATACGCAAATTCGACTTATGTATCGTCCCCATCCGCCGGTAACCTTAGTCTGGGATCCGCATACTCTGTCCATTTTTCGGTGCTTAAGACCATAACGACCAACATTAAAGAGAATGGGCTTCCTCTTGGGACGCTATGGAACGCCAGTCTTTTGTACCCGGTTTGTGCAATACAATGGATAGGTACGTATCACTGTATGATCGCCCTTCATATAATGACCAATAGCTCCAATACGAACGTAGTAACTTTCACTACGCAAAACGCAACTGAGTACGGCTTCATAGTTTATAATGTCAGTATTGGCAGTGAGACTTATGTTCCGTCCCCTTCCCGCGGATTGATTAACTCCAGTTCCAGCGTCAATGTAGTCTTTACTGCGCACAATGTCACAAACTATACAACGACAAAGATTATCGAGTCCGGCATTCCGTCCGGTGTTTTATGGAACGCCAGTCTACTATCCCCAGTATGCGCCATATCATGGATAGGTAAGTATCATTGCATGATAGTCATAACTACAATCACAAATGAATCCAAAACCGATACGATCAGCTTTAATACTCCTGTGGGCAGCTCTTATGGGTTCATAGTTTATAATGTCAGTAACGGGAACTTTACGTACGCGCCATCACCGTTGCATGGTCTTATAAATGCAAGTTCGACAGTGTACGTTTCATTTATTCGCAACAACGTAACGAAATTGGTAAATACCACATTCTCTGATACAGGATTATCTGTCGGACTAGTCTGGAGTGTTAAATATAACGGAATAACCAAATCAGCAGGCGCACCATCTGACGTTGTATTTTCTACTTACCCAGGTACGTACGCCTACTCAGTAACACCTCCATCCAATTCTTCCCAAGGATGTATAACAACGTATTATCCGTCGCCAGCAAGTGGCAGCACAGCAACCGGTACGTACACCGTAATAAACTTTAACAAATCAATGTCATGTACTGCTGCTTTCACCGAATCTGGCCTTCCTTCTAATACATCATGGTCAGTTACGTATGGGGGCTCTACGGTATCGTCATCGCTTTCGAAAATCGTTTTTTCATCCATCGTCTCAAGCATATATAATTTCTCAGTTTCTTCACCAATCGTGTCGAACTGCACGTATTCTCCTTCACCAGCGTCAGGAACTCTTAGCACAGGTGGTTCTCAGTCTATAATCTTTACTGGTTCGTGCGTTTCGACTTTCGTGCAGATAGGCCTGCCGTCTACACGCACGTGGTCAGTCACTTATAATGGGACTACGGAGAACGCGGGAATGCGATGTTTTGGCAAATGTTATTATTCTTCATCCATATCCTTCACGGTAATTGCCGGCTGGAATTATGCGTATTCAATACCTATTTTAACCAACGCATCAAATAACTGCACCAGCACATATACTCCTAGACCGTCTTCTGGTTATTCGTTCGCAGGTTCGTCTAAAAATATAAACTTCTCCGCTTCGACCAGATGCACGACGTCCTTTATCGAATCCGGCATGCCGGCATATGCGAATTGGAGAGTCACGTTCGACAGTTTAAATGGGTCTTCAAACAGCACGGCGATGCATTTTGCTACAAACAGCGGTGAGTATAACTTCGAGGTCCCGAAAGTCTGTTACCCGGCCTTTAACGGCACTTATTATGTGCCGAGCATCTATAACGGCACGCTTAAGGCTGGTGCAGTAAAATACTTTAACTTTACACAAGGCGCGCATTGCTGAACAAAGCGGTGCTAATTTGCTTTATAAATATACCTTAAGAGCAACATATTTAAACAAAGGATACGAAATTTAGTTATGGCATTGAAATTAAAGAGCACATCAAGTACTTACGGTCTTAAGGTATACACCGACAGTGGTGCGTACTTTGGAGATATAGATGAAGCAATAATACAGGACAACAGGATAGTCGGGTGGAAGGTAAAGGCAGGCCCTTCATCGCACTTTTCAAAGACGATAAGTGGAGCGAAAGGCGCTATTATACCTCACAGCTTAGTAAGGGCGATAGACGATATTTTTATAATATCCAGCGTCGTTGCATCACCTTCCGAAGCTTCAAGCCAGCAGACGGAATCAGAGTAAGTGAGGTCTGTAGACAAATTATTTACCTGCAGCATGTCTAGATATGGTCGTGGAAAAGAACACTTTCAATATACAGTTTGATACTACGAATGATATAAAGATACCAAATAGAACCATAGATCAAGTTATCGGACAGGAAGATGCAGTAGAACTTATAAGGAAAGCGGCGATACAAAGAAGGAACGTTCTATTAGTAGGCGAACCAGGCACTGGTAAAAGCATGCTTGGACAGGCACTGTCTGAACTATTACCCTCTGAAAAATTAGTCGATATAATAGCTTATGCCAATCCAAAAGACGAAAACGAACCAGTAATAAAGACAATGCCGGCCGGAGAAGGGCGCAGAGTGGTTTCGCAGGCCAAATCAGCAGGCATGTCGTCGCTTAACAACGGAAACAGTGTAATAATATTCCTGGGCATACTTGTCGCTTTCTTTATTGCTAGTTATATCGTCAGCATGATAGTTAACGTACAGAAAGACGATATTCTCGCAGCTGCGGACCAGATATCAGGCACGCTTTTCATAATAACTATGTTGATAGGTTTCCTTATAATAATGTTGATGTATCGTCTTGGGAAGACAAGAGTTACAGTTTCTACTCCAAAACTTTTATTGGACAACTCAAATTCAAAGCACGCCCCTTTCGTCGACGCATCTGGCGCACATGAAGGTGCGCTTTTAGGAGACGTTCTTCACGACCCGTTTCAGTCGGGAGGTCTGGGCACCCCACCTCATGAGAGAGTGGTGCTTGGGGACATACACAAAGCCAACGGTGGCGTATTATTCATAGATGAAATAGCAAACATTTCTCCCGAGATGCAGATACAACTTCTTACTGCGATGCAAGAAAAGAAACTTGCGATAACCGGTAGAAGCGAAAGAAGCGCAGGAGCAATGGTAAAGACCGAACCTGCGCCTTGCGATTTCGTACTTGTAGGTGCAGGTAATCCAGCATCTATATCGAACATGAACGTCGCTTTAAGGTCTAGGATAAGAGGCTACGGGTACGAGATATTCATGAACGACACAATGGAAGATACCGTGGAAAATAGAGATAAAATAGCCCGCTTCGTAGCGCAGGAAATAAAAAAGGACAGTAAAATACCTCCGTTTTCTAGAGAAGCAGTTAATGAGATAGTAAACGAAGCTAAAAGAAAATCGAACAGAAAAAGTTCTCTTACTCTTAAACTAAGAGAACTTGGCGGCCTGGTACGTGTAGCCGGCGACATAGCAAAAGAAAACAAACATCACGTAGTCCTTGCAGAGGACGTTATAAATGCTAAGAGCTATGCACGTTCATTTGAGCAGCAGATCGCTGCGAGATTCATAAAGGAAAAGAAAGAATATGATATAATACAAGTTGACGGAGCAAGAGTCGGTAGAGTTAACGGACTAGCCGTCATAGAAAATTCAGATTCGGGATTAATGCTTCCAATAGAAGCAATAGTTACAAAAAGCATGAGAAAAGGAGCAGGAGAGATAATAGCCACAGGTAAACTCGGTGAAATAGCCCAAGAAGCAGTTAAGAACGTATCTGCTATAGTAAAATTGTATTCAAAACAGCCACTTAGTGACTATGATATACATATACAGTTCTTACAGGCACATTCGGGTGTAGAAGGAGACAGCGCTAGCGTAAGTGTAGCTCTGGCGATATTATCGGCACTGAGTGGAGTACCAATAAAACAATCCGTTGCAATGACAGGATCTTTATCAATTTTAGGAGAAGTGCTTCCGGTCGGTGGAGTAACTTACAAAATAGAAGCAGCCATAAACGCCGGCGTAAAAGAGGTCATAGTACCCGCGTCTAACATGAAAGACGTAGTGCTTTCGAATCCGCACTCTGTGAAAGTAATTCCAGTAAGCAATATTGTCGAAGTAATAAGATATGCACTCGAGAACACAAGGAACAAGAACCGCTTGATGCGCTCGATCAGAAAATCCTTCAAAGAGCACTATGTCAATTCTTAAGACATACGCGCACGTTTTCGACCAGGACACCTTTAAGAACCTCGCTAAACTTGAGAGTAGCGGACTTATAAAACAGATGTTTGGTGCAATAGGCAGCGGAAAGGAGTCATACGTTTTTTATGCCGTCGACGATCACAGGAGAGAAGTTGCAGTAAAGATTCACAGGCACAATATAGATTCTTTTCGGAAGATACCCGCTTATTTGAGGTTAAGGGGCACAAAATCCGGTGGTTTTCTTAAGACAATAGACGACTGGACCAGATACGAGTTTAAGTTTATGGTTAAAGCGTTTAAGATAGGGGTAAACTCTGCGGAACCGTACCGCAATTACGGCAATATAATCACCATGCAATTTTTAGGAACAGAAGGAAAGTCTGCACGTCTTGCCGTAAATGATACAGATTTTGATACAGCAGAGTGGTATTCAAAAATAATCGATGCTATAATCAATATGGGCAAAAGCAGGATGATACATGGAGATCTTAGCCCATATAACATTATGAATTTCAATCGCAAACCGTTTCTTATAGATTTTTCACAGGCGCTATCTCTCTCAGCCAGCACGCTAAACTTTCTTGTAAGGGACATAAACAACATAAACACGTGGTTTACCAGACTGGGTTACAAAGATATTGTAAAAACGGAGGAAATAATACGAAAAATAGACGAATCGCTGGTATAAAGAGACAGAGAATTTACGAGTATCTTCTTAAGATACCAAAAGGGAAAGTGGTCACCTACAAACACATAGCGGAATTATTCTCCGAAAGTCCGCGTAATGTCGGCAGGATAATGAGCATGAACGATCATCCGGAAATATACCCCTGTTACAAAGTCATAAGATCAGACGGGAAAATAGGGGGCTATACCCACAATGGTAAAAATGATTCTAAGACCGTGAAGCTTAAGGCGAAAAAGCTGACAGCCGATGGGATAAGATTAAAGGGAAATGTCATAGATGAATCAAGCATTATCGCATAAAATCAAATGCTTGTTTTGTTCGTCAATGAAGAGCTTATATCAATATCAAAACTTGTAGAACCATACGTAACGATTAACTTCGCGTATAATGGCACCCCTAGCGCTTCCGAAAAACATGCATAGCCGGAGACGGTCGCACCGGTAGACACATAAAATGCATTTGTAGAAGACACCTGCATGTAAGCACAGCCGTTCCCCCCATACACCTGTTGGCTTAGGTATAATAGTGAAAATTCGCTCCCGTTTGAAATAGAATAGTTACTGTTCATAATGCTGAGATAAGGCGAGCTCAAGAATTTACCATTGAAGAGATTTGAAAAAGCCGAAGCTATCTCGCCCGCAAAATTCGCGTTTTGTTTCGCTTTATTGAATTGACATCCGGAATTACTCCCGTAACAAAGCGCAAATCCGCTGCCATTATATTCAGATGAAGATACATATAGGCCGCCGTTTTGCTGATTATTAAATATCGAAGAGGGGTTTTGTGTAGACATGGACACGTAAAGCAGATTTTCGGCCCTGGAAATGGAAGCGTTTGCGGAGTAGCGCAGCCCGCTATAAAACGGGTTGGATGAAAATATCGCGTATACTTGATAAGTAATGTTAAAATCAGTGTTGTTTTTTACACCTATGCCTATCTGATTCAATAGCTGGTTGCTATTGTTTACACCGCTAAGATTTAAGATATCAGCGAATTGAGGCTTGAAAGGCGTTTGTTTTAATGACAGCAGGATCACGACGGCAACGATCATTAATATTACTATTACAATGCCAGCGACTATGCGGAGGTTCATGCTATATTTTATCTTTATATCTTAATATGTTAAATTAATAAATGAGCTGGGTTGGCTGAGCGGTTAAAGCGCTGGCCTTGAGAGCCAGTTGGAGTTTCTCCTGCGTAGGTTCGAATCCTGCACCCAGCGATTATATTATCAATATAACTTTTCCAATTACGTCTTTTGAATCAATTGGACCAAATTTTCGGCTGTCTTCGCTTGCAGATGAGTTATCACCGGTTACGTATAGCTTTTTATCGTTAAGGACAGACTTAATTCTTTTTATTATAACTAAGTCGCTGTTAGGGTGTTTTAATATTATTATTTCGCCAGGTTTAGGGACCCTAAACTTATAGCACCATCCATTAACAAGCACATAATCACCCGGCTTTACTGCCGGTAGCATGCTCTCCTCTTTTACTCTAAATACTGCAAAAGGAAATTGCATCGCTTTATGCTTTAGGCACTACCATCTCAGCTTCCGTAGGATATGGCGCTTTAACTCTTATACTGTCCACGCCCTTAGTCTTCCAAAATATCTCTGTAAACTTATTAACCGATTCAAGCAGTGCTTTAGCATCATTAATATCAGTACTTTGTCTGGCTTTAGAAGCGGTCTTCATTACGTTCCACACAAGTTCGTGAATCTCAGGGAATTTTTGTAAGTGTTCCGGTTTGAAATAGTCCCCCCATATTATACGCACCTCCTGTTTACACAGCTCTGCGTGCTTTTCTTTCACATCGGAATACCTTGACAATTTGTGATTGTAATCCAAATTGTCCTTTGCATTTTTACTGAGATCTTGTATTAGCATATCCATTCTTAGAACGGTGTGCGCAGCGACAAGCGCTAAATGTGGATCGTATATACCGCACGGAATATCGCAGTGGGCGTATACGTTCTGCACGTTTAAAATATTAAGAACTTTTTTCACAGAATTCCTAAAAAACTCCATACATCAACCTCCTTTGAATATAAAACACACTGTTCGTTTTTAAATTTTACGGCATTTGCACACGAGCTCGACGTTTAAATAACTCGAACAATAAGTAATCATATGGCAGACTTTGTAAAAGTATCAACATTAAACGACGTACCTACCGGTAAGATGAAGGGTTTCGTAGTTTCTGGCAGAAAAATTCTCGTTGCCAATATAAACGGCAAATTATATGCTGTTAGCTCAGAATGCACCCACGTTAAAGGGCCTCTTGATAAAGGCACTCTCGAGAAGACAGTCGTAACTTGTCCATGGCACGACTCAAAATTCGATGTAACAACAGGCGCGGTAATTAATGGCCCCGCGAAAAAAGAGATACAGAAATTTGATTTGAAAGTAGAAGGCGATGACATCTTCGTAAAGGTATAAACCGGATATAATTATTAATCTTCTGATATATACTGCTATGGATACGGATAAGTTTTTCTCTAAAGACGCGGATAACTTAGTGCCGTCCCCGATAAGGGAAGCCTTTAAACTCATAGAAAAACCGGGCATAATAAGTTTTGCTGGAGGCATGCCGGACCCTGCGACGTTTCCCGCTGTGGAAATCAAACGCGCTGTAGACAGCCTGGATCTTTCAAAAGCCTTGCAGTACGGGTCTTCACCGGGGATGATAGAATTCAGGGAAAAACTTCCTGATTTTGCCAAGATGCGAGGCATTAAAGACTTAAGCACAGACAATGTGACCGTGACTACTGGAAGCCAAGAGGCATTATATATCTTGTCATTTCTGTTGATAAACCCCGGTGACGACGTGATAGTGGAATATCCTACATATATCGCGACACTGGACGCAATGGTGCTAAGGAGACCGATTTTTCATGGTATACCTTTACAGGAAGACGGAATGGATGTTGTTTTGCTCGAAAGGACACTGAAGAATCTTAAAAGGAAAGGCAAAAAAGCAAAATTAATATACACGATACCTTGTTCGCATAACCCTACGGGAGTAACTATGAGCACGGACAAAAGAAAAAGACTGCTTGAACTAGCATCAGAATATGATACGTTGATATTGGAAGACGATGCGTACGGCCTCCTTTCTTTCGATAGGAACGCTCCGGATTCCATAAAATCCATGGACAAAGAAGAGCGGGTAATCTATACTTCTTCATTCAGCAAGATACTCTCGCCTGGTTTTCGTATAGGGTGGGTAGCCGCTGAAAAGACCATTTCGCGCAAGATAGATATCATGAAACAGAGCGTCGATATGCACACACCGACCTTCAATCAGTCGATTGCTTTGGAACTGCTGAAGAACGGCACAATAGAGAGAAACCTGCCGGCTATAAGAGAAAGATACAAGAAAAAACGTGATAGTATGACAGAAGCTATAGAAGAAAATTTTCCAAAGAGTGTAACTTTTACTAGGCCAAGCGGAGGAATGTTCATTTTCGCATGGCTGGATAAAAAAATAAACGCTACCGACTTGCTGCCTAAAGCCATAGAAAACGGGGTAGCTTACGTTCCCGGCGAGGACTTTTTCTTCGATAGAAAGCCAAAGAATACGATGCGGCTTAACTTTAGTTTTCCGTCACAGGAGCAGATATACGAAGGAATAAAACGACTTTCTAGGATACTGTAATAGGTTTAACAAGGGTATAAAACCAACCTACTAAACATTAATATCCGGGCAAGCGTTTAATTATCGTTTGGAAATCATGGAACCGACAAAAGGTACATATCTGGTCCTTCCGGATGAACTAAGAAATGAACTTGCAAAACCGTTCGGAGAAGTCCTTACAGAAGAAACCTTGATCAAAAAGCTTAACGCAAACGATTATACAATAATGTCCGTCGGTGACGAAGTGACAAAGACGCTGATAAGGCACAATATGGAGCCGAAGATAGCTGTATTTGATCTAAAGACAAGGCGGCACGAATTGACTGACAACATATTGATTGGGCACTATAAACAAAAAGAAGTTATAAGCAATCCACAAGCACAGATAACGTTCGATCTTTGGGAGGCGCTTAAAGAGGCCATAAAAAATAAAAAGAATACGGCTATACAGGTACTCGGTGAGGAAGACTTGGCAGCGCTTGTTTGTGCTTGTCTCGCTCCAAAAGGCTGGGCGTTATTGTTTGGTATCCCGTTAAAAGGGGTGGATATTACAATAATAGATGATTCGGTCCGTGCGACGGCAGAAGGATTTCTTAATAGGATGAAAATATTAAAAATAAGTTAGTATGCCTTCCTTAACCGAAAAACTAGCAGAAGTAATCTCTGATGCCAAAAATAAAGGCTTGAATACGTAGTTTTTGGAGAGAACCATCTGGAAAAACATGAGTACCTTATTGAAAAAGAACGCCTTTTACATCGAGGATTCGAAAATAGCTATTATACTATAATCTCTCCGAACGTTGAGTTGTCTTATGGCGTAAAATGTCTGTTCACGGAAAATTTCAATGTTTTCTCTTACTCAGCGACTCACTTAGACAAAGAATCCAGCATTTCTTTGTAGGCAGTATAAACTCTCTGCTTTGCATCATCAAGTTTTTTCCTGTCATTTTCAGAAAGTGTCGATTCAAGCGCAGGACCAATGTGGTTTCCTATTACGGTAGGTATCCCAACATGTATCGTTTCATCGTTCACCTTCACAGGTACGGCAACTGTCATTACTCTGTTACTGCAAAGCACTATTGATTTTATTATGTCTGCTATTATAGTTGCTGGCCCCCAAGTAGTGCCGCCGGTAGCGGCTATTATTTGTGCCGCAATTCCTTTCATATAATTCTCTACATCTTGTCTTGTTAGTTTTCCACTTGCAGCAGAATCGAATTGCACGCCGTCTACAGTTACGCTATCCCAGAATATTTCGGCTGCTTCTCCATGCTCGCCGCCGGCATATCCATCTATTAAACTGACTGGAATCCCTAATTTGTCGGCTATGAACGAGCGCATTCTCATGGTTTCCACCTGTGTACCAGAACTTATAGTGTATCTGTTCGAGAATTTCATGAATACAGATGCAAGCATATCCACGGGGTTCGCCACCATGACGAATTTTGCTTTTTGGTTGTTTGAAGGAAGTACTGCCGCAAATCCCTTTATTATAGATGCATTGTCTGCAAAAAGATCGCGTCTACTCTGCCCAGGCTTCCTTGGCTTTCCGGCAGATATTACTATCACATCGCAGTTTTTTATCTCGCTAACGTCCTTTACGACAACAATGTTCACCTTGGAGCCTTTAGTCGCTTGCGCATGTTTTAATTCCTCTCTAAAATTATCTACAGCGTCTTTAGACAAATCATATACGAATATTTCGTCAGCAAATGCGTCTTTTACACAGGAATATATTATCGTCTGGCCTATTCTTCCCGCACCTATAAATCCCACTCTGGACATATAGGTAATTTGCATCTTATAAGATATAAACTTGACAGATACTCACATGCGTTACGCATAAATTTATTTCATGACTCTAATATAGTATATGAATAGACTCGAAAAAAGATTAAGCATAAGCACACAACTCAATTTAGAGGAAATAATCCACGGATATGATGAATGTGACTTGAGGTCGTCGGAACCAAAGCCGGGCGACGTTGTAGAAATTTATTCGGAAGGAAATTACTCAAAGATACCTTCGCTGAGTAGACTTCCGATAGGAAGACTAATGTCTTTGATAGACGACGAGCAATTGGACCAGCACTCCATGAACAAACTTATAAAGGCGGTTAGAAAAATGATCAGGTACAAGTCCGACGGAGGCACTTACAGATTAACCAGCGGCAGCACGATAGATATCGGTGAGGCCTTGGCAAATAACGTCGCAGGTTATCCCGAGGCCGCACTACTTATTACCCTTGCTATCAATTATCACGCACAATCAAGCAAATCAAACAAAAAAGCACATTGCGAACAGGGCTATATATTTAGGAAGGGAAGGAGAATAAACGGAAGCTCAATATATATAGTATATTCGGAAGGTAAGAATAAGTATATAATAGACCTTTATAACGGTTCGCTTGTGCATGTAAACAACTATTCTGTGTCGTTTGGAACCGGTAAGGGCCACGCACAGGTTTTCGAGGACTTTTCCGGGAACATCGTGGCGATATCTCAATATTCTACGCTTTTCAGGCCAAGAAGCTGATTTTACACTATATATAGTATAAAATTATGCCGTTTTCTTAACCTGTTTTCGTTTAAGCGCTATCCTTATCTCAGAATTAAGGCGGCCTAGTTCGAATCTTTTAAGATTGACATATTCGATGTAACTTGCGATAGTTGGGTGAACCTTATCTATAGCGCGATAAATATCTTGCGTAAGACGGCGATAGTCCTCATGTCCTTGTGGTGATGTCCTTAACTCTATCAGATGAAATGCCTGCCTTGCATTGAACGAGTATGACCAACGCGACTTGAATCCGAACGTGACTACATACTGGGCCTCGTCCGGCAGTTCCATATACATTCTGTCATAGAGCGCCTTTACCTCCGCCATTTTGCTTCGGTAATCATCACTTATCCCTATAGCGTCGTATTGCTTTCGTACTTCGAATCCGAGGTTTGGTGACACGGGCTGCATTATTTGCGTGCCAATGCGATGTCTTTTGTAGTCCCTTAAGATGCCTATGCGCCCTGTCAAATCAAACGAATAATTAACGCTTTCGAATGCCCGGCCAGGCTTTTGTCTTCTGTCCTTTCTGTCCCCTACGTAAGCAGTTATTATCTCCTTTTTTCTTTGTGCTGACAAGCTTTCAATTATGCGTTTCGCGTCTGATATCGACAGTCCTCGGCTATTGTCATGCAATATTTGTGAGGCAAGAATTGTCTGAGAGTATGCATCAGGGCTCTCTGTTCCATAACCTGTATAATCGAACAAAGAACAACTCTCGGGGTTTTCCGCCGGCGTAGCGCTGGATAGTATGTCCTGAAGCGAATTGCGAATATTAATTTCCTTTTTTGTCAGGAATTCCACCTGCTTGTTTTGATATTTTTCCCTGGACTTTCCTATTAAAGACGGCGCTAATTTCTCTAATTCAACGGATATGCGTTTGCCTATCCATCTGAACTCTGCCAGTTGACTCGCACTTAATTTACTTATCAAGTTGTCATATGCTCTGGCATTCATACTTATACCCATGTGAGTAAGTGTGGATAAGGGCAGATAATCACGCAACAAGTCAAGAGCATAGGCCTTTACTGAAGAATCGTACGCTTTCTTTAGTTCCTCCTCGCTTATTCCGAGTTTTTCTTCTAGCCCATGTTTAAATTCGGGCAGTTTGAAGCTTTCGCCGTTTATCGAGAAGGTCTGTTCCTCAAAAGGATTTATTTCAGCGACATATTTTTGCATTACTGGCATATTTCTAGTGTAAGATTCGAATAGCGCCCTCATCAAAGAGGTATACTCATCCGAAAATTTCGATTCACTTATACGCTTATCATTGTAGAACATGAACTCTCCATTTGGCAGTTTCTTATCAAAAGCTACGTATCTTGTCGATTTTCTTATGAAGGAGGCTCCTATTCGGCTTTCTTCTATCTTCATTGCGGCAAGATCCGATATAAATTCGCAGGAAAGAGGCAGTCCACCAGGCATTTCCTGTATTGAGTCGTCACCGAAGTCAGCTAGCCAGGCCTTAAAAAATTCCCTGCCCTTGTTTCTGTTCGGAAGAAACTCCTTAAGCAGCAGTGCCCTGCCAGTGAGACTCGTCCTGCTGTATCTTGACTGTAATGCACCAGCCTGTTCTGGAGGCAGGTACCTGCCTATTTTTATTGCGTATATATTGCTGTTTACGTTAGTTACTAATCTAGATAATCTTTTAGCTTCTGCATCGGAAAAAGATTCAACGGTCGTACCCTTGTCATCTTCATGAAACTTTAATGTGACGTCCACCATGATTTATTCTTAGAAAAGATTCTAATTTAAATAGGTATCCAGTCTAAAGTTTATAGCTTTTTAAAGCTTTGCGTCGGTTTACGGTTTTTATATCCGTTTTGTAATCTAGTATTATATGGCAAAGAAAAAAGCAGAGAAAAAAACGGAAGCATGCTGCAGCTGTTCTCACGAGAATGAAGCGAAGTGCTCGTGCGGTTGCAGTTGCTGTAATTAAGTAATTGCGCCGGGTATCACGTTGTGGTAGCCCGGTTTTTTTATTTTAAACTTTTATTTTGTGTAGATAAACAATTCTCTTGTAAATTCATTTTATTAGGTAAACTACAATGATCGTTGCAGAGACAATCATCGCTGCCAAAATTATGGCATTCAGTATTATGAATCTTTTCTGCGCATTATATGTGCGTTCTTTCTGCGTTTTCATTTAAATGTCTACCCATCTGCTCTTTTTTATGGCTATAAATAGGAACACTACTGCAAATACAGCCAAAATGGACCAGTCTAGTACCAGATTCGTAGTCGATATGTTTATGAAACCGGCCGCATTTTGTGCTATTTCGGCAGCGTATGTCGTGGGTGATATGTACGCAAGGTATCTAAACGGCATCGGTATGTACGTTATCAGGTAATATACGGGGGGTAAAGCCGACAATATTGTAGATAGCATACCTCCAAATGCGAAACTCTGTATAACATCTGCTGTAAGCGTTGAAAAAAAGAATCCAAGCGCGACAGAGACTATGAAGATCATGACCATTGCGCCAACAATGGAGATTATCCCAAAAGGCGTAAGACTAAGAAACAAAACCGCGAGTATAGCAAGTAAAATTAGGGCTGGCAGCGCATATATCAGTTCTGAAATCGCCATTCCTGTCAAATATATTGTCGCACTTGTCGGCGATCCTACGACCATCTCCTGCAACTTCATATCATTTTTTAGGTGCGAAAGGTCTCCCTGCAGACCAAGTCCGTTGGATACCATAGTCATTATAAGTGCGCCCTCTATAGCTACACCTAGTAAAGAGCCGCGGCTTATGAAAGTTATAACGATAAGAAAGGAGAAAGGGGTAAGAAGCGTGTTTATAAGCATCACGGGCATATTCTTCATCGCGTATACTGCGTTAACAAGTATCGATGCAAGCAGTTGACTGGCAACGTTTCTCTTCATTTTCAGCTCTCCTCGCCCACTTCTTCTTTAGTGAAGTAATAGAATATGTCTTCTAAAGACACCGGATTTATTGAAAATCTAGTTTTTCTCTTTATTAAGATACTACCTAGTCTTCGTGCTTCCTTCTCCGTTGTGAATATTTGTGTATGGCCGTCTCTCCCCTTAACTATCCTGCCTTTATTGATTTTTATCTCCTTTACAGATCCAAGAATCTTTATACTGTATGGGTAGCCCATCTTGTTTCTAAGTTCATGCAGGTTTCCTACCGACAAAAGTTTTCCATTTTCAAGTATGCCAATCCTGTCAGCAAGAATTTCGGCCTCTTCCAAGTAGTGCGTCGTTAGGAATATGAAACGGGTTTTCTTTAATTTCAACAACAAATCCCAAAGCTCTCCTCTAGATATAGGGTCAAGACCCGTAGTCGGTTCATCTAAAAATATTATGTCCGCATCTGATGCTATTGCGGTCGCTACCAAAACCTTTCTTTTTGTTCCACCAGACAGCCTTTGGCTGAGCCGATTAGCGAATTTAGTTATTCCTAACAGATCCAGCGCTTCTTCAGATCTTTTTATCGATTCCCTATAACTGAAGCCCCGCCACATCAGGTACGAGCTTATCATTTCCTTAGGAGTCATCCACCCTATTGGTCTTGCTTCTTGTGGAACTACTGCAATTCGCTCTCTTATTTTTCCCGCCTCGCTCATCACATTCATGCCGTCTATGTAAGCGCTACCCGCACTTGGCAGAAGAGTAGTCGATAATATTCTTACCAGTGTCGTCTTACCAGCGCCGTTCCTTCCTATAAGAGAAAAAACACCGTTTAATTTTAATGAAAGGTTTATTTTATCCAACGCCAGACGGTCCTTATCATACCTTTTTGAAAGGTTCTTGCAGATTATTTCAGGCATTAAATAAACATATAGTAATCAGATATAAATGTAGCAAAAGCACAGGAAAATCGTCTCTATTCTGCGTATACATCTTCGCCATCAGCGACTATTGTTATATCATTTCCTTCTTCGTCTATTGTTTGAAGGCGTACGGGAAGCTTTATGAAATTAGATACTCTTGAAAGTGCCGCATACGTGAATCCATTCGTTACGGTTAGCTGTTCTGCAAATCTGGCCTTAACTTCTGCCAGTTCTTCTTCTCTTTTGTCCGGGTCCGTGGAGTTTACGTATCTATCTAGTACGCTCAAGTCCTGTTTTAAAGTAAGTCCTTCTTGATTATTGAAACCTCCTTTTGGAATATATACGGTAGGCGAATAGCTTTCGGTTCTAGTCAGGAGTTCTAGCTTTAACTCTTCGGGATCTGTCCTTTCTCTCGTGTATCTCATAATCCATTTATACCACCATGATTTTTCATATTTTTCGTCTCTTTCTACAGCTTCCCTTCTTAGCTCTACTTCAAGCATATCCAGTGTTTCTTTTGTGTACTTGTCCATGAAGTCCTCGTCGCAGTATTTGAATATGAAATCCCAATCACTGCACGAGCGCGTTATGTCTAAGACCTTTTCCATTCCCCTTTTTTCATCGGTTTTGTATTCTAATCTGTCCTGTCTTGGCAGTTGTGAGTAAACCAGCCCATGTTTTCCTTCATTCCATCTTTTTTCTATGTCCTTAAACAGTCTGAGTCCAAATGCATATGGCATCTGCGAATCGTTAAGGGGATTTGCTATAGCATAAAGGAGTTCATGCATCTTTAGGCCAGTATCGATGTCCGTCTTTGATACTTCTTCAGCGTACTTTTCCTGTACAAATGATGCGAATCCTTCATGCATTATCTTTACTCTCACTGTGCGGTAAGTGCTGTATATGTCTTTTACCATCTCTAAAACTTCTCTTTCCCAAGGTAACATAGTTACGTTCTTTAATACAAAATCGAACACATCATATTCATCGTGTCCTGGTGAGTCTTTGTCAGTAGAATAATACTCCTGCTTTTTTTCTGTTCTTGACGTAGGGTATAAATCTATCAACCCTGCAAGAGTCTGACCGAGATCGAAGACCCGCTCTACTTCTTTTGAGCCGACAAGTTCTTCCAACTTTCTATAACGACGTCTGAGAGCAGAATGTTTGCTTAAATCAGATAAATTATCCGCACACACAAAATTGTTCTTGTCCATGTGTAAGTGACCGTAAACATGAGCTATAACTCCAAGTATCTCATGCTCCCTGTCACTTTTGTTTATGTAAACTATAAATTTTCTTCCATTGCTAAAAGAATCATAAGTATAATGACCTACCATCTCGTATAAACTGTAGTGTAAATCCATCATTTCCGTCCGGCTTATTATGTAATTTTGCCCGGTAGCCCATGTTGGTAACGGGTCTCCATACGTTGCCATACTTTCCGCCATATCATCATTATTCACAAGTCTGAATTCTGCATTATCGAACGATAAGCCAAGTTTTTCACGCATGAACTTCGCTATTTCTCTTGCTTTTTGAGTATAATAGTCATTCACGAAAGCACCCTCTTTTACTAAGAATTCATCAGCTTCCATCACTGTTTGTTCCCCCCATTAATTCTGTAACGGCTTTCTTTACGTTTGACATAGTATTTTGCGGGCTGATATAACTAGTTCTTATCTTATCCCCAAATCTCGATTCTAGATCATCGCCAAAACTTTTATCCATGCCACCTATCTGCAGATACATCAAACGCGTTATCTTCGGTATCATTTTAGAAATCTCTTCCAAGCTTTGAGGCCTGTCGAAAGCCTCTCCATCAGTTATATGCAATACGTACACATCATCTGTGTTGTAGTCTATTTTTCTAGGGTAATTCAAAGTAGTCTCGTAGCTAGTGCCCTCAAGCATGGAATTTATTATCGAATATGCGGGACTAAATGATGTTCCACCACCAGGCATTACATTCAAAAAGAATTCCTCTTCGCTATATTCTGAAGCATAGTCTGTGTGCGCAATATAGACTCTCGTCACACGATCCTTATACATCTCAGACAGTCCTATCGCCACATATAGTGATATTATCTTCGACAAGTTTGCCGTTTCTACCATAGATCCACTAACATCACGCATTATTATGAAATGGGCACTGTTCTCCAGAGTTATCTTTGCATCTGCACGATCATATCTTATATCTTCTTCTTTTATGTCTATTTTTAATCCGCGTTTTTTGAATTCACCGCTCATTATCTGTCTTTCAAGCATCGCATCTAAGGTTGCATCTTGATTTTCTTGATAGCCTTGTCTTGCTATCATATATTCCAAATTAATTTTTTCCTTTCTTCCGGGTTTAGTGAATTTTATGCCCCAGTTCTTTTCTATGTCCACTATATCGGCTTTATTGAAACCACGTTTCGGCTTACTTTTACCATTTCCAGGACCGTTATTATCTCCGCCATCATCATCACCGTCATCATCACCACTACCATCTCCACCGGGTCCGCTATCGTCGTGGCCAAAAACTATACGCGGGTTCACTTTGTACGGGATTTGTTTTACTACGACGCGACCGTTAACTATCTCGTATAGTTCTTCCGTACCGAAGTATAGGTCATCGCCCTCTTCCTCCATTTTCTTTTTGTATTTTTCTAAAGAGTCGCCGATTTCAGTAGTCATGAGACGCCGCCGCTAACTTGTTATTTTTGTATACCGAAAGTGCTTCTAGGAAACTTTCGTCCCAAAACGAGAATCTTGATAACATTTGGCCTTTTATTTTCTTGTGCAGGTCGGAATTCTTCTCGTATAATTGTTTTTGGACTGCCTCATCCATTTTTAGAATTGAACGTTCATCAGTTAGATAAAGATATTCTAAGAATTGAATGAAGTTCGGCTCAAATTTTCCCATTATTGGCGCATTATCACTTTTGTACGCTTTATAACCGGATTTTAACCTTTCAACGTCAATGTACGTTTCCAATTTTTTAACAAGTTCTTCTCGGTCATCGAATTCTTCGTCGGGGCCATGCGATACAGAGCTCCATTCTAAGTAGTCCATTGTTTTTTTCGTATATCTGTCTATCGACTTGTCCTGCACTTCAAAATTGTGACAAAGCAGTAGATAATCGAGTTTTGATTTTATATCTGCTGCAACCGTCTTCTCTATATATTGTATTTTTTCGTCTGTAAGCCCTCTTGTGGCATTTTGTTCTAAATAGTTGTTGAAATCAGAGAAGTTAAAATCGCCATTTTTAGTCTTTAATTGGTTGGTCACTTGTCTGAATGATATGCCAGATTCCCATGCAGAAGTGTATTTTTCCTGTTCCTTTATCATGTTAAGAACGTCATCGTATGGGTTTCCCTTTCCCAACAGATTTATTATTGAATTGGTCATTTTCGACTGATCGAGCAAACCAGTATCATATAAATCAAGTATAGTCAAAATAGAATGTATTCTTCTAATGTTATCTGAAGAAGTCGTCCGTTTAGGTTCATTCTCAAACATTGCGTTGTATGAATTGGACGGTTTTGACTTAGCCTGTTTTTGCTGTATGAGTTTGTCGTTTATTCTAGAAAGGATGTTAGTTATCGCAACATACTTAAGCGCATTAGGAAAGGTTCTCAACAGAGGCAGATTTAACCCGTGATACATTTTTTCTTCTTCAGTATATGATAAGTTTCGTCTTACCTGGATTTCTATTATACGTTCCTTTAATGGCGCTGAACTATCAGAGTTATTTGATTCGGCGAGGAACTCTTCATTAGAATTGATTATTACCAGCATGTCTAATGGCACATGGTTGCCTTGTAGGTCTGAAAGTAAGTTATCGTATAGATTGACAAGAAATTCGTACGTTCGCGGATTTATACCTGATATTTTACTTTTGTCGGCAGCTACTAATAGAAAGCTCCTGTTAGCATTTTTTACGACAGTGTAGAACTTATCTGCAAGGTGTTCGTCATTTAGTTGCAGATTAGCAGTCTGCGGAGACGTTTTGTGTATCATTACATCTTTGGAGTCTTTGCCAGCAGACACAAGCGCTTCAAGTTTCTTTACGCACACCGAGCATATTTCCGGACCTTTCTTTGTTGTTTGAGGTACGCCTTCAAGTTTAAACTTGAAAGGGATTACGGATCTAAGTATATTATATGGATTCTCCCTGTATGGACACTCAACACCGGATATAGATAAGGTATATATCGGTGTTTTATCCCTGACTGTTTGATAATATATGGTACGTAATTCTTCCACGATTTCCGTTTTCCCGCTTGCGCTCGGTCCAACAAAAAGAATCATAGGTATATAACCCTGCCTGGAAACGAAAGAAGCTTTTTTTAAGGCCTGAATTATGTTTCTTTTTACTTCGTAAAGTCCACGTATTCTTTTATCAAGATCAGAAGTGGTTATGTAGCCGCTTAATACTTCCGCAACCGTCTTATCTGTCGGAGCTTCTTCTCCTTCTTTGACGGCTTTCTCTCTTAACGTTAAGAGAGACTCAAGGTTTTCTGGAGTCATAAATCCTTAACGTACGTGCTTTACCTGTATCGAATACTGTTTGTAAACGTTTATAGCAACCTTCGCGCATTCCGTGCAGTATCCGCGTTTTTCAAGTCTTCTTATCACTTCCTCTTCTACGACGGATATGGTTTTTCCTGCTGATTGTCTTTCGATGACAGCGGACTGCAATTGAGGATATTCATCCATTACGGCTTGTGCAGCTTTGGCTATCATATCATTGGTAAGGCCGCCAGTAGGATAAGCAGCTTGGATGTAACTGTCCACAGTCCTTACAACACCCTCTCTAATTGCGTTGCTGTTAAGACCTGCTTTTACTTCCAAGTGGGTAATTTCGTCTTTGTCTACAGGTTTAAGTCTGCCATCATAGTCTACATATTTTTCCGTTCCTTTTTGCAAATAGTATACCTGTCTTATGTAGTCTTCTATAGGCTTAGATATTGCGGCATCGCCCATGAAAGCAGCAGAAACGTCGCTAGTGACCATTTTCCTGTATTCATCGAATGCGTCCTGCACTATAGTGCTTGCTACCGATCCTTCTGTGCCGACCTTTGATCTTATTCTGCCAGCAGTGTCAGTGGTAACATCGTCCATAGTGTTAAGGAAATCTTCCAGATAGCTAGTATTGTTGTCGTCAAAAACCATATCCAGACACAAGTGATCTTCCGGTATGTTCTTGCCGCCCTTTTCCATTCTGCTTTCTAGCACTTTCTTTGCAAGCTTACGGAAGTCGCTAGGCGACGCGCTTACATGTCTGTAAGGAAGTCCAAGAGTAATCCCTTCCTTCCTTTCGGTTATCGGTTTAGAGTTTACGAACCTAAGTATCTCTTCTATCGATATAGAAACTTTAGATTGAGGTCTCATTACGCCGTCATGTAGTTCAGAGTTAGTCTTAAGGGAAAGGTTAGGGTATTCTTCTATCGATATTTCCGATAAAAGAAGGCTTAACATATGCAAAAATCTTGGAGAATAATGGATGTCCAACTCATTCTTTGCATTTGAATAAATCTCTTCAAGGGATTTTTTGATGTCGCTTCTCCTAGTCATGTACGGGAACGCGATTATGCTAAGCCTGCTCATTAGATAGGATTTTAATTCCGCCCTAAGGGAAGGTATCTCATCAAGATTACCGGATCCGACCGCAACTACATCGTAAGACTCAGTGAAAGAAGACGAAAAGTCGACACGCCTGTTCTGTATGAAGTCAAGGAATTTGTTTTTGAATCCACTGCCCCCTTTTAACATCTCACTAAGTTCCAAAAGCCCACCGGCTGGCGATGGAAGATTTTGGCCTCCAGCTATACCATATTTGTATGCTAGCGGGCTCGAATCTTTTGCATCAAGCTTCTTAAGCATATCAAGGTCTTTTTCCCCGCCAAATACCTGTTTTGATTCAAAGTCCTTATTGTCGGAGGACACTGCTGGAGAAGATGCAACTAAGGTGTCAATTCCCTTTTTGCCTTTTTCTATAGCTACTGCCCTTTCAAGGAATTCATATTTTTTAGAAGGATCCTTTGCAAACATTTCAAACGCATCAAGCAGAACGCTCTTTACGTGAAGCACCGTCGAACTTTCAGCGTTTTCGTCTATTGCAACTTTCTTCCAGTTTTCCTTTACATTGGAGTTTATTTCATTGATCATTTTTTCTACAGCCGTTTTTCCGGCTCCACCTTCGTGTTTCGTGAACATGTACAATACTGTTTGTATATTGTTCCCTATAGACAGCATAATCCTATCCGCTTCACCGAAAGCGTTTGTCTTCAAGTATTGCACGAACTCTTTCTGTTTGTCTTCAGATTCGAAGAATTCTGAGAAGTTTTTGTCTAGTAATCTACTTACATATATTTTCGCTTTGTACACTGCGCCTTCTTCGCTTTCTAAGTAACTGTCGTACGTTGCCTTTAGAGTGTTTACAAACTCGTTCTTACCGGAACCGGCAGGACCTAAAGCTATGAATACCTTTTTGCGCTCTTCTTTATTTTGAGTTGCTCTTTGAAGACCGGTTACAAATTCGTCTGCTGCGGAATCGAGACCGTACAAATTATTTATCTTTCTATCATCATTTGTCTGGCGATACATGAAATTCCATCGTCCTCTGCTATCCTTTCCAAGACGCAGTATTGACGCGAGAACACGTTGCGGAGCATTGAAAAGCAGACTCGGTTTTTCGCTGCTTAACGCTAAGAACTCCTCTAAACCAATCGATTTACTTGTCATTTTAACCCCCTCCACTCACTAAAAAATAACTTACAATATTATTATGATTGTTAGTCCTTTAAATAATTTTTTAATGATAAATTACAAAATTTTATGGTAATTATTTGTATATTTTACAACTTAATAGATTATTTAATGTACTACAACACAGTATTGAAAATAGATTATTATTTAAACCAAATTTTAGTTTTTGATGTCTAAATTAACATTGATTTAAATTTTCTCATTGTCGCCACTCACTATAACTACGCAACTCTTTTTGTGAAAATAATTCTTGTTTTTGTTCTTTAGCTTTATAAAACCTGCAAAAGCAGATGCACCACCGGGTTCTGAGCTTATACCGTTCTCATTTAGTATCCTACGCGCATTAATTATTTCTTCGTCATCGACTGCGATTGCAACCCCATCGGTAGCTCTTAAACTTTCTAGCCCTTCAAATCCAAATGTTGGGTAACCGACGGCTATTGCATCTGCGATAGTCTTGGGTCTTATACGCTCTATTTCTTTATTTTTATTGTAAGCGTCTATTAGAGGAGAACACCCGGAAGCTTGCACAGCAACTATCCTCGGAAACGTTTTTATAAGCGAAAGTCTCCTGAACTCCAAAAGCGCCTTATAAACTGCAGAAAGAAGAGTAGCATTTCCAACAGGCACAAATAAGAAGTCGGGCACTGAGTATTGAGACTGTTCCAATATTTCAAACATGACACTTTTTTGTCCCTCCTTCCTGAAGTGATAATCACCGCATAAGAAAGAACCGTTTTTGACTGCAAACTTTTCTGCAGCATCAAGCGCATCATTGAAGTCGCCATCTACTTCCACTACTTCCGCACCAGCTTCCTTTATCCTCCCTATTTTGTCGGGATATGCATCTTTGCTTATGAAGATCGTGCACTTTTTTCCTGCAATTTTTGCATAAGTTGCAATTGAAAGTCCCATATTACCAGTAGAAGCACAACAAACACCGTCAAACCCGAATTCTATAGCTTTTGTTATCTCTACTGCAGATCCGCGATCTTTGAAGGAGCGCGTGGGGTTTTGCGTCTCTAATTTTAATTTTATTTTAATACCGAAGATAGTATTTTCGACTAGTTGTGTGCCGCCTTCATTTAAACTAAATAATCTTTGATGTATTGGAAATAGAAAGCTGTATCTCTCGTTGTTTATAGCCGAGGTTTTTGATAGCTCCCCGATTTTATTATAGTCATAATTTACCTCTAGTATACCCTTACATTTGGAACACCTGAATTCAGAACAATCTTCCGGCAGTTTCTTTCCGCACGAAGTGCAACTTAAAAAGTAATGCATAATAAAGTAATCCCGTCTTGATTTTATATAGTAATCTATTTTCAGCTGTGCAGCGTAGAAAAGGCTATTATAAATATTTTAAACTCGCATTTAGGATTGTGTGATATGCGTCTTGTATCTTGGAATGTAAATGGGCTGAGGAGTGCACTGAGCAAAGGACTTCCCGATTTCATAAGCAAGGGTAAATACGATGTGATTATGATGCAGGAAATAAAAACCGATTCTGTGCCAGTGACCCTTCATTCGTTAGGATATGAGAATTTCGCTTTCCCCTCAAAGAAGAAAGGTTACAGTGGCACAATGTCTATGTCAAAGACAAAGCCATTATCTGTTAAATATGGTATAGACGATCAAAAATTTGATGATGAAGGACGCACTATAACCTTGGAATATCCCGAATTTTTCGTTATTAACGCTTACTTCCCAAACTCACAGCACGGTCTCACAAGGCTGGATTTCAAGATGGATTTTAACAATAAGTTAGAAGCGTTCTCCGAAAGGCTTAGGAAAACAAAGCCGGTTATAATATGCGGTGATTTTAACGTTGCGCACACAGATATTGATATAGCAAGGCCTAAGGACAATGAGAACAACCCTGGTTTTACGAAACAGGAACGTGACTGGATGACGCGATTCTTGCAGATAGGATACATCGATACTTATAGGATATTCGTAAAGGAAGGAGGGCACTATTCATGGTGGACTTATCGCTTTAATGCCAGATCACGGAATATCGGTTGGAGAATAGACTATTTTGTCGTTTCAGAAGAACTTAAAAACAGGATAAAATCCGCAGAAATACTCGAAAAGGTACACGGCTCCGACCATGCACCAGTATATTTGGAAATTTAAGCAAAGTATTGTAACATCGTTATGCATCGTGTTATTTAAATAAACGCTTATAAGTAGAAGATAATTAAAATCAAGATGGATACCTTATACACCTACATGATTTTTGCGGTTATAGGCATACTCGTCGTCGGCATGGGCGTATATTATATCTCCGGTCTTGTAACTTCTACAAGCGTTTCTACACCTGCATTAAAGCAGGCAAACTTCTTTGTTGGTCTTACCGATCCGGCAGATGTCCCGTCCGGTACAACTGCACTATATGTCACTTATTCCGCAGTGCAACTATCCGTTTCTACTAATGGGGTTACAAGCAGCATACTGTTGCCAGGAGGAGGCACGGTTAACGTATTGGATCTTCAAAATCAGTCGATAGTAATAGCCACGGCGAACGTATCCAATGGTTCTTTGGTAAAACAGATAAAAATAAACGTTTCTAGCTCAATAATAACAATAAATGGCGTAAATTATACTGTGTTGATAGGAGAGGGAACACTAACTGTAAATTTAACCTCCAGCAACACCGCAAACGGTAAGAACGGCGCACTTTTTGATCTGATACCATCAATAACAGAAATACAAACTGCAGATAAGAATGTATTTGTGCTTACACCAACAGTCAAAGCAGTTATTTCCCCAGGAGACAACTTTGCTCCCGAGTCAGGAGGTTCACGTAGCCCTAACGGAGAACCGCCACAAGTAGGAACAAGATTGAGGTTTAATTCTACAAGTAATATAACTCAAATTTTAACGGGACTCGGAACTGCAAGGAACGTTAGAATAACTTCCGCTCATATAGAAGTAAATGGTAACTATACTTCTTTGAATGTCACAGTAGAGAATAATGGAACATCAGCTGTAGAGCTAGACGGCTTAATGTTTGATGGACCAAAGAGAGTGTTTTTACCAACGATAAACGTCTCCATAAATATACCTTCCCTGCAAACAAATGGGATGCCATTCGTACCTGTAAACGGAACAGTAATATTTCCGAACGGTACAGTTGTAAACGTAGGTTCGAGTTTTATTAATTCATACTCTCCGCCACCGATAATGTTTAACTTCTCAGCACCCGCATCGGCAATAGCCCATAATTCTACTTCAGCTACATTTAGAGTTCCGGCCGGCTCTTCTATTCTTATCATACCTTCAATCCCCCCACCAGGCAACAGCTCTTATCCACCTCCTGGTAACGGATCTTATCTCCCCCCTGGAAATGGGAGTTATCCACCGCCAGGTAACCAGACACCCGCTTCAGCTAATAGTAATAATTTCCAAACGCCACACTTTAACACCGAACCAGTACCAAATGGTACAATTATAATCATGAGGTTCCCGCACCAATTTTCGCCACCTCCCAGCGCGCCTACGCAGAATGAGACTGGTTTCTCAGAAAATATGCTTATAGGACGTTTCATATTCGCTAATGGCACTTTAGGATTTCCTCCAATGAGCGTAACTGTAAATCCTACACAGGCTCCGACGCTTGGCTCGCAGTATAGCAATGGGCAGTCTTCGCCAGAACCTGGACAAGGCGGTAATATGGGGCCTGGATCCGGTGGAGCTAGCAGCTCCTTGAATACAACACTGAATTTACCTACTCAATTACCTCCCGGTTTCATTCTTAACGCTGGAGCAACATACACCTTTACATTAAGTGGCGATATAACGATCGGACCAGCTACAGAAGTAGAAAATGAGAATGGACCAGTAAGAATATCGCCCCCGACAGTAGAACTATTTTCAGGAGATAATTATATAATTTCCTTGTTTGGAAAAGATGGTAACATACCTTCATATAATGTTACAGCAACTTAGTTTTATCGGTAAGATTTAAAATATAACGCCCAATTCCTTAATTTTATACCAACCACTTTTTACGCTAATACGCCCTTCTCTGTTTATGGTAGTGTATATCGCTGCCGAATAACCCATACCGGCAAGATCTAATGAATACCAGACTATGGACCATAAACTGCCCTTTCTCGCAGCTTTGAAAACGCACCTAGTTGATGATATCAGCCAATCACCTTTAATCTTAGAATAAGACAATGCTATTGCCTGCGACAAGGTTTTTATCCTTACTGGTTTGATGTTGCTTAACTGTGTATTTATTAATTTCTTGCATTTAGCATTTAGCGCATTGTACTTAAAAAGGTTCAACGTTATTGAACGCCTATGTAATTTTCTCCCGAAGATTAACCAGTTAAGCGGATTAGCTGTCGCAAGAATCTCTCCGTTCATATGATGCGAAATATAATATTTTTTAACTTTATACCTGCCGATTATCCTAAGAAGTGCGTATACGAGATATAACAGCGTCACAAAATACATTGTGATTGTGAAATAATAAAGCGGTACGTTGTTCATCTCGAGTAATAATACAATCATTGCTCCTAATGAAAGCACAAGAACGAGTATATTTACGGCTCTATCCGCATCGAATCTTAGACTATTTTGCTTGAAAGGCAGCAATGGCGATACTTTAAACTGAGTAGAAGAATCTAGGAGTATATGGCCCAGCCCGCCAAACGCGAAAATCAGCGCATACACATATAGGTTACCACCGAAATTCCATAAGAAAACTGGTGCCATTACCGCAGTAATTAACAATACTCCTACAATCGAGTGTGTTATGCCGTGGTGTCTTAATAGTTTAAACTTTCTCGATATAGGCCACAGCAAAACATCCATATCAGGTAATGCACCTGCTATCGATGCAGCGATAAGGTACTTTGTTTGCAGACCAAACACCCAATAAGCGAATATGTAAGACAACAGAACGTGACTTATTAGGTCCATAATATTTACTATAAGTTTATAAGGGCAAACCTTATATAGTTTATTACTTCTAAGAAATCAAATGGCTGGAAACAACTATAGTGATGATTCGGCATTGGAAGAGATACTCGCCGACTTTGAAAGGACCGTTTCGGAGAATTTTAATCAGGCGGCCGATATGTACTTCCGCTGTGACATGGTGCCATTGGATTTGATAAAGTCGTCGGGAAACAGCGAGGCGGTAAGCACCGTAGAAAGTGATTACTCTGGGTTTTGTGCGTCGTTGCACGGCAAGGAATACACTACAGATAGCAAAATCCGTCAAAAGAGATCTTACTCTGCCGACATGTACAACGTTTTGATGCTATTTAGAGTGCTGATATACGGTGATAAAAAAATAAACCATCAGCGGATAATGTCGCTTATAGATGTGACTGCAACTACTGAAGATGGTGCAGACAGATTAATGAAAGGTTGGCAGAACACTCTTGAAAAGCTATATAAAAATAATGCGTTAAAACCATTTGACTTAGACGATGCACTCTCTCAAAATATAATATCTGCATACTATGAGCTTATAAGAAAAGGCTCTACCGTAAGCAATAGCGTACAAAAGAAAAGTGAAATGAACCACTCTGGCTATGCGTAAGAGCTTCAGATGCGGATACTGCGGACTCGAATATAAAACCAAAGAACTCGCGGATAGATGTTTTGATTATTGCACAAAACATAACGCATGTAGCATTGAGATAACTAATAAAGCGATAAACAAGAAGGAAAAATCCAAATCTAAGTGATATTTTTTCTTCTGAATAAAGACCTGGTTATAAGCCGTGCGCTCATCGGCTCTTTTATTCTTCTAAGGGAGTAAGCTATCCAGCGCTCGCCAAAAGGAACATAAATTGACGTTTTATAACCTTTCGCCGCCAAATCAAAAATAAAATCGTTCTTTATCCCATTAAGCATTGCATATGTCACATCCTTTTTGTATTTCAAATTCTTTTCTATGGAGTATTTTATTGCGTTTGTGTCGTGCGTCGCAACAGTGAATTTATTGAGTTTTTTGAGCGCTAAATCTATCAATTTAAAATAGTTTTTAGTAGTTTCGCTTCTGTTTTTAAAAGAAATCCTTTCATTACCACTATAAGCACCTTTGACTAATCTTATAATAGAATTAACCTTTGATAGTCGTTTAAGATCCGAGCTGCTTCTTCTGAGATAGGATTGCAGTGTTATGCCTACATTTCCCTTGTTAACCTCGGATAAGTATATATTTATGGTATTCTCGACATAGTAACTTTCTTCCATGTCTATCCAAACAAAAATGTGTTTATTTCTCGCATAAGATATTATATCCGAATAGTTTTTCCGCGCTATTTCTTCAGAAAGTGTTAGCCCAATTTGAGATAATTTTATTGATATTTGGCACTCAAGTTTTCTCTTTTTTATTTCGTCTATAAGTATCTTATAAGTTTTTACTGTGCTTGCTATGATTTGCTTGTTTTCAACGTCTTCTCCCAGATAGTTAACTATAACCGACACACCGCGTCTGTTAAGCCGTGCGCATATTTTTAATGCGTCTTCTAGGTTAGGCCCTGCTATCCATCTACCTGCAATGACACGCTCAAAAAATGCATTAAGTTTCATTTTAATCAAATGCTGGGTTTTGTAAATGATCCTTTCACGTCCTTGCACATCTTTGTATTTGCCGTGAAGCTATAAGGCATTTTTATCAGATTACGAGTCGGTTTTTAACTTTCGTGTAAGATTTGAAAGATTTTTTAACAATTCTGTTATCAATTGTTTAGTCTTCTCGTCCTTAAGATCACCTTTGGAGTCGAATTTTTCGCCAGCGTTTGATATAAGTATCTCCGGTTTGTTAACAGCAGGCATTTGTAGGAATACAAAACTCTGTCTAAGACTAAATTGTGCTTTAACTCCGCCAAGCATTCCGCTAGACACGCTCATCAATGCGACGGGTTTATTTAGAAATGCGTTGTCGGTGTACGGTCTCGATGCACAGTCTATTGCGTTTTTTAGATACCCTGGCACCGAATAATTATATTCCGGAGTTGATATCAGTAGTGCATCCGCTGCTTTTATCTCATTTTTGAATTCTATAAGAGCAGGTTCTGGGCTAGTCTCTTTGTCTTGGTTGAAATTCGGTATAGCTTCAAGTTTTGACGGTTCGAACAGGCGTATTTCCACATCATCCGGAACCAGTTTCGCTGCATTCTTGAGCAGCATAAAACTATAAGACTCCTTCCTTAAACTTCCACCAAATCCAAATATCTTTATCTTTTTGTTCATGTTTATCACCCTTTATTTATTAGTAAACTATTGCACCCAGCATTTATAATATTTACAGGTTTTTCCAATTTTCGCTATAACTTATTTAATCTATCTATTTATAAGAAGTAATATGGCTTTGGATGATGTAAACAAACTCGCGCTGAAAGCTTCCAGTTCGGTCATAAAAGTATTGATAGAAGAGATAACTCATGCAAAGTATAATACGTCGGATATGAGTAGGGGATCACACGAATAAACTAAGAGAAATTTGTTCTTATCGGCTGCAGGACTATTTTATGATGAGAAAAACCAGTCAACTGAAGGCATTATATAAAGCCAGGATTACTGCTTACCAGTAATAGACTCTTCATATTCAAGATTTTTTAGAACTTCTGCTATTGGTCTTTTCATAAGGAGATCTGACAGCACAGTGCTGTTCTTTCCATTTCTTTTTACCTCAGACAGCATATGTTTGTTAAGAGCTTTTAAACCGGTGTCTTTTACGTGGATAACGCTGCACCTGTAAAAGAATTCATCTATTCGTTCATTTGGGAGGTTCAATAACCTCTTGCTTATCTCCTCAATTAATTGTTCCTTTACGTTTTCGTTAAGCTCGTTTATCATACTATTATATTGTTTATTGTTTTTTAAATATTAACTGTGATGTTTGATAACGTGCCAGAATAAATTTTTACTAGCGAAGTGAAATTAAGTGTAGAATAAGTCGTATATACCGTGTAGTTTCCTTTTAAGAGATCGTAAGGCGTTTCATATACGCCGTTTATGCTTGTAGTCCCACGTGCGACTGTTACGCTATTCCGCAGTAGACTGATGTTTGCCTTATAGGCTGGAGCCCCATTCAACTTAACGTTTACTAAAATTGCCCCTCGAGGGGTAAACTGAGAGAGGGAATAAACAGCGCATCGGGTTACATAAGCTTCTGCGCTGTAATAAGGTGAATTTCCGCCAAAAATACCATATGCTGAAACATTATATTGTCCAGGTTCTAGGCTGTATCCAGTATCAAATATGCCATTCGTAGTATTGAAATTATAAACAATCCTGCTTGTGTTAGATATTTTTACGTTTGCAGCCGATGGATTTCCGTCCAGATTTAATACCGTTCCGCTTATTCCGCCGAGGCCAGAGCTGCACGTCGAAACGTTCAATTTCATATCATATGTCGAAGAAATCGGCGATTTCCAATATGACGGACCGTTGTCCGTAGCAGTGATATTTATATTATACAACCCAGTTTTAACTGAACTTTTTATATAGAGTAATAATACCGGTTGAGTATAGAATGGAACGGGATTTCTGAGTATCTTTGCCGTTATTCCAGGAGGTAAACTTGGTAAGGACAGATTTGCACTTAAAATAGCAGGTATCGGGGCAGAGTACACAGAGCCAGGATAAGTAAGATTGAAAGGTACGCTGATATTACTGTCGTTGAACGCATGCACCGTTGCATTCTCACGAGATAAGTTTATCGAAACTATGTTTGCAGGTACGGTGTAGTACACTGGGTAATGAGCCAAATAGCTCGTGAAATTAAGATAATAAAAACCGAGCTTTGAACCGCTATTCCAGCCTATCGTAGCAACTCCACTGGAGTTAGTGATCGAGCTGTTTAATGTGCCAGCCGAACTATTCAAAGAAGTATATACTGAGAAATTCGTAACTGGTTTGCCGTCTGGCCAATAAAGGTGCGCAAATAGCGTTACATTCTGATTTTTTGGGATTATTGGTTGGAAACCGGCCGGACTTGATACGGCCATACCTGGCTGACCAAATTCATATAAATTATAATTGTATACGTTTCCGTACACACATACTGGCCAGTATTCTGGATAGATATAAATCCCATTTTCATAATATAGTGGGAATTGTAAAGAAACGTTATAGCATCCTTCCGGCAGGATTGATGTAGAATATTGTCCATAGATATTGGTTGTAGCATTCGCTGCAAGCGAACCGTTATTATAGAACAAGACGTGCACTCCACTTATTGCTGGACCTAGTCCACTTATGTTTAGGTAGCTATTGTATCTTGAATATGCATATTTTACCACCCCACTAATGCTACCCGGCTTGGGCGGAGCTTGATAAGTATACACAGCAGTTGCCTGTATTGGCCCTTGAACATAGAAAGGAATAGTAGACTCATTGAATGTCTGGTAGTAAGTTTCGTTTCCTATCTCTTCATATATGCTCCATTCTAAGAAGTTCCACGTGCCAGAACTGTTTGTAAAAACTTCCGGTGCGGTAAGATTCATAGGGAAAAACAAGTTAGTATAATTAGTCCGTGTTAGACCGCTCACATTTCCAATGGTCGAATTCACGCTCACTAAGGGATACACCCCATAAACCCAGTCAAAAAATGGAAGCGGGTACAAGGGGTTTGAATACATTTTAACCCCGTCTCGTATTAGTTGACTTAGCGGCGTAAACAGATATGTAATAGTTTCATTTGTACTGTTAATACTTGTGGGGCTGAAAGAAAAATCAGATATAAAGAAGGAATCCTCCGTTACCGTTCCTTCAACGCCCTTGTCTATGCCTAAGGTTGTCGACACATTTACATTGAAAAGACCCAAAAACGGTGTAACAAGCCCCTGTGGTCCAAGGAACACTGGCGCACCGACATAAACACCGACACAAGTACCCGGAGTAGGAGGAGTGCAAAAACCTACGTTTGTAGGAAGACTAGCGCCTCCGCCGCTGAAAAAGCCGTCATCTGAAAAATAAAAAGCGTAAGAAAAATTTGCGTAGTAATCTAGAGGGTGCTTTAGAATTAAAGGAGTTAACGCGTCCAAAGGGCATCCATATGGACATTGGAAATTAGGGACAGAGATGCCATCAAGTAATGGATCCTTTCCGCTGAAAACTGTATCTGATTTTGCAGTCAGTAGATTAGGAACAGATACTTGCGGTTGACCAAAGAAAGTGTTCAATGCGTTTGTAGTCTCTGTAGAGTTCATGTTCAATAATACATAAACTTCCTGATGTTTTGACCACAGATTATCAAAATAAAGGCCAGATCCAATTTTAAATACAGACATGTTTATACTTTCATTCTTTAGTACGCCTTCAACTAATCCGGATATAGGGTTCACAGTAGACATGTTAACAACTATTATTATTATAGGAGAACTTAATAACGATGAAAAATTCTGCGGCCCGGTTTCGATAATATTATACTTTGATTGCATGTGCGATATGAATTGAGGGTCTTGTTGTGACAGCGGCTGCGTAGAAATGAATATGAGGGGCGTTTTTTGCGTTGTAGTCACTTGGGCGTATTTCGTAGTTTCGCTAGTCAAATACAATATCGATACTACAGCAATAAAAGCCACAATAGCTAATATAACATAAATCAAAAATTTGTTTGTACCGCTCATAGAGTTCCACTTCTAGGTTTTAATATATATACTTTAAAGAATCAATGCACAAGAAACCAATTTATTATCAGATTTATATATTGCAAATAAATTCATAATATAATGAGCATAGGTCGTACATTAGCCAGAGGGTTTGGTTACGTTCTTCTTTTCTTTAGTTTGCCAGAATTTATGGGGTTATATGTTCTTTTTAGTTCTAATTCAATATCCTCGTTTTTTCTCCAGAACCTGTCCGGTACAATAGCACTACTTACTAAAAGTACCTTGCTTGTCGGTTTTTTGAGCATTTCCGTGTTGAACTATTTATTGGTGATTTCAGGTCTAGTCGCAATAGCAGGCGCGGCGCTTATAATATTATTTAGTGACGGCTATACCGGTCTGTCAAAGGTGGGAACAGAGGTTCTAATACTTTCAATTATATCACTAATTTCCGTATATGTTATTTTTAACCTGATTCTACCGACAGCATTATCGAATTTCACCAGTTCATCCAGTGCATCTGGTATCTCAAGTCTAATATCTACAATAGCCACGCCAATAACCTCCAAACTAATTAGTTTGGATATAGTTTTCATAGCTTTTGGTGCGGTGCTTATAGCACTACGCTTCGTGTTGCAGAAACTCAAGAAACCGGCGCCGCAAAAAGTTAAAAAGGGCGCTGCCAAGACTAGAGAGTTCTTCTTGTACAGATTTGTAGGAGTACCATCAGGCGTAGCAGTAGTTATAGTATTGCTTCTGTTAACAACGCTCTTTAGCTCTGTCGGTGCGCTAAATTTAAACCCTTATCATTACACTTCCATACCTTCAAGCAGTGTTTCGTCCGCATATCAGTCGCTTAAAGGAACTCCGCAGATATTCAATCTTTCGGACTATTACTTCATAAGCTCCGGTAATATGAACAACACTTACAGTGGCAGTATAAAACTATCTCCAGCAATAGAGCCTCTGTCATTTTCCCTGCCAATGTCATTTTCAGTTGCAAAGGTTCTGGATCCCATAAGATTCGATTTCGGTGTAAACTTGTCTAATTTTAGCAACATTGCGAATATGGTAGGAAATAGCAATGTCAGCCTTCCGAATTACATAAGGTTCGACGTACTATACAATAATTCAGGAATAACTTCCTGCTCAAATGTTAATTCCGCAAATAACACATTAAAATGCAGTTTTGAACCGCTAAAGACAAATATAACAAAGGAATTGTTAAACATAAACGGGACCAGTGTTAATAGATCTATACTCGGCCAGATTTTCGGATTTTTAACTCTGCCGTTGGGCGTATTTTCTGGTAACTTACAAAACTATTCTTCCAATTCTTTTATACCGCAGTTTACATTTGTGAATCATGTAAGCTATAACAACGAAAATTGCAGCTTATTTGATGTTAATGGTAGCTACGCGAAGACGAATACCAGTGGGCAAGTATGTATATCGGATTACGATGGTTTGCCAGCGTTCTTTTATATAAATGAAGTCATGTCCTTGGACAAGCAACTATTGGAAGTTAACATAAACTTCGGACTTAGTTCACGGAATACAAACGTTACTTTGAATGAAATAAATTCGCTTCCCGGAAATAGCTTAAACAACAGGAATACCTCATCGGGAGCACCAACAGCACTTGCTTACGTTATTAATGCCGGTAGTTCCGGTCTCGGCAATGGCACAGTTCAGGTAATAAATACTGCTACCAACTCTATAATCTCCAATATTACCGTCGGCAACAATCCAACAGGCATCGCTATAACTCCCAACGGCCAGTATGTATACGTCACAAACTATGGGTCTAATACAGTTTCCGTGATAAACACCACTACAAATACAGTAACCTCTGTTATTAATGTCGGAACACCAAGAGACATTGCGATAACTCCCAACGGCCAGTATGTATACGTCACAAACTTTAATGGTATAGTTTCAATTATAAACACCGCTACTAATTCAATTATAACAAATGTAACTCTAAGCACAAATCCAAGTACCGTTACTATAACTCCCAATGATCAGTATGCATATGTTGCTGGTGACAGCACGGTGGTGGTACTAAATACAGCTACCGATTCAACATCCAAAGTAAGCGGCACCATTGCGGCTCCAGAAGGTATCGCTATAACACCAAACGGTGAGTATGTGTACATTGCTGACTATGCTAGTAATAAAGTTGACGTAATAAGCACCACTACTAACGCCGTATTCGATACAATTAACGTTAGCAATGCCCCATGGGGCGTCGCTATAACTCCAAATGGACAGTATGTGTTTGTGACGAATCACAACAACAATAGTGTTTCTGTTATAAGCACGACAACTAATAACGTTGTCGGTTCTGCTATACCCGTAGGGAGAGGACCGAACGAAATAGCGATAACTCCCAACGGCCAGTATGCATATGTTACAAACCAGTTTGATAGTACAATTTCAATTATAAACATCGCCACCGATACAGTTATCGCCACTATTAACATAGGTAATGGCGGCACAAATCCACTAGGCATCGCTATAGATCAATAAAAAAGAAAAAAAGCACAGAATAGCAGCAGGTGACAAGGGAAAAAGTTCTACTTCTTTCCCAGTCCAATAGCGGAGAAATTTCTGAAAAGTGTAGGTTCCAATATTCTTTTCGCATCTATGATAGGTTTATTTGACATAGTTTTACCTGAGAGCGTTTCGAATTGCGGCCATTCAGTAACTATAACTACAACTTCCGAATTTTTTACGCATTCACCGACGCTATCGCATTTTATCGTTCCAGTTACAGATTTCTTTACAAGTGGATCATAGACATTTACTTTTGCATTCAGTTCTGTTAATCCGTTTATTAGATTAAGTGATTGAGACTCTCTTAAGTCGTCAGTATTATCTTTGAAAGCAAGCCCTAAAATCCCTATCCTTTTACCGGATAAATCATTACTGTTTAAAGCACGTTTTATTAATGATATGACTCTATTTACTCTATTATCATTCACCTTTATAGCAGCGCCTATTATACTAAGGTCTTCACCCATATCTTCGGAAAATGCACGTATAGCTTTTGTGTCTTTTGGGAAACATGAGCCTCCGAAGCCGATTCCAGCCTTAAGGAAGTACGGACCTATTCTCTTATCCATACCCATGCCCTTTGCAACTACTTCTACATCTGCGCCGGGTATCTTCTCACAAAGATTCGCGAACTCGTTTATAAACGATATTTTAGTCGCCAGAAAAGAATTGCTTGCGTATTTTATGAGTTCGGCGTTCTCATTTGACGTCACAAGAACTTTTGCCTTTGTAAAGGACCATATCTTTTTTACTGTATTGCAACCTTTTTGTTCTATGCCACCTATTATTATCCTGTCAGGGTGCAGTGTGTCTTCCAATGCTGTTCCTTCTCTAGTGAATTCGGGATTGGATATGACTTTAAGGTTCGTGTTTTTCATTATCTTTTTTGCAGTACCGGGGACTACAGTGCTTTTCATCACTACCAATGCGTTTTTGTCCATGCGATTTATCGTGTCAGCAGCGCTCATAACATAGCTTAAATCTATTCTTCCACCCTTTGTCGGTGTGGGCACTGCTATGAATACTGCGTCAGAATCTTTAATTGCTTCAAAATCGACGTGAAAACTTATTCTTTCAGAATTTCTTTTTAGTAAGCTGTCTAGCCCGGGCTCGAAAATAGGTGATTTTCCAGTATTTAACAAGTTTATTTTTGAAGAATCGACATCAACTCCAACTACTTTATTACCTTTGTCAGAAAGAACGGCGGCGGTAACCAATCCTATATAGCCCATCCCTAAAACTGCGATTTTCATTTTTTATCCCTCATTTTTAGTTGTTTATAGGTTTTTAAGACCGCCATCCTAATTTATATATTAGTTGTGTGGCAATAAATGCAAAGACTAATCGTTCCTGTTAAAATTGGCCCTTTACTATTTCATTGCAATCAGGACAAATTATTTAGGGGAACGGCAACTCCGAATAATGACTTTTTCAGACCAGAAAATGCTTTTTATCACCGATTTTGCATTGATAAAGACCCCATATAAGAGTATACAAAATATAGTGTTTATTAATAATCCGCATAGGTTATACTTTTATACAACTTGCTAGGAAGAGAGTATACGTGTTAATAAGATGGAAGAGGCAGCCAAATTTATAAAAATTGCTGCAAAAGGAATATCCAACTACCTAAATTCGCAACTTAAAAGCAAGGCAATTTCACAGGAATTGTACGACAAGGCTACCAAAAACGTAATTAATAATATAATAAAATGGATTAACGACAAGAACATAGAAGACTTGTCACCTAATTTGAAGATAGGTGTGTACAACGCAATACTACAAGAGCGCTGGGGAGACTTGGTTGAAGCGTTTATAGATGATATAAAATTCGGAACCGCGGGAATACGCGGTAGGGCAGTGCTTCGTGCATATGATAATCCAGACCTCAGGGACGAGTTGCAGATGTTAATAATTAACGGACTGGATGCCCCGGTTCTTAAAGGACCAAATACGATAAACAACATAGTTTTGTTATTAAAGTCCGCAGGTATAGCCAAGTACGCAAATGCAAATGGACTTACTACAATAGTAGTCGGTCACGACAGTCGAATTCTTGGAACGGAGCTAGCCGAAATGGTTTCGAAGCTTTTTTTGGCGTATGGCTTAAAGGTTTATTTCTTTGATTCCGCCGTTCCTTATCCCGAACTAATGTTCTCTGTAGTTGATTTGGGTGCATCTTTAGGCGTTTATATTTCTGCAAGTCACAATGATAAGAGGTACAACGGATACAAAGTGTGCCGATACGGTGCACAAATAAATGTTCTAGAGCGGAACAAGATGTATACAGACTATATATCAAAAGTAATTACACAGGATATAAAATTAAAGGAGCTAGACGATGCAAGTACAAATGAATTAATTATCCTAGGCGAAAGCACAAGGCATGAGGGCATAGATTATTACGATTCGCGTTTTTCCCGTGAGCTTATAGACATGCACACTAGATATATAGAACAGTGTAAGAAGTTCATAGTAGATACGCAACTTTTAAATGTTTGGGCTGGCGCAATAGATATAAGTTACTCGGCATTTCACGGGACTGGAGGCGAGTTATTGCCTAGACTTTTAAAAGAATTAGGTTTCTATAAGACTAGCGTTACAGAGCACATGAACCTGCCAGACGGTACATTTCCCAGCTTTAAGGTTGATGAATCGCCGGATCCTGGAGACCCGGAGATGATGGAAATCGCAGTGAAGAAATTCGTTGAAGAACACAATATTGAAGAATTTATTAATTGTGATATCTTTATCGGTACGGATCCCGATTCAGACAGGTTCGGATCCGTTGTAAAAATAAAGGGCGATAAAGACACAAATCACGTATTTCTTACTGCAGATGAAGCTTGGTCTGCTCTCCTTTGGTATAGATTGTATAAGCGCGCAGAAAACGGTGGCGGTTCAATACCCGATTCAAATAAGCAGTTTATAGCATTTTCTCACGTTACCACTGACGTTCTGGAGCTACTAGCAAAGAAATATGGCTTGGGCTATGTAAAAACATGGGTCGGTTTTCCCATGATGGCAGGAGCGATACAGAAAGTATGGGACGGGATACCGATTTCAAGAGAATCCTGCCCCGATATAGTGTATGATTCTTATGAGATGAATAGTAAAAGAAAAATAAACGTATTTACATGTGAGCAATCTAATGGTTTCTCAATATTCGGTGACAAGCCTAAAACGATGAATACATTCGGAGATATGGGTCACGTTAAGGATAAAGACGGCATATTTGCTTCTGCAATGTTTGCGGAACTTGTAGCCTATGCAAAGTCGACCAATAGGTCTATTATAGATATTCTAGAACAAGAAATATACACAGACGGCTCGATAGGCGCATTCGTAAATTATTACGAAACATCGCCGAAATCCGGACAGTTTGAAGGGATAGAAGGCATAAGCAAAAAAATAAACATACTTAAAAAAGCCGTTGAAATAACGGATGGCCTGAATCACGGCAACAAGAAATTTGTTTTTGGAGGACTTTCCGCCATCCGCGGAGAAGAATATTGCACCGGGAAATATGATAAATCACACGACTGGCCCGGATTTCCTGACGAAGGGGTAAGAATATTCTTTTCTGGCGACGATTACAATTATATAACGATTAGGCCTTCAGGTACCTCGCAAAGCTTAAGGTTCTATTTGCAATTGCGCGATAAATCAGTTAATAAGTCAGACGTAAAAGAGAAAAGGAAAGAACTTTACAAAAAAGCAGTTTCTGTGATGCGCGATATAAAACAGCATGTAGGCGCGAATTAGGCAGTGGTATTTTCTTTATCGTAATTTCTTTTTAGTATTCTCTTCTTCTTTTCTCTTGTGTAAAGGTCCCTCTCAGCTCTCTTTATCAGCTTCTTTTTATAAGAGTCCATAAATTAAATTTGTGTTTATAGTATAAATGTAGTGAACAAGCGTTTTTATTAGTTTTTATACAGGATGCTTTAACAGCATGCCTTTAGCAGCAAAGTACATGAAAAATATAAACAATTCGTCGAACGATTCTTATCGCTGAATCGATGTACGGCAACAGCTAACGTAACTACCTAAACATCCACAATGTTGTCTTGTAACTTCTACCGATAGGTTAAAAAAGATTGCTTGTCGGAAAAAACTATATATAATATATTATTATTAAAAATCTTATGGACACACCGACCCAAACTGTAACACCAAATAAATGGAATTCGAATGAAAAGGCGAGTTGGTTGTGGATTTTGCTCGGTTTGCTCGGGATAGGCCAGCTTGTAGCTCTAATATATGTCCTTATAAAGAATGAAAAAAACCGCGTTTTCGCTCTGCTGTTCTTATTAGGGTGGCTTGGAGACATAATATTATACTTTGTTTTTAAAGGAAAGGATGAAAAATTATCTTCAATAGCCATTAAACTTTTCACGGGTGAGATAGCAATTATAGTTATACTTCTTATTTTTGTTGCAGTAGTTGGTGTCAGTTTCTTGGGCTTATTTGCCTTCGCTGGCCTTTCATCTGCATTACCACATTCTGTCAGTAGTAACCTAAATTCTACTTTGGTCCAAAATCCTACTACAGTTAGCATTAACGGCTCATCATGCGGTAATTTCACACTCTCTTTATCTTCACTGTCGAGTACAAAGACGGGTAGTTGCTCATGGAGCGGTGGAAATCTTAATATAACATACGCCACAGGAAATTCAGGATATGCAATTATTTCTATTGTCGGAAATAATGGTAACACTTACTTTAGTAACAGCACCACTGTTTGGGGAGACTGCGATAACAACGTACCAAACTACATACCAGCCAACATACCCATCGCATCGGTAAATTTACCGACACAGACTTACACTATAGAAATAAGAACCGGCCGCGGCGGCGGTTCCTGTGGCAATGCATTTGTGCACCTGCTATCATAAATTAAAACTTTGGCGATTTTGTCGTGCGCATTCAAATTACAAAGATTCCTTTAGTTCGTTTAGAGACAGGGGTTATAATTTATTTAGGTTACGATAGCAAATACACGATTAATATTTTATTAAAATAGATTAAAGAAAAGCTTTAAATATCGGTTAAACGATATCTATTTATCGATATGCTTAATCACGCGCCATGGCGTTTTTGGGGAGGGTCAAAAAGAGGGATACTTAGACCGATAATACTTACTTTGCTTAGAAATACGAAATTATCCGGTACAGAGATAATGGATAAAGTGCAGGAAATGAGCGGCGGTTGGTGGCGACCATCTCCAGGTTCTATATACCCTTTACTTGAGGACATGGTAAGAGAATCTATGTTAAACAAAAACAAAGATGGAAAATATGAGATAAACTCAAAGCATAGAGAAAGCGTAGAAAGTCCGTTTTTTGGCAGCGTTTTTGGTGCTCCAGCAACTAGCATTCACGATGCGCTCGTCGAAATAGAAAGTTATATCTCCTATATGGAAGACCTTAGCAGAAATGGCAAAAAGGAATTTGTAAAAAATCGTAAAAGGATAACAGAGATAATAAAACGGCTCTCAGCACTTATAGAATAAAATATGGCAAACAAAAACGCGATAATCGAAGTGAAGAATCTTACAAAGGTTTTTGATAACAAAGTAAAAGCAGTCGATGATATAAGTTTCAACATAAATTATGGTGAAATATTTGGTTTTCTAGGACCAAACGGCGCTGGTAAATCTACGACGATAAATATGCTGACTACCTTATTTCCGCCAACAAGTGGTACTGCTATGGTATGTGGCTATAATATATCAAAGGAACCGATGGAAGTAAGGAAATCTATAGGCACGGTTCCACAGGATTATACATCCGATTCGGATATGACCGGACAAGAATATATAATATTCTGTGCAGATTTATATGGTATACCGCGGAATATCGCCGTCCCTAGGGCCGCCGAACTTTTAAAATTAGTTAGTCTTCAGGATGTAGCTAAAAATAAAATAGACAGTTATTCTGGAGGGATGAGAAGACGCTTTGAACTAGCGTGTGGACTTATAAACAGACCGAAACTCCTCTTCTTGGACGAGCCCACATTAGGGCTTGATGTTCAAACTAGGACAGCCGTTTGGAGTTATATAACGAAATTGAAAAAAGAGTACTCAATGACTATATTTTTAACAACACACTATTTGGAAGAAGTAGACGCTCTTTGTGATAGGGTAGCGATAATAGATCATGGAAAAATAGTCAAGATGGGCACGCCAAAAGAGCTTAAAGCAGGGTTGGGCGGTGATATAATAGAGATAGGAATAAAAGAAACATCGATAAATATTTCCGACAGAATATTAAAAATAAAAAATGTAAAAGACGTAAAAAGATCCGGTGGAGAATATAGGATCAAGGCAAAGAATGGCGAAGAACTGGCCCCAAAAATAATCGATCTTATACTAAAGAATAAATACCACATAACTAAGATATTCCTTACTAAACCTACGATGGATGAGGTTTATCTGGAATATACGGGAAAATCTATTCGTAACGAGCAAAGCGATAAGGACGCCCAGTTTAGGCAGCTGCACACTATAAGAACTGCAAGGATGTAATTTATGCCGGACAAAATTAAAACAAACTATAACAAAGCCTTGGAGGCGGAGCGGGCCGCAGAGTATGAGGCATTAAATAACCCTCTGCACGGTATATGGACAATCGCAAATAGAGAATTAAAGAAATGGTATAGGGTTCCTTTACTGTTAATAATGACGCTTATACAACCAATTATCTGGCTGGGTTTATTCGGTAAAGCCGCAAATTTCGGTTCTTTATTTTCAGGAGCGTCATTTAATATCCCCGGTGTAAATATACCTGCGAGTGTATTGAATAATTTGGGAAATACACTTCTTACAAATACATTCGGCACAACTAGTTACTTTTCGTTTCTCTCTGTGGGGATGTTGGTTTTTGTAATAGTCTTCGCGGCCATGTTCAGCGGGATGTCTATAGTCTGGGACAGAAGATTAGGATACTTAAATAAAATTTTAAGTGCGCCAATACCACGTGGTTCAATAGTGGTCGGTAAGGTACTCTCCGGAGTTGTGAGATCACTTGCACAGGCAGCCATAGTGTTAATAGTAGCCGTAGTTCTTGGTATGGACACATCCTATATAAACCCGGTGTCCTTGTTGGTTGCGTTCGCGGCGATGTTCTTACTCGCATTAAGTCTATCTTCTCTTTTTACAATGTTGGCGTTGAGGTCTAAGGACTGGCAGACGCAGATGACGATAATGAACCTTCTTAATTTACCACTCATCTTTGCTAGCAACGCTTTGTTTCCAACCAAGATAATGCCGTCGTGGATGCAGACGATCGTTGCAATAAACCCCATAAGCTATGCAGTAGACGCCGGCCGACAGGCACTTCTGGGTATAGCCGGTGCAAATCCACTCTGGTTTGATTTTCTTTATTTGACTGTGTTTTCGATTATTATGGTCGCAGTGGGAATGATTTTGTCGCTCAGATATCTTTCAAAATAGATATACAAGATAAATCTTTTGATTAGATATTATATAAACACCAAATTAAAGATTTATTTATTACGTGCAATCTCGTATTTTATGGTTAATATTCTATTTTATGGTGCAGCATTATTGCTGGTTCTGATATTTTGGTCATTGTTTCCTATGTTGGTAAAATACAAAATAAGCAAGAAAAATGTAAATGTGACCATATTGGATTTTTCATGGGGAGTGTTTATAGGTGCTTTTTTTCCATCAACAATTTTCGTTGGAGACTTGCTGTCTCAAACAACTATCGGTAGTTTGCTAACAATATCAGTTATAGGAATGCTGAATTTCGTAGGTGTAGTATCTATGTTCACAGCGTACTCACGCGGTAAGCTCGGTATCGTGGCGCCGATATCAAATGCAGGTCAGTCAATAATGATAGCAGTCTTTAGTAGCCTACTTTACTTTTTTTCTTTGTTATACAAGTCGCTTATAGCAGGTGTGATACTTATGTCTGGAATAATACTTATGAGTTATGGCAGAAAAAATGAAAAAGCTCGTAATAGAGCTTCGATATATTTTTCAGTTATAGCGGCGGTATCATGGACATTTATGTGGCTTTTGTTTTATACGCTCCCGAGACAACAATCACCAATCGTTTATTACTGGGCTCTGTCTGGTGTCTCTCTTGCTGCTGCATTAGTGTACTCTCATCTAAATAAAAATAAGAACACTACTAAAATTCGTCATATGTCGCGTTCGACATTGTTTGCTGGCATATTGAACGGTTCTGCGACAGCTGTATTTGCATATGCTTATACAATAAATCCAGTTCTTAGTCCGTTAGTAATAACTCTAGTTTCTCCAATTATTGTCATAATGTCGCTTATTTTTCTCAAGGAGAAGTTTTCAGCGAAAGAAGCAATTGGAATATTGGTAGTGATAGCAGCCCTGTTGATTTTTAATTTTATTTAATACAACAAAAAGATAATTATTAATAGCCTGCATATCACGATTGGTCGTCTTTTTTCTATTAGTCATACTTTAATCAGTTCTTTTCAGCAGAAAACGCGCGCATTTTTAGATTTAATCCAATTCAAAACTTTGCATGTCATTAGGAAGTACAGTATTTGCGAATACTCTTTTAGCTTCTAGTTCAAGTTCACTTTCTGGAACTATTACGTTTGTTACGTGTGTTAAAAAAAGTTTTTTCGCGCCACATTTGGTTGCAGCTTCCGCAGCCTGCTTAGCCGTGCTGTGTCCGCTCGCTTTTGCTGCATCTATGTATTTATTCTGAAAAGTTGCCTCATGTATTAAATAATCTGCCCTTATGTTTTGTACATTAGATGGAAAACTTGAGTCTCCGCCATAAAAAAGCTTAAAGCCATTTGTTTCAATTAAATAACCGAAGTCAACAGTTTTTCCATGGTCCATCAATATTGGTTTTATTTTTTTTCCTGCTTCTTCAAAATTTAATGAAGTATTAACTTCAATGAATTTTAAGTCAAGTCTATCAAAAACGAAGTCATACACTTTTCCAGTTACTTTTATTGCTTCTAATATTGTGTTAAGTCCACCAGGAGCGTATATTGTTAGCTTCGGTTTTTTCGTTTTTGCTCCCATTTTAATTTTAACATCTTCCTTTATAGCTAAATTAACAAGTAAGCTAAAAAGTCCACCATAATGGTCATAATGTAGATGTGTTATCAATATCGCGACGAGATTACCCGCTAATTTTAAATCTTCTAGTCTACCGATAACATCTGCTCCGCAATCAAGAAGCAAGCCATCAAAATAGACTGCAGACTGTTGTCTCTTACTGCCGACAAAACCGGCAGCAGCGGTGCCTAAAAATACAAGTTTAGCCATAGGTCTTTATGTTTAATTTTACATTTAAGTCTTGTTATTAGTTTTTTAGTTTATTAGAAATTAATACCGTTTTATGTTAGTCGGTTAAATTTTATTAGAGTAGTTTAGTTTTAATGTCGGTATATGTCCAAAGCGCAGTTCCTATTACTATAAGCGCAATCGTCGACATAAGTAGATAATACCACATGGTCGTGGACAAATAACCACTAAGCCAACTGTAATCTGCATATGCCCAACCAACTACACCAACTACTAAAAGAACAATGCTCGTTAGTGTAAGTTTGCCGTGATGATCAACGACAGCCCATACAGCTATACCAAAGACAAGAAGGATTATACCTGAATATATAAGGGGAAACCATGAAGTGTATGATGATGACCATGAAGTTAGACCAGAAACCATTGCGTAATCGGCGTAAAGCCATAGCAATGTACCAACAACTATCAAAATGATGCTAATAATTATCCAAAGGCGCTCTTCCAATAATAGTGACTTTTTTATCTGTTTCATAACTAATTATTATGCCGCCCGTTTAAATACTATTTTGTGCATATATGCACAACCCTAATATAATAATATATGAGAATATCTTCTCTAATCTATGAATAATTCAATAACCATTTACGAACCAAAACGAAATAATTCACTTACTGTTTATAAGGAGAATCTGGACCTATTTTTTAGGTTTGTTACAGAAAGACAAAACATCTTCTACAAAAGATTTGTGGAAAAACTTCCGCAACCATGGACAAACGATGAAATACTTAGAAAATACAAATTCACTAACGTTTACAGGGAACTGGACAGGGGCACTCTTTACGTTAAAAATGAAATAATTGGCAGGGGAAAACCAGAAGACGTAATATTCAATATTCTGATTTATAGGATATTCAATAAAATAGAATCACACAGAGCAATAGGTTTTCAACACGTTTCAAATTTCGATGCAGACAAAATCTATAGGACGTTGAAAAAGATAGAAGACTCCAGAAAACCAGTATTTACAAATGCGTTTATGGTGTCCGGTGCAAAGTATGGCGGCTACGAAAAAAAACTTCCAAATATGGTTTACGGCGTGATACAAAACGATATAGTAAGGAATTTCGACCGTTACTTTTATGGGATTATCAATTCAAAGTCTTTGGAGGAGGCACACTCTGTTATAAAGAGTATAACACACTTCGGCGATTTTCTTGCATATGAAGCAGTAATAGACATTAATTATTCCGGCATAATAAAATTTTCCGAGGATGATTGGGTTAATGCAGGTCCAGGCTGTAGGAGGGGTCTTGATTACATTTTCAAATGTAAAGACGCGTTCTCATATGCAGATCTTATAAAAATACTACGCGAAGATCAAAGGTTTCATTTCGAAAGATTGGGTTTACATTTTAAATTTTGGCATGGCAATGACTTGACATTAAGGAACGTAGAGCATAGTTTGTGCGAATTCAGCAAGTATTACAGGTTACTCACAGGTGCAGACACCAGGATAAGAAAATTCAAGCAGTCAGAGGAAGACTTGAAAATAAAAGCATAAATTTTTAAGCATCATTTAATAAAAATTGCTAAATATTTATTTGATTAGTTTGTAGTAATTTACATGGACATAAAAACTCATGAAACGGGGAGAATGTCCCTAAAAACGGAGCATGGCGAAGCAGAACTTTTGTACCGCATTCGGGGAAATATAATGAGTATATACCATACATTTACTCCGCCGGAGGACAGAGGAAACGGAGTAGCCGCTAAGCTAGCAGAGGAAGCCTTTAATCTGGCTAAAAAGAAAGGACTAAAGGTTCGGCCAGATTGTCCGTATATAAGTCATTTCGTTGAAAAACGAAAAGAATTTAAGTCACAACTTGTGTGAATTCATAATTCGCACTTAAATAGTTGCTGCATCCATAGTTAACTCTATGAGATTGGACACGCTCATGGGGATAGAGTCTTCTGATATAGCCGATGCAGTAAATAAGACAAAATATGCACTTTTTAAAAATGGAGTTTATACGGATAGAAAGACCGGTCCCTGGTGTCTTCAAGGATATGACCACACGGTTATGCGAGAGATTTACAATGTTTTGATAGAAGTTAACGACCCGACAAAGATATGGCATAATAAGATAAGTAGGGGGCTGCTCGTTGAAACTTTAGACATACTTCTTGGATTGAACCCTGGCAATGTTGGTAGGGTGTGGAAGTTTTATAACAATTGGCGCGGGAAAAGCGGTAAATATCCATACACGTACGGTGAAAGGATATTTGGCGGTAAAGTGAAACAATGGGCCCGATGCGTAGACATGCTTCGCGCAGATCCGTCGACTAGGCAGGCGAACATAGTCATAAGGAGGCCGTCAGATGTTCTTAGAAGTTACACACCGTGTTCTATCGACATCCAATTTTATACTGATAATAATAGCTGTCTCAATGCAACTTATATGATGAGATCTAATGACATAGCTCTCGGAGGCTTAGCAAGAAACATATTCATCGGATGTATCCTCCTGACGCAGATGTCCCTTGCGACTGGATTGCAACTAGGCAAGTATACACATTTTGCAGTAAATCTGCATCATTATACAAATAAGCCAGAAGACAGGTATAGCACGGACGACATTGGATTGAAAGGAGGGCCGGCACAAACACCGGAGTATCTAGACGCACAAAAGGCCAAGTATATGGGTGAAATGCTAAAGTCCTTTTTTAGCGGCTATAAACTAAACAGGAAAGATATACAAAAAAACTTAGGTCCTTATTGGTCTTATTGGGCAGACAGAATAATTAGAAACAAGTAATATTTGATTTTTAGTCGTGCAAAGATGCGGTTATCGGTAAAAGTATGATAAACATCAATGCGGTGGCGATAAAAACTTCCTTTATGCTAACATAATTCATAGCGAAACCCGCTACAAGCGGGCCTATTGTGTATCCAGCGTCCTTGAATGTGGCTATCGCGCCCGTCATAGCAGTTTTGTCTTTTTTTATTATGTCAGACATTCTGGAATAAAGCCCTATGAAGATTACTGTATAAAATATAGTAAAAACCGATATCACAATTAGAAGATATACTATATTGCTGTAGAGCGCGAAAGCGATTCCGGCAACGCATGAGCCGATTACACCGATTGAAAGCATCTTTCTTATACCGTGCTTGTCGATAAGGTTGCCTATCGGTACTTCGAGTACGACTGTGATCAAAAGCGAGATTGTTAGAAGAACACCTATCAGAAATATAGATATTCCTTCAAGGTTAAGGAACACGGCTATAAATGAGTAGTACACGTTTATTATCGCGTAGAAAGCTACAACAACCAGTATCGTTTTAATAAAATGCTTGTTTTCTATGTAACGAGAAAGCGTATGAATCTGTTTTTTTAGGCTCGTAGAGACGCTTTTTGGTTTTTCTTTTATGTACCTACTTATTATAATAAAGGACACAAAGCTCGTTGCACTTAAAAGATAGAACGGGAGAAAGAACGACAGAATAGCAACAGCTCCGCCAAGTACGGGCGAGATCGCAGATGCAAAATCGTTCATGCTAGAAAAGAAACCTGTTTCTTTTCCTTTAGCCTTGCTTTTTGCGTAATAAAATATGTATGACCAGGATGTCAACCACAGGAATGAAGAAGCGATACCGCGTATAATGCTTATTGAAAGCAAGGATATCACGTTATTAGCAAAAGGGTACAATAAGGCCATAACAGAATACACGAGAAGAGTTATCTGTAGAACTCTTTTAATATTAAGTTTACTTTCCAATAACCCAAAAGGAAAATTAAGGAAGACCCCCATCATTGTCGTTATAGAAAGTATAACGCCCGTCAGAAAAAGATTACCAGTAACGTTGTTCACGAATATAGAAAACATCGGCGCAGTTATGCCCCACCCAAACGTGTAAATGAAAAAGGCTATCGATAACGGGAATATTGCTCCCTTAAATCCACGCACATGCTTCAAATCAGCAAATTCCTTGAACATAAGTCAATAATTTAAATTTCTTCTGCCTTTTCAGGCCTTTTTTCTTCTTCAGAAGTTTCTTCGGCGGCGTATATTTCGGTTTCTTCTTGTAGAACTTCATCCTTTTGGCTTCTCTTCATTTTGCGCCTTTTCATATAAATATCTACAACGTGAGCATAAAAGGATTCATTCACTTCGATGAAATTAGCGTATTAAGTACAGCGGTGCCAATGGCCGCAAAAGAGCCGTTAGGAATTAAGATATAGTGCATAGCTAGACACGGCAATAAGTTTATGATAAGTTATTTGAATTGCACAAGGACACGTGTTCTTCAGCAAGGAAGTCATTGGAAATAATTTGATGTTACATTCAATGTAAACACAGTCTTTAAAAAATATGGAAAACCACTAATCCTATGATAAGGGAACTAAAGGGCAAAAAGCCACAAATACATACAACAGCATACATAGATAGTACTGCAGAAATAATAGGCGATGTCACCATAGGTGAAAATTCAAGTATATGGCCCGGAACAGTACTCAGAGGAGATATGCATTACATAAAAATAGGCAAGAACGTAAGCGTTCAGGACAATGCAGTTATACATGGAACCGAAATGCTCAACCCTGCGATAGTAGGCGATAACGTTTCTATAGGCCACTCTGCGATTGTTCACGGTTGCAAAGTCGGGAGTAACTGTATAATCGGTATGGGATCAATGATACTCGATGGTGCAGAAGTAGGTGACTGGTGTATAATAGGTGCCGGCGCTGTAGTTACAGAGGGCACAAGGATACCTTCTGGAAGCATCGTGATGGGTGTGCCGGCCAAAGTCGTAAAAAATGTCGATGAAAAACACAAAGAGAGGATAACTAAAAACTGGCAGAATTATATTAAATTAAAGAATGAATATCTCAAATCCAAGTCACGTAAATGAAGTACATATCTATTAACGTATGAGATGCAATTTATTCTGAATGGCGATAAGCGGCACACTAATCATTGCGAACCCTGGCACGGGCAAGACGACATCTTTGGCTGAAAAAGTCGTGGAACTGTTGAAATCAGGAGCGAAGGAAGAAGAGATACTGTGCATAACTTTCACTATAAAGGCAGCGGAGGAGATGCGACAACGGATAACAGACAAGATAGACGAAGCGGGTTTAAAGGGCATAAGGCCATATAAGATAGGGGTACACACATTTCATAGTTTTACATACGATTATCTCGTCAAGACCAAGGGCGAACACGAAGTAATAAGCGATAATCCAATGCGATATGCCGTATTCAAAAGTCTCCAGAAAAACAAAGCGTTCAATTATAGCCAAGAATACGTAGCCTCCGAGCTCGTTCCAAAAATAGTTAATGCAGTAAGATATCTTAAAAGTTTCAGTATAATGCCGGAGAATGTTGACTCCAAGAGGACCGCTGAGCAGTTGCAGCTGATATACGAAACCGAGAAAATGTCAAATGTAAGCTATGAAGAGCTCATTATGCTTTTAGGATATTTTTTGCAGGCTTTCAAGGATTACGAAGCTTTCAAACCGCCAAAGCACATAGACTACGCAGACATGTTACTAAACTTCATAAAGAGCTACGACAAGTCATATAAACATTTTAAATACGTGCTCGTAGACGAGCTTCAGGATGTAAATGAACTGGAAGCAAGAATAGCGATAGAAAGCGGAGACGAGCTTTTTTTGGTAGGCGATAGAAAACAGGCAATATTTGGTTTTCAAGGAGGGAGTATAGGCAATTTCAGGAAATTCGAAAGTTTACCGGGCATAAAACGCGTTACAAAAGGGGAAAATTACAGAAGTTCCCAGGCCATACTTGACTACGCAAAAACACATTTCCTTTCTAATACTTCGGATAAATCTTACGGCGAAGAGTTGAGCTTGTTAAAAAGCAGTAAGAACATCCAGGGTGAAGTCTCTCTAATAATAGCAAGGGATCCTATAAAGGCGGCAGTAAAGAAACTTATGATGATACCGAACGGTGAAAAGTGTGCAATAATAACGCGTACGAACGATCAGATCGTGCATGTATCAGAAATGCTTGACTCCAAAGGAGTGGACTATTCGACCACAGTAAGCTCATCGGTGTCAGAAAAAGCAAAGGAGACTATAGTTACCTTTCTTAGGGGCCTGCTTTATGACGACGACGAAAGTGTTATAAACGCGCTATTTACACCTTTTTCTGGCGTTATTCTAAAGGAGGCATTCTCAATATCGGAGAGATATCACGCCAAAAAACTTACTGATGAACAGCTTAAACGTGAAGCCGCACCGTTCTTCAGGTACAAAGAAGCAGCTGTAACCTTTCCGGCGATATACGATTTGTTTGATAGGATAATAATGCCCATATCAGTCTCGATAGGCAAGGACTACCACGCTACCGCTTCGGCTATGCTCAAAAATATAAAGGAAGCATTCGATGTTCTAGAGAAGCCGGAAAGAGACGATTTTTTCACGTATTTGTCAATGACTGATGAAAACTACGAAATCGCCGAAAAAGAAAAGGACATAGTCCTTACAACAGTGCACAAATCCAAAGGACTTGAATTTGACAATGTCATTTATATTCCGAAAAAGATATCTGAGACCCTCAGCGCAATAGACGCCATAGTGTACGCCATAATCAAGAGCGTGAATGGGGTAGATGTCAGGGAAGAGCTGATGGAAGAGCACTTAAGGGTCGATTTTGTTTCATTCACGAGGGCAAAAAAAGGACTTTACATATGCACCAATAATGACCTCGAGAATCGTTATCTCATAGGCAACCTGATAAGCCGTGAAGTTATGGATGAAGAGGCGGAAGTAGCACCTATCTCTAAGAAGTACGATGAAGCATATTCTCTTTTCGTGCATAAAAGATATGAGGAAGCTAAGATGGCCCTGGAAAAGAAGGATACCTGGGTTATGGATGCGCTATCAGCGTATCTAAGCAAGATAGACAAACTATCTTATTCTCTTGTAGAAGAAATAGTTTCGGATCCTTTCGGTCTTTTTAAAAAACGCATCCTACACATGCCTGAAATAAGTGAAGCGGCAGAATTGGGCACAGGGGTGCACAGAATCGCCGAAAAGATGTTCAAGAAGGAACTGGACGAGGAATCTATAGATTCTGAAAGCATGCGGTTCTTGGAAAATATAAAAGAAATAGACAGGCAACTCTTGGCAAAAGGAACAAAGGAAATAGCCGCAGAAAAGGAAATAGAGCTGCAAATGAATTCCGTTTTTCCTTCGTTGTCTAGTAACATGAGTTTCTTGGCAAAAATAGACGCGATATATGAATCAGAAGACGGTAAACGCTTCGTTTTATTGGACTACAAGACCGATAAGACAGAAGATAGGGTTAGCAACCATAGAAGGCAACTTGCGGTGTACAGGCGCATATTTTCTGCCGATGCAGGTGTAAACGAGAAAGATGTCGATATAGCCGTAGGTTTTGTAGGGTTACGCGGAAACATAAACACTGGCAAATTAGGGTTAAGACTAGATATGAACGAACCTAAACCTATGCAGATACGTACTTTTGAAGAACACGCCAAAAAAGCGCTTGAAATTATAAAAGACCCGTATCTGTTCGTAAAATTATTAAAAGAAAAGAAAGTAAAGGGAGAATTGCTGTATAACCGCATCGTGGAACAATTATGAAATCAGATACGGCTTATCAGGCTAAATTGCCGATTGACATACCGTACAAATTTGTCAATCAAAATCGGAAAATGGTTCTTAAATTATACGGGCACAGTTTCGATTTGGAAGAACTAGCACTGGACTTTGGGACACCGCTGGACGTTACGTTTCCGAACGTTATAATAAGCAGAATAGATTCAATTTTTTCTAATTTTGAAGCAGCAGTGAATAAAAAGGGAGTAAACATGCAACTAAGTTACTTTTATCCTATGAAAGTAAATCCTAGGAAAGAATTAATGTCAGAAATAATTAACTGCTCCAAAAAAAGCGTTGGAATAGAAATAGGCGATATATTCGAGCTTAAGTTACTTCTGAATAACTTCCCTTCCGAGATAAAACACAAGAAACTGATTTTTCACGGCCCAAAGTCTAAAGATTATCTCGAACAGATTATTTCATTAAACGAAAGAGGTTTTGATGTGGTATTTGTCTTGGAGGACCCTTCGGAGTTGAAAACGCTTAAATCTATTTACAAGAAAAGAATAAAATTCGGTATTCGGTTAAATACGGGTGGCAAAGACAGATTTGGTATGTCGCTTGATGATGCAGTACACATAGCAAGTTTAATAAAAACCGATTTGGCGCTATTGCATTTGCATTTTGGCGAGCCAGCGAGTTTTGATAAATTGTCAAAGGGAATATCATTGTTGCAAGTCATTCTTAAAAATTTCGATGAAGGGCTAATAAACGATTTACTTGTAGATGTTGGCGGCGGAATGGCCTTTTACGATCAAGCACGGGACGCCCGCCACGATTCGCAAGAATATTTCGAGTGTATCATTGATGCCATAGAAAGACTTAACATGAATTCACGCGGAAGGATAACACACTTGGCGTTAGAAGCAGGCCGCTGGGTCGCAGCGCCAACTCAACTCACAATATTCAAGCTGATAGAAGTAAAACGTTTGAACGGTAAATACCGGTATGTAATGGACGGAAGTTTTATAACAGATTTACCGGATACATGGGGAATAAATAAAAAATGGTCAATGTTCCCGATTAATATGTTGGGTGCAAAAAATGTAAAAACTTACATAGACGGCGTTACATGTGATTCAGATGACATGTACACAAAGAATGAACCTGAATTGAAGTATCTGCCAAAACCAGATTCAGATAAAAATTTATTCATATGCATAGCTTACACCGGTGCGTATCAGGATACATTAGGTAATCACCATTGTGCGATTCCGGACGCCAAAAAGATATTGATTGATAAGACTGGGAAAGTCAAACGCATTAATATGCAGCGATTTGAGGATATGCAGCGTTCATTTGGCTATAACGATTGAGGCAGTGCGCAGTGTAATAAAACAAGTATAAAAATCTAATATTAATATATAGTAGTATGAGTCTCGCAATACTTTCAGAACCGTTGCCAATCAGCATACTTACTCAGTTAAGGGATAAGAAAACCGATTCAACAACCTTCAGAAAGGGACTAGTCAGACTCGGGCGGCTTATTGGGTATGAAATAGCCAATACGATGGATTATAAGAAAGTAGAGATAGAGACTCCCTTAAATGTAAAAGCAGAAGGCATAAGGATATACGATCTTGAAAATGTGATAGTCGTCAGTGTTCTTCGCGCTGCAACGCCCCTGGTTGAGGGGCTTCTAAAAGCGTTCTCCGCTGCCAAATTAGGCGTCATAGGTGCAAGTAGACGTGAATATGAGGGGAAAGAAATCCCAAATAACATGGAAATAGACGTATTCTACAAAAAAATACCTCCAATAAGGAAGGGCATCGATAATGTTATAATAGCAGATCCAATGGTAGCTACGGCTAGCACTCTATTAAAGGTTTTGCCAGAGATAGCGATAGCTAAGCCAAAAAGGATATGTATTGCGTCTGTACTAGCATCGGATTATGGTATTAAAAGAATAATGAAAAATTACAAGCAGGTTGACATATTTACGGTGGCGGTAGACAAAGAACTTAACAATAGGGGCTATATAGTGCCGGGCTTAGGAGATGCGGGAGACAGGGCATTCGGTTGAATCAAATTTAACACAAAAGTTTCCTGCGTTTAAAGCGTTTTCTGAGGAGTATATCGCAACGCCGATAAAACAGGCTATTCTAGGATTTTCTGCACTAGTATTCTACTTTACTGTATACAATTTCGCGAAATGGGCATAAAAAACTGTACCTATTAAGGTATCGCATTATAAATATTACGAATTTTATATTTCTCTAATGAACCCGTATTCGCTTCTGCAACCGATTAGTTATTACGTCGTTATATCGAGCATAATCATAATCTCAATCTCATTTGTCATACAGTCAATAAAGCTGAAGTTAAAATTCGGCGTGAAAAGGGCAGTCAATCTTGTGCGTTTTGAAGTTTTGAGATTCCTGAAGGGCTCAGCTGCAGGTAGGATGGACGCAGTTATAGCTGGAGGTCTTTTACTGTCACTTTTAGTATCAATAACCGGCTTTTTTGCTTCATTATATATTGTGAGGTATGTGCTGCTTGTAATCTCCACACCTTTTTTGGTAGGGCTAGCCATAACTCTGGGATGGAAAGCGGTGCATATTGTCAGAAGCAAAAGAACGGAGAAGGAGCTAAAAACCAACAAGGAGTTTTCTTCTAAATCCGAAGTGCTGCAAATTGCTTTGGCTTCCGTTATAATCCTAACTATAATACAACTTTTACTAGAATGGATGCCGAATCTAGATTACATAAGCAACATAATAGCGACGATAAGGAACTTGATAGTCGCCTTTTATTACATAAGACCATCTTTGAATATCTTAAACAATTTCGATAGACCTATCTCTGAAATGCGCGTGCCATTTAACATCAGCGAGCTACAGAGCTCCGGCTCAGACATGCAAAACGTAAAGATGGGCGTCGGGAAGCTGAGCGAATTTAACAGTCTAGAAATGGCTTCGTTGGATTCATGCGTAGAGATAGGCGCATGTGAGTCGTCATGTCCAGCCACAGCTGCAGGAAGGCCGCTTTCTCCTCGCGTGCTCATTAGGAAACTGGCATTGCAAAAAAACGCTGGTAATCCAAATGCAAACCCTCTTGATGTAATAAACGAAGAAGAATTGTGGTCATGCACTACTTGCGGAGCATGCGTTAATAGTTGTCCGGTAGAAGTAAAACATCTTGATGTTATATATGACCTAAGGAGAAACCTGGTCGAAAATAACAAACTGGACAAAGATAAATCGGCGCTTCTAACTAATCTATATCAGGAAAGAAACTCCCTCGGATCGTCGAATGCTGACAGGAACAAGTGGCTCCTTGATACCGGTGTAATGCGGGCCGGGGACAGCAAACCGTTCGAATACTTGTTATGGCTAGGATGTATGGCAAGCTTTGACCCAAAGACAAAACAAAGTGTGCTTGCAATGTTGTCCCTTTTGAAGGAAGCCGGCGAACTTGACAAGGTAGCCATACTTGGCGGGGAAGAAAGCTGTTGCGGAGACCCTGCGAGAAGGGCTGGAGAGGAGGCGCTATTCCAGGACTTTGCATTTAAAAACATAGGTCTTTTCAAGAAATACAACGTTAAAAAAATGCTTCTTGTGTGCCCGCACGGATGTAATGTGTTTTCAAACGACTACAGAAAACTAGATCCGTGGATGAATGATGTGAAAGTTTACCATGAGGTAGAGCTGCTTAACGAATTGCATGACAGCGGAAAACTAAAATTCAAAAATACTGGCGAAGAATTCGCAATACACGATCCGTGTTATCTATCAAGATACAATGATGTTATACAGCCACAAAGGTCGCTCCTAAAATCTGCAGGAAAGGTTTCAGAACCGCAGAATCATGGAAAGGAAACATTTTGTTGCGGGGCCGGCGGTGCGAATTACTGGTACAAAGTGCCGGAAAAGAAAAGGATAAGCCATGAGAGATCGGACCAGCTTTCCGATACCGGTGCTAAGAACGTGGTGACAATGTGCCCGTTCTGCAACAATATGCTAAGCGATGCCGTGAGCGTGCAAGGAAAAGACGAAAAAGTGACAGATATATCCGAAGTTTTGCTGGCATCATTAGAAAAGAAAGGCAACTAAGTCAGCCCCTAAGGATTTTCGTAAGCTTTGGAACAATACTATAAAGGTCGCCGACGATGCCGTAATCGCATTCAGAAAATATAGGCGCACTCTTATCCTTATTTATCGCTATCACTGTTTTGGAACCGCGCATGCCAGCAATGTGCTGTATCTGTCCGGATATGCCTATCGCTATGTAAAGTTTTGGATTTACTTTTTTACCGGATAGGCCTACTTGTCTTTCTTCTTCTAGCCAATGGTAGTCAGCGCAGATGGGTCTGGAACCAGCAAGCTCAGCGTGCATTACACTAGCGAAATCGGTTATTATAGATAAATCCTCTTTCTTGCTCAGACCGCGTCCTATACTTACTATTATATCCGCTTTGGTTATGTCTGTAGAGGTAGTAGCTTTCTGTATTTTTTCTCCAAGTTCTACAGAAGATTTTGTTTTTAGTTCAATTTCATTTTTTTTTGGGGAAGATTCAATCTTTTTAGTTTCCTTCAAACCCTGTGATACGGTGAATATCTTTGCGTTTGATTCTTCTTCTAATACCGTTTTGCCTCCGTAATAAAGTCTTTTCGTCGTGGTTTTTCCATCTTTTATTCCGAACTCTATTATTTCGGATTTCATTTCTGCGCCTGATATTGCCGCAGCCATTGCTCCTACTTCACGGCCGAGAACAGTTGCGCCTATGAATATATAGTCATATTCTTTCATGTACGAAACTATCTCACGTGCTAAACTCTCTGCAGGCGAGTATTCTCCGTTTATAACGATTATTTCCTTTGCACCAAAGTCCTTGAGACTTTCGTAGTCCTTTGAATATGCCATAAAACCAATCTCAAAATAATCACACAGCAATGATGACATCTGGGCGGTTACCAGTGGCCTGTCGGAGAACAATAGAGCTTTCATGAAATTTCACCCTTTATAATTTTGACTATCTCTTCTATTCCTTTCCCCTCATCTTCATATATGATATGTTTTCTTCCGCTCTCAGGGGCCTTATTTCCAATGATTTTGTCGATACCATCATATTTAAGTGCCGTCTCCTCTATCGACATAGGTTTCTTTGCCGCCGCCATTACTTGTATTAATAACGGCAACCTCGGCTCGTTTGCTTCCTGCGTAACCGATACAAGCAATGGCATGCTAGCGGATTCGACTATGTCGAAATCGTCCGATTCTCTAGTTATCCTTACTTTATTATCGGCTATTTCGGTTTTTATTGCGCTACCTAAAAGTGGTATGCCGAGAAGAATCGAAAGTGCACCTGGCACCTGTGCTGTATAACTGTCTGCTGATGCATACCCGATAATTATAATATCGTACTGTATTCGTTTTATCCTTTCTGCAAGAACCTTTGCGGTAAAATCGGGAGAATTTTCCTTAAAGCCCTTCACTATTATACCCTCATCCGCGCCCATAGCCATGGCTTCTTTCATTACGACGGTTGACTGTTCGGTGCCGAATAGTATCCCAGTTACTTTGCCGCCGTATTTTTCCTTTATTCTTACTGCCTCTTCTACCGCGTTTCTGCTCAGGTCTTCCAATCTATATTTTGTGTCAGAAAACACCGGCTCTCTAGTCTGAGGATCTATCTCTATATCGTTAGCTATCTGCTTTATGCACACAATTATGTTGTAACCCATCGTAATACCCAATAGTTTGATTATATCTTTATGATACCATCAATCTTTTTATAATATGATATACATAACCAAGTATGGATGAGAGGCCAGGACGCAAACTCAATCTTAAAAACCTTTTTATAAATACGGCAGACAGGTTTGCCGATAGAGAAATATTATACGCGGATAAGGAAAGGTACACATTTAAGAAATTCTTTGAAAGGACTAAGGGACTTTCAGCAGGCTTAAAAGAGATAGGCGTAAAGGCCGGGGACATCGTGTCGGTTTTAGACTGGGATACGAACAGATACATGGAAGCATATTTTTCCGTACCTATGATGGGCGCTGTCCTGCATACCGTAAATATAAGATACCCGCCAGAACTGATATATTACACGATGCAGAATGCCGGTGATAAATATGTTATAGTCCGCGATGAGTTCGTGCCGCTAATAGAAAAGAACAAGGAGCTTTTTGATTTTGTCAAAGGATGGATAGTTTATAGAGAAGATCACGGCAAGATAGAAACCTCACTAGGCCCCTCATATAATTATGATGAACTTATAAAGAAGCCGGACTACGAGCTTCCAGATGTAGACGAGAATTCGACCGCTACAGTATTTTATACCTCGGGTACTACAGGCATGCCGAAGGGAGTCACATTTACCCACCGGGATCTTGTCCTTCACACTTTGTCTGTTTCGAACGCTGTGAAAGCGCCGCCGCTTAACCTTTCGGATAAGGACGTTTTTATGACTGCTGTACCGTTGTTTCACGTTCATCAGTGGGGAATGCCCTACGCTGGTCTTATATCCGGCAATAAATACATCTTAGCGGGAAGATATGATGTAAACGTTTTTCTGGAACTGATAAAGAACGAAGGAGTAACATTTTCTGCGATGGTGCCTTCTATTCTTTATATGATACTTAACTCGCCTAAAATAGAGGAATATAAAGAGTACTTGAAAAACTGGAAAGTGATAATAGGCGGATCTGCCCTCCCGGAAGGACTTGCATTGAGAGCCAAGCAGTTCGGGATATTGACTCTCGGCGGCTATGGAATGTCTGAGACTGGTCCAGTCATATCGATAGCTTCGTTGAATGATAAGGCCAATAAATTGGACGATGAAAAGAAATTTGGACTCTTATTGAGTGCAGGGTTGCCGATACCGATGGTTGATGTAAAAGTCATAGACAAAGAGAAAAAGGAAGTTCCTCATGACGGTAAAAGCATAGGCGAAGTAATAGCAAGGGCGCCGTGGTTCACACAAGGATATTATAATGACTCGGAAAATACCGCAGCACTGTGGGATGGTGGTTGGCTGCATACCGGTGACTTAGGAGTGATAGATGAATACGGATACCTGCACATAGTTGACAGGGAGAAAGACGCCGTAAAAAGCGGCGGCGAGTTTATACCTACTATAATCATCGAGGATGTAATAAGCAGGCACCCAAACGTCGGCGAAGTCGCCGTCATAGGCGTACCAAATGAGAAGTGGGGAGAAAGACCGATAGCCCTTATAGTCAAAAAAGGTGAACTCACAGAAAAGGACGTGCTTGATCACCTTCAGAAATTTATCGGTATCGACAGAATTCAGAAATGGTGGATACCGGACAGAGTAATATTCGTTGATTCGATGCCGAAGACAAGCACTGGCAAAGTCGATAAAAAAGAGCTAAGAGAAGAATATAGCAAACCAGAAAGTAAATAATTCCAGATAACGGAAATTTTCCGCATGTGACAGCCTACTTAAACTCTTGATTAAGTAATAGCCGCAGAATCAACCCGCAATTTTTTGCGACGATATATTTATTAATACGCAACTTTAATTATAGTTATGACATCGAAAGACGCGTTAAAGGGCATTGTTGACAAATTTAATTCAATGGACGAACTTAAGAACGATGGGAAAGCATGGAGCGCTACCAAATTTCAGTTCAAACCTTCGGATTCGCAGCCATACTACTTAGAATTTAATGCAGACGGCTCTATAGCGTTAAACGACGGTGAAATACAGGATGCTAAGAACGTTTTTACCGCAGATGACGCGACATTCGGGGACGTTTTCACAGGAAAATTAGACAGTATGAAGGCATTCTTGTTTAGGAAACTTAAAGTTTCGGGCGATCTATCTTCCGCACAAAAGCTGGTTTCATTACTTAAGCGCGCCCAGTGAACAATGGACATAAAAAAAATAGCCGTAATAGGTGCCGGCGAGATGGGTCACGGTATAGCTGAGGTTTTTGCAATATCTGGATTTTATGTAAACCTTATAGATTTAAAACAGACCACACTTGATTCCGCGATGTCAAACGTTTTACAGAGCATCAATAAACTTGCGGAGAAAGGCAAGATGACCGACCAACAGGCGAAAGAATCTTACGCAAGAATGAAGACATTCACTGACATGCAGTCCGGTCTTAAAGACGTCGATTTTGTAGTTGAGGCCGTCCCAGAGAATCTTGACCTTAAGAGTAAAATATTTACACAAGCCGAAAATTTCATAAAGGACGATACAGTAATAAGCTCGAACACGTCGAACATCCGCATAACTCAGATAGCGTCCGCGATGAAACATCCTGAAAGAGCGATAGGAACCCATTTTTTCAATCCAGCCGTTATTATGAAACTCGTAGAAGTGGTCAGAGGAGAAAAGACAAACGATAAGACCTTCGAAATAGCGTCTGAACTTATAAAGCGTACAGGAAAGACGCCGGTAAGCGTTAAGAAAGATACTCCTGGTTTCATAGTAAACAGGATAAATGCGGCCGATCTCCTGCTTTTCGGGCTGATAATAGACAAAGGTATCGCAAAACCAGAGGAGGTCGATGCTTTTGCCAAAGGCCAGGGTATGGTTATGGGCCCGTATGAGCTGATAGATTTCGTAGGCGTGGACATAGTCAAAGACTCACTGGATTATTATGCGAAAGAGATATCGCCGGACTACGGAAAAGTGAAGGTTTACTCTGATATGGTAAGCAGAAAACTTCTTGGCAAGAAAAGTGGCGCAGGTTTTTATGATTGGACCAAGGGCAGGCCTGCGATACTGACTTCAGCCAACCCTACCGACAAATTGTCTCTTATGGATCTATTCTCAGTCGAGATAAATGAAGCGGTAAAGCTGCTAGAAGAGAATATCGCAACTCCTGATGAGATAGAGACGGCGGTAAAGTTAGGCATGAATAGGCCGTTTGGACCGATATCAGTTGCTAAAAGCCTAACAAATTCTGAAGTTAAGGAAAAATTGGACGAGCTCGCAAAGAGATTCGACTGTGATGTTTTCAAGCCATCGGTTAGTATATCACAAGGCAAGATGCTTTATGCTATCGATGGCGGGCTGCATAAGGAATCCGAGACTCCGTCAGGAGAAAAACAGTCTGGCTTCAAGTATGTGACTATCGAAAGAAACGAGAAAGTCGCCAGACTATTAATAAACAGACCAAAACTAAATCTAATAAACTTAGACGTTTTGGATGAGCTTGATAGGGCAATCGCAAGCCTGTGGAGCGATCAATCCGTAAACGTTTTGTTGGTAATGGGCGAGGGAGGGATCCTTTCCGCAGGCGCAGATCTTTCGAGTTACTTCGCCAACGACGCTCAGTTCATAGCATTCTCCAAAAAAGGACAGAATACATTCAAGAAACTGTCCGAAATACCAAAGATAACGATCGCAGTCATGGAGGGTTACGCACTTGGCGGTGGTTTTGAGCTTTCACTCGCATGCGACTTGAGAGTGGCGACCAGTTCGGTGGTGATGGGTTTCCCTGAAGTCACGCATGGTTTGATTCCTGCATGGGGCGGTTCTCAGAGAATTGCCAAACTTATAGGCGGTTCGTATGCATCTCGTTTGGTATTGACAAGTGAGAGAATAACGGGAAAGGAAGCATCAGATTTCGGATTAATATCAAAGATATTCGACTCTGACATTGTGTCTAACGCCATGCAGTACGCTAAGGAAATATCAATCAATTCAGCACCGATAGCAGCCGCGCTTGGAAAAACTCTCGTGAATAAGAGCGTTGAGATATCCTTAGAAGCCGGTCTCGATTTAGAATCGATAGCCAGCGGCATAATTTTCAATACGGAAGACTTAAGAGAAGGCTTATCATCCTTTATGCAGAAAAAGAAGCCGGAATTCAAAGGCAGGTGACATGGAAGCGTATATAGTGGACTATGCAAGAACTGCGTTCTCTAGGTCAAGGCCAAAGGAACCAGAAAGGGACGTTTTCAATTCCATAAGGATGGACGACGCTTTGGCGATGCTTATAAAAGAATTATTGAGGAGAAAACCAATCGACGCCAATGAGATAGGCGACGTCATAACTGGTTGTGCATTTCAGTCGGGCGAAAACTGGCTTTATGGAGGTAGACATCCAGTACTGCTGGCAGGCCTGCCTACAACCGTTCCAGGAGTCGGAATGGACAGAGCATGTTCATCATCAATGATGTCAATAGCAACAGGCGCAATGGAGATAATGACGGGAAATTCCGACATAGTGTTGGCCGGTGGCATGGAACATATGACGCATGTGCCGATAAATGATAACCCTTTCATTTTGCCGAGTTATAAACTTCTAGTTAGGCCGGAATATGCAAAGTACAAGATGAATATAGGTTATAATATGGGGTTGACCGCGGAAAGACTCGCAGAGGAGAGTGGAATAACAAAAGATTCTATGGATGAGTTTTCCCTTCGAAGTCATATACTTTCATCCAAAGCGCAGAAGGATGGCTGGTTTAAGGAAGAGATACTCCCTATAGATGTAGAATATAACGGGCAAAAAACCACTATAGAAAATGATCAGAGCATCCGGTCCGATACAACTCTTGAACAGATAAAGGGGCTGCCTCCGGCTTTTAAGCAAGGCGGCGTCATAACCGTTGGAAATTCTTCACCTCTTAATGCTGGCGCATCACTCGTAATGTTAATGTCGGAAAACGGAATAAAGAAATACGGATTCAAACCATTGGCCAAGATACGCTCTATGGGTTGGGCAGGAGTAGATCCTGAAGTTATGGGAAAAGGCCCGGTGCCCGCCAGCAAAAAAGCGCTCGAAAAAGCAGGATTAAAAGTCGATGACATCGATTACTGGGAGATAAACGAAGCTTTTGCCGTAGTCGCACTGTATGCTATTAAGGAGCTCGGCATCAAACCGGATTTAGTAAACGTACACGGCGGCGCCATATCGATAGGACATCCTTTGGGCGCAAGCGGCGCAAGGCTCGTTGGAACTCTCTCAAGGATACTTAACGACAATAAAAAGAAGCTTGGAGTAGCGACACTGTGCGTAGGAGGGGGCCAGGGATTTTCGATAGTCCTTGAAAAGACTTAAAATGGATTTTTCTTTGCCGAAAGAAATTGAAGATATAAGGAAAAAGGCGAGGGATTTTGCCGTCAAGGAGTTCACACAGGAATTGACTTTGACGTGCGACGCTACAGAAACTTATCCGGACGATATAAGAAAGAAGGCGTATAACGCGGGGTTCATCGATGTGGGCAACCCATGGGGTATGTTGGTTTCGATGGAAGAGTTCTGCCGCGTAGATCCGGGAGTGGGGATGTCGGCTTTGGTTCCCGGTTTCGGTTCTGAGGTGATAATGCTCTACGGCTCAGATTATCAGAAAAAAAAGTATCTGGAGCCAGTGTTAAAGGGCGAAAAGATAAGTGGTTTTGCGGTGACAGAGCCGATAGCTGGAAGCGATGTAGCAGGAATATCTACAAAGTTGTATAAGAAGGACGGTAAGTGGATACTGAACGGAGGGAAAATGTTCATAACGAACGGCACCATAGCCAATCACTTTTATGTTCTAGCAAGATCCGCGGAACCGGATTCACCCGAGAAAAGACATCACGGACTAAGCATGGCGATAGTCGAATCCGAAATGAAAGGATTTTCGTCAACAAAAATAACTGGTAAGCTCGGTATGAGAGCCACGAGCACAGCGGAACTTAAATTTGACAATATAGAAATACCTCAAGAAAATATAATCGGCGAAGAGGGGAAGGGATTCTATTACGTTATGTCTTTCTTCAACATAAGCAGAATATACGTTGCAGCTCAGGCCTTGGGCACCGCAGAAGGGGCTCTCGACAGGCTAAAAGCTTATTTAGCGGCGTTAAAAAGCAGAGGGTCGCCGATGGCAGATTATGAAAGCGCCCAGTTTCTTCTTTCCGAAACAGCAACTGAAATAGAAGCCGCAAGGATGTTGATGTACATGGCTGCGGATAAACTTTTCAAGTTTGAACCCGATCCAGTAATAACGAGTATGGCAAAGTACTATTCTGCGTCAGTCGCAGCAAAAGCCACCCGCTCCGTGATGTTGTTCATGGGTCTCGACGGCATAGCCACCGACATGGAAAGATTTTACAGAGACTCAAAGATAACAGAGATATGGGAGGGCACCAGCGAGATAGAAAAACTTGTCATATCAAGAATGTTGATGAAAAAATAAGGGACAAATATGTTAACAGAGGAACAGGAAGTTTTAAGAAACACAGTCAAGGACTTCTGCGAGAAATATCTCGTAAAATCCGCTCTTGACATAGAAAGGAAGGGTATAAGCGATGATATAAAGCAGAAGCTCGCTGAAAACGGTTTTTTGGGAGCTTATATACCGCAGGACTGCGGAGGTTCCGGACTGGATAAGAAAAGTTACGCCTTGATGCTGCAGGAGTTCGCGGGTTACTCGCCTTCCGTAGCTTTTTGGATATTTCTGAACAATTCGATATTTTCAGAGCTCTTGATTAAGAATTTGGACAAGACCATTTGCAGGGAGATACTTGAAAAAGTCGCCGCTAATAAGGCCACCGCGGCGGTTTTGTTCGAGGATGTGCTAAAGAACTCGATTGCGGCGCCGCAGTTAGAAATCGATGAAAATCTCTCCGTAAAGGGAGATAACAGTGCGTTAAAAATAAAAGGCAAACAGGATTACGTGCTAAACCCGGGCGCTGACTTCTTTATTGCAGCCGTAAAAAAAGGATCCGAAGACGGTATTTTACTTTTAAATAAAGGAGTGTCTGTCGTCGCAGACAATCCGCACCTCGGCTTTAGAGGAATCCGGTTTTCAAAGGTTGTTCTCGATTCTCCGACGAAAGACGCAGTTTTTCTTTCGACAACGAATGGCCTTGACTTGATACGAAAGACATACAACAATGCGTCTTATGAAGTAGCCGCAATTGCTATAGGTATCGCAAAAGCAGCTGTAAGCGCTGCCATCGACTATGCAAAGACAAGAAAAACGTTCGGGTCCGAACTTATATCCTTTCAGCCGATTGCGTTTTCACTGGAAAGTTATATTTCCGAGATTGATAGGATGGAAAACGACCTCTATAATTCGACATCACCGGAAGACATCAAGAACGCGCTTCGTGCAAAACTTAAAGCAGTCGAGATGGTATTAAATGCGTCGTCTCTTGCACTCCAGGTGCACGGAGGGTATGGGTATATAGAAGATTTTAAGATAGAGAGGTTTTACAGGGATTCGATGGCGCTAGCAGTATTTACTGGAAATCATTTTAACGACATGATAAATCTCTCAAAAATCGATTTTGGGGATAAAAGTGCAGTTTATTGATTAAGTCCGCCGATAAAGAACCAAGTCCCGTGCGCAGTCGCACACAGTTTGCCTTTTCCGTCGAATATCTCTATATACGCGAACGATAATCTTTTTCCAGTCCTTGTAACGTGTCCTTCTGCGATGACAGGGCCATTTTCAATAGGGTTCAGAAAAGAAATACTTAAATCAACGGTGACCTGATTTCTTCCCTCATTCTGCGTTAGCACCGCGCATCCCCCCGTGGCATCTGCAAGAGTAGCTATTGCACCTCCATTCATAATGCCACCGGTCCTTGTCAGCTCTTCCTTAAATTCCACTGCTATTTTGCACCTACCCTTAGAAACGGACATTACTTTTATGCCCACGTTCTTAAGGAACGGATCTTCCTCTATAAGTCGTTTGATTATGTCCTTATGCATATATTTTTCTCTTTTTCCAGCATTTTATACTTTAAGTATCATATGAAATGCCACCGCCGTATACCTCAATGGAAATAGTACAGCGCAGCCCGGCGAATAGAACGACGGATCACCGGAACCGGTAGTATTTAATTGTTTATAACTTCTGAGCAGCCGGTTCGCATTTATAAATTTAAAGGTATATAGAAACAATATGAAAAAAGCTGACAGAAGCTTAATGTTGGCAGGGCTTTTGATAGGGACAGGAGCAATATATTTCATCATTTCGCTTGTAATAGCAGAAGCCGTTTATCCAGGTTACAGCGTAGCAAATAACACGATAAGTGATCTTGGTGTAGGAAGTTCTGCGCTCATATTCAATTCATCCGTAATATTTCTCGGTGCACTTATCATCTTAGGGTCGTTTTTCCTGCAGAAAGGACTAAGAACCCAGCTTTTTCCGTTATTGATATTCCTTACCGGTATCGGCGCTGTCGGCGTCGGGATATTCAACGAAAACTACGGTGCAATACACTTATTGTTCGCTCTGATAACATTCCTTTTCGCAGGGCTATCCGCCATGTATTTTGGATTGACAGAAAAAAATATAATAAAATATCCGTCACTGGTTCTTGGTGCAATAGACATAGTATCTCTCGTGCTCTTCGCAGTCGGTATTAATTTGGGCTTAGGACACGGCGGCATTGAACGCCTGATAGTTTATCCGACGCTGTTATGGGCAGTTTTGTTCTCTGGTAACCTTTTAAACAAGTAAAAAACCAATCTAAGTAATTATGTGCGCTCTCATGCAAAAGTTAATATACTCTCATGTTCATAATCATAAATTCATATGGCTGAGACAAAACAGAATAAGTTCAGATTTAAGGCGATATACGCGGTAATAGCCATCGTCGTTTTGGCAGCAGGAGGATTGACTTATTACTTGTTGTTAAGTAGCTATAGTTCGCCTATGACGATGGTGGCCGCCGGCGATAATGTAAGCGTCTACTACACGCTGAGTTTCACAAACGGTACGGTATTTCAATCAAATTTTGGAGGTCAGCCATTCAGTTTCATAGCCGGTTCAAACAGTACAATACCTGGTTTCGATAACGCCGTATTGGGTATGAAAGTCGACCAGACAAAGAACGTTACAGTTCCACCAGCCGAAGCGTATGGTGATATTAATCCTAATCTTATAATAATAGTTAACAGATCCGTATTTGGAAACCAGTCGGTTAAGGTCGGCGAAACCGTCGCTTCCGTCACGCAGCAATATGGAACAGTCACAGCGGTGAATGCGACTAAAGTAATAATAAATTTCAATTCTCCACTTGCAGGCCAAACACTAGTTTTCGAGATAAAAGTTCTTAGCATCAATAAATAATCCATTAAAGTAAAATGGAAATAATAATCTCGATATTAATACTTCTTGCTTCAGGCGTTATACTCGGGCAGATATTTGATAAGTTCGGCCTACCAGACATAGTCGGTCCGATACTGAGTGGGGTAATATTAGGGCCAACAATTATGGGGCTTATAACCATAAACAGTTCATTAATCGGCATACAGGACATATCCCTTTTCTTTCTAATACTTTTATTAGGACTTGAAATCACTACAAAGAGCTTTACATCGCACCCGAACAAGAGCATAATACTGTCATTGGCAAGTTTTATCATCCCGATGCTTGCGATTGCAGTCGTACTCTACGCTTTCTTTTCTCTTAGCATTAATCAGGCAGTAATAGTTTCTATCGCAGTTGCAGTTCCTTCGATATCTATAGTTTCTGTGCTTCTAATACGCAAAAAAATGCTCGGTACTGAAGACGGAGACAGGATACTGTCCAGCGTCGTCATTTCAGACATACTCGCATTTATAATACTCGCTGCAATATCTAACTCCCTGGATTTGTACGGTTTTTTGGGCCTGATAATCACGGTATCCGTTTTTATAGCGATTATGCTCCTTATAGCGAAGATATTGAGGATATACTCTCACAAAATAAGCGGATTTTTCAATTATGTAAGCAGGTTACGCAACGGCGAGACGTCGATATTCGCAATTGTCATACTTCTCGGCCTGATAATAGCTTCTTTCTTAGAGTTGGTAGGCATAACTTTTGTCTTAGGTGCTTTCTTTGCAGGCATGCTTGTAGAAGAATTAATAATAGGAAAGTCCTTATTTAGAAAATTGATCAGAACCTTCAGAAGAATAGACAATAGTTTTTTTATACCTTTGTTCTTTAGCATAGCTGGTGCTACCGCAACCCTACCGAATCCTACATACGTAGTAATGATGTTAATCATCATAGTTATGAGCGGCGGGCTGAGTACATTGCTTATCAAACACTTCGGAAGAGGCGTTTTCTATAAGCTTTCTCCAGTAAGTTCTATGTCAATATTGGGCGGGAGAGGGGCCGTCGGGATTATAATCGGCAGCGTTGCCCTTGCAGCAGGGGTGATAACGCTTAATTTCTATTCAGTAATACTCTTTGCGACGCTTATAATGTCTTTGTTCTTCCCGATATTTTTTAAACCAAAGTTCATAAGGATGACGATGAAGCGCCGCAAGTTTTTTTTATGAGGGTTTTGCGTGTTGACCATCCGGTAATATTTAAATAGCATTAATTTGATTATTGTAGGTTATGAAGCTGATAAGTAACGTTGTACTTTCGATATGCCTGATTTCCATTGTGCTGTTCAGCATAGGACTGTCTCATGCTTCGTCGGGATCAAATTATCGGTTCACGCAGAACGTCAATCAGACAGTTATAATAACGACCGGAATAAATGATATAGATACTTTTTCGGCGTATCCTCTTGCAGATCTTGCGGGTATACAGGTGATCGCGATTAATGGTACAACCATTACTTCCTCGTTTGCACAGAACCTTTCAGCGCAGGGCATAAAATACGTTATACTGCTAGGCGGACCAGCCGTAATCTCAAACTCTTCTCTTACAATACTAGAAAGTGCAGGCCTGAATGTTACTAGGATATGGGGCGTGACGGCCGTGCAGACTGCACTGGAATTGACGCAATACATAGCGCCAAACAGCGCTTTCAAATGCGCAGTTTTTTCTTATTACAACGAGAGCCCCAACATGAATTTTCTTTATCATGAGTATGCTTCTATCCGCTCTGCAAGAAATAAGTGCCTATTTTTCCCAACATATTTCTCATATGTTCCCGCTTATGTGATAAGTTATCTTCAACAGGCAGGTATAACAAACGTCACTTACGTTGGTCCCAAACCACTAAATCGTGCTCAGTTGGGTAATCTTACGGGTTTCAACGTCACACAAGTCACGGGTAATTTCTCATCTACATTGGATAATATAAGTCAATTGAACCCAAGAACTTCACAAAGGTTCCTCATAGTAGGTGAAGCAAACAACGACTGGAACAATTCGATGGTACTTGGCTCTATGCCTGCACTTAATTCCAGCTTTGCGATGGTTTACAATGTTTCCGCGCAGATGCCCGGTATTATAGCCACTATAAAATCAGGAAACTTTTCTTTGGTTCGCGTTGTAGGCGAGCCGTCGATAGTCACTCAGATAAATCAATATCTTATGAATAATGGCATAGTAGCATCCACAAGCGAAGGCAGAGGTCTTGGCCTTAATCTGGACGTACTGTCCAAATTTAGAGATGACATGCACGAAAGCGCAAGATACTATAAACCTTTGTTTAACGTCACCATAAATCCAAACATAATCGGCCAGATGATAAATAAGACTTTTGAAGAAATAATCACCTATAATAATACCCTACAGCAGATCACGCAATACAACAATACCGTTATACCATCGCTTTACACGATGCTAAACAAGACTTACAGTCTGACACAGGACGCAAATGGGGCTTTTTCCTCCGGAAATTACACGTCGGCAGCACACTTGATAATAAGAGCGATAAATCTTTTGCACACAGGACTATACGACTCGGTGCTAGAGGGAGCTTTGAAAAATGACTCTTTGGAAGTGTCCCGCAGCACAGAGAATGAGCAAACAAACCATTTGAAACAGAGCATTGACACCGAAATAAGCTCTATAAATTCAACCCTTACACAGATAAATTCAAGCAAACTTTTCAGTAACTTAAGTTTGAATATTAGCGGGCGAATTGGTTCTATATCCAATCTTCTAAGCGAGCTAAAATCGTGTGCTCAGCAAAATAACGCAACATGCGTTACGAATTTGGCAGAGCTAATAAGGGAAAAAGTTTCGGAACTTAAATCGTCCGTTGCTTCGTCCGGTCTTGATACACACGAAGACATACCCGGTATTGGTTCCGTCGGCTCAGTTCGTACTAATTCAAGCCAGAATCTTAGCAGTGCCAGAGTCATAGGCTTAGAAAATTTCAAGATTATAAATGGAACATGCAATTCGTCCGGGCTTTTTCTTCCTGTTTCAGATGTGAATGAACAGTCATACTTAATAACAAACGCATCATTGGTATACGCAAATATTTCCGTTCCGTCTTCGGCTAGCGCAGTCCCGATAGTTGAATCGAATTCGAGGTCAGCAGATCACAACTCTGTTTTGTCGGTTTTCCCGGCGATGTCGCCTACGCTTCCGTATAATCTTACGCTTGACACAACAACGACTTTCGTTTTCAATGTCAATTGCATGTTGGCGCCGCAAACAACTTATTTCATACTCCTTAAATACTCTAGATCTACGGAGGACGGAGTATCCGAAAATCATACTGCATGGGGCAGAGTGTACCCCGGGTTAACAACCTATTCTTAACGCAAGCACTCTTAGTATATTCTGAAATTAAAAAAACTTTTGAGTGCAGACTTAGGTTCGTAACGCGCATTTATTCTTCGGCATCTGTGCTTATGATCAAAGCAGTTACGATGTTGCCCCACTTTAAGATATTTTAATTAAAAAGCTTATAAACAGACACGCTTATAATAATAGTTTATGGAGAGGGTTTTAAATCCTAAGTTTTTTAAGTGGCAGACCTACTCCTATTTATCTTGAGCTTTTTGAGCCAAAAAAAGATAATTTGTTGGGTTTTTAATCTTTAGTTCACACTTATTTTGGATTTCTTTGCTTTTTACCGCAAATAAAGGAGGTAACGAAATGGAAAGTGAAGTAGTAGAAAATGAATTGGCGGATAACCGCGTTGAATTCGGCGTGCTGCAGAGAAGCACTACGGAGAACCAAAGTCAATGGCTTTTTGGGCGCATGTTCTCAACAGCAAAGCCAATTTATCACCCCAAGCAGACTTTCTAATCTGCACGAAAACCGCTCGTTTTGCATGTTGTCCAGTCTATTTTGGACAGTAACTATGCCTCTTTTGCCATTTTTTGGGATAGTATTTGCGGTGGTGCTGCTTGTATTGGCAGAGCGAGCAGAGTTAGAACCGGAATCGCTTAGGCTCGTACTGATATCACTTGCTGCGACAAGGCTATTTGTAGGCTAAAAGCGAATCGCCCGATGAATCTACTGGAAGAGGGCCCGTATAACAATAATTTTATGCGGTAAAGAAAGAAGTTCCGTAGCCATATCTATACTTATCGGAGCTGCAATAAACTTTATAGGACTGTTCCCTATTCTTATAATAAATTGATCATGACTTCCACTTCTCCTTGCGCTCACAGCAGTGCGGTTTTAAGTTCATGTAATGGCCCTGTGTTTACGGCGAATAAACGTAGAATTTAAGTTATATCAAGTTACTTGGTATGAAGACGCATTCATCATCGCAGCAACCTTTGTTAATATCTGATTATTATTAAGTAGTCCTCTATAAAAGCGTATATACTAGAACTGCCATATATTCATGTGAAGGTGAACTAAACTAAGAAAAATTTGCCGAAATAGGAAGGGCTACGGTCCTTCAACCATACCATAGCTATGCAATGGCTATAGGCGATTCTTCCCCATTCGGAGGCGATGGTTTATGGCAAGTAGAAGTTTAGATGATTTCGTTGGAGAAGACGAGATTTCTTTAAAAGACAGTTTCCTCAATTATTGCAGTAGCTTTTACACAAGGTCAAAGAACAAAGTCGCGTGTGGATTAAACAGCACTACGTGCGGAATACTGCGCGGTGCTTTGGTCGTTTATTGCTGCGGTATGTCGTTTATTGTAGGATTCCCGGCTTCACTGCCATTTCTCGCCATCGGTGCAATTAACCTATATTCTGCTTTGTCTAGAAGCTAGAAAACAAGAGGTCTGGCTTTTTATGGAAGAGAATAGAGACGTTCATTTGAAGGGGCGCTTGTATGATTTACTGGCCGAGGTACCAAAAGAGGAAGAACTGGAGCTGGCGGCACGCTATTTGCTTGAGTATCCCCAAACAGTAAAGAGCAAGATAGAATCTAAAGAGATAAGGATACCAAATTCCGGTGAAAAAAGACAGAAACTAAGCAAACTTGACGATATAATAGAGCGCATAGGCATTGTATCCCGGCAAAAATACAAAAAGACCATAAGTAGCGATGTGAATCTTTCAAAGAAAGAGGAAGAAGCTTACGGTGTGTTGTTTAACACCACGCACAACAATTACAGGACTGCCTTTTTTAACCCCATGAGCGACAAATGGACGAAAATAGCGGACATGGCAGAGTCATGTGATATATGCTGGTATGGCAATCAGGTGAAGCGGTACAGCCAAATGCTGGCAGAGGACTGCAAATTAAACGGAGGCACAATAGTGTATGAAGTTTATCCACGCAAATTCATCAAAGGACCAGTTCATGAAGAACAGAAGAATTGGCTTTCAGTTCTTTGTGATAAGTTAGGTACCAAAGATGGAAGACTGCGTACGCTTAAGGAAGTATATTCGGGGGTTAAAATATTTTATACAGATGTTATGGGCCGTTTAGGCATTAAATGTGAGAAGCCAGCAGGGAAGTTGAACGAGGATGTTACAAAAGCCTTCTGCAGGTGTTTCTTAGGCAAAGACAAACACGGCAGGTATTACCTTTACATAGATATAATAGAAGGTGCAAACCGGCATAAAAATCAGCAGTATATACATGATCTGTACAGGTGGAATTACATTGACGGCTACGGCGCAGTAAAACTAGGACTCCTCACAGCAGTATGCATTGCAAGGAAACTCGGGGTAGAATACGTAGTCGCAGGCGATACTGGCATAGCACAGATATTTGAAGAAATAGGGGCCACTAAAATAAGGATGGGAAACACGAAGATAGGGTTACAGGCAAAGCAAAATCCAGGGATTAACGAAAGCATTGTAAAAAGCTGGTTTTATGGAGAAAGTGGCAAGAGTTATTGTATTTTTGTTTGAATACTGGTCACTATGATGCGTAGCTTACGCGGAATACTAGAAGTCATTTGTTTGCTTTATCGTATATGTCTTTTAGTGCCATAACTACTCCGGCATGCGCGAACCCCTGTGGAAAATTCCCGAGAAACATTGAATTTTTTGAATCTATATTCTCGCCGAGAAGCTTTAATGGACCGCAGGAATCAGCTATCTTTTCAAGGACGGCTAATGCGTCTTCTTGTCTGCCTAAAAGAGTATACACTCTGCTGAGCCAGGAGGAACACAGAACGAACGGGTGGTTTGGCCGGTCCTTTTCTTGAAGTTTATACCTATACACCAATCCTTTGTCTGTGAGGTCGGTTTCTATCTTCTTGAGGGTTTCTTGAAAACGTCACTGTCGACATCTATAAATCCATGCAGCGGAAGCACCAGAAGTGCGGCGTCAATGTCGTCAGTGAATGAATGCTTGACGATTACGCCTTTTTTTATACAGTTATCGATTATCCATGCTTTTATCTTCTCCTTGTTTGATTTTATTTCAGTGACATCAACGCCTATTTCGTTGCCGAGATACTCAGCACAATCCAGGGCAACCCACATCAATACCTTTGAATATGTGAAGTTCTGGCGGAACGGCTCTTCCCAAGGCCCATTATCATCAAGTTCCCAGTTTGAGTTTATCCACGATGCTATTTGTTCTACAGCACGCCAGTTGACTTTTATGAAAACTTTGTCTTTGGTCGCTTTATAATAAGCCGTAAGAGCATTCATGAATTCCCCTTCCGCGTCCAGCTGTATCTGTTCTTCTGCATGATTGCCTACACGCACCGGCTTTGAATTCATAAGCCCGGAGAGCCATGGTATTTGTCTTTCATGATCTGGCCTAGTACCGCCGACACCATAAAATGGTATAAAGGGCTTTCCGGAATAGTTTATCAAGCCTAAAAAGAATTCTATTATTCTCCTTCCATGCACAACCATGCCGGATTTTATTAGTGCTTCAGCCATCATGGACGAATCTCTAACCCAGGAGTACCTATAATCCCAATTCCATTGCTTGCCTATCGACTCTGGCAAGGATGTAGTGGGCGCAGCTATGATGCTCCCAGAGGGACTGTACATAAGCCCAAGCATAACAGAAAGTGAACGTTGGTAAAGAAGCAACACGTTCTGCGGTATTTCTATCGGTCCATCGGGGAGACCCATTATTCCATCGGGTGGAAGCATGCCTTCCCAATATTTAAGGGAGTGGTCAAGGCTTTGTGAAGGCGAGGAGGATTGCGCTACCTTAGTTTCATTTTCTTTATGTGCTTCGTCAATAAAATACTCAAGTCTTATCTGTCCAAAACCATTTACGGTAAATTCTGAAAGACTCTTGCTTTTTACCTCGAGACTATCAAAAATAACCTCCAAAAAATCCTTCCCCTGCGGATTTCTGAAAACTATAGAATTATCACGTTTTTCTGCAGTCCCCGCACATTTGCCATAATTGAAAGTGGGCAATATGTTTACGTTCATTTCCACATCCGATTTTATCTCGCGTATAAGCATCGGTTTCACTGGAATAAGAAAGTCTGTAACGCTGCTTTCCGCATCTTTTGATTTAAAGACAGTCTTCAATATGTTTGGTGCTATATATTCCTGTTTGCCCCTCAAATCTCCCACGCCAACGGTGCATTTCCCACCGACTTTGTCGTCTAAGATTGAACAGAAAACCGGTGAAGAATCGAACCTAGGCATTGGCATCCACTCAACCGAGCCATCGCTGTTTATAAGTGCGGCTGTTATGTTATTGCTGACCATTCCCGTTTCTTTTAATTCCTTTATAGATTTCATCGTATCTCCTTTAACACTAAAACATATGGTTGTACGCAGATTATAACTATTTTATTATATCAGTATTTTAATGCACATAACATCATGCCGCTTTTTAGGCAGCGATCGTCGAAGTACACTCTTAATACATCATCAGCCCATATTTCTTAATTCACCGACCGGAGATTATAGCCTCCAAAAACGGATATCCGCGTTTTGCATGGGCAAACTGAATTATTTATAGTCAATCCCATCATAGTTAAGATTATAGATATCGTTATGAAAAACAACATAGAGACAATACTTGCAAAAGCCCGTAATCCGGCCGTGAGCGTGGCCACAAAAACTCCATTATATCAGAGCTTTAAGAGCGGCGCAAAGAGAGCCGGGAAATTCCTTCTCTCCTGCATAGGCCTTGGTGCATTTGATGCTCTCCATCCGAAAAGCATTGATGGTTACGCAACCAAGGCGGGCAAATGGCTCGGAAAATACATGCCGAATTTATTGCAATTCGTATTTCCAATATCATCACAATTGTATCAAGTGGGACTTATGGCAGGCGACTTTGGAGCCGGTGCTTTAGCACTTCACAATCCTAAGGCATCTAAGAAGGAAAACCTTGCGAATCTTATTACTGGTCCTGCAAACGCCGTAGGCATGGATTATTCATCTGCGTCAATAGCCGCAGGAAAACCCGTGTACCCTCTGCCAAAAGCAGACTGGGGATGGAGAATAAATGCTTTCAAGCACACTGCGTACGGGGGCTTGGCAAATCTGGTAAACGCTCCATCATTCATACCAGGACTTCTTGCGGGCTATGTGCTAGGCCTGCTTTCGCTTGCAGTTTATGGGGG
>JAKAPK010000004.1:26727-32748 GCA_021807125.1 Nanobdellota archaeon | reverse complement strand
TTCCCCACTTGCCTGAAACATAAGCACATATATACGTGCCAGAATTGAATGCTACGTCTGGAACCATCCTGTTAGATGAAAGATCTGGTTGATATGCTGGTCTAGAGAATACACTGCTTTCGCCCCCACCGCTTCCACTCCAAGCAGTTTCACTTAAGTAAGTTCCTCCGGAAGCAATGGAAAGCGTAGTACCGCCTACAGCCATAACATAAGGATCTGATGCTGGAAAATTTACATTTAGAGTGGATTGACCATTGTACGCGCCGGCATCGCCGCTCGCAGCGAAAACCATTATGCCCTTCTGATATGCATTATAAAATATGTTGTTCAATAGATCCAAAATCCCACTTTCCTGGAGCTCGGAGGACCCCCAACTTATGGATATTGTCTGCACATTCAGAGAATTTATGGTGTAATTTATCGCATAAAACAGTGAGGTATCGTTCGGTGCTACGACAAGGTCTATTTTTGCGCCGGGGGCCATAGAATGAACTACTTCTACGTCTAACGCAGTTTCCTGTGTCCAGTTTGCGGAAGTAGAAGTCGGTTTTCCAAACGGATACAAAACGAAAAGATTTGTCCCGTTTACAAGACTCTGTAATCCATATTGGGAATCAAATGCATTAAGGTCTGAAATTATATTAGGATCTCCTACAGCCACTATTATTGCAACTGTCTTGCCGGACCCATTTAATCCCGCAGCATACAGCGGATTAAAGTCGTATGCTGTTTGTAGCTGAGAAGGCGTTAAACCTGACTGGCATGAAGATCCAGAGAACACGTTTGCTTGTTTTAGATTAGTTGATGTCTGGGCGTATGATGTATTTATTAAAGCTATCATTAAAAATGCAATAAACGGCAGTAAATATGTTGCTTTCATTAAGTTAGATGCAATCTTTAATATTTAGAAGTTATGTCTTTATTGAACACAATGTGCAATGGCGGAATTTTTTCATTTTGTCTCTAAAACAGCCACTGGAGAGCTGCCGATTGCTGCGAAGTACGAGGATATACTTGTGCCGTTTATTACGGCTATTGAATTTCCATCCGACATATACATTTCTTTAGATGCATTTATGTAGTCTATAAACGCTGGCGCATTATTTTCATTAAAGGATACGTTCGACAGCGAAGAAATGCCATCTATAACCGAAAAGGACCCCAAAGACGGGAAACTGAGGCTTACGTTTTCATTCTCCGTGTATATATAACCGTTGCTTGGAGAAAAGCCTATTACCAATGGATATTGCGGCACTGTTATGTTCTTAATGAACGAAGTCCCGCTTATTACGTAGGTCGTATTTGAATATTGACCTGCTATATAGACATAGCCGTTGTTGGGATCGAATGCGCCTTCTGTGGGCTCTCCAGGGACCGTAATGTTCTTTAATACCGTAGTCCCGCTTATGATTGATGTCATATTATTGCATATTTCATATACATAACCATTTTGCGTGTCTACGACTGCGGATGAAGGGAATTGACAAGTCGCTATTTCTTTCACTAGCGAAGTACCTGATAATATGAAAGTATCATTCTGATAATAATCACTAACATACACATAACCGTTATAAGGATCGAATACGGTGTAGTAAGGCGAGTAGCCTGTGGATATATTAGCTATCGATGAAAGTCCATCAAAAACAGTCGTGGTGTTTGCTATAGGATTTGAAACGTAAACGTAATGGTTAGAGCTGTCAAAGACGAGATAATTCGCATATGAAAACCCCCAGTCGGAACTGTTTCCTGCCGCCTTAGTTATTTTAAGTATTTTATACGAAGAGGTGTTCAAGATAGATACGCTGCCCCCCACACCTAATATATTGCCAAAATACAATAGTTTAGTTGCATTATCATACGCCATGCTCGGCGTACCTTGCAAGAAGTGCTGCGCGGGAATATTATTTGCGATCCCGTCCGTTGAGTTTATTGTAAAAACTATCGGTGTCAATGAAGCGTAAGACGAAGTAAGATAAAGCTTCTGCGAAGCAGAATCGTAAGAAAAAGAATTTATAGTCGTCGTAGGGGCGGTCAGTGTAGTGCTTATCGTCGTGGAATATATTTTGTATATGTTTGAACCAAACACTGATGCGTACATGTATTTGTTCGCAGGATCATAGGCTATCTGATTTGGGGCTCCATTAACAATTACACTTATATTTGCAAGGTTTCTTGTCACATTAAGTACGGATATGTTAGCCGAATTATAATCTGTAGAATATGTAAAATTATTGTTGGGATCAAATGTGAGATGCAGTGGTCCACTTGGCACTATCAGCGAGATAAGCAATGCATTATTCGTCGCATTTATTACAGACACATTGCTAACGTCACTGCTGCCCCTTAAATAACCGATATAACTGGAGGTGTACACGACGTTGTGCTTTGGATCATAAGATATGGAGTCTAGTTCCGCAGACCCAGTTCCAGCGTATACTTTTACATTTGCTATGAGAGTCGTACCACTTATTACCGAAACATTAGTATTTCCAAAATTTGCAACGTATACATCACCATTTTTGGAGTTGTAAGCCATAGCATCTGGATTGGACATCTGGCTTACTGTGCCGACTATAGATGTGCCGCTTATTACCGATACTGTGTTTGAGTAATAGTTTGCCACATATACATATCCGTTTGTAGGATCATAAAGCACTGAAAACGGAGCATAACCTGTCGATATATTCGCTATAATTGAACTCCCACTTATTACATAAGTGGTATTTGAAATGTAATTCGCGACGTATACATAGCCATTAGCTGGGTCGAATGCGATTCCATAAGGAAGCCTACCTACCTTTATAATAGAAGTATAATTTGTACCGTTGATTATTAGAAGCGAGCCCTGTGCAGTAACGGATGGTGGCGTTCCAAATATCGGCGTTGGATTATCTATAGGAGCATTTGTAGCAACTACATATAATAAGTTATTGTACGAGTCATACAACGAATTTATCGGATCCGCACCTATCGGAACCTGGGCTATTACAGATGCTGAAGACGCGTTAATTATCGAGAATGTGTTGTCACCGGAATTCTGGACAAACACTATTCCGGTTGGTTTGGATTGTGAAGGTCCGCTAGGAGAAGAGCCTATTGGACCTGATATTGTTGCTGTTCGCACTGTGCCGGAAGCGCTAGTAACTACGGTTGGCTGCGAAGAGCTGGTAACATTATAGTACACTATTATATTTGCCGCAACTTCGCCGGAAAAGCTACCGCTGACAGAACACGTCACTTCTTCGCCCGGCACCAAGGTAGCTCCTACACAGCCGCTTGTTTTGTAGACCTGCGAGTTTATAGTCACGGAAACATTGTATATGTATATTGTTTCGCCTATTTCGTCCGACAGCACAAAATTAAACAGTGTCGAGTTTGCGGAAGCAGTAGTTACTGGTATCCCTACTAGTCCAGTAGTCTGAAATGGTACATTTGAAGCGGAAGACGGATTAAATATACCAAAGGAGTATAAGACCGCCGCAACAATAACTATTATGAGTATCGCCCAGCCATATGTCATCATGTATTCTAGGGCTGACTGTGAGTCTTTAGTGCGTAATAAATACATAATAAACATTCGTAAACGTAAAATAAATAGCTGCAACCGAGCAACGAAATAAGGTTTATATACTATACAGATGCAATATAAGAAAATGAAATTAGCTGCTCAAGTGAACAGGTACTGCCCTACGTGCAAAACCCATACCTTACAGAAGGTGATGCAGGTAAAGGGAGGGCGACGTGGAACACTGACCTTCGGTAGCCGAAGGAAAGGTTGGAATCTGGAACACGGGTACGGTTCGACTCCTTATCCTATGTTTGAACACAAAAAGATAAGTGGTCTCAAAATCGCAAAGAGGATAGACCTAAGATATAAATGCACAAAATGCAATAAGATGACAACGCAAAAGCGCGGAAAGAAAGCTAAGAAAATAGAGATCAAATGAATATGGAAGATATATCGTTCAGTCAGATGGAAAGCCGGTTCGCAAAGGTACGCTGCCAAAAATGTAAAAACGAACAAGTCATATTTACGCGACCAGCAATGAAGGTAAACTGCCTAGTTTGCGGAGAAGAGCTCGCCGAACCTACCGGTGGAAAAGGCAACATAAAAGCCGAAGTCATAGAGAAGTATTCTTAAATACGAATCATATTTTAACGTATAAATTAGTTCCTGATTATAGTAAATTATGGGAGTATACGAGACGATAAAATCGCGTAAGACGATTTACAGCTTCTTAAATAAACCCGTTAAAGAAGAGACTATAATAAACATGCTTGATGCCGCCAGATTCAGTCCCGCTGCTGGAGGAATACATGAATATGAGTTCGTAGTTGTAATGGACAAAGACAACAAGAAAAAGCTTGCGCAAATCTGCCTTACTCCAAATATAGACGGCGCACCCGTAATGATAGTAATTATGTGCGATCCTAAAAAACTCATTAACCTATTCGGTGAGGAAGGAGAATCCGTGTTTTGCTCTGCTAATGCTGCGATGGCTATAGATAATATAATGCTCTATGCGACCGACAATGGCTTAGGGACAGCGTGGATATCGAACATCGATCAAGTAGCAGTAAAAAAACTTCTTGATATACCGGAGAATTACATAGTGCGAGGCATAATCGCAGTAGGATACCCTAGTGAGGAAAAAAGTAAGGATTACACAATAAGTCCGCCGCGTTTAAAAGACATGGTACATGAGGAAAGGTTTAATAACAAAGCCGAATAGGATATACTGATATGCTAAACAAGAAGGGTCAAGCAAGAATGCCGTCTTCATTCGGTGGGCTCGTACAATACTACTCGGAGTACAAAAGTAAGATAACTATAAAGCCGGAAATAGTGATAGTACTCGGTTTTGTCCTTATTGCGGTAGTCCTTGGACTAAGGCTTGTTTTCGGATAAGTCGTTAATTAACTTATTTAAAAAAATATCTAAATTTTCCCCTTCAGACTCATTTATCTTTTCCACTGGTTTCGTGACCTTTATATTTCCCCTGCCAAAATCTACGACCAAAAAAAACGGGAAACCCATAAACATTTCATCTTTATAGCCATAATAGTAAAATACGTTCTTTTTAGTCGATTTTATCTGTAAAAATGCGCATTTGCCGTCCTTAAACGCAATAAGATCATAATACCCCAGACTTCCTCCCGCTCTTACTACTTCCCAGCCTCTTGCTTCAAAAAGGAGTCTCACCTTTCTTTCTGAGCGGTACCCCTTCATCTTATTTTTCATTTTTGGACCTTTATTTTATGCATATAATGACATGATAAATATGTTTTAATTGCTTAAAATTGTATTTCTATTAAATTTTATTACAATCAGGTATTAAACACGTATGCTGCCGCTGCTTCTACTCCATTCGTACAACTGCTGCTACAATACGTATCCGCTTGTGAAGTCAAAGTGTGGGTTCCAGCACCTTCTGTGCAAGCGTACACTAACGTAGTACTTAAAGCTGCGCTGGTCCCCCCTATATTTTCACAGTTATCCGGCAAAATCGTGGTGTAGGGTGCCGTATTAGCCTTATCTATTCCGCTTGTTAATTCGATTATAACGTAATTCTCTTTTGTTAGAGTATAACTAAATGACAATGATCCACTACTGCTTTGTCCGGTGTATATAGATACGGGTGTAGTGCTTACTCCGACTATTGAGCCAGATAAATTCACATTGTATGGAGTATTATTCTGTGCAAAGAATCCATTGGTCGTCTGAGTCCCTATTATCGCATATGAAAGATTTATGTCGATATTCGATTTCCACGAAGCGTCAACGTTTTTAACGGTACCAAAAATACCACTTCCAGCAGCAGAAATATATTCCGGATATCCGGAAGCGCCAGTTATGGACAAAGAACCGGATGAAGCAACGCCAGTGAAAACACTGCTGAAATTGAGGGCACATGAGAATGTTATTGGCAAAGAACCTCCTGCTGCAAGTGTGCCGTTCATCGGACTTGGATCGTAGATGCAATGGTCCTTTATCGGGCTGCTTATCATGTACTTGTACGA
>JAKAPK010000004.1:0-26717 GCA_021807125.1 Nanobdellota archaeon | reverse complement strand
TGCTGAAATTGAGGGCACATGAGAATGTTATTGGCAAAGAACCTCCTGCTGCAAGTGTGCCGTTCATCGGACTTGGATCGTAGATGCAATGGTCCTTTATCGGGCTGCTTATCATGTACTTGTACGATGAAGTGTTTGGCGGCATGAATGATATCGATGTGGATATTGACGTGTTGCCAGAGATGTTTATGCCGTCGTAGCTTATTGACCAAAGTGTACTTGCAGGCAGACCGCTCTCTGTGAACGTGGTTCTGTTGACATGGTTTATCGGGAATACGAGGGCTTCAGCCACTTCCTGTCCGTAGTAACATGAACTTGTGCAGTAAAGATTGCTATAAGATGTCAGTTCATAGTTGTTTCCTGGTTGCTCTGTGCAGAGGTAAACCAGCGAGCCCGAGCCAATACCAGAGGTATAAGAACCGTAGGTGCCGTTAACGTCAGAGTAGTTAATCTGAGAACAGCCGGGCGGTGCAAGAGTCTGTCCTGGCGCACGATTAATAGTTGATTGCGTACTTGACAAAAACAACAGTACGTGCGATGTCGTTGTCAAGTTATACTTAAGAACAAGTTGGGTGTCACTTCCGCCTCCAGTTGTGTATGTCGAGTAATTGAATGTCGGCGCCTCGCTGAGTCCAGCCATAGCTTCTGACAGATAGTTAATACCGGTTAGAGAGTAGGAGCAGACGTTTGTAGACTGCTCACCTATCGACGCGTACTGCAGGTAGAAATTAGGTTTACTGAAATATTCATAGGTTATCCAGGATTCTGATGTTGACTGTGCACCGAGAGATGCGCCTGCTGAGCAGAAGTAAACGGGATATCCATACTCTGTCTTCAGGTTCAATGAACCTGATGTCGAATTGCCTTTTGATGTGCTGAAATTGAGGGCACATGAGAATGTTATTGGCAAAGAACCTCCTGCTGCAAGTGTGCCGTTCATCGGACTTGGATCGTAGATGCAATGGTCCTTTATCGGGCTGCTTATCATGTACTTGTACGATGAAGTGTTTGGCGGCATGAATGATATCGATGTGGATATTGACGTGTTGCCAGAGATGTTTATGCCGTCGTAGCTTATTGACCAAAGTGTACTTGCAGGCAGACCGCTCTCTGTGAACGTGGTTCTGTTGACATGGTTTATCGGGAATACGAGGGCTTCAGCCACTTCCTGTCCGTAGTAACATGAACTTGTGCAGTAAAGATTGCTATAAGATGTCAGTTCATAGTTGTTTCCTGGTTGCTCTGTGCAGAGGTAAACCAGCGAGCCCGAGCCAATACCAGAGGTATAAGAACCGTAGGTGCCGTTAACGTCAGAGTAGTTAAGTTTTGTACAGTTTGTTGGTAAAACTGTAGAACCTATATTTATAGTAGAGGCAGCTGATGATAAAAATAAAAATATGTGTGAGATATAACTAAGATTATATTTAAGTATAAGTTGGGTGTCACTTACGCCCCCAGTTGTGTATGTCGAGTAATTGAATGTCGGCGCCTCGCTGAGTCCCGCGGCTACTTCTGACAGATAATTTGTACCTGTAGAAGAATAGGAGCAGACGTTTGTAGACTGCTCACCGATCGAAGAGTATTCGAGGTAGGAATATCCGTAGTACACATAGGGTATCCAGGATTCAGATGTTGATGAGACTCCAAGAGACGCGCCGGCTGAACAGAAGTATAGCGGATAAGTTGTACTTAATAAAAGATTGTCAAACCCTAATGTAGAATTCCTTTTCGCTGTTGCGTAAGAAAATACAGTGATACATCGCGGGAAAAACACTGAAACGGATGTATTGGCGGCGTCATTGCCTGACGAAGGAGACGAAGTATAAACGCATCCAAAAACGTTTGGCGATCCGATGCTATACGAATACGTACCAGATGTCGTTGAAAATGTTATATTATCAGATTTCGATGTCTGATTTATATTATCATATTTTACCGACCAGTTTACACCCTCAGGCAGGCCAGATTCAGTGAAAGTTGTTGTTACATTTGTAGGTGGCGGGGGTGATGAGCCGCCAGATGCTTTAATTATCTGCCCGAATGCTGTGCCAAATGAAAATTGCGTACCTCCTGAAGGAAATGATGGTTCTACGTAAGATACGGCAGCTCTTATCGAAAATGAGGAACCTGAAGAATTCTGGCAAAAATTCGGAATCGAGAACGTTTCCTTTGCACCGGGTTGTATAGCTACGTTAAACGATGTGGATTTTGTGGGCACGCCGTTGGAAGAGAGGTTTATTTTTGTTACTGTTATAGTTTGACCCACACTATTGCCAAGGGCTACAAGAACAGTTCCGTTAGACCAACAGGTGAATTGGGGCACTCCTAAGCCTGCAAAACCGGTGACGCCGGAAGTGGTAGAGCTGGAAGGCGAAAATATCCCGAATGCGAATAGAACAGCCACTACTATCACTATTATAAGTATTGCCCAGCCGTAGGTCATTACATATTCCAAGGCCGATTGGAATTTTACGCCCCTTGACATAGCAATAATACAAAATAATGATTTATAACCCTAAATTGTTAATTCGGACGTCTATGTTCTCTTTATGCGGTTTATTCTACCTTCGCTCTTTATCTTCACCAATTTGTACTTTACAAGTTTTGAAAGAATCTTGCTAAGTTTCGACTTTGAGAAACCTGTAGAAAGAAGCACTTCAGCCTGAAGTGTGAATTGTCCCCGCTTTAATGAATTGAAGACTTTTCTTTCGTCCTCCGTGAGAAGCCTTATGAAAGGACTATTCTTGCCTTTTTTTAGCGGTTTTTTAGGTCTCTTTTTTTTTAGAACAAACAACGCTATTGTAGCTATTATTACGGCAGCTGCGACTATCCCGCCGTAAATGTAATCGTTATAACTGCTGCTGGTTTTGGGTGTTGTGATTGGTGATGGCGCGTACGAAACGTTCTTGAAATTCGCCTGATAATACGCTGAAAACTGATATGGTAGTAGGTTATAAGGTGCCACAAACGACTGTGAAAGCCCAAGTCTCCAGAAAATTTCTATATTTCTGCCGTTTGACATAAAATTAGTCGGCGCTCTTGGGCTGTATTGCGCCTGTGAAATGTTAGGTAGATATCCTCCTAGCGGGAGAATTATAGAGATATTCACATTCGTAAAGTTTATTGCTGAGAACGGATAAACGGCTTGGAATAACGTCGTGGTGTTACTATAAGCCACGGAGTATGAATACGTTATTACGAATTTAGCACCCGGTGTTACGCCGTTTAAGTTTATCAATATATAGTTTGGTAAGGAAGTATTCAAATCAAACGGGTATTGGCTACCGCTCTGATAAACGTGTATCGTGGACGGATTCACATTCACGCCGTATAAGCCAGTCGATATCGGTACCGTTATAGATGATAAATTAGTACTCGCAGTCAAGGTATAATTTATATGCGATGTCGCATTCTGAACGCCATATTGATATACTGTGTCCGTCACGGAAACATACATCATAGAAAATGCATGTACTGCGCCCAAAGACAGCAATACCACGGCGAACAAAAGCACTGGCCAAAATACCCTCATAAGTATGAATTAGCGATTTTCTCGAATAAATATATTATATGTCTCAATAATTTATTAATTAAGCCGTTTAAATGTTTAAATACGTTGAGTTTCAAGAAGAAAAGATATGAGAGCACCGAGATACGGCGTTGGCGTAAGAAACAGACTTGATGCGATTTACTTGCTTAGATCAAAAAAATATTCATGCCCTAGATGTAAAAAACAATCGATAAAACGGGTTAGCAGCGGTATATGGAAGTGTAAAAGGTGCGGTCTAGAGATTGCAGACAATGCGTATTCGTTGACAGTAAAATCGTTGAGGTGAAAATATGCCAAAATATAAATGCTTTTCTTGTGGAGCCACGGTTGATTCCGAAGAGATAAAAGAACTTATACGTTGCCCGTACTGCGGCGGAAGGGTACTTAAAAAAGAAAGGCCCGAAGGCGGCGTACATGTCAAAGCAAGATGAATTTAGGCTTAAAGTGGCAATAGAAGCTGATTTAAACGAACGCTTGTGCGACGATTTTCTTAAGGCTGTAAACGGTCTTTACGGAGAAAGCGATAGGGCGACAACGAGCGTTGAAGCAATAAATAACAAAATATTTATAATCATAAAGGCAAGGGATATAAATATAACGCGTTCTATGGTGAATGGTTATCTCCAGTCGCTAAAGACCGTGGAGGAAATGGATAAATTATGAACGAAGAAGATTACGAGAAAGCTAGGCAACAACTCCAGATAAATATGGCACAAAAACAGAGCGTGCAGCTTCAGTATAACGAAGCAAAAAGAACATTGGACGAAGTAGACAAAACGAAAGAGGGAGAGGATCTTTTCGAACTTGTAGGTCAAATACTCATAAAAAAGGATAAAAAAAGCGTAGTCGACGAGCTTAAGGAGAAGATAGACATACTTGAATATCGCTTAAAGGCGCTTAACAAAGCCGTTGAAGAGAACACAGCGCAACTGCAGGAAATACAGAAAGAATTAGAAAAGAAGAAGTAGTTCTTAGGCAATATTTATTAAAAAACGTTTACAACGAGAATTCATCGAACTAAGTGTCTTTGGCTTATATATTCAAGACAAATACTAAAAGGAGCACTACAGTCAATACTACCCCGCCCACAAGCGTGTCTAATGCCATCCCTGCAAGTTTCTTGTCGCTCTGCTTAAACATTAAGTATATGACTATATTTCCTATTATTCCTACAAGAAACAAAAGACCGAACAGCCTGTTCTTTTTGTCTGCTATTAAAGTATATATCAATGCTACTAAATTGCCAACTCCTATAAATCCTAATAGATACCATATCGCACTTGGTTTTTCGTTTGGATTCCAATTGTCCATGTTCTTGACTCGACTTACCATATGCAATCGCCGTTTAATTTAGCCATATAAACTATAGTAAATTATGGTATTAAAATGTATATTCGGCTGCTTATCGTTTTAGGCGCAAAAACATTTAATGTTTATTAGCCAAAAAGACCATCAAATCTCATGTTCGATGTAGTTAGCATTGGTTCTGCTACAAAAGACATATTCCTTTTTACGGGCGGGGCCAACCTGAAACCTGGAATAAACAGCCATTTTCTAGAGATGCCATTCGATAAAAAAATAGAAATAAAGGACGTGATTTACACTACGGGAGGAAGCGCCACTAATTCTGCTGCTAGCTTCGCGAAATTTGGCAAGAAAGTTTCTGTTATTGCAAAGATAGGTAACGACGGAGAAGCAGAGTTTATAAAAAAAGATCTGGAAGACAGAAAGATAGATACCGGACATTTAATAGCTTCGAACGGAAGGAGCCAATTCTCGACGATACTCGTTCCAAAAAAAGGCGAGATGGTCATACTCACTTACCGTGGCCTTGAAAAGGAGATAAAACCTTCTGAATTGAAATTGGATTTCAAGAGTAAGTGGATGTATATGGGCCCATTACCCTATCAAGACTATACGTCTTTATTGGATGTGACGGATTATTGTGAGACGAATGACATAAAAATGGTAATAAACCCCGGTTCTTCCGAACTCGACGGTGGAATAAAACGCATGGAAGGATTAATGAAAAAAGTGGACGTAATAAGCATGAACGATGAAGAAGCAAGAAGGTTCGTAGGTTTTGGAAACGACATAAAAAACCTTATAAAACTAGGTTCTTACGCGAAGAAAGCTGCAATAATAACCAAAGGAGAAAATGGTTTGCTTGTATTCGACGGCAAATATATATACGCCGCCGATGCGTTTAGAACGAAACAGATAAATTTCATCGGTGCCGGAGATTCCTTCCTTTCCGGATTCATCAACGCGCTCATCGACGATAAAGGAATTGAAGACGCAATAAATCTTGGAAGTTATAATGCCAGTAAGGTAATACAACAGTATGGCGCGAAAGCGGGCCTTATCGGCAATTATCCAGAAAAACGGGTAAAAATAAAGAAGGTGGTTTATGGCAAAAAGAAGTATTAAACTTTCAGGCGTCTATTTCGCCTATGATCATGGGATGGAACACGGTCCTACAGATTTCAGTGAAAAAAGCGTGCTTCCTGAATACATAATCGAGATAGCGGAAAAGGCGGAGGTAGACGCACTTATTCTACTAAAGGGAACTGCAAAAGCATATTACGACAAGAAGTGTTCAATTCCGCTTGTAGTAAAATTAAACCAGAAGACGAAGTTATACGCTGGAGAATCCTTTTCGACGCAAACGTGCAGTGTTGATGAAGCTGTAAAGCTTGGCGCTTCAGCTGTCGGTTACACTGTCTACTTCGGAAGCAAGTACGAAAAATGGATGGTAAAAGAGTTCGGGAGAATAGAAGAAGAAGCCTCGAAATACGGCTTACCGACGATAATGTGGTCTTATCCTCGCGGCGCTTCGATAAAGGACGATGAGAGTCCTGAAATAGTCTCATACGCTGCACGTGCGGCGATGGAATTGGGCGCAGACGTAGTAAAGCTAAAGTACCCCAACGACGATTCTAACCTCGAATGGATAGCAAAATGCGCGGGAAAGACGCATGTATTTGCAGCCGGCGGCAGCAAACTTACAGACGACGTTTTACTTGAAAAGATGCAAAGAGCGGCGAAAGCCGGGTTCTCCGGCATAGCAGTAGGAAGGAACATATTCCAGAGTGATGACCCAGTCAAAAGGCTAAAGTCTCTAAAGGCGATATTCTCTTAGTATATGCGAGATAAGTTGTGCATAGACATAGGCGGCACAAAGACGCTCATCGGTCTGATTGACAGTGATTCCAACATAAAAGAAAGCTGCCGAATAAAAACTTCCAAAGATATAAAAAAGTTCGCGCGAGACCTAAAGATCGAAGTGAAAAAATTCAAAGGCAGGGTCGCGTGTGTAAATGTAAGCTTTGCAGGTAGAGTCGATACGCAAGGAAAAGTTATTCTGGCGCCGAACCTGCCGAAAGAATTAATTGGCAAGAATTTGATCGCAATGCTAAACACCGGATTTAAATCTGTGCACATAGAAAACGATGCCGTTTGTTTCTGTTTAAATGCGATGAATACGCGCAAGATCACATCTGACAGAAGCGGCTTGGCAATCGTCTGGGGCACTGGAATAGGCGGTGCTGTCATACTTTTTGGCAAGATTTTAAAGATAAAGGGCAGGGAAAAGTTTGGAGAGATAGGCCATATACAAACCTTTAACACAGATTCCGACATCGAATCGCTTATCGGCGGAAAAGGATTTAAGCCGAACTTCGGAAATGACGGTGAACACTTATACAAGTTGGCATCGTCTGGCGATAAAGAAAGCATTAGGAAATTCAGAGAGATAGGCCGGTTGTTTGGCAGATATCTGCTCTCTTTGATATACATTTTTGATCCAGAATCGATATACATCGGCGGGGGCGTGTTAAATGCGTGGAAATTCATAAAGGCCGGCGTCGAAGACATAAAATTTAAGAATGAAACGGTTTTTAGCAGAGTAAGCAACATATATGTTTCTAAAGACTCTTATGCAATGTTAAAAGGGGCGTATTTCATAGATGAAAAGAAAAATTTTATTGATAAACTATAAGGCATATAAAGAGTCCTTCGATAACGGGCTTAAAATAGCCGGCGAATGTGCAAAACTTTCTAAATCCCTCGGCATAAGGGCGATCGTCGCTCCCCCCTATTCCATTTTAAGAGAGACATCGCGGCTGTGCGAGACGATTGGGCAGCACATAGATGACGTAGAACCGGGTGCGTTTACAGGACATGTAACCTGGTATGATATTAAAAATTCTGGCGCCACGGGCACTTTGATAAATCACTCTGAAAGAAAGCTTTCAACAGAAAAAATAAAAAACGTAGTGGGGCTATGCATAGACAATGATCTTTTCAGTTTTGTATGTGCGTCTTCTCTTCGGGAAGCAAGGCAGCTGCTTACTCTTAAGCCTTATGCGATTGCATACGAACCTCCAGAACTTATTGGAGGAAATGTGTCCGTAACGTCTGCTAAACCAGAAGTTATAGCTGAGTTCGTTGAACTTGTGAATAGCAGTTCAAAATCGCTTGCGCTGATAGGCGCCGGAATTAAAACCGCTGAAGATGTGCGCAAAAGTATAGAATTTGGATGTGACGGCGTACTTGTAGCTTCTGGTATACTAAAATCGAAGGAGCCGGTAAAAGCTATAAACGAGCTTGCTTACCCTTTAAGGGATTAAGGCCCTGTCTATTTGAAGGGAGTAGTCATTTACTTTTGGCGAACTGCATACCTTAACCACGGCGCCCGTATATGTGCACAACATTGCGTCTATGAAAGAAATACTGTCGTTGACGTATGCGTCTACAGTAGAATTTGTATCTAGATAATTGTTAATCTGCGTAATATTCATGCCATTGAACAACATTGGCTGAAGCATTGAAGATACTGATATGAATCGACCTCCAATATCAATAAACGGCATGAAATTTCCGTATGTTGAAATACCCAACAGCGCGTTTTGATCATATTCGAAAATTTGCCTTGATAAGTTAACGTCTGTGATATCACTTATGTTATAAGCCTCGAGATAGAAAAAATTGCTGTTGTAAGAAGCGTTCTGGAGGTTATAATACACCTGCGGACCGATATAACTGGTCTGGGTCACCTGAAATGATTGTGAAAAATACGTAGAAAGACCTGTGAAATTCCCGAAATTTTCCAAGGCCTTCGTGAAAAGGAAATCTTGAAGCGCACTATAAGGAGAATCTGAATATACGAAATCTATGACGGGCTTGCCTTGGCGCGTTATGTTCGTATCGTTGAACGTCATTATTATCGGAATCGGCATTATCGGCGCGAATTTTGATGAAGCTGTAACGTTGTAAACCGTGGATATATTATAGATATTGACCGAAGTCATTGTTCTATTTTCCAATATATTGTAATACGTAACGGAATGCGTTAATGCTGCAATAAACGGCGTATTAAGGACGAAGTTGTTCGCTCCCGAAGTGAATACGTTAGAATAGACCAAAGCACTAATTATGGTCGATGCCTGCGAATTTTGCGCTATTGACGACGGAATTACAAGGGAAGGGAGCGCAGTTATAAGATTGTTGGATATAAAGGTAGCCGTTGTATTATCGCCAAAAAATATGGAAACGTTGTTCGGTATATATCCGTACTGTGCGAAGAAATTGTACAATTCCAGAGGTATCTGTTGCGTGCAACTAGTGCAAGCGGAATAAAAAACTCCAACTTCAGAATTGTTCAGGTCTACCTGGGTGGGCTGCGCGGTGGAAGTGGCATAAGTCAAAAATAGTATTAAGATTCCTAAAACGGCTAAGGCGATAAGCACGACTATTATGTATTCTTTCTTTGGAAGTTCCATCACTCGAGTATCTTCTTTATTTCGCCCAGTCCTTTTTCTGGGACTGGATAAACCCTTATTGGACTTACAGTTATGTTACCGCCATAAAGACCTTCGGCGTCCGAGCCTTTCTGAAGATTCTTTTTTAATTTTCCGTTCAACCAAAAGTAGTCTTTGCCGCGCGGGTCCTTTCTTTTCGTAACCTTATTCTCAAATATCCTTCTTTGGAGCGTCGTAACTTTTATAGGAGTATCATTTGCTGTTTTTGCAGGAAAATTTATGTTCAACAGATCTACATCGTTGGGGAATCTCTTTCCGTCCAGTTTTTTAAGCAGATACTTAAGCCTAGCCGATACAGTGTCTAAATCTTTGTCTATGGAGTCTGGGTCCATATCGATGCTTACGTTCTTTGAAAACGCTATCGCCTTTATTCCATATAAGGCAGCACATACTGCTGCTGAGACTGTTCCAGAACCGTAGACAGATTCGGCGCTAAGATTCGTGCCGGCATTCACACCGGACAACACCATTTCAATCTTGTTTTTGAAAAGATACGATTCGGATACAAATATACAGTCTGCCGGGGTACCTGATACGGTTGTGCAAGGCATGTCTTCATACACTATATTAAAAAGTCTTAGTGGTTTGTGAACTGTAAATCCCATTCCGGAAAGGCTCTGCATTTTATCTGGCGCGACTACCGCGACTTTATCCGGACCGAAGACTTCAACTGCTGCCCTGTACAGAATCCTTATCCCGTGGCTCCTATACCCATCGTCGTTTGTTATTACTATCATAATGTGCTATCGCTATATCTAGTACACGGGAGATAAACGTTTAAAGATGTTTCACCCGAAAAGGCTACTTAGTCCCGCTGCTGCTTCCTCTGGTGCTTTCTTTTCTTCCTTAGGAGCAGATTCCTTCTTGTTTTCCGCCTGCGCTTGGGCCTGCGGTGCCTGTGCTACAGAAGCCACCTGTGCCTCGCTTATGACTTTGTCTATATCGACACCTTTTAAGGCAGATATTACAGCCTTTATTTGCGATTCATCCGGTTTTATGCCAGCCGCATTCAATACTGCGTGCATAGCTTCTTCATTTATTTCCTTTCCGGCGCTGTGTAATAACATCGCTGCATATACGTATTCCATTTTATTTTCCTCCTGTCAATTTTGAAAGTGCTTTTTCGTGCACAGTAGCCTTCGCTATAAGATCCTTTATAGTCGACTTGGATACTATGTTTCTATTTACTGATAAAAATTTTACTCCTATATAAATCTTTTTGACCAGCGGTTTTACGGAATATTTATTGAGTATTGACCTGGAAACCGACAAAGCGAGGCTCTTCTGGAACGCAGAGGATACGTCCGATATATAATCTTCCAGTGGCTTGTACAGGACCTGTCTTCTGAACATTAGTCCGTTGTTATAGGCGATCGCTATGGAAAGAACGAGCTCTTTTGGAGTTATGTCCATGCTAGAAAGTATGGTCGCAACCTTTTCTGATACTGCATCTCCTTTCTTTACAACTGTCGTATCGGATATTATAGATATCTTGCCACCCTCGTTTTTTGTCTTTACGCCTATGGACGAAAATTGTGAAAGCATCGGCCCTGGTGGAAACGGTGTAGGTCCTGCGGGCAGGACTATGTCTTCGCTTGCCGCTTCTCCGGCTTTTATTCTCGAGTATCCCTTATTGTCCATTACTGTCCTTGATATTGCAAACGGTTCTTCGTTCGAAAGTGCAAGTACTGGCATTTTTACTTCGGTAAGCACATCTGAAAGTTCCTTGTTTATAGTTTTTAGAGCGTTGTAAACCACAACCTTCTTTGTGTATATAAATTCGACCTTATCTCTAAAAATCTTCTTGAGTTCCTCAAAATTCGGAGAAGGAAAACCATTGATATCGACCAGTGCTATCGTTGAGTATTTGGATATTTTCTTGCTCAGCTCCTCGCTCTCTTTCTGTTTTACTTGCGATCCCCGGGATTTTTTCATATAGGAACTGGGCTGCCCATCGTTGTCTTTAAGTAGATGTGCTTTATTCCTGCATCGCCATTGGGCAAAAGCGATTTTACCGCGTTGTAAACGGATAGTGCATTTTCTGTGAGATTATTATCTTCGGACTTTTGATCCCCTATCTTAATCGTTATAGCCCTGTTTTTGGACGTGTTTAATTTTAAAAGTGTCTTTACAGATTCGGCTACAGTCTTTAGGTTCGAAGAAGGAGTTATTATTGTGTTTGTCTTTGGATTCGGCATCTTACCCTTTGCAGCAAGCTGCTTACCGAACTTAGCCGCAACCTGTGGCATTATAGAGGCCTCTGCGAAGAAGAACTCGTGGTTCTTTATGACTTTTCTAACCTGCTTTTTATCATACTTTGCAAGATCATCCTTTGTTATGAGCATCGAAAAATTGCCTGCGCTCTGCACCTGCATGTCCTTGTCTATAAACGCACAAGTCTTTACCTCCTTAACTTTGTGGGGTAAATGCGTAACTGCGTCAATGGAAGAATTCTGCGACTTTGATTTTATGGCTTTAAGAGTTATTATTAGGTCTATCGATTGCGTGAACTTTTTATCGCTTTTTTTAGCGTCCTCTCTCAGCTTAACTAAAGCCTTTTCCAGGGAATCCTTTTCCATAGCAGATTAATAGAGTAATTTATGATTTTTAAGGTTTATAACGGTTACTTTTGCCGCTTGCACAAAACCTTTTAGTAAGAAGAGTATATAACTGCTACTTTTTAGCTTATCGAATAAGGATATAAACGTTGAGTATTATTATAAAGTATGACGAGCGGATTCGTATTCTTGAAACTTAAGCAGGGCTCTAAAGTGTCGCCTATAGATGTAGCGGAGGAAGTCGCCAAAAAGGATGGCGTTGAAGAAGTGCTATTGATAAGCGGCGAATGGCATATTCTGGTGAGATATGCATATGAAAAAATGTCCGATCTTTCGAAATTCGTTGTGGACGAGCTTGAATCGATAGGTGAGGTCGGAGAGACCGACACTGTAGTTGTCCTGGATAAGATTAAATAGGATGCGTTTCTTTAATAAAATTGAAAAAAAGAGGTAAATGTTATGGCAAAATCCCAACAATCTGATGAAGAAGAAATTGAGACAGAAAATGTAGAGATATCCGAAGATGTAGAATACAAGGATATAAAAGATTTGCCGGGTGTTGGGTCTACACTTGCTAGCAAGCTGAGGAACGCTGACTACGTAGATATAATGTCATTGGCGACAGCGAATCCTTTGGATTTAGCGGAAGTATGTGAAATAGGCGAACCTACTGCTAAGAAGATAATCGCGGAGGCTAGGGCCGCTGCTAAAATGAATTTCCTTTCTGGCATCGAGTTTGAGGATCGAAGGAAGGCCGTGCAAAGAATAACTACTGGAAGCCAGACTTTTGACTTGTTGCTTGGCGGAGGAGTTGAGACTCAGGCCATAACAGAATGCTATGGTGAATTCGGATCCGGAAAAAGCCAGTTGGCGTTTCAGTTGGCTGTAAATGTGCAATTACAAAAAGAGAAAGGCGGTCTTGAGGGCCACGTAATATGGATAGACACCGAAGGTACTTTTAGGCCTGCAAGAATCGAACAACTCGCATTGAGCAGAAACTTAGACCCTAAGGAAACACTGCAAAACATGAAAATAGGCCGCGCATATTCTTCTGACCACCAGATGCTTTTGATAGACAAAATACCTGAACTTGTAAATAAAGATCCTAAAATAAGATTGGTAATCGTCGACAGCATGATGGCCCTTTTCAGGGCAGAATACGTTGGTCGTGGCACTCTTGCAGACAGACAGCAAAAAGTAAACGTAATTCTACACAACCTGCAAAGGTATGCGGACAGATTTAATCTTGCGGTGTACATAACGAACCAAGTAATGGCTAGACCAGATGTAATGTTCGGAGACCCGACGGTCGCCGTCGGAGGACACATAATAGGTCACGTCGCTACTTACAGGGTGTATTTAAGAAAAGGAAAGAAAGGCAGCAGAGTAGCGAGACTTATAGATTCTCCTAGCCTACCAGAAGGAGAGGCCGTTTTTGAAGTGACTGCAGAAGGCGTCAAAGACGTAGACGAGGAAAAAAGAAAATGAGTCTTGACGACGCAGAAATAAAAAGAATCTATTCTGTACTCGATAAAATAAAGGATCCTGAAATAGGCGTAAGCATAGTACGCCTGGGGATGGTAAAATCAGTAGAATTTAAAGACGGGACTCTCGGTGTTATTATAAAACTAACGGTACCGAACTGTCCACTGACCTCAAAAATAGAAACTGACGTAAAATCGGGCCTAAATCAGACGTATGCGAACATAAATGTGTCCTTCGAGCAGATGAGTAAAGAAGATTTGGAAGCTGTGAAAGGCATGTTGCAGAGAAGTTCAGGAAAGATACCTTCTCCGATAAGAAAATACGATAAGAAGTCTATAAAAAAGATAGTGGCAGTTTATTCCGCAAAGGGTGGTGTAGGAAAAAGCACGATAGTCGGGCTTTTGGCTCTCGAAGCAAAAAGGGAGGGCTATAAAACGGGTATATTGGACTGTGATGTTTCTGGCCCATCCATACAGACTATATTTGGAATGTCAAAAAGGGTGTATCTTAACGACGACAAGAGTTTCGATCCGATAAACCACGAAGGGATAAAAATCATATCTGTAGATATGCTAACTGATGCCGGTGCACTAATATGGAGGGGTCCGCTCGTAACGGGCGCTCTGAAACAGATGTATGGCGACACGAATTGGGGAGATTTAGACATACTTTTCTTAGACATGCCACCGGGTACCAGCGATGGACCGCTTACTGTATTTCAATCTATTCCTGTCGACGAGGTACTTTTGGTTACAACACCGCAAAGTCTGTCTAACGTAATAGGCAACAAGACTCTATCTATAGCGAATGCCTTGAAAATACCGGTAAGCGGAGTGATAGAGAATATGAGTTACATAAAATGTGACCACTGTAATAAACATATGGAATTCAACAGAGGATACGTGGACAAGCTCGAAGGAGTAAAAGTCGTTTGCCACCTGCCGTTCGAAATGAACATGTCCTCAAATATTGAATCTGGTATGGCGGACAAGGAGATAGTCGTTCAATTAAAATCAGCGCTTAAAGCTGTCTTAAAGGAAACCGAAACCTCTTAAATTTTTCCTATTATACGCAATATATCTTCTCTAAGCCTTTCGCCGTTGCTTTTCAAAGAGTCTATTTTTTCCGCGAGCTCAAAACGGTTAAAATATCGCAACCATGACCCGAAGTGCCCGTTATACGTGTGATACTCCAGGGACTCTGCAGCAATTTCCTTGACCCTAAAAACGAAATCTTTTAAATTATTGGCCCTTGCGATTTCCATCCCATTTTTTAGTTTAAATATGAATTCTGTGCTCTTTTCTGATATAGCATTTTTGACGCTGCCTTTATCCAAAGCCATATTCAATTACTCAGCTCGAAAGCCCCGACTATTCTGTTTTTGCCCACTGGAAGGCTTGGGTCTGCCACGACAAACTTCTTCCTAACCGGCACCGTCGGTTTATTTAGTCGTAATTTCGAATAATTGCCGTTCCTTTCTATTTTAGCTAAAAACGCTTCTCCTCCATTGGCTATGGCGATGTCTTTCAAAGATGTAACATCTCTGCTGTAGAATTTAGAAGCTTTTAACTCGCCATTTAACTCGACGTAAGCTTCTTTAGCCCCGCAAAGCGCATAGTTGTTTTCCATGTCCTTTTCAGTTGTGTTATTTAACGCGAGTCCAGCGTGGCTTCCGGCAGCTGCAGATTGTACGTCGACGTCCATTAATTGTATGTTTTTTACGGTAACTTCTTTCATAGATGGCAACAAAAACATATGGTCGCCCTTGTTTATTTGACCGCTTACGACAAAGCCGATTATCACGCTGCCTATCCCCTTCACAAGGAAATGTTTGTCTATAGAAACATAGTTTATTCCGCCTTTGTCCACAGCGTGTACTGGTATGGAAGAAGCCTCGGCTATGTTGATGGGCTTGCTTTTTGCAAGTTCCATTCCTGCAAATAACTTTTCAAACGTGCTTGTATCAGAGGCCTCATCGTAAACTACAGTACAATTCTGGATACCTGAATTCTCAAATGAAAGCACTAACTCCGCATCCAACGCAGATATGTTATTGTTTAGTACGAAAACCACTGAGTTAGAAACTGATAAAGCCCTTAAAAGAGAGACTATAGACGATGGGTAATCCGAAACTACAAGAAGAAAGTCCTTGTTCCGCATAAGATACGTACTTATGTTGTTCGTTTCATCTATCTTCTTCGACACTAGTTTCTTAAGTTTATCTTCTATGTCGGCTGAAGAAGATAAAAGCGTGGTTACCATAATAGACTTCTACTTTTGGATTTTAAATATTCTCGGTATATTGTGCTACATATAACTAAGGTCTTAGATCGCATTTTTAACCATTTGCCCCATTAAAGTTTAATAAAATATGCATGATAGAAAAGATATGGATATATTCAAAGCTTACGATATAAGGGGCGTTTATCCGACAGAGCTTAATGCTGACACTGCATTTGAACTTGGAAGGTCTATAGCTACAGCTTATCCCGAGAGAAAAATTTTTGTAAACAACGACAATAGGGGGGGTAGCATAGCCATAAGGAGCTCTTTTACACTAGGGCTTGTACACAGCGGTGCGACAGTGTACGAACTCAACATGGGCCCGGTTTGCGTGCCTGCGTTCGCCTCTTTTAACGAAAGGGGATATGGGGTGTGCATAAGTGCATCGCATAATCCTGCGGAGTACACGGGAATACTGAGTTTTTTGAATGGCACTACAATAACACCGGAGAAGATCAAAAAAATATTCGATAGCAAAGGTTTTTCAAAAAAAACGGGCAAAACCATACCATACCATTACGACGACAAATACATAAAATATATCACAAAGGGCATTAGAAACGTCGGCCTGAAGATAGGCGTAGACTGCATGGGTGGATCCGGGACGTTCATAGTTCCAGAGTGTCTAGAACTTGCTGGACTTGATGCCAGGATGATGAACGATAAACCATCTGAAAATTTCTATGGTAAGATACCGGAACCTAGTAAGGAAAACTCTAAAGAACTTTCCGACATTGTTAAAAAGGAAAAATTGGATTTTGGCATTCAGCTTGACGGAGACTGTGACAGGATAATATTCATCGATGAAAACGGTGATTTTGTAGATCCAGTAACCGCGGCCTTGATATTTATAAAATTCATGAAAATTAAAAACAGTGTAGTTAACGTTGCATGCCCAAGCATTATAGAAAGATATTCCAAGGTGAAATACACCAGAGTTGGCGGGCCTTTCATGGAACCCTACCTAAAGAAAACTTGCGATTTTGGTTTTGAGGTTTCATCGCATTTCTATTTCGGAAAGTATTATCCTTTTTCTGACGGCATACTTGCTAGTCTTTTAATGTCAAGAATTCTCAAAAAATGGGGTAAAAGCATGAGTGAATTAGTAAATACTTTTCCTGAACTCTATTATGGGCTATCGACGGCAAAATTCAACACGGAAGAGGAACGCACAGGAAAAATGGCGGAAATAAGTTATAAGATAAGCAAGTTGGGAAAAACCATCAAAATAGACGGCATAAAGGTAATGCTTAACGATGGTTTCATATTATTTAGAGAATCTAACACCGAGCCACTTATAAGAGCGTACTATGAAGGAAAGGATCGCAGGTCTTATGAAAGAATAAAAAGGATGGTAGAAGATATTCTAGAATAGGTATGGTAGAAGAATGGCTTTTGGAAGCTATAGAGCAAAAAACCGGAATGTCGAGGGAAACGATTTCATCAAAGATAAAAACAAAATTGTCTGAGTTCCCTAGCTTAAGCGAGGACGCGGCAGTTAAAATGCTTGCGACGGAGAATGGCGTAATGCCAATAAGAAGAAATTTCAAAGTGAAGGACATTTCGCTAGAAATAAAACATATAAACATCTCTGGAAAAATAAAGCGCTGCTTTCCAGCCAGAGAAATAAAAATCAAGGGTGCATCATCAAAAATAATGAACTTGATAATCTCGGATGATACTGGAGATATAAACGTCGTCATATGGGATGCCGAGAAGATAAACCAGTTATCATCAGCCAAGAACGGCGATGAAATAGTGATAGTTAACGGATATTCTAAGAAGAACCGGCTTAATGAGAGTTATGAAATAAACATAAGCAAGAACAGCGCTATAAAAACTACTCATGTTGATAGTGAGGCGGTTGTTCCAGTGACCAGAACTTACAATAGTATAAAAGACGTGTCGGAAAATGGCGTATACACGATAACATGTTTTATTACGCGTTTGTTTGTAAACGGGAGCCCGTTCATAATAAGGTGTCGTCTGTGTAACAAAAAGGTAACCGAAAAATGCGAGTTACACGGCGAAAAAGCAATATACAAAACCCTTATGGTTTCTGGAATAGTTGACGATGGTTCGTCAAGTATTCGCGCTTCGTTCTTTGATAAGAACGCCGAAAAATTGCTTTCTATGTCTAGTAAAGAAAATGTAGAGGCGAAACTAAACGACATATCGTTCGGTATGTTTCAGATTGAAATTGATGCAGTACCGAACAGATACAACGATCTACTGTCTCTAAATGTTAAGGATGTAAGAAAAGTCGATTATAATCTTGCATCGTAATCTTCACAATTTTTTAATAGAGCCGTTCTTTCCGACATTAACCTGTATATTGTCTCTGAAAGTCTTTGTATAACCAGAGGTTATTTCAACTTTATCACCGATGTGGAATTGGTCTATCTGCTTTCCCCACAAGGACAGGTCTACAGTGCCGGTATCATCCTTAAGTTTTGCCGTAGCAACCTTACTGTTTCCGAACTTTGTGATTACATCGCGTGGCTGGGATATTTCAACTATCTCGCCTGCAACGTCAACGTTGTTCATGTCTCCTTTCAATTCATTTATTTTCATATAGTTAATTAAGATAATAAGAGTATATTAATGGTAGCAATACCGTCACATCACCCTCTACTGTTATTTGTTTTGCCTTTGGCTTTATCTTGCCCCACGATATGGCTTCTTCCAATCTCGCTCCCGAAAGGCTGCCATCCCAGTCTACTGCGGTAGTTATATACACTGCATAATCCAAGCCTTTACGGAACTGATTCCACCAAATTGTGTGGTGCTTTGATATCCCTCCTCCAAGCATAAGAGCGCCGCTTTTCTTTGCCTTGAAGACTATATCAGAAAGAAGATTCTCATCAGAGAACAAGTTTATCTTGAAATTGCTGTCTGTCTGCGTGTGCATCCAGATTTGTGAGCCAAAACTTCCATCGGTTATTCCAGGGACTACTATAGGTATTTTGTTCTTCCACGCCCAATAAGTAATGGAGTCTTCCGCACTTTTTTCATCCTTTAGCGATTCGCCTACAAAAGCTATCAGCTCGCTTGTAGAATATTCTTTCTTCACCGATGCAGCATTTTTCAGTATAGCGCCGACTTTTTCTTCTAATATGAAGCCGTAGCTTTCATCAGGGATAAAAATGTTATAAAGCCTATTTATCTTTCCTTCCCTTAATTTTGCGTCGTCCGCTTTCTCATCTCCTGCATAATAGTCCTTCCACACTCTGGCAAGATCGTGATCCAGCATCCCGCACGTTGTTATTATTACGTCAACAAGTTTGTTTTTAACCAGGTCCTTTATTACACCACGTGCTCCGGTTGATATTATATCTGCTGGAAATGATAAGAACTTTACACAGTCTTTTTCGGCCTGCATCTCATTAAATATCTCAGAGGCAATCGCTAGCTTCTTTGAAGTGAAGCCGCCGGAAAGCCTAAATTGATCTATAAGGTCCTTTACGGATTGTCCTTTCTTTATGCTTATGTTTTCTACTTTTTTACCTAACATTCGATTAATTAGATTCGTATGATTTAAATAGCTATAAGCCAAGTTATCGGTTTAATATTTGTACAGCATTAAAATATTGAAATGAAACCCTCAGAGATACTTTCCTATTATTTAAGAGATGATGTCATCCAAAAGCTCATAAATACACGAGAGAGGGAGTGTGCGGTAAGATACGGTGAAATTTTCGGGAAGAGGCCTGCCTTCTTTCAGTATCATTCTGAGATAGAAAAAGTGGTGAAGATGGGTGCGACTAGTTTTCATGTAAGCGAAGAGCGCTGGCAGAACCCGCTCCTTTTGCGTACGGACATGAAGAAGGAAGATTTCAATTCACTGAGATCTGGCTGGGACATCTTGATAGACATAGATTGTAAACAGCTTGAAGTGTCCAAGATATTCTGCAAGATGATAGCTGCAAAATTTGAAAAGGAAGGCGTGAACACCTTTTCAATAAAATTCAGCGGCGGATCTGGATTTCATATGTTAGTACCGTATGAAAGTTTTCCGGAGGCGATAAATGGCGAGCCGATAAATAAGTTGTTTCCTGATGCATCGATGATAGTCTCTATATACTTAAAGAATGAGCTAAAAAACACGTTGAGCGATGCGCTCGAGAAAGATTTCGGTTTACAAAGGTTGTCAAAAATGTTTGGAATTGATGCTTCGTCGCTTGCACAAGACGGTTATATCGACCCTTACAAAATAATAGACATAGACACGGTGTTGATTTCTGAAAGACACATGTTCAGAATGCAGTATTCCTTAAACGAGAAAAAATGGCTCGTATCGGTGCCTATAAAAAGGTCTGGCATCGATTCTTTCACTATAAAAGACGCTGAACCGAACAATATAGACACTAGAATTGACTTCTTTGATTTGAAAGTTAGAAAAAATGAAGCGGAAAGACTGTTCGTAAGGGCGTATGATAGCTTTGAACCGAAAATTATTGCCGAAAAGGATGCCGTGAAAAAATCTGAGTACAAAGAGTATAACCTTCCGATAAATCTGGATAAACTACCACCATGCATAAAAGCAATAAGTGCCGGTATATCCGACGGAAAAAAACGCAGCGTGTTCATCCTTATAAATTTCTATAGAAGTATCGGTAAGACGCGGGAAGAGATAAATAATATACTCACTAGCTGGAACACAAAAAATAGTCCCCCTCTGAAGGGGAGCTACATACAATCGCAGCTGGATTATGCTTTCGGCGGCAGGCGATATCCACCTCCAAATTGCGATGCAGAGGGCTATTACAAATATTTTAATGTATGTTCGCCGGATGAAACGTGCAAAAGGATAAAAAATCCATTGTCATACTACTTAAAAATGGCCTCGCCGGCAAAAAGGAACCTAAACAAAGTAAGAAAGAACGTGTAAATTTGCTGCTGCCATCCCGACTAAAAATCCTAGTAATCCTCCTGCTAGTACGTCGCGAGGGTAGTGTGATTTTATATACACTCTACTCCACATTACAAGCAATGCAAAGGCCAGCGTCGGTATAAAAACAATCGTGTTTAAGCAGAATCCAACGAAAAAAGCGGCAGCGGCGGAATGTGATGAAGGAAAACTTCTAAGCTCTATCCTGAATACGCGCTTAAACTCCTTACGCTCGACTGCAAGTTTGGGCCTCTTCTCTTTTACTATCGCTTTTATGAAAGTGGACAGTATAATTACTGCGAAAAAACCAAATATCATTATTGCGATTGTATATATCCTTGAGAAAAAGACTGCCAAGAGGAAAAGCTCTACCAAAAATATCTCTAAGTATTTTTCTATCCCTATCGATATCGCGCGAAGATAATTCATGATCTTTTCTTCTCTTTGAGATAGACCATCCTGTCAGCGCCGACTATTTCAGGTAAAACGACCTCGTCGGCCCCAAGCAACTTGAATTTGCTTATGTTCCTAAGAGAGTTGCACCTTGTTATTATTTTTACGTTCTTATTCATTTCCCTCGCATTTAGGACTATTATAAAATTGTCGACGTCTGTTCCGAGGCATGCGAATATCGTACTGGCCCTCTTAAGATTAGCCATCTTCATAGCTTTTTCATCCAAAGAGTTTTCACGAAGAACTTTAAAGTCCAGTTTTTTTAGTTCTATCGCTCTAGCTTCGCTATTTTCTATTATAAGCGCGTTTTCGCCTCTCTCTTTAAGTGCGAAAGCGACACGCTCGCCTATCCTACCACCACCGCATATTATGCTGTGATTTTTAAGACGTAGATACTGCGCCATATATATTACACCTCCAAATTCGTTTCTTAGACTTGAAACTAAGAACTCAAAAAGATAAACTGCAAATACTCCCATAAAAAGGGAAAGGAACAATAATGCCGGACCGTATACTCCTCTAAAATTGAAAGTCTCTAACGCAAATATTATAGACAAAAATGAACTGGTAAACGAGCTCGGTTGGTCGTTGGACACTAGCACTATCAAAATCACGAACAAAGAAAGTAATATCAAACCAGCTATAAGCACTTTCTCGGCGCTTTCTTTTATGCCGTCCATTCCAATGGTAGACAGTTAATGTTTTTAAGCGAATCGCTGGAAGAAAGAACTATTTGCCTATTATTTCCATTTCTATATTTACTTCTTTCGGTACTGAAGTCTTCATTATAAGATGGAGCGCTTTTGGATCTGCTTGCATGTCTATTATGCGCTTATGTAATCGTAGTTCCCATGTCTCGTACGATTCCCTGCCTGCACCGCCAGGTGCTCTTCTCGTGGTCACTTTTATCTTCTTTGTTGGCATAGGAATGGGTCCTTGAAGGGGCGTACCGAGTTTCCTTGATATTTCAAGTATGTCGTCGCACACTTGCTTTAGCTTCACGGAATCCGTTGCTGTCAGTTTTATCCTTGCTTTTTGCATATTACAATTTAGTAAGTATATTTCATGTATTTAAATATGTTTATAGGGGAAACAACGTTATGGTGCGCCAGATTTGGAGTTTGCTGAAGCGATTATCTTGCGTGCGTACATAGAAATTAATCCTAAATAACCCGTTTCAGACCACCATAGACACCTTATCATCTTGTTTCCATTTCTCTCAAAGTAATGCTCTGGGTCGTATCCCTGACTTGCAGGTTTTATTAGTGTCTGTTCGGGTATCGATCCGTCATCTTCTATGCGACTTTCTATGAAATCCAATGTCTCCTTTGCTTTGTTTATGTCGCCCTTTGCCAATTTATACATCGCATATTCTTCAGCGTTCGGGAACCAGTTGCCTCCAAAAAAGTAAGTGTCTTTTATGTGACTGTGCTTGTCAAAGAACTTAAAGCGGATCGGCAAAGGACTGCCCTCCATAAGGTGTTGCTCCACAGCACGTATCGTATCATCTTCTACACGTGAGCCGGTTATCCTCGGTGGTTTGAAGAGTCTAAATACATCTATAGCGCTTGAGTCTATGCTTTTCATAAGTTCACCGTGTTCTATTTTAGACTTGCACAATATTCTGCCCGTAGAAGAGGGTATCTCGCTTATAAAATGTTCAAGCAGGAAGTCCTCAACCTTAGCAGAATCCGTTTCTTTAGGCAGATACACCCCGAGTAGTTTTGACAGCATTTTTGCGGTTTCAATGCCGGAATATATCGCTGCCACGCTGTATGAGTCTATAGTGTTGCCAGCGTCTATTCCATTTATTTTTCCTATATTGTAGTACAACTCCCAAGCGTCTGCACATGGCGTATTGTAATAATTTTGCATGTAACTCACAAGCCACGGTAATATGCTTTTTGCTGTATCTAGACCATATTTTATATTGTTTTCTCCGAAACTGTCGATGAAACGCATTGTTGCAATGAGAGTAAGCGGCACGGAATCATACTGCATAAGCCAACTTCTGAACGTGTTTGGTTGATCTTTGTCGGGTTCGCACAGGCTTACATTTCCGTTATCCAGTATGTCGAACCTTGCCAGAATGTGGTTCTTACCCAACTTTGATGCGTGGTCTCGTATGTCGCGTATCTCTCCTTTCTTTATGTCTTGACTAAAAAAATACAGGGACCTCCACATCGTATTTATCGCCGCGGACAACTTGCGCTCGATTTCTCCTTCTTTTATATCGAACGTATCAAACAGATCAAAATCGTTAAGAAAACTCGCGGTCTCTATCATATTCATTATTCCTTTCGAGGAATCGCGGAGCCATTGATGCTGATACCAGGGGTATTCCAGCGATGCGAGTATATGCACGTCGGCTGCGCCCTTTTTCAGCATGTGTTTGTCCTGATGCGCAAGCACTCTCTTTATCTTTTCTAACCTACCATTTTCGAGAAGAATTCGGTCAAGGGCTCTCTTTTCGTATGAAGCAACAGCCATAGGAATATAATTAGATATGAATAAATAACCAATATAAAGGTAATACGCGGCTAAATTAAAAAAAACTATTAATATTAGACACGCATTTTACGCTTAAAATTTGGGGTTTTTGTGCAGTATTATTTTTTCTGTCGTTTTAAGCGGTGTAAACACTAAAAAAAAGCTTATAAATACTGCCATTATCATAAACTATAATAAAAAAAATAAGGAGGTTAGCTGATTATGGCGGATGAAGCTGGAAAAAAAGATTTGGATAGCCATGTGTATTCTGTGCTTGAAAAAATAAGATCGAAAGGCGGTCAGATAAAAAAAGGAGTAAACGAAGCTACTAAAGCTTTGGAAAGATCACAAGCTAAACTGGTGGTTTATGCTTCTGATACATCACCTAAAGAGATAGTAATGCACTTGCCGTTGTTGTGCAAAGACAAAAATATCCCGTGTATAGTTGTAAAGAGCAGAACGGAACTCGGTAAATCGGTTGGCGTGGATGTGCCTACAGCTGCAGTAGCGGTTCTAAACCCTGGTGAAGAAGCGCATGCTCTTGAAGAACTCGTATCAAAAACAAAGAACTTATGAATAAGCCTTCGTCTAATAGAGAAATCAAACAAAAAAGAACTTCACAGAAATTTGGTGAAGCTCAAAGAGAGGCTTATCCAGCGGAAGTCATAGAGATTGTCGGAAGACTTTCAGGTAAAGGTTCTACTGGAGAAGTCACCCAGGTGAAATGTAAGGTTCTAGAGGGTTTTGATAAAGATAAAGTAATAAGAAGAAACGTGCGCGGACCTGTTGTAACTGGTGATGTTCTTATGCTCAAAGAAACCGAAATGGAGGCTCTTCCAATAAGATAGTATGAAATGCAGCTTTTGCGGCAATGAAATACGCCGCGGTACCGGTTTAATGTACGCTAAGGTGGACGGTACGGTATACAATTTCTGCAGCAAAAGATGTATGAAATACATGCTCACTAAGAGGAATCCTAAAAAATTAAAATGGGCTTCTAAACGAGAGAACGCGGTCACAAAAACAGCATAAACACCGTTAAATAAATTGTCAGGTACCATATCATATGGTCAACCGAAAAGGAATAAACGAGGTATACTCCTTTATAATATCTGTAATAATAGTCGCGGTGATCGTTGTTATAGTCGTTTACATTCTCCTGCTTGGCACTGGCACTATAAAGTCCGTCGGCTCCAATACGAATTCGTATGTTTCCCAGACCGAATCGGCAATAACTAGCGGCATATCCATACTTACTGGAGGGAGCGTTAGCTTAGACAACCACCAGTTCCTTGCACAATTTTACGGCACTAGACAATGCTTAAATCTGTTGAATGGCCTGTCCGCACACGGTATTTTGCAAAACCCAACGAACCCATCAACGCTTTCGAATACGTTTTTTGTATGTATAGGCAGCTATAACGATTTCAGTTTTTATGTGGGCAGCCAGGGCCCTTATCAGTCTTCATGGCAAGCAGTAACAAGCTGGGGAAGCCCGGCACCACCCTTATGGTATTCGCAATCTAACTTGGCAGGAATGAATGGCTCTGAGGGGACAGTCACTTTCGAAAACACAACCGGCTCTAGCATAAGCGCTTCGAATATTATAAGTTACTTTAATGAATCTTGTACCAATTTCCTGAATGCTACTGTAGACGTATCCGGCACTCAAGAATATAACGATCCTCAGGCCTACATAACATCGATGAACTGCGTGCCTATAGAGAATGCCGGGGTTACTTATTTCATAAGCGTAGAAACACCACAATGTGGCGCAAACCCGCAAATGTGCAGCGGAAACCCTCTGCTTTTTATACATGGTAGTCCCGCAAGCATATCGCAACAGGTGTGCAGATATTACGGCGGCCCGTCGATAATATGCGAGATATCGCTGGTATAATATGAAAAAGGGATCGATAGAGACTTACGGGATTCTTATGGTCGTGTTGATGGCCATAATACTTATATTCATATTCCTGTCATTGGAAGGCGTTTTTAGCAAACCGGAAAGCTCTCTTTATTATTTTAACCAGATAACTAGTATGGCCGGCCAGTCCTGTTTTTCTAACCCTACAACAAACAACATCAATTTAGGAAACCCGGATGCAGCGGTGATACAAATATATGATAACTCTACTTGCAACGGTGCTTTACAGTCTTCTACTAACTTATTTAACCCCTCATCCCCATACAATTCAAACCTGTTAAATAATTACGACCTGTGTTACGCAAATGTGACGGGTATAACATCCGGCGGTTTGTTTGGCCTAGGGACGATGCACGTAAGTGAAATAAACGGATATAATGTTGGCCAGTATTATTACACTCCGGCGAACGTAAATTCTGTTCAATACGCCTCTGCCCCCTATCCAGCGACCACTATACCGGCTGGCTCAACGGAATTAGGTGTGTATGGGCTTGGTGCCGCAGAGGAGATTTTTACGCAATCGACACAATACAGCATGGGTTTTTACGGATTAAGTCCCTATTCGCCCAATAATGTTATTACCTTATATATCTACATAAACAAATCAAACGTTGGATATAGTTTATTGTTCTATGATCAGGGTGTGAACTGTTACAACACCGTACAATATCTATATTCTGGCGTAACATCTAATACGATATATCCGACTCAATGCCCGGCAATAACGAACATTGTGCTGCAAATAATTAATCCAAACGCGGCCGTGCTTGTTCAAGCGAACATATCCATGACTGTTTCGTCTAAAATTTATGAACAAAACGTGCTTTCTCAGCAGTGTATGGGTTTAGTAAATGCGGTACAAAACAGTGAAGTAAACCCGAATAGTATTGTGTGCGTTCCGATAAACTGCAACAATAATAATTTCGTCCTTACTGATGCTAGTCAGCAACAAAGAACCCTCCTAGCGATAATAGGCGAAAACTTCGGCTTCCTTTCGATACAGTCTGGGTCTGGAGGCACACTTAAAATAGTAAACCCGAACGGGGAGTCTATAGAAAGCTCTTCGATATTTAAAACTTAGTAGTATCGAATTTAGATCTTATTACGGATGATAACTGATTAATTTGCCCTTTGAGACGAAATACGTTCCAATTGTAGTTACAACGTTAGTTAGTATTATGACATAGGTAGCTAGTACAACGAATGTGTCCGCATTTGGTATAGCATACTGCAATGAAAGCAGTGCAAGGGTTGCAAC